>JBMYND010000004.1:0-170869 GCA_049597955.1 Parvibaculales bacterium
GCGGGCAGAATAATTCCTGGGTTTCTGACGATCGTGTTGAGTATAGCAGTGGCACTAAGGCGCGCTATATCATTGATGAAGTTTACATTAAGATTGGCGACAATGGCCAAGCCGTGCGCACCGCAGATGGCTATGAAACGATTGAAGTCGCAGTTTATGACAGCGAAGCAGGCTATGAGAAAGTTACGCGGGTTGCCGATAAATTGCCGGAAGTGGCCGGCGGCACAGGCACAGACTATCTCAAAAACATTGATGTCCTGCAATTCTCTGATGGCGATGAACGCTTGTCGCCGGAAACCAATAACTGGACTGACCGATATGACCGAAATGACTGGAGCTGGCAGCCGCCGCGCGATGAAAACGGCGGTTTTGACCTGTCCGGCAGCATTGAAACTGTTAGTGGTTATACCAGTATGTGGGGTGGTGTTAATTCGCCGTGGAATGAGAACCAAGAGTGGATGGTGTTCCGCTATACTGATGCTAACGGAGATCCGGTCACTGAAGACGGCGTTGACCTCTACATTATATGGAACAGCGAAAATGACAGGGGTTGGCCTGAGCGCATTGTTACACAAGATGGAAATGGTGGTTATACGGAGGCCTTCTACACGCAAGCGCGGTCCAATATTCGTGGTACATTTGCCGATGATGTTATCGACGACACTGCAGATATAACCTCCGATGATGAGATTTTCGGCAATGAAGGCAATGACCTTATTTTGGCGGGTGAAGGGCGTGACCGCATTAAGGGCGGCGAAGGCAACGATGTTATTTTTGGCGGCGGCCAAAGCTCGCGGGGATGGGATTTTGAAGGCGATATTGCTTATTTTGCCTCTGCCGAAGCTCAATACCGGGTCATTCGCGATGTCTTTATCAAGCCGGCGGCAGAAAATGGCCGACCCGAAACCGATTCTGATGGCCGGTTTATTGTTTATTCGGCAGATGCGGATGTGGTGGGGCGCGGGATTGTGCGGCAGGCCACCTCGGATGATTTGACAGAGGCAAACGGCTATTACGAAGCGACAATCGTTATTGATACGCTGGCCGATGATTTGGGCGGCGAAGGCGTGGATGTGCTGGTTGGCGTTGAAGGCGCCGTTTTCGGGTCATCTACAGATTGGTTGCCGCATGTTGGCTCCTATATTTCTTCCGGCGACAGTGTTGGCTCCGGTCAGACAAAGTTTATTGGGCTTCAGCCGACAACTCTTGTTGAAACTTATGATGGTGTTCGGTTGCGTATCAAGGGTACGGACTTCAAGGACTCGCTGGTCTTTTCTGCTAACGACGTATTCTTTGATGATAACAATAGGCCATATAAAGTTGACGAAATTGATATGTTTGGCCTGGAAGGCAGCGCCGGTGACGATGTTTTCGACATGCGTGTTTTCGCTGCTCAGGTTGATGACCCGAAGAAAGTTGGCTTTTCATATGGATTAAGCTTCGGTGAAGCATCAGCTTCTGATTATCTCATGTCACGAACGGATGATGGAGGTATCAGGCTGGAGCATCTTGCCGAGGGAGCCGGTAATACAGGCGTCGATATCATTTACGGTGCCGGCGAAATTACCTTTGGCGATCAACAAATCCAGACAGACTTCCGTGTAAACGGTCAGGAGGTCTCGCTGTCATGGATGGGTGATGACTTGAACGCCGATACGGCCAGATTTTCTGATATACAGGGAAATGACAACTATATCAGAGCGCAAGGTGGTTTTGGTAACACATCAAATATCGATGCCGGCGCCGGAAGCGATACTTTGCAGGTGGAGAACACCCCAATCTGGCAGGTTGGAATCACATACAGCAACAACGTTTGGACTGTAACGGACAATATGGGTTCAGGTTATGGCAGCAACGGCACTATCAATGCGACCAATTTTGAGGCCATTGAGCTGGGAGATTGGAACGGCCTCAATGCCTCAATTAATATTGCCGACCCGGACAATGTCACAATAAATATAGACGGAAGAAATTACACGGTCAGCAGTTATAGTGATGCTGGCGAACTTTTGGATGCTGACGGCAATAAAATACTTGAAACAATCGTCGCTGACTTGGACTTTGCGAGCACAAGCGGCAATGTTATTGGCACTGACAATAATGACGAGTTTCTTCCTGCGCCGGGTAACCAACTTATTTTTGCTGGTTCTGGGTCAAACGATTTGGCCAGTTTCCCATACGGTAAATTTCAGCGCTATTCTGTAAACTTTGAATATGATGAAGACTCTGATGGTGACGGCGCTTTCGACAATACTGGCGTGGCTGTAAGCGGCAATGCAAGCTATGTTTCTTCTGATGGAACTGAATTTGTAAAATATCTAAAATTGGAAGATGGCCTCAGTTCGGCATTGGGCGGAACCGGAACTGATTTGCTGTTCGGTTTCGAAAGAATCTATTTCAATGGAATGAATCGCGACCTCGTTCCGCAGGCATATGACGGTTCCAGCCTGTGGTTTAATTTTAAGTCGATGGTTGAAAATGAAATTGTTTTTGTATCGGATGAAACCATTTCCGGCATGATTGAAGCAGCTGGTGGCGACACTAATCAGCGCGCTGATTTGAGATATGAAGTGAGTTTCGGTGATGTCGTTATCGGCTCTAATGCACAGTCGGATCAACTCAATGAATATGTAAATTTAATGGGGGTCCAGGCAGATGCCGTGGGTGTTGTTTCAAATACAATTTCGTCGAATGAATTGGCCTCTCGAGATCTGAACAGTGATGGTGTCATAAATATTGAAGATAGTTTAATCGCCAATGTGCTCTCTGATCGCAATGCAAACTCATCGTCAATTAATCAATTGATACTGTCGGACAAGGATGGTGGCAAAGATGATTTGGTAATTTTTGGCGTCAACTCGGTTCGAATCGGTAATGTCGACTTTAATTTGACAGTCACAACAAACAGGGACTCCGATGGAAAAATTTGGGATGTTCGTGGGACTGAACTTTCTGATACGCTGATTGGTGACGACACTGAAAATAATTTCTACTCAGGTGCTGGCACCGACTTTATTGATGGCATTGCCAATGTTGTGATTGAAGACCAATATTGGACGCCGCGCGATTATCTGCGATTTGAAGGGGTTAATTATGAACGGGCCGAGTTTAACGCCGTTCAAGTCGTGGTGAATGCCGATGGCACGCCGGGTCTTGATGCTGACAAGAAAATCCAGATTGTTGGCTATACGGGCGAAGCCGCGATTGACAATGCAGATATCAGCTTTGCTGCTTCGGCGGAGGCGGTCACTTTGGGCGATGGGCAGGAGCTGGTTGCCGCCTCAATGATATCAGACCGCTTCGCCGCTTCTGACGACTCCTATTTCGGGGTAAAAATTGTCCGCAATATTGACGGTGTAGGCTTTGATGACCGGTGGCTTGACCTGAGTGTCTATGAAAATGTTCGCGAAGATACTTATGGCGCAAACAATACGCCATATAACCAGCGCGATTTATGGGGCACTATTCTTGATGATGTCATGCTCGGCGACGGGTCGCTTGACGGCGGCGCGCGTGACCGGCTTGAGGGCCGTGACGGCAATGACCGTCTGAAAGGCGGCGCTTGGGGCGATGAGCTGATTGGTGGCCTTGGTGACGACATTATTGACGGTGGTGCTGACGGCGTATCAGGCGATGTTTGGCGGGATTTGGATGTCGCCCGGTATAATGACAATGCTCTGGTGCGCTATACAATAACCAAAGTTTACGTAGCGGCCGATTTTGATGCGGCTTCAGACACACCGGTGATTTATGACCCGAGCGGGACGATTGAAAGCGCGGGTATATTTACCCTTAATCAAGACGCGGCGGCTTACGAAGCAGCCAAGGATTCCCTGAAAGCAGCCTATCTTGTGGTTGATGCTTTGGGGGCCGAACTCGGCGGCACGGGCCATGACCTTGTGATTGATGTTGAGCGCCTCCAATTCGCCGATAATGAAAATGTTGATCTTGGTCTGCGCATTGAGCGCAATGATTGGGACAGTAATCGGGCAGGCTATGAGCGCGTCAGCATTTCCGGCACCAATGAAGCTGACGATATGCGCGATTATGGCAATGGCATTGATTTCGATGGCGATGGCAATTCAGATGATGACCTGATCGCGCGCAAGGAAATTGATGGCCGCGATGGTGATGACATTATCTTTGCCTATGGCGGTGGCAGCCGGATTATTGGCGGCACGGGCAGCGACTTTATTGATGGTGGTGCCGATGGCACATCCGGCAATAGTTGGGATGATGAAGACCGCGCCGTATTCTCCGGTAAATCGTCGCGTTACAGCCTTGAAGGCACAACCAAACTTGACCCGGTTCTGCAAAATCTGGCGCAATCTCTGGGCGTTGATTTGGACGCCTATGCGGATGACCAGGAATTTACCCTGGTGCGCGACGAGGCGACCGAAAATGGCGATGTCGACGTGCTGGTCAATATTGAGCGCATTGAGTTCAGCGACCGAGATTTCTCGATTAAACCCTCAATCTGGATTGAGCGTGATGCCGATGGCAATGAATTGCGCCGCAATATTGAAGGCTCCATCAAATCCGATGTTCTTGTTGGCGGTCAGTTTAATGACTGGATTCAGGGGCGTCAGGGCGATGATGTGATTTTCGCCGGTGATGGCGGCGATGATATTAATCCGGGAGCTGGCACAGATTATATTGATGGTGGTGCCAATAATAATTATTCGGATGACATTTATTGGAATCCGACCGACACAGTGCGCATTGATTCCAGCTTCGACAATTTTGAAGTGGCCAAGGCGCAAATTCTGGTCTCAACCAATACCGGCCAGCCAATTGTTAGCGCCGCAGGCAAATGGACAATTATCGGTTATTCCGGCGAAGCTGCACTGCTGAGTGAAAAAATCAGCTTTGTTGACAGCGCTGACGGGCTGACCTCGGATACAGTATCGGCGGTCGATATTTATATGATTTCCGACAATCGTGCGCCGAGTGACAATGCCTATAAGGGCGTGAATATTGTCCGCAATGTCGAAAACCTGTCTTTCAACGATAAATGGGTGCAAATCGAGGTTGAGGAATACACCAATGAATATACTGATTGGCGCGGCGACACTATTCGCGAGTCGCGCCGCAATGGCACAGTCTTCTCGGAAGCCATTATTGGTGGACTTGGTATGGACTTCATTGAGGGTCGTGAGGGAGACGATTATCTGTTTGGCGGTGCTGATGGCGACCGTTTGAATGGTGGGCGCGGCAATGATATTCTTTGGGGCGGTGCCGACGGCAATTCCGGCGATAGCTGGCGTGATTTGGACGTTGCCGAATATTGGAATGAAAGCCGCGAACGCTTCCAGATTTACAAAGTCAAAGTTGATACGGCCCAATTTGACAATTTCTCGGCCGGTCAAACGACCACCATTATCGATGCGTTCAATGTGCTGGAAGAGGGCGCATCCTATGAAGGTTATACAATTGCCGACAGCAGCGATGCCGAATTGTCCGATGCCTATCTTGTTGTTGACTTCCTGCCGGCCGCGCTTGGTGGTGCTGGCAATGATTTGCTGATTGATATTGAGCAAATCAATTTTGAGGGTGAAACAATTGACCTTGGCCTGCGCATTTGGGCCGATGATTGGAATCAGGATGATGTGCTTGACTGGGTGCGTGTAGAAGGCACGGGCGAGGATGATGATATTCGTGCCTGGGGCGATGAAGCCCGTCTCAATGCGGACAGCGAAATCCTTGGCAAGGCCGGTAATGATATTCTGTTTGGCTATGCCGGTGGCGACCGCCTCGCAGGCGGCACAGGCAATGACTTTATCGATGGCGGTGCCGATGGCATTATGCGCTATGGCTGGACACCGAAAGATGAAGCCTTCTTCAATGGCGTTGAAGCCAATTATATTATTACCAATCACGCCTATGGCGACCCTGCTTTAACCGAATTGGCGGAAGAATTGGGCTATGCCGATTTGCTGGCGACTTATGCGCCGGCCGATGGCGAGGCAGCGCCGAATTTCACTGTTGTGCGCGATACTAAACCGGCGCAGCTCGGCGGCAGTGGCACAGATATTTTGGTCAATGTCGAATTTATCGGCTTGCAGGATAATTATCTGCCGCTGGCGGTTGAGAAAAATGCCGATACGCGCGCCGATTTCGACTCGGATGGTGATGGGCTATATGATGTTACTGGCGAAAGCGTGGATGATCCAAATGCCACCGCCGAGTATACGGTTTATTGGGTCAGCGGCACGTCAGGCAGCGACCAGATTTCTGGTGGTATCGGGGATGATTATCTGAGTGGCAATGCCGGTGACGATACACTGGTCGGTGACCGCGGCGCTGATTATTTCGAACCAGGTGCCGGAGATGACTACATTGATGGCGGCGATAACGGCGTATTTGAATGGAACCGCGAAGACGTAGTTCGTTTTAGCGGCGACTTTGCCGATTATGACATTGGCTCAGATTTTGATGATGATGGCCGATTGGAAGTCATTGTCACGGATTTGCGCGAAGAAGGAGACGGTGTTAACCGGCTTGTGAATATTGAGCGCATTGATTTTAACGACCAGTCTTTGAGCATTGGTGTGTCTGAGCGCATTATGTATTTGCGTGGCGACTTGATCAATGGTGTGGAAATACAGGGTTCAGCATTTGATGACGTCATAGAAGGTAGTTATCCGACGGATGGAAATGCCAGCAATCTGCGTGAGCTTGGTAATGACTATCTGTCCGGTGAAGAAGGCGATGATATTCTTTATGGCTATGCCGGGCAGGATGTATTTGTCGGCGGTCTTGGCAATGACAAGATTTACGGCGGTGAAAACGGCGTTGACGAATTTGGCAATGAAGGCGGTGATACTGTCATTTATTTCCAGGATTACGCCAATTATACAATTGAGTATAAAACCGCTGACGGGCTTGACGCTGACAGTTTCGTCTCGGGCGGGTATATTGTTGTCACCGATAATAGCGATGACGAATTTTCCGACGGGACAGATGAAATCTACGGTGTCGAACGCATTGTCTTTGCCGATACCGAGCTGACATTTGAGACGAAAATCCAATCGGTTGATGCCGATGGTGACGGCATAGCGGATATTGCTTCAGTTACCGGCACCATGCAGGATGATGTGCTTTTTGGCACAGAGCTTGATGAAATTTTCAACGGACAAGGCGGCAATGACGTCATATTTGGCCGCGTCGGCAATGATTTGTTCGAAGATAGCGGCACGGATGGCGAAGACTTATATGTCGGCGGTGGCGGTGAAGACCGGCTGTCCGTGGCCTTGGCTGCGGATGCCTATAATGTCGCCCAAACCTTCATTGGCTTTGATGAAGAAGGCCAAGTCTTGCGCGATGAGGCGGCAGACATTGTATTTTTCGACACGGCAGAAAGTGTCACCGCCGGTGCGACAGCCAAGGCTGCGGTGAAACTCACCAATAGCAGCAATGGCCAGGTAGATGTCGTTTCCGGCGTGGAATATGTGGATTTCAATGGCGATTTGACAGCCCTGTCGATTTCGGTCGGGCGCGCCAAATTTGCCAATGATGGCTCATTGTCTCAAATCGATGTCTTCGGCACTCTCGGCGATGACACGATAAGTGCCGATGCGCTCGCCGCGTCCGGCAATTTTGGGGCCGATGAGGCCGCGGCAATCATGGCGGCGGATAATTTCATCTTTGGCGGACGCGGTGTCGATGTGATTGATGCCGGTGCCGGCAATGACCAGATTATTCTGGATACGACGACGGCTGCGAATGGCACATCTGACACAGTAATTGGTGGCGATGGCATTGACCGGGTCGATTTATCCGGCGATTTGGCAGATTGGACGTTCGGCACGGTTGATGTTGACGGGGTCACTTATGACACGGCGACCAATGGCAACCAATCAATCCGGATGAGCGGTGTTGAAGCCGTCAGCTTTGACGATGAGATTCTCAATCTGGTCGTTACCTCCATTGAGATTGACCGTAATGCCGATGGCGAGGCGGATGGCTATCAGATTGGTGGAACATTGAATGAAGACACGCTTATTTCCAATGAGGGCGATTTGCGTGACATACTCAAAGGCGGTGCAGGTGACGATATTGTGGTCGGTCAGGCCGGTGACGATGTTATTATTGAAGGGGCAGGCAATGATATGATTGTCGGCGGCGCCGGCTTTGACACGGTCAGTTATAATAATGCCGCCGCCGATACCACCATCACAGCCGGTGGCTATGTGCTGCGCAATAGCACAAATAATGAGTTGGTCTCCGGCTTTACTTCGGCATTTGTTGGTGAAGTTCAAGTCGTTAAGCCGCGATATGTCAAAGACAGACAAATCAATGCGTCATCTGAGCCGCAAGTCTATGCGGTGGTTGAGGACAGCTATTTGGCCAATGTGGCGAGCGATTTTGACGCTGACAATGATGCTGACACGGTTGATGTCGTGCATATCGATACCAATCGCGATGGCGAGGCCGACAGCTATTTTGCCGATTTGAACAATGACGGCACAGCCGACCAGTTTGCACAAGGCTCCGATACGGACGGCTTTGATGCGGCGAGCATGACATTGCGGCAAATCACACTGGCTTATGAGCAAGCCAATGGCAGTGCCAAGCTGTTCTATGAGGATGTGGTTTCCGAGAAAGTTTTCTCGGCAACAACCGGCAGCGAGACAGATATATTGATTGGCGTTGAGCTTATCGAATTCGCCGACCAGGCACTTGATTTGCAGCCCTCTGCAACTGACCAGTCAAGCTTTAGCGCAGCGACCGGTATTGTCCAGACCCGCGAGATTGAAGGCACGGGTTTTGCCGATGTGATTGATGTTGAGGCGCTGGACGAAGTTCTGACTCTGGGCGGCGGCAATGACATTGTGCGCCTCGGCTCAGATTCTGGTTCCGACATGATTGTCGACTTTGATGTGAAAAGCGATGTTTCAACAAATTATGCGAGTGTTGAAAGTGATTTTGACCCGGATAATGATGCCGATACAGCCGATAAAGTAGCGGTTGATATTGACGGCGATGGTCAAACAGACGGGACATTTGCCGATTTGGACAATGATGGCGTGGTTGACCGCTTCGATGCCGGTGCCGATGACGCGAATTTTGACCCAACGGCAATGACGCTTCAGGCCATTGAAATCATTGATGATTTCTTTGATGTTATTGAGGTCGAGAAATTGCTTAACGGCACATCCATCACCTCATTTGAATCGCTTCGCTCGCGCATGAGCGACACTAATCAGGGTGTTCAAATCAGCCTTGGTGTCAATGAGGCGGGTGAAGAGCAGCAAATCACTCTTGAAGGTGTGACGGTTGACGAGCTGAGTGCGTCAAACTTCGCCTTTGTTGATGTCTTGTAGTCTAGGGGGGCAAACAAATGGCAGACGCACCAGCTTCGATTGGTCAGGTATTGGAAAGCATTACGCTGAATAATATTGTCACCGACAATATAATTACCAATTCTGATGTTGACTATTTCAAGGTTCCGGCCAGCGCGCTGACGCAGGATTCCTTGTTGAATGTCAATTTCAGCGGTCTGGCCGCTTCTGCAGATGAAGATGAGTTTCTTGTTTCCATCCGTAATGCGGCCGATACGGTGCTGGCCAGTTCCAAAATTGGTTCACAGCTTGTGCTTTCGGCAAGTGTTGATGCCAATACCGCCTATTATGTTCGGGTTGAGCGCGGCGACAGTTTACGGCTGGATAATTACACACTCTCGGTTGATTTGACGCCGACAGTTGAAATTGAAGATAATGATTTATCTATTTCGGCCACACCCTTGCTTGCCGCCGACGCGCTTGCCAATAATTCAGCCGTGGTGAAGGGCATATTGGGCTCAGCCGCCACTCCTGATGGCAGCGATGTTGATTGGTATTCATTTACTACCGGCTCGCAAATCGGCACGTCTGTTACCTTGAATATCACGGCGGCAACGGACGATGCCGATGTTTATACAGTTTCCGTTTATGATTCCTCTGTTGATGAAGTTGTCAGGAATCAAAGCGGTCAGCCTTTGACCACTTCCGTTGGCACCAATGCCGGCAGTCTGACTTTTAATCTCACCGGTGATACCGGTCTCAGCCCGGCAGGCACATATTTTGTTTCGGTTCAGGCGCTGGATGCCTCCGGCTTTGCCGCCACAAGCGAGGCCGGTCAGCAATATTCCATATCGCTGCAAGGAACCACAGACTTTAACGTCGCCCCGGTCTTGACCGTCGGTGCGGCGCGGTCGGGGACTTCCGGCTCCATTACCAATTCCGATGTCGTTATTGCCAATAATACGGTGATTGACCGCGAGGCGGCAGCGGCTGAGCGTGTTTTTGCAACTCAATTAAGTGACGTGGTATCGGTCAGCGACAAAAATGACGATGCGGCCAATGGCGCTATTCTGGCCTATGCGGTGGGTCTGCTCAATGAAGCGGATTTTGCCTCTGCCACTGGCACGATAAGCTATACGGATGATGATACGAATGAAACAGCGACGATTTCCGCGCAAAGCAGCATTGCAGCGGATGGGTTTTTTGTTTCCCTGTCGGCGGCTGAATTTGCCACAGCGCGCTATCAATCGGCCAATACGACACAAGAGCAACGGATTTATATTTACGCGAAAGACGGCTCCGGCGTCAGCACGGATGTTTCAACATTGAACAATCCCAATGATTTGAGCGGTATTTTGTCCTTTACTGTATCAACGCAGGAAAATCTGGGCGATTTGCCGGCTGAGCCAACCCCTGATGATACCGGCGGCAGTGCCACCGTTTCGGCGACGGCGACTTTTTGGAGTGGCGGCGCGGTGCTAGACGGGCAGGCTTTCAGTGTTTTGGCTGACGGCCAATCAACAACGGTTACGGCGGATACGGCAGGCGTTATCGATGTGTCGCAATTTGTTGATGCGACGGTGCGCATTTCTGCCTCACTCACCAATCAACTGGCCGATAATGTTGACCTGATTGATGCCTTGCAAATTGTGAAACATATTGCCGGCACGCAAAGTTTGACCGGCAGCGCATTAATTGCCGCTGATGTCACGGGGGATGGTAATGTCAACAGTGCCGACGTCACTGAGCTGGTTTCCATTTTGGCCAGTCAGAAAGATGCTGACTTGGTGTTGGTTGACGCGAATGGTCGGACGTCTTTTGATGTGGGGTCGCAGGATTTGCAATTGACCGGTGTGGTTCTTGGCGATGTCAATGGAACTTACGCCGATATATTGTAAAAATCGGAAACTCTATGTTTAGCCAGGTTTTTATTTGCCCAATGGGCATTGGGCGCGGCTTGCTTGCTTGGCTTGGCGGGGCTTTGTCGGCTCTCATAATGGCGGCTTTTTCCACTGTCCTTACCATGGCTGTTGCGCATGCTGATAATGCTTTGACCAATAATATTATTGACGGAAAAAACACCGATGTGACGGGCGTGCCGGTTATGGTGGATGGGCAGGGCCTGTCGGCAATATTGCAGGCCCAGCCTGCCTATAGCGCCTCTGTGCAGGCTTTTTGCAGCCGCGTTTTCGGGGTGAATGTGGCGAAATCCAGCTATTTCCCGAAATTATCGCTCAGCCTGTCCAGCGGCGATAAAATGGTCGATAAAACCACCCGCTCGGATGAGTTTGGCGGGGTAAACAGTCCGGAATATGACGGCAAGGGCACGGATGCCACGCTGGTGCTGCGCCAGCTTGTCTATGATTGGGGCGTCACACCGCGCGATATTAAAATCAGCGCCGGTGAAGCCTTGCGGGCTGATTTGCAGCGCCGTGAAAGCGTCAATACGATAATGTCGGAACTGCTCGGGCAGATTTTCGATTATGACACTTTGGCCTATTCGGTGGCCCGCTATACGGAATTGCTGAAGCTGACCGAAGAATTGCTCGGCAATGTTGAAAAGAAATATCGGCTCGGCAGTGGCACTTTGACCGAAGTGAAAGAGTTGCGCCTGCATATGTTGGAGCGCGAGACGCGGCTTAAATCAGCCAGTCTTGATTTGGTGCTGGCCGAGAAAAAATTGCAAAAAGTTTATGGGCTGGATGTTACCCAAGCCATGGCCGTCCGCGATTTCTTCACCCGCATACGCGCGGCGCAGCCCGAACCGGCCGGTTTTACCAAATCGCTCTCTTTCCGCCTGAATTTGCGCGATATTGACAATGCCAAAATTGAATTGTCGAAAATCACCCGCAGCCGGTTTCCCAAAATAGAGGCGGAAGTAACCGGTCGCAGCTGGGATTTGCAAGAAGAGCAAACTTGCGGCGAGATTATCGGCACATCGCCGCTTGGCACGCCCAATCGCCTATTGACCGATTGCCGGTCAAGCGAGGTGACAGGGCGTTTGCTGCTGACCATGCCGCTTTATGATGGTGGCGAGAAAACCAATCGGCACCGCGCGGTGAATTCCGAATTGCGCCAGTTTCGCGCCAAACAGGAAGCCTTGCGCAAGGAGTTTGAGCGCGAAGCGGCAGAATTGCGCCGGCAGATTTCCGACTTGACCCGCCGGTCGGTCGAGTTGAACAAGCAATATGGGGAATTATCCTCGCGGCTTGCTGATTTTCGCCGTATTCAAAGTCTGACCCAAGCCGATATTGCACTTATTTCAGGTCTGATTGCCCGGCAAATTGACCTCGAAATAGAAATTCGCAACAACAATAATTCGCTGGAAGTTTCGCGCGCGGGTGTCTATCACTTGAACGATGATTTTGTCGATTTATTGTCTCTGGATTTGAAGAAACCAGATTGTAATTTGTAACCCATATCTGTCTTTTATGTCTGTAACCGATACCAAAAATAATACTTATTTAGCCAATCACTGGTTTTGGGGCGGCGTGCTGGCATGCAAAAAAATATATGGCCAAGTGGCAGCCGCTTCGGTTTTTATCAATCTGTTTGCGCTGGCTTCTTCGCTTTACATTATGACGGTTTATGACCGGGTGATACCCAATCGGGCGCTTGAAAGCCTGTGGGCGTTGACAATGATTATGCTGGTCGTGCTGGTCTTTGATTTTTTGATGAAAATGACCCGCGCCTCCTTTGTTGATTATGCCGGGGCGCTGATTGACCGACGCATTTCCGATATGCTGTTTCGTCGCGTTCTCAATAATGATGATTTTATGAAAAACAATGCGACCGGCGCTTTGGCCAGCATTGTGCGCGAGTTTGATTTTCTGCGCGATTTGATTGGCTCGGCGACATTTACCGTGCTGGTTGATTTGCCCTTTGTGCTGCTTTTCATTGTTGTCCTGTTCATGATTGGCGGGGCGGTGGCGATTGTGCCGGCATTGATTGTGCCAGTGGTGATTTTGGTTGGCCTGCTGCTGCAACCGGTATTGCGCCGCCTGTCCGGTGATACAATGACACAGGGACAAAACAAGCAATCGCTGATGGTGGAAATTATCGGGGCCATTAAAACACTGAAAACCGTGCGTGGCTTCGGGTCGCTTTATGAACGCTGGATGCAGTCTGTCGCCTTGCAGGATAATTATTCCCACCGCATGAAATATTCCGGACAACTTGCGCAAAGCACAGTGCAGGCCGGTCAGCAGCTCAATCAAATCGGCATTGTTGTCTATGGTGTTTATCTGATTAATAGCGGTGATTTGACTATGGGTCAGCTTATCGCCTGTGTGATTTTATCCGGTCGCGCCATGGCACCGCTTGGACAGGTGATAAATCTGCTGACCCGTCTCAATCAGGCCATGACGTCTTATCGCAATCTGGACAGTATGTTTTCCAATGCCGACAAGGATGATGAAGCAGCGATTGAAAAACGGATAAGACGCCCCAGCCTGACCGGCGCGTTGCGCATCAAGGATTTGAAATTCACCCATGCCGGTCAGTCAGATGCGACATTGGACGGGCTGACCTTGACCATTAAGCCCGGTGAGCGCATCGCGCTGCTTGGTAAAGTCGGCTCAGGCAAAAGCACATTGCTGGAATTGCTGGCCGGGCTTTACCCGCCCGAGCAGGGCTATATCCTCTATGATGAAACCGATATTAAGCAATTGCACCCGGATGATTTGCGCCGCAATATTTCCGTTGTCCTGCAAGACCCGGTGTTGTTTTCGGGGAGCCTGAAAGAAAATCTGCTTATGGGCAATCCTGACGCGACCGATGACCAGCTCATTGACGCGGCCAATGCGACCGGTGCGGGCGGTTTTATCGGTGTTCTGCCCGGCGGTTTTGAATTTCCCCTGTCCGAGCGCGGGCGGGAATTATCGGTTGGTATGCGCCAGTCGCTTGTTATGTCGCGCGCGCTGCTGGCTGATACACCGGTTTTGCTGCTTGATGAGCCGACCGCTGCGCTGGATTCCGGCTCAGAACAGCGCGTGGTTGCAGCATTGGATGAACGCACCAAGGGCAAGACAGTGATTTTTGTCACCCATAGGGGCGCCTTATTGCAATTGGCCGACCGGATAATTGTCATGGATGGCGGCAAGATTGTCGCTGACGGCCCGCGCGATGAATTGCTCAAAGCGATGAATAAACAGGCGGCGACATAGGTTTTTCAT
Organism: Parvibaculales bacterium; assembly: GCA_049597955.1. Classification (GTDB taxonomy): domain Bacteria; phylum Pseudomonadota; class Alphaproteobacteria; order RS24; family RS24; genus JAYPAN01. The sequence continues at coordinate 14,459 of JBMYND010000004.1, forward strand.
GAGTTTGAAGGAAAAATATATCGACCCCTATATCGACAGGGAAAAGCTGAAGCAGATGGCGCGGCGGGTTTATGAACGTCTGCGCGATTTTATTATTTTGTTGAACCAGCCACCGCCTGAGCTGATTGCCGATAAGGATGCGCTGGCTGAGAAAGCGGAAGAATATCTGAATGTCGAAGCCCCGCGCGCCAGCAATCGCGTGTTTGTTTTAATATCGGTATTTTTCACCATATTCATCCTGTGGGCGACATTGGCGGAATTAAATCAAGTTGTGCGGGCGGAAGGTGAAATCATCCCGCCAAGCAAGGTGCAACTTGTCCAGAACCGCATGCCCGGCTCGGTGCGCGCGATAGAGGTTTCACTGGGTGATACAGTGGCCAAGGGTGATGTGCTGTTTCGCCTTGAAGATGAAGATGCCAGTGCCAATTTTGATGATAATGAAATTACGCGGCTGACGGCGATGGCTGCCATGCGCCGTTTGCAGGCAGAAATATCCGGCGATGACAGCCTTGATTTTCCCGCACTCATGCGCCGCGCCGCGCCCGATGCGATTGCCCGCGAGGAAGAATTATTCAACCAGCGCAAGCAATCGCTGACAATCCGGCTGAAAGTGGTCGAGCGCGCGATAAGAGAGCATGAAGCTGAATACAGCATGGCCTCGGCGCAAGCTGATAATTTCCGAGAGGAAATATCCATTTTGACGCCATTGGTGGAAGAAGGGCTTGAGCCGAAACTGAAATTGTTGGATGCCAAAAACCGTTTGGCGCAGTTTTCCGGCTCGGCGCGCCTGGCGGAAATTGCCGCCGAGCGCAAGCGCGATGAATATGACGCGATTGTCGCCGAATTTCGGTCGGAAGCGGCCAGTGAATTGGTAGAAGTGCGTAAAACCGCTGAAAAAGCGACTGTCAAAGAAGAAGCCTATCGCGCCAAAGTGGCTTTTTCCGAAGTGCGTGCGCCGGTCAATGGTGTAGTTTCGGCGGTCAATGTCTCAACCATTGGCGAAGTGGTGCAGGGCGGCACTTCATTGGCCGAAATCGTGCCGGATGAGCGGTTTATTTTGGTGCGGGCGCGTTTGGCGGTTGAGGATGTCTCCAATGTACGCATTGGCCAGGCTGTGCAGGTTGCGCTGTCGGCCTATGATGTATCGCGCTATGGGTCGCTTGAGGGGGCGATACAGCGCATCGCGCAAAACACAACGGTGGAAAATGACAGGCCGCCCTATTATGAGACGATAATTTCCATCCCGGAGCCGAAATTTTCCAAATCGGAACAGAATGTTCAAATGTTTCCCGGCATGACGGTGACGGTCGATATTATCGGCGAGAAAAGATCAATCCTTGAATATCTGATGACACCGATTGAGCGGGCTTCCGGTGTGGTTTTCAGGGAAAGTTAGAATTAGTAATTGTTTGAAAGTCAATTTGAGACTACGATTTCGTATGTAATGAGGGGGAGTGTTATGTCCCGGCGTTTAGTCCAGTCCGAGCTTAAAACACAGACATTTTTGGTCAGCATGATATCCGTGGCACTCGCAGCCTGCGGTGGCGGCGGCGGTGGCGGGGGCCCTGCTGTTCCGGATGGCGGCGGCACTGGCGGTGGTGGCACTGGCGGTGGTGGCACTGGCGGTGGTGGCGGAAGCACGCCGGGTGTCAGCGGCAATGCGGTCAAAGGGCCGTTGCAAAATGCCAATGTGTTCATTGATACGGATGGCGATGGTGTTCACGGCACCAATGACAGCCCGATTGTGACAACTGATGCCGATGGTGCCTTCACGACCGCTTCTGGCTTTGAGGGTGATTTGGTGGTGCAGGCGACGGCTGATACGGTGGACACATTCGCCCCCGATACGCCACTTGACGGGCTGGTGCTGAAAGCACCTTCAGGTTATTCCGTTGTATCACCGGCTACGACCCTGACCTCAGCCATTCTTGAAAGCAATAGTGATTTAACACCGGCGCAGGCGGAGGAAAGGGTCAAGGATGCGCTTGGTCTGGGCAATGTTGACCTTGAGACGTTTAACCCATTTGATGATGTGAACAGCGAAGCGTCGCGGATTTATGAAAAAAAGGCGCAGCAGGTCATCTCCATCGCCAATTCGATTTCCCAATTGACGGTTTCCGGTGGCGGCAGCAAGGCTGGCTCTTTGTCTGATGCGCTTGGCTCTATTGCCGAAGTCTTGAACAGCAATATCCAAAGTGACCCGTCATCTGCCACCAATTTGGCCAGCGGCTCCATTATCGGTGATGTGATTGACGAAATGAGCGACCCGAATGGTGACAATTACAATGCCGCCTTTGCGACGAAAGTGCAGGGGCTGGGCACGGCGGCCATTGAGTCCATGAAAACGGTAATCGCCGTTGTCAATACGGCGATTGATGAGATTCAGGATATTTCATCTGCCGGTGATACGCTGGCGAAAATCCAAAACATTGTCGCTTCGGAAGCGTCAAAAGTGGCCGAAGGGATAGCCCCGGCCATCACCTCCCTTGATGCGCTGGACAATTATGTCACTGTCGCCGGTATCAAGAATCTTGAATTTGATGAGAACGGCACTTTAACCCAAGAAGTCACTTTGACCATTGTTGACCCTGATACATCGGATGAGACCAGCTATACATTTTCAACGACGCCGACATTCAGCAATGGCCGGGTTATTGGCGGTGACACAATATCCTCGCCGCTCGGCACATTGACAGTGAGCGCGGCAGGCGTGGTGAATTTCTCTGTCGATGCGTCTGCCGTCGATTTTCTGACCGATAGTCAAACACTGGTTCAGAACTATACGCTGACCATTCTTGACAATGGGGGCAATGAGGTTGGGCAGGAAGTGGTGCGCGTGGCTGTCAGCGGTATCAATGATGCGCCGGTCATTACCTCCGACAATTCAATCTCTGTCTTTGAGTCGGTCGAGCCCGGCGAAACGATTTTGCAATTGACGGCCAGCGATGCGGAAAATGATGCGATAACGCTGGCTTTGACGGGAGACGATGCAAGCGCCTTTACCCTTGCCGATAATGGCGCGCTGTCTTTTGTTGCCTCACCGGATTTTGCGACCAAATCAGCCTATGCTTTGGGCGTGCAGGCGACCGATGCGAATGGGGCGTCAAGCACGTCCAATCTTGTTGTGTCAGTGATTGACAGCGACAGTTTCATTTCTTTTGACACAACCAATGACGGGCAGGATTATTCCACCGTCGTCACGCTTAACTTTGAAGATTTGAACAATTTCAATTCGGAATATGATTTATCCGATGGTCTGACCGGTTTTGTCGTTGGGCTGGAAGCAGTGCAGGGTTGGGATGTAATTACCGGCAAAGCCGGTGGTGCCATTGGCTCTTGGGCTTCGGCGCTGACCGGTGATACGATTGAAATTTCCACGGAACTTGATGTGGCCGGGCAAACCACATTCCGCGTGGCGGTGTTGTCCAATGATGGCAGTAATATTGCGGGCTCCAGCAATGAGCTGACCCTTGGCACATTGTCCTACACAGTCGCCCAAGGGGTTCAGGATTTCGACCTCACAATGACCGACAGCTATATCTCCACCTATGACCCGATGGTGCGCGTGGATGTGGTTGATTATACGCTGGATATCATCTAGCTTTCACACATCCAGCAAATAAGGGGGCTTTTATGAGTGAAACCGCTGACAATGAACAGACCATCTCGATTGATGGCAAAGATGTAAAAGTTTCGGATTTGTCACCTCAAGCGCGAGGGCTTTTGGCTTTTTTGACAAGAATTGACGAGGAATTGCGTGATGCGCGCTACCAGCTTGACCGTGCCCAAATGGCACGACAACAAGCATTGCAGCAATTGACCCGTGCGCTTAACGCCAAAGAAGGCGAAGAAGAAGCACCGGTCAAGGGCAAGAAAAAAGCCAATTAGCGGCTAAAATTCGGCCAAACGAAAATCCGGTCTGGGTTGGCGGGCATTATGCAGCGCCACCTCAACCATTTCGCGCACTAATTCTTCAAGCTCGATTTTGGCCTCCCAGCCCAAAATCTGCTTGGCCTTGGCCGGATTGCCAATCAGCAAGTCAACCTCAGTGGGGCGGAAATAGCGCGGGTCAATGGCGACCAGCACATCGCCCGTGGCGGCGTCGCGGCCCACTTCATCCACGCCCTCACCTTGCCATTCAATCTGCCGTCCGATTTGCGCGAACGCCAATTCAACAAAGCGGCGCACGGTTTCGGTGCGTCCGGTGGCCAAGACAAAATCATCACCCTGTGTGTGTTGCACAATGCGCCACATGCCCTCAACATATTCGCGCGCATGGCCCCAATCGCGTTTGGCGTCCAGATTGCCGAGATACAGCGTTTTCTGCTGTCCGGTCTCAATATTGGCGGCGGCCATAGCGATTTTTTGGGTAACAAAGGTTTCGCCGCGCATCGGGCTTTCATGATTGAACAAAATCCCGTTTGAGGCGTGCATATTATAGGCTTCGCGGTAATTCACCGTTATCCAATAGGCGTAAAGCTTTGCGGCGGCATAGGGCGAGCGCGGATAAAACGGCGTTGTCTCGCTTTGCGGCACTTCCTGAACAAGCCCATATAATTCCGAAGTCGAAGCCTGATAAAAGCGGCATGTCTCCTGCAAATTCAATGTTCGAATGGCTTCGAGCAGACGCAAAGTGCCAATCGCATCGGCATTGGCGGTATATTCTGCGGTTTCAAAACTGACTTGCACATGGCTTTGTGCGGCCAGATTATAAATCTCTGTCGGCTGGATTTCCTGCACCAGACGTATCAGATTGGATGTGTCGGTCAAATCGCCATAATGCAGGGAAAATCGTGTATCACCCTCATGCGGGTCAATATAAATATCATCTACCCGCGCCGTGTTGAAACTGGAGGCGCGGCGCTTAACACCATGCACTTCATAGCCTTTTTCCAGCAGAAGACGGGATAAATAGGCGCCATCCTGTCCGGTCACGCCGGTTATCAGTGCAGTTTGCTTTCCCATATCGCTAAATCTCCGACCGATTGTGATGTGTTACTAACATGTTCATCAAAATAGTAAATGTCATTGGCGCGCCTCTTTTCACGCCCTATAGCGCCTCAACAAAACGCTTAATACCGGTATTAATGTCAATGGGCGATTGTAAATTGAAAGCCGCATTTAATTTTTTCAAACAAGGATATATTCCAAACTGGTCGCCCGGCGTGCCGCCCGACACAATTATATCGCGCGGGCCGGTGGCTTTTTGAATGGCATTGAGCAAATCACCGACTGTGGTGCGCTGGCCGGCACCAAGATTGTAAAAATCATTATTGGCCGCATCATTGCCGAGCGCCTGCAGCCAGACGTCAACCACATCATCGATGAAAATAAAATCACGATAACGGTCGAGCGACCCTTTTACCTCGATTTCCTTGCCGTTCAGGGCCTGCGCCAAAAAAATCGAGACCATGCCCTGACGCATATTGCGCATATCCTGACCCGGGCCATAGACATTGAACATGCGAAAACCAATAAATGGCAATTGCGGGGCAAAAATGCGCAGATATTGTTCGGCGGCCAGCTTGCCGACACCATAGCAGGAGCTTGGCGTGGCGATGGCTGTTTCCGGTGTCGGCGTGTCGGGCTGCTGGCCATAAACCGACATGGAACTGGCGTAGACGAGTTTGCGAACACGCTTTTCAATGCCGAAGCGAATAAGGTTCAGTGTCGCAATGGTGTTTTTTTCCAAATCGGCGACCGGATTGTCAAAGCTGATTTCGCCGGAAGATTGTCCGGCGAGATGGCAAATATAATCATAATCGCCGGTCAGTTTCTGATAAGTGTCGGCTTGCGCCAAATCGCCGATTATCAAATGCGCTGCTTGCGGCACATTGGTTTCATGGCCGGATGAAAAATCATCAATGCCGGTCACTTGCGCGCCCTGAGACATTAATGTGCGCGCCAGCTCGGCAGCGATAAACCCGCCAATGCCAGTGACCAATATATGTTTCCCGTCCAATGGCTGGGTCATCCGGCTTGCCTCCCTGTCTTGAAATCACACTTCATTTTATCATATCCGCCAGGCTTTCGACATGTTGCAAATCATGGGCTTGCAGATAATCCGGCCAGTCGGCAAATTCGCTCCAGCCGGATATAAACATAAAATCGCAATCGAAATCGCGGGCAACCACATGGTCAAGCCGACTGTCGCCAAAATATATGGCCGGTTGGGCAAAATGCCCGCTGGCGAAATGGCGTTCAAAAATCTCATGCTTGGAGGCCGGGCTGCCATATATGCCGCCATCGAAAAGGGCGGTCAGCCCGCGTTGGTCGAAAATATCGCGCAATTCCGCCTCATCTGAGCCGGACACAATCGACCAAGGCAGATTGCCGCAAGCGCGTTTCAAATCGGTAAGGCCGGGCGTAATGGCGCAGGTCAAAAGGCGCCCTTTCACATAATCGGCAAAGCCTGCCGCCATGCGCTCAATCTCGCCGGCTTCGGTCGCGCGTTGCAAATGCGTCTCAAACAGCCATTGAAATTTGCGATAGCGCGACATGCCGCCATTTTGCGTGTGATAGGTGACAAGCGCTTCCGCCGCCGCTTCACCATAGGGCTGCGCCACGTGAAAAAACCCGTCCGTCTTCAATTTATTGGAGTCGAGAATGACGCCATCACAATCAAATATCAGGCTGTGATAATCGCGCAAAGGGCGCATCAGGCAATACCGGCTTTCAGCGCCGCCTCTACTTTGGCGACATCTTCCGGGAAATCGACCGGAATGGATTGCCCGCTCATTGGCAGCATGTGGACATTGTGGCCCAATTCGAGAAACCGCAAAATCTCAATATCCTCAATTTCCTCTATCGGTGTTTTGCGGCCATAATCGGCATAGGCCAGAAGCGGGTCGCGTGGAAAGGAATAGGCGCAAACTTGCCGCCAGGCTTTTTCAAATTGGCCCTTTTTATTGCCCGGCACGCTGGCGCGGGTCATATAAAGCAGCCTGCCATCGAGCGCCGTCACCACTTTCGGACAGGCTGTGCTGTGATAATCTTTCGCCTCGGTAATTTCGGTATAGCCGCACATGACTTGCAGCGGGTCGGCACAGGCTGCTGCAATCAGCTTTTGCACATCATCCGGATTGAAAACCGGTTCATCGCCCTGGACATTTATATAAAGCGCATGGTCGGTTTGGCGCGCAACATCGGCGACGCGATCGGTTCCGGTCAAGCAATTTTCCGCCGTCATCAACCAGCCCATATTATGCGCGTCGCATATTGCGCCAATGCGCGCATCATCTGTGGCAATGATGATTTTATCGCGCGCAACCGCTTTGGCGCATTGCTCGAAAGTGCGCACAATCATTGGCACGCCGTCTATTTCCACCAAAGGTTTGCCGGGCAGGCGCGTCGATTGATAACGCGCCGGTATGACGACCAGAAAATCGGCTTGCCCGTCGCCCGCCATCAGAAGGAATAAACCGATTGCACGGGGATATTGAACAGGGTCGGCGTAACAGACGCCAATGCGACAGCCTGTTCATTGGCGGCATAAAGCGAGAATGTGCTTTCCAAATCGAAATTGCGCGCATCGGCACCGGCATAACCATCGGCACCGGCCAGATAGATTTTTTCCGCCCCGCCACTATTGGCAATGGCCAGCGCATAAGCCACGCCGAGCGGGTGGGGCAATACCGCCCCTGTGGCATGAAAGCTGAATTCATCGGCCTTGATGGTAAGGCCATAATCGCGGAATTTGGCATTGTCCAATTGCCCGCCAACCGCTTCTGAGACCGAAGCAAGCGGCAGCACAATTGGTTGGCGGAAGCGGCTATAGGCAGAAAAATCGCTCAAAATCCGCTTGGTGTGACAGGCTACGCGCAAGTCAACCAGCCCATCATCCAATGATTGCTCGGTATTCAGGGCAATCACATAGGGTTTGTGTTCGCCAATAAAACTTTCCAATGCCGATTTATATTGGCCGACACTGGGGCCGGAAGCGACGACGAGAATTGTGCGCCCTTGCAGCGTATCGCGCGGACACCAGTCGCCATCGCCGGTTTGGGGTGCAAAGCGCAAGGCTTCTTCGAGCAATTCGCGGTCATATTTCTTGCCGTCGCTTTTCAAAAACTCAATCGCATCAATAATGTCATCTGTGCCATAGCGATTATCTTCCAGCATTTCCTGTATATAGGTCGGGTGGATTTGCAATTGCCCGGCGCGGTAATAGAAATAATTCTCGCCCCAGCCACAGCGTTCTTTCATCGGCTTGAAAAACTTGTCAATCACCCGCATCAGTGGCACGGGGTTGATTTTTTTCTCGCCCATAATGCTTGGCTCGGCAATCATATATTCGGTCTGTGCATTGCCCGGCCCGCGCCCCATGCCGGTGACAGTGCTGTCGGCAAAGCGCGCACCGGCATCAATTGCATCCAATGTGTTTTGCACGGCCAATCCCATATTATCATGCATGTGGACGCCAATTGCGCCCGACCAGCTTTCGCCGATTTTGCCGATAATTTCGCGTGTGCGCGCCGGTTTCAGGCTGCCCGTGCTGTCGGCAATATAGAGGGCCTCAATCGGGGCATTTTGCACATCGCTGACAAATTGGGTGATTTCGTCATCTGTGCGGCTGGCAATTTGCATGAGGTTGAGGCCAATCAAATAGCCTTTTTCATGCAGCAAATCCACCGCCGGCAGAATGTCGTTATATTCGTGGAAATGACAGGCAATGCGGACAAGCACAATGGCACTCTCATCGGCCGGGCAGAACAGCTCTTCAATCGCGGCGCGGGCGCCGTTTTCATGGCGCAAAATATCGGAAGCATTCAGCATGACGCCCAATTTGACCGCCTCCGGCACGCGGAATTGCTTCAGATAGCTTTCCGTGGTGAAAGCATGGGCGCCGAAAAACTGCTTTTGCTGCAAGGCGCGAAAGCCAATTTCAACATAGTCGATTTGCGCCGCGCCCATAGCGTCAAGATAATCCTGCACCACATCAAGCGGGAAATCCCACTTATTGTAATAGCCGCCATCGCGCAATGTGCAATCAATTGTAACAGTCTCGCTCATAACTCACCCGAAAGGCTTCATCCTTGCCAATAATACAACTTTCGAGCGTGTTTTAGCCTTATTTGCCTTGCAAGACCAGACAATGAAAACACATTATGTTTGTCGCCGGATTATATTGCCGTTACAACGCCTTATCGCCATTTATATGTCGAGGGAAGCATGGCCAAACAAAAGACAGCGCTGATAACCGGCATTACCGGTCAGGATGGCGCATATTTGGCGCAATTTCTGTTGCAAAAAAATTATCATGTGGTCGGCGCGGCGCGGCGTGCCTCGACGCTCAATCTGCCACGCCTTGCCGAATTGGGGATTTCCGCATCGATTGATTTGCGGATGCTGGATATTCAGGATTTGACCGGCATTATTCGGTTGATAGACGACATCGCGCCGGATGAGATTTATCATTTGGGCGGGCAAAGTTCGGTGCCGGCCAGTTTCCAGCAGCCCATTTACACAGCCGAAACAACGACGCTGGGCATATTGCGCCTGCTTGAAGCGATAAAGCTGACCGCGCCGGAGACGCGGCTGTTTTATGCCTCCAGCAGCGAGATTTTCGGGCGCGGTGCGGCCGGTCAAAAGCTTGATGAAACCAGTATTTGCCGCCCGCGTTCACCCTATGGTGTTGCCAAGCTGATGGCTTATTGGAGTGTTAAAAATTACCGCGAAGCCTATCGGCTGAATGTGTCCAGCGGGATTTTGTTCAATCATGAAAGCCCAATGCGCGGCATGGATTTCGTGACCCGCAAAATCACCGCTTCGCTGGCGCAAATGGCGTGTGGAAGCCAGCAAATCCTGTCGCTGGGCAATCTCGACAATGCCCGTGATTGGGGTTATGCGGCCGATTATGTTGAGGCGATGTGGCGAATGTTGCAGCACGACAAGGCCGATGATTTTGTGATTGCCAGCGGTGAGATTCACAGCGTGCGCGAATTTGTTGATGCGGCGGCCGCCGTGATGGGTTTTGACATGGTTTGGGAAGGCCAAGGCATTGCAAGCAAAGGCTTTGACCGCAAAACCGGTCGCCAATTGGTCGGTGTTGACGCGGCTTTTTTCCGTCCTTCCGAACCCGATACGCTGCTCGGCAATGCCGACAAAGCCCGACAGCTTTTGGGCTGGACACCGCGCACCGATTTTCAGCAATTGGTTGAGATTATGGCCGAGGCTGATTTGGCGCGTGCGCGCAATGGTAAAGTCTGGTTTTAACCGGACGCCGAAAACAAGTCTGGTTGTGAGCATTTGCGGGCGAAAGAAGTTGCCCCATTGGACAGGTTTCTGGCATATCATGGCCATGAGGCCAGCATGAACCAAACAGACCAATCAACAACAAGTGTGCAGGAACGCACGCGCGGCATGACATTGCTGTTTATTTGCCTGCTATCGCTCGGCATGGGGCAATCGCTGTTTTTTGCCATTTTGCCGCCTGTGGCCCGTGATTTGGGCATGACGGAAATTCAGGTCAGCGCGATTTTTACCCTGTCGGCTGTGTTATGGGTGATTATGAGCCCGTTTTGGGGACGGCGCAGCGATATTTGGGGGCGTAAGCCGGTCATATTGCTCGGCCTGACCGGATTTGGCATATCGACCGGCGGCTTCGGCATTTTGCTGGCACTGGGTCAGCAGGCGGTTTTGCCCCTGATGACGCTGTATATTTTGATGGTGCTGGTACGCGCCATATTCGGCTTTTTTGGCTCCGGCACACCGACTGCCGCGCAAGCCTATATTGCTGACCGAACCACACGGGCCGAGCGCACATCAGGTGTTGCTGCTATCGGTGCCGCCTTTGGCATGGGCACAATTATGGGGCCGGGCTTTGCCGCGGCTTTGGCGGCTTTTCATTTGCTGGCCCCGTTTTTTGCCCTGTCTTTGCTGGCTTTGGCCGGGTCATTGGCAATTTTTTTGTTTCTGCCGGAGCGGCGTCCGCCTTCGAGCATTGAGCAACAAGCGGCCAAATTGAAAATATCAGACAGCCGCATTCGCCCGTTTTTGTTTATGGGGGTGGCCGTTTCAATGATTCAGGCGGCGGTGATGCAGGTGGCGGCGTTTTTTGTCATGGACACGCTCAATCTGAATGGCGAGGAAACCGCACAAATTGTCGGCGTTGGCATGATGAGCATGGCAATGGCGACTTTATTCGCCCAGCTTGTTGTGATTCCGCGCACCAGCATGTCGGTGCGCGGGCTTTTGACCATGGGTATTGTCGTCACCATGCTGGGCATCGCATTGCTGCTTCTGCCAATGAGCAGCGGGTTGTTTGTGTTTGCGCTGACGTTGAAAGGTTTCGGCATGGGGCTGATGCGCCCTGCTGTGGCGGCTGGCGGATCGCTGGCGGTCACGCCTGAAGAGCAGGGGGCGGTGGCCGGTCTCAACAGTTCAACAGCGGCGGTCGGCATTATTTTTGTGCCAATTATTGCCATGCCGCTTTATCTGGTCTTGCCGACCGGCCCGTTCTGGATTGCTTTGGTGCTGTCGGGCATGATGCTGTTTTTGACGCGCTCACCGGCGCTGGATGCGCTTGAAGAGCCATTGGATGTTGAAGAAATTGAGGAAGAAACGCTCAGCACGCCGGCGCGGCATTAGGCGGTTTTGCGCTTTGCTTGCTGGGCGCGCCAAACATCCATTTGGGTGATAACAGATGCCGCAAAAGCATGCGGCCTGTCGAGCATAATATGGTGGCGCGCGCCGGGAATGTCATAATAGGGAACATCGGGGCGCAATGCGCGCATATGGGCAATCATCTCGCGGCGCGTCAATTTCTCGAAATCATGGCTCATGCCCCCAAACATGGCGGCCATGGGAATCTTGATATTTTCATACATGGCATTGATGTCGCGCCCAATCACAAAGCCGACATAAATTGACGGGTCAAATTTCCATGTCCAGCCTGCTTCATCGGAGGAGCCGCGCCCGGGATTGGCCCCTTTGACAATCTCGCGCACAGAATGTTCGGCGATATAATCAAGGATAAACTGGTTTTCGCAAGGCTGTTCCGGTGCCAGTCGAAAACGCCCCTCGGCGGCTTGGCGGCTGGGGTAAACCCGTGTTGGCTTGGCTTCGAGACGGTCAGCATACCATTCTTCATGGGCGTGGTCGGGGCGGATGTGATAATCGCATATCATCAGCGCCGACAGGCTGGCCGGATATTGATGCGCCGCTGTCAGGCCGATAAGCCCGCCAAAACTATGGGCTATCAGGAATGGTTTGGCGGCTTGCGGTGTGCGCGCATGGGCATGGTCGGTCATGGTGACAATTGCTTCGGCCATCATGTCGCGCGAATAGGCAGCGAACCAGCCAGCATCGCCCATGCCGGGCAAATCCATGGAAATGACTTGATAATCCTTGGTCAAAAGCGGGGCGATGAAATCAAACCAACGCGCATGGGCGCCATCACCATGCAATAGGGCGATAATCGGCGCCTCTTGTGACGGCCCGGCCCAGCGTCGATAATGCAGGCGGCTGTCTTGAAACGGCAGATAAACGTCTTCGGGCGCTTCGCCAATGGCTTTTTGAAACCAGTCCGGCTGGAAGTCCACCAATTCATTTTCGGGAATCAAACTCTGCTGATTGGCATTATTCGTTTTCATGGCATACTCTCTGGAATTGGCTTCTTCGGAAAAGCGCGCGGGCCGCCGCCAATGGAACCGGCCTCGGAACCGCCGGAAGACACCATATTTTGCGGCTTTTGCCAAGTCCCAACTGGCTATTGACAGGCCCGCCTGCGTCAAGTAGTTTCCCGACTTTCCTGCCTTGGTGTCGGGTCTCAGACTGGCATTATGGCGTTTTGATTGTAGCCCGAAAGGGCCGTATGGAGCCGGGGATGAAAGTCCGTAATTCGCTCAAATCGCTGCGTGGTCGCCATCAGAAAAACCAGCTGGTGCGTCGTCGGGGTCGTTTGTTTGTCATTAATAAAGTCAACAAGCGTTTCAAGGCACGTCAGGGCTAGGCCGCCTCTTCGCGCCTGTCCGGTTTGGTTGCGCCTGTCGCAACATTTTCGCCCACAATGTCCCATATCTGGCTGATATCTGCCATTTTATTTGCGGCCCTGCTGCTTTTGGCATGGCTGCATGATGCGCGTTTGCGCATGGCCATTCGTGCCGGATTGCCGCCTGCCGGGATATTTGTCGATACTGAGACAGCACGGCTGCATATTGTGAAGAAACCTTCAGCGCAACCGCAAGCGGGCCCGCCGCCAATTGTTTTGCTGCATGGCTCAAGCGGCTCGGCGCATGACATGATGCTGGCGCTGGGCGATGCCTTGTCGCATGAAAGCGATGTCTATTCTTTTGACAGGCCCGGCATTGGGCGCAGCGTCAATCTGGTATCTGACCGGCAAATGGCCGCGCCCGAAGCGCAGGCGCGCGCCGTGCATGAAGCCGTGCAGAAACTGGGCCTTCAAAAACCGGTGATAATCGGCCATAGCTGGGGCGGGGCGGTTGCGATTGCCTATGCGCGGCTTTTCGCCGATGACATGACCGGTGCGGTGATGCTGGGCGCGCCCTTTTATCCATGGGCGGGGCCGGGCAGTTGGTATAACCGGCTTGTTACCAAGCCTGTTATCGGCCCGCTTTTCACGCATTTGGTGTTGACGAAATACGGCCTCGGCCAGCTTGATGCCGGTGTGGCGGGTAATTTTTTCCCGGAGAAAGTGCGCCCTGATTATAAAGAAAAATCCGGGCTGGCCGCCATTTTGCAGCCCAAACCATTTATCGCAAATGCGGTTTATTCCCTGCAATTATCGCAGGATTTGGCCAAAATGCAGCATGATTATGCGCGCATTACCGCGCCTTTGCTGTTGGTAACGGGCAATCGTGACCAGACTGTCAATGCCAAGCGCAATTCTGTCAGGCTGCATGAGTCTTTGCCGCAAAGCGCGCTGATTTATCTGCGCGGCGTCGGCCATATGCTGCATCACACACAAACGGCGATTATTGCTGAGGCGGTGACCGGTCTGGCGCGCACCGGGCGTGTGCGCGCCGGTCGCACAGATATTGATATTGCAGAAAAACCTGCCTCATGAGTGGCGATGAAAACCCGTTTGGTGCGGCGTTTCAGGTCGAAAATGCGGATGGCGATGCGCGTGTTTTGCTGATTTGCGACCATGCCAGCAATGCGCTGCCTGCCGCTTATGATAATTTGGGGCTGCCGCCGGCTCAGTTACAACGCCATATTGCCTATGATATTGGCGCGCTGGCGGTCGCCCGTTTGGTCGCGCAAAAGCTCTATGTGCCGCTTGTTTCGGCGCAATTTTCCCGCCTGCTGATTGACCCGAATCGCGGGCTGGATGACCCGACATTGGTGATGAAATTATCCGATGGTGCGCTTATTCCGGCCAATCAGCATATTGACCGCTTTAACGATTATGATGAATGGCAAAGGCGCATTGACAAATTTTATCTGCCTTATCATAACGCCATCAGCGCGGCGCTGGCGCGGGCGCAACAAGCCGATATTGCTCCGCTTATTGTTTCAATTCACAGTTTCACGCCGATTTGGCGCGGTCAGGCGCGCCCTTGGCCGATTGCTGTTTTGTGGGACAAAGATGACCGCTTTGCCGCACATATGCGCAGCTATATGGGCCAATTGCCGGAATTGGCCTTGGGCGATAATGAACCCTATAGCGGGCGGTTGAAAAATGACACGCTTTACCGGCACGGCACGCAAAATGGTCTGGCGCATGGGCTGGTCGAATTGCGGCAGGATGAAATTGACACGGCGGATGGGCAGGGCTTTTGGGCCGCTCATGTCGCGGCAATGATTGAGCAGGCGCTGGCCGATCCGGCGATTGGCGCGGTCACATATTTCGGTTCGCATACAGACCTGCCGACAGGCCCGCTCGCAGCTAAGACGCTTTAGGGTCAAAACTTTGCGGTCAAAACTTTGCGGTCAAAGAGACTTGCTTGGTCAGGTGCTTCTGATATAGTCCGGCCCATAACAGTGCGGGAGACAAGCATGTCTGACAAGACGGAAAATCAGGATTGGGGAGAAGAGATGGATCGCTCTGAGCATGAGCAGACCTATGATGCTTTTCTTGCCTATACAAAACATACAATTGTGGCGTTGACTGCAATCTTATTGTTTTTGCTGGTATTTGTTTATAATTGACGCGAATAGGGCCGCTTTCCTGTTTTGAGTTTGCGGTCGTGCTGACCGAGACACGACCGGCGTTAATATGCCATTTGTGGTGTAGGAGAATCTAATGGCCATCAATCTTTTGGTATTGAAAGAAGAAGCAGCCGAAACGCGGGTATCGGCCTCGCCGGAAACCGTGAAGAAATTAGCAGCACTCGGTATTGGTGTGACTGTGGAGGCGGATGCCGGAGCAAAAGCCGGTTTTGCCGATGCGGCTTATAAGGAAGCCGGTGCCAGCGTCACCAAGGCGGTCGCAGCGGCGTTGAAAAAAGCCGATATTGTTACCGGCGTGCGTGCGCCGGCGGCCTCGCGCATCAAAGATATGAAGAAAGATGCGGTGCTTTTGGCGGCTTTGAACCCGCATCAGGATAAAGCCGGGCTGAAAAATTATGCCGCGCAGGGCATTGTCGCTTTGGCTATGGAACTCATGCCGCGTATCACCCGGGCGCAATCCATGGATATTTTGTCATCGCAATCCAATTTGGCCGGTTATAAAGCGGTTTTGGATGCCACAGCCGAATATGGCCGCGCTTTGCCAATGATGATGACGGCGGCCGGCACTGTGCCTGCCGCGCGCGTGTTTGTTATGGGCGCTGGCGTGGCCGGATTGCAGGCCATTGCGACGGCCAAAAGGCTGGGCGCGATTGTCAGCGCCACCGATGTGCGCCGGGCTGCTGCCGAACAGGTGCAAAGTCTTGGCGGCTCTTTTGTTATGGTGGAAGATGACGATGCCGAAGGCGGCGAGACCGAGGGCGGTTATGCCAAGGAAATGAGCGCCGATTACCAGAAGCGACAAGCCAAGCTGGTTGCCGAACATATTGCCAAGCAGGATATTGTTATTTGCACCGCCCTGATACCCGGGCGCCCGGCACCGGAATTGGTCACAAAAGCCATGGTCGAATCGATGAAACCGGGCTCTGTGCTGGTTGATTTGGCGGTCGAACAGGGCGGTAATTGTAAATTATCAGTGGCTGGCAAAGTTACTGACCATAAGGGCGTTAAGCTGGTGGCGCATAAAAATGTGCCGGGGCGGCTTTCGGGAAATGCCAGCGAGTTATACGCACGCAATCTGTATAATTTCATTGATGCGTTTTATGATAAGGATACCAAGCAGTTAAAGCTGGATTGGGAAGATGAAATCATCGCCGGCATTGCCTTGACCCGCGACGGTGATGTCGTCCATGAGGGCTTTGTGGAAACTGCCAAGGCGACCAAGGATTTGGGTGCTGCCGCGCGCAAACCGGCGAAAGCCCCCGCCAAAGCCAAAGCCCCAGCCAAAGCAAAGGCTCCGGCTAAAGCCAAGGCGCCCGCTAAAGCACCGGCTAAAGCAAAGGCCCCCGCTAAAGCCAAGGCCCCCGCTAAAGCGAAAGCACCGGCTAAAGCAAAGGCGCCCGCTAAAGCCCCGGCTAAAGCCCCGGCTAAAGCCAAGGCCCCCGCTAAAGCGAAAGCACCGGCCAAAGCAAAGGCCCCCGCTAAAGCCCCGGCTAAAACTAAGGCTCCCGCTAAAGCCCCCGCTAAAGCTAAGGCTCCCGCTAAAGCTAAGGCTCCCGCTAAAGCCAAAACAGCAACCCGGAAATCGACACGCAAGACAGGAGCGGCATAATGGGCGTTGACGCAATCGTTTATCTTATCAGCATTTTCGTAATGGCCGTTTTTGTCGGTTATTATGTGGTTTGGTCGGTGACACCGGCTTTGCACACACCGCTTATGTCGGTCACCAATGCGATTTCCTCAGTGATTATTGTCGGCGCGCTCATCGCGGTCGGCGTGGAGACGGCGGCGGTCAGCGAATATGGTGCTTTGCCGCGCTGGCTCGGATTTGGGGCGATTATTTTGGCATCGGTCAATATATTTGGCGGCTTTCTGGTGACCCAGCGCATGCTTGCCATGTATCGTAAAAAGGACAAGTGAGACCATTATGAGTGAAAATCTTTCCTCCCTTCTTTATCTGGTTTCGGGTGTCTTTTTTATCCTCGCCTTGCGCGGGCTGAGCTCGCCGGAAACCTCGCGTCAGGGTAATTATTTCGGCATGATAGGCATGGCCGTGGCGGTTGTCACAACGCTGTTCCTGATTGATGAAAAATCTTTTGAGTCCTATGGCATTATTGTGTCGGGTGTGGCGATTGGCGGGGTTATCGGGGCGTTGATTGCCCGCAATATCGCCATGACAGCCATGCCGCAGCTTGTCGCCGCGTTTCACTCGCTGGTCGGTCTGGCAGCCGTATTGGTTGCTTGGGCGGCATTTTTATCGCCACAGGGTTTTGGCATTTTGGCCGATGGGGTTATCAAAACGGCCAGCCTGGTTGAAATGTCACTTGGCGCGGCAATTGGCGCGATTACCTTTTCCGGCTCAATTATCGCTTTTGCCAAATTGCAAGGCACAATGTCAGGCGCGCCGATTTTGTTGCCGCAGCGCCATGTCATTAATCTGATTATGGCTTTGAGCATTGTAGGCGGGATTGTTTATTTGTGCCTGGATCCGGCAAATCAGTTGATGGAAGTTTTCTTGTTCATCACGGTTTTGTCTTTTGTTATCGGCTTTTTGATTATCATCCCGATTGGCGGGGCAGATATGCCGGTTGTGGTGTCCATGCTCAATTCCTATTCGGGTTGGGCGGCGGCCGGTATCGGCTTCACGCTTGGCAATATGGCGCTTATCATTACCGGTTCGCTGGTCGGCTCATCCGGTGCGATTCTGTCTTACATTATGTGCAAGGGCATGAACCGGTCGTTCATCTCGGTTATTCTTGGCGGCTTTGGCAGCGATGATGGCGCGGCTGCCGGTGCCGGACAAATTGAGCAACGCCCGGTCAAGCAGGGCAGTGCCGATGACGCCGCCTTTATTATGAAAAATGCCTCCTCGGTGATTATCGTGCCGGGCTATGGCATGGCGGTGGCGCAAGCCCAACATGCTTTGCGCGAAATGGCGGATGAGCTGAAAAAGGAAGGCGTCAAAGTCACCTATGCCATTCACCCGGTTGCCGGGCGGATGCCGGGTCACATGAATGTGCTGCTGGCCGAGGCCAATGTGCCTTATGATGAAGTTTTTGAGCTGGAAGACATAAATTCCGAATTTCCCCAAGCCGATGTCGCTTTTGTGATTGGCGCTAATGATGTGACCAATCCGTCGGCAAAAACCGACCCGGCCAGTCCGATTTACGGCATGCCAATCTTGGATGTTGACCGCGCCGCGACTGTTTTATTCATCAAGCGCGGCATGGGCTCTGGCTATGCCGGTGTTGAAAATGAATTGTTTTTCCGCGACAATACAATGATGCTGTTCTCTGATGCCAAGAAAATGGTCGAGAATATTGTAAAGGCGCTATAGCGCTGCAAAAAGTGTCATGGGTGAATCCGGGGCTTTGCCGTCCGGGCGTATCACCCAAACGAAAAGCGCTCCCTGCGGGGAGCGCTTTTTACATGCACGCATAAAGATTGGCGCAAGAAAATGGCGCCAAAATGCGTTTTAGTATTTGCGCTTGCCGATAACCAGCCCTTCGCGCTGGGCTGCCTTGCGGGCCAGCTTGCGCACACGGCGCACTGATTCCGCTTTTTCGCGGGCGCGCTTTTCAGACGGCTTTTCGTAATGATTGCGCAGCTTCATCTCACGAAAAACACCTTCGCGCTGAAGCTTTTTCTTCAAAACCTTATAGGCTTGGTCAACATTATTGTCTCGAACAGAAACTTGCACGTTTCATCATCCTTTCAAAATCAAAAGGCGGGCAAAGCCCGCTGCTGGCAGGGTGATAGCAAACCCCGCCGCACTTGTCAAAGGCCTGTTGGGCCGAGTTAGGTCTTGTTATATGCTTTCTGCCCGGGCAAAGGCGGGTGATGCGGCAAGCTGGCCCTTTGCAATTGAGCTTTTCCCTGCCATATTGCGCTTATGGATACCGAAAACCCTTATGGTGAAACGCGCCAAGCTGTTCTGGCGGCTGCCTTGCCGCATGTGGCATTTGACGGCTGGTCGGATGATGTGCTGGCCCGTGCAATAGATGAAGCGGCGATTGAGTCGACTATGGCGACGCTGGCTTTTCCCAAAGGGGTGCGTGATTTGGTGGCTGCTTTTTCTGAGCAGGGTGACAGTGCCATGTTGGCCGCTTTGCCTGCGCCCGATGAGATGAAAATACGCGACCGGATTCGCCATGCCGTTATGGCGCGGATTGAGGCCGATAGGGCGCATAAGGAGGCGGCGCGACGGGCCGCCGGTTATTTGGCCGTGCCGGGGCGCGGGGCGCTGGGCGGGAAATTATTGTTTCACACAAGCCATCTTATCTGGCGCTGGGCCGGTGATAAGGCGACCGATTATAATTATTACTCCAAACGGCTGATTCTCAGCGGTGTGCTGACCACAACGCGACTGACTTGGTTTGGCGATGACAGCGATGATTTGGCTCTGACACGGGCATTTCTCGACCGGCGCATTGACAATGTGATGCAATTTGAAAAAGCCAAGGCCAAAATCCGCGATTGTGCCGATACTGGCCTGTCTGGGCTATCCGGCCTATCTGGCTGGCGCAAAACGGCAGAAAAGGCCGCAGAAAAGGCCAGCGCGGCTATGCGCCCTGAAAACAGCCAAGCGGAAGGCAATTAAACAGCGTTTTTCGCGGTCAGATGCGTTACATGACCCATTTTGCGGCCCGGCTTGGCGTCTTGCTTACCGTAAAGATGGAGTTTGCTATTGGCTTGGCGCGCCAAATCAGCCCAATTGGCGACTTCATCGCCCAGTAAATTGGTCATCACCGCATGGCTGTGCGCCGTCGGATTGCCCAAGGGCCAACCGGCAATGGCGCGAATATGTTGTTCAAATTGCCCGCAAAAACACGCATCCGCCGTCAAATGGCCGGAATTATGCACGCGCGGGGCGATTTCATTGACCATCATGCCGCTATCCGTGACGAAAAACTCAATCGCCAAAACCCCGACATAATCCAGCGCATCAACGATTTTGGCAGCCATGTCGGCGGCTTGCGCGCCATGGTCTTGCGTCAGATTGGCCGGAATGGTGGAGTGACGCAAAATATGGTTTTCATGGCTGTTTTCAATCGGTTCATATATTGCCTGCGCGCCATTCGCCGCCCGCGCGATAATCACCGAGACTTCGCGCTCAAAGGCGATAAGCCCTTCCAGAATAGCCGGTCGGCCTGCAAGCGCGGCGAAAATCGTTTCCAGTTCCGTTTCCGGCGTAACGCGCCATTGGCCTTTGCCGTCATAACCGAAACGGCGGGTTTTCAACACGCCATGCCCGTTTTGATGGGCGCTGGCGGCGCGTAAATCAGCCAGATTGTCAATCGCGTGAAACGGGGCGACGGCACAACCTAACCCGTCAAGAAAGCGTTTTTCGTCCAATCTGTCTTGCGATACGGCCAAAGCGGCGGGCGGGGGTGCGACCGGTTTTGCACCGGCCAGCAAGGTTACGCTGTCGGCCGGTATATTTTCAAATTCATAAGTAACAATATCTACGCTGTCGGCAAAAGCGGCCAGTTTTTCGCGGTCTTCATAATCGCCAATCGTTTGCGCATCGCAGACTTGCAAGGCCGGTGCATCATGTTCGGGGGTGAAAATATGGCTTTTCAAGCCCAGATTGGCCGCCGCCAGTGCCAGCATCCGTCCCAATTGGCCACCGCCGACAATACCAATCACGCTGCCGGGCGGTAAAATGACGGCTTTGTCAGATGACGGGCTGGCGTCAGATGTCACGCGGGGTTTCCTCTACTGAAGCTGTCTGTTGGGCGCGCCAAGCGTCAAGCCGGTCGGCCAGCGCCGCATCATTTGTGGCCAGAATGGCGGCAGCCAGCAAGGCGGCATTTTTGGCGCCCGGTGCGCCAATCGCCAATGTGCCAACCGGAATACCTGCCGGCATTTGCACAATTGACAATAAGGAATCCTGCCCCGACAGGGCTTTTGATTGAACCGGAACGCCGAGAACCGGCAGGGAAGTGTGTGCCGCCGTCATGCCGGGCAGATGCGCCGCCCCGCCAGCACCGGCGATTATCACTTTCAGCCCTCTGGCGCGGGCGGTTTGTGCATATTCGGCCATGCGGTCGGGTGTGCGATGGGCGGAGACAATGCGACATTCATGCGGAATCTGTAAATCATCAAGTATTTCAGCAGCTTGCTTCATGGTCTCCCAGTCGGACTGGCTCCCCATAATAATACCGATAAGAGCCTGTTCACTCATTTTTGTCCTCTTTTCCCGCTTATACACAAGCGAAATTTGGAAAGCGCGGAGTTAAGCCTAAATATATTAGTATTTCAAGCAGTTTCGGGAAGGGATTGTTTGAAATAATGAGTTGGTAAGGGCCATCCAATAATGACTGCCAAGCCGGAAATGGAAGTGCTGGACAAGTCGGCCTTTATCGGGAATAGTTTAAGAGCAAAAAGAAGTGAATAAGGGAGAAATAGCATGACGAATGATGCCCGGCTTGAAAGTTTGAGACGCCAGCATGAGCGTCTTGAAGCGGAGATTGAAAATGTTCAATCCCACGCGTCCAGTGACACACTCGATATATGGACGCTTAAACGCAAAAAACTGGCGATTAAAGAGCAGATAGAGGCGTTAAGCGCCCTTGGCGCTGGTTAATTAATCGGGGCTGATTGGCTTGAGTTGATTGACCTGAGTTGATTGACTTGAGTTGATTAACCGGACGGCGTCGTCAGGATTTGAAAACATCCTCTGGGCGTAACTCTTCCTCTGCCGTGTCTGTCGGCTCAACCGTGCTTGCGCCAAAAACAGCATCAGCCGGTTGCAACGCATCGGCGGTCGGGGAAACGCTTTCCTCAAAAGCCGGTATTGGGTCACTCGCCGGTTCAATGGCCGGCTCAATAGCCGTTGTTTCGCTTGCCGGTTTCAGCATCTCACCGGCGGGCGCGCTGTCAAGACCGGCTTTTTTGCGCCGCCTTTCCTCGCGCCGCGCCGCTTTTTCAACATATTCGTCAAGTTCCATCTGCTTGCACAGGCCCAACGTGACCGGGTCAACCGGCGTGATATTGCTCATATTCCAATGCGACCGGTCGCGTATGCTCTGAATGGTCGGTTTGGTTGTGCCGACCAGCCGACCGATTTCGGCATCATTGAGTTCCGGATGATTGCGCACCAGCCAAGCAATCGCATCGGGGCGTTCCTGCCGCTTTGACAAAGGCGTATAGCGCGCGCCTTTTTGCGGTTTGGCTTCGGGAATATCAACCTTGCGCTCGGCCAATTGCAATTGCGCGGTCGGGTCATTTTGACAACGCTCCAGCTCGGCGCGGGTGATTTGGCCATTATTTATCGGATCCATGCCCTTAATGCCCTGCGCCACATCGCCATTGGCAATGCCCTTCACTTCAAGCGGGTGCAGGCCGCAAAATAAGGCAATTTGGTCAAATGTCAGGGCGGTATTGTCAACCAGCCAAACGGCGGTCGCTTTGGGCATAAGCGGGGCAGTCATCGCAATCTCCTTTTGGCGCTTACGCGCCTGGGTAATAGCCAATCCAAGTCAGCTATCAAGTGATATACATATCAGGGATGGCCTTTATATAGACGAGTATCGGATGCAGGCCAAGATTTTTGTTTGCGGCGGGTCAGCGGCAATCAAGAATAATTTTGCCGATATGTTGGCTGGACTCCATTAATTCATGTGCGGCCCCGGCCTGTTCCAGCGGAAAACTGCGATAAACAACCGGCTTTATCTTGTCGCCAATATGCGGCCAGATTTGCGCCGCGACCAGGCGGGTGAGGCGGGTTTTTTCTTCCAATGGCCGCGCCCGCAAGGTTGAGCCGGTCAGGGTCAGGTTTTTCAACATAACCGGCAGAAAATCGGCACTGGCTTGGCTGCCTTGCAAATAGGCGATATTGACAATGCGCCCGCCTCTGGCGGCTGCTTTTATATTGCGGTCAAGATAATCGCCGCCAACCATGTCGAGAATGACATCAGCGCCATGCCCTTCGGAAAACTCAGCGCATGCGGCCACAAAATCACCCTGCCGGTAATTCACCGCCAAATCAGCGCCCAATGCAGTGCAGGCGGCGCATTTTTCATCTGACCCCGCCGTTACCATGACTTTTGCCCCGGCCATTTTGGCCATTTGAATGGCGGTGGTGCCAATGCCGCTGGAGCCGCCATGAATCAACAAAATATCACCGGCTTGCAGCCTGCCAAGCTCAAATATATTGGCCCAGACAGTGAAAATTGTCTCTGGCAGGGCGGCGGCCTCAATATCGCTCATCGTCTCCGGCACAGGCAGAATATGGTCTTGGTGGACGCTGGCATAGTCGCTATAGCCACCACCGGCCACAAGCGCCGCCACGCGCGCACCGGGTTGCCAAGCGGTCACTTGCGCGCCGCAGGCGACAATTTCACCGGCAAATTCCAGCCCCATAATGTCAGACGCGCCCGGCGGCGGCGGATATAGCCCAATACGCTGCACACAATCGCCGCGATTGACCCCGGCCGCGCCGATGCGCACCAAAACCTCATTATCGCCAATTTCCGGCACGGGACGGGTTTCAATATGCAGGCTTTGCGGCGATTTATCGGTGCCAATGGCGATGGCGCGCATGGTTTCGGGATGGTTTGGCATTTTTGAGCCTTTGCGTTAGGATTTTCGGCCAATCAGAGCGATGAGTATATAAAGGCGGGTGCGGCGATGGAAGAGGAAACGGAAATACGGCAGGGCAGCGTTCTGGCAAATTTGCTGGCGGAAGATTTAAGCCTGATGAGCCAAGAGGAGCTGGCCCAACGGATGAGGGCGCTGGAAGCTGAAATCGCGCGCAGTGCGGCCATGCTGGAAAGCAAAAAAGGCTCCCGCAGCGATGCCGAAGCCTTTTTCAAGAGCTGAAATCGGTTCAAAAGCTGAAAGAAAAACGATCAGCCGATAAAGCCGTCAAATTTCTTGTTGAAGCGGCTGACGCGGCCACCGCGGTCAACCAATGTCTGCTGGCCTTTTGTCCACGCAGGATGGGTTGTCGGGTCAATGTCCAAAGTCAGCGTCGCGCCTTCTTCCCCATAGGTTGAGCGCGTCTGATAGGAGGTGCCATCGGTCATGGCCACCGTAATCATGTGATAATCCGGATGAATGTCCTTTTTCATTGGCTCATTCCTCTTTGCAAAACTTTCGAGCGCCTGTATAGCCATTATGCGAAAGCCATGCAAGACCTATATCAGGTGAAAGCTTATCAGTCACTCATTGCGCCATAGGGGAGCAAATTGTCGAGAGAAAACGCCGCCGAAACGGTCAGCCAAATGGAAGAAGAGGCCAAACGTCGCCCGCGGGCGCGTAATTTGCGGCCTTTGCGCGCCTTGCTGCCTTTTATTCTGCGCTATCCGCTCATGCTTTTGGCGGCGTTTATTGCGCTTGTTATGGCAACTTTGGCCACATTGGCCATGCCGGTCGCTGTGCGTTTTATGATTGATAACGGGTTTTCCGGTGCTGATACGGCCTCCATAGACCGCTATTTTCTGGCCATGCTGGTTGTCGCCATTATGCTGGGTCTGGCCAGTGCGACGCGGTTTTATTTCGTGTCTTGGATTGGCGAACGGGTGACGGCGGATTTGCGGCGGGCGGTTTATGACCACATCACCCTGCAAAGTCCGGCTTTTTTTGAAGTCACCCGCACAGGCGAGGTTTTATCGCGCCTGACCGCCGATACGGTGCTGATAAAAACCGTTGTCGGCTCCTCAGCCTCGATTGCGCTGCGCAATGTCTTTATGTTTATCGGCTCGGCCATTATGTTGGTCTATACCAGCCCGTCCTTAAGCGGTCTGGCAGCCTTAACCTTGCCGGCGGTGATTGTGCCGATGATTGTGGTTGGCCGATTGGTGCGCCGTCTGGCGCGTGCCAGCCAAGACCGCATTGCCGATACCAGCGCCCATGCCGGCGAGACTATTTCCGCCATGCAGATTGTGCAGGCTTTCACCCATGAAGCCGAAGACAGGCGGGTTTTCGGCACTGCGGTGGAAAGCAGTTTTCAAACAGCGCAATTGCGGGTGCTGGCGCGTGCCGCCATGACGGCGATTGCCATTGTTCTGGTATTTGGCGGTGTGGTTGGCATTTTATGGGTCGGCGCACAAAATGTGCTGGCCGGTGAAATGAGCGGCGGCCTGCTCAGCCAGTTCATTCTTTATGCGGTGCTGTGCGCCACATCGATAGGGGCGTTGTCGGAAGTTTGGGGCGAGGTGCAATTGGCAGCCGGGGCAACCGAGCGGCTGGTTGAGATATTGGAAGTTGAGCCGCAAATCAAAGCACCTGAAAACCCGAAGCCCTTGCCTGAGCCGGTGACCGGGCAGATTATTTTCGACAAGGTGACATTCCAATATCCCACGCGGCCGCAAATATCGGCGCTGAGCGATTTTTCCCTGACGGTTGAACCCGGTGAGACTGTCGCGCTGGTTGGCGCGTCAGGTGCGGGAAAAAGCACTGTGTTTCAGCTTTTGTCGCGCTTTTATGACCCGCAACAAGGCGCTGTGATGATTGACAATATCGATATTCGCGCGCTGACACCGCAAAATCTCCGCAGCGTCCTGTCACTGGTGCCGCAAGAAACGACGATTTTTGCCAAAACGGCGCGCGACAATATCCGTTTTGGCTGTCCCGATGCCAGCGATGAAGATGTCGTGGCCGCCGCTGAGGCAGCGCAGGCTGATGGGTTTTTGTCGCGTCTGCCGCAGGGCTATGACACGCAATTGGGCGAGCGCGGTGTCACATTGTCGGGCGGTCAAAGGCAACGCCTTGCGATTGCGCGGGCGCTTTTGCGCGATGCGCCCATATTATTGCTGGATGAGGCAACAAGCGCGCTGGATGCCGAAAGCGAAACGCTGGTGCAGCGCGCTTTGGGGCATTTAATGGCAGGGCGCACAACGCTGGTGATTGCACACAGGCTGGCCACTATTTTGAAGGCTGACCGGATTGTGGTGATGGATGAGGGGCGCGTTATCGCCCAAGGCACGCATGACAGCCTTTTGGCGCAAGGCGGCGTTTATGCAAGACTGGCGGAATTGCAATTCGGGCAACAGGCGGCGGAATAAAGCGCCAATATCAGGGCAAATGCGTCAGCAGAGCGGCGTGTATTGCTTCATTGCCTGCCACAATCGTTCCGGTTTCCAGAGATTTATTGCGGTTTTTTTCATCCGAGACCAGCCCGCCAGCCTCGCGCACCAGCACAATACCGGCGGCCATATCCCAAGCATTCAGCCCGCGCTCCCAAAATCCGTCAACGCGTCCGGACGCAACATAGGCCAAATCCAAAGATGCCGCGCCAAACCGGCGCAGCCCGGCAATGCTTGGCAATAATGTCTCAACTTCATTGATAAATTCAGGCCGTCCGGCGCGCTCGCCATGCGGTGCGCCGCACGCCAGAACAGCATCGGCCAGCTTGCTGCGGGCAGCCACGCGCAAGCGACCGGTAGGCCCAAATGCGCCTTGGCCGCGCTCGGCATAAAACAGTTCATCCGTCACCGGATTATAGACAATGCCGGCCACCAGCGTGCCGTCGCGCTCAAGGGCGACGGAAATCGCAAAATGCGGGATGCCATGCATGAAATTGGTCGTGCCATCCAACGGGTCGATAATCCAGCGATGGGTTTTGTCGGTTCCTTCGACTATGCCTTTTTCTTCAAGCAAGAAGCCATAGCCGGGGCGGGCTGTCGATAATTCCTCAAACAGGATTTTTTCAGCGCGTAAATCGGCATTGGTTACAAAATCGCCTTGGCCTTTTTTGGAGACTTGCAAATGCTCAATTTCGCCAAAATCGCGGCGCAGCGCGCGCCCCGCCTTTTCCACGGCGGCGCGCATGACATTGATAATGGCCGATTGCGTCATACTCAGTCGGCCCGTTTCAGATAAATCAGCTCTTCTGTATTGACGACAATCCGGTCGCCCGCCTCGATAAAGGGCGGCACCATAATGCGCACATCATTTTCAAGCATGGCCGGTTTGTTGGAGGAAGCCGCCGTCTGACCCTTGACCACCGGCTCGGTCTCGCGCACTTCCAAAGTCACTTGGTCAGGCAGGCGCACGCCAATCGGCTTGTTTTCAAAGCTTTCGACCACCACCATCATGCCATCTTGCAAAAACGCTTTGCGGTCGCCGACAAAATCAGCATCCAGCTCGATTTGCTCGTAATTTTCCGTGTTCATGAAAGTCAGCATGCCGTCAGCTTCGAACAGGAATTGATAGTCATTTTGTTCCAAGCGCACACGCTCTACTTTGTCAGCCGAGCGAAATCGCTCATTCAGTTTTGAGCCATTCAGCAGGTTTTTCAACTCAACTTGGGCAAAGGCACCGCCCTTGCCGGGTTTGACATGTTGCAGCTTCACCGCCACCCACAGGCTGTCATTGTGCTGGATAACATTTCCGGGGCGAATTTCATTTCCGTTGATTTTCATGTCGGATTTCCTTGTGACAAAATATGCACTCACATAGCATTGTTGGGGCGGCGGCAAAAGACCCAGTTTTGCGAGGGGGAACCGCCAGTTACGCCTGTTGCTGCCCGATATGCGCGTCAAACAAGCGATTGAAAGCGGCCACTGCCGCCGCCGGCCCGTTGGCATGATTCCAGACGCCGCCGCACACGGCGATAAAATCGGCCCCGGCGGCGATAAGGGGTGCGGCATTATCTTGCGTGATGCCGCCAATGGCGACGCAAGGCGGCTCCATCACCTCCTGCCACCAATTCAGCAAATCGGTATCCGCCTTGGCCGTGCCGGTTTTGGTCTGGGTCGGGAAAAACGCACCAAATGCAACATAATCGGCCCCGGCCTCACCGGCCAGCATGGCCAAATGACGGCTGTCATGACAGGTGACGCCGACAATTGCCTTGTCACCGACATGGCCGCGCGCCTGCTTATAGCCCATATCCTGCTGGCCAATATGGACGCCGTCACAGCCCAAGCCGGCAGCCAAATCGGGCCGGTCATTGAGCAAAAAAGCGACATTATGGCGATGCGCGACCGGCATAAGCTGTTTGACCGCTGCTTCAATTTCCTTGTCCGGACAGGGCGTGCCATCAGCCTGTTTCAGTCGCAATTGCAAAGCGCCGACATCACCGGCAGCCAGCGCGGCATCCAGCGTCCGGTCAAAATCGGCAAGGTCGATTTGCGGTGGCGTTATCAGATAGAGGCGGGTGCGCGGGCGGCTCATTTCGCGGGTCAATCGCGGCTTTCACCGCCAAGCTGGCCAATATGGCGCAGCTTATGGTCGGCCAGCACGCAGGCCATCATCGCCTCACCGACCGGCACGGCGCGAATCCCGACGCAAGGGTCGTGGCGTCCTTTGGTGACAATATCGGTTTCCTCGCCGCTTTCAGAAACTGTTTTGCGCGGGGTCAAAATAGAAGAAGTCGGTTTGACAGCAAAGCGCAGCACAATATCTTGACCGGTGGAAATCCCGCCCAATACGCCGCCTGCGTGATTGGAGCTGAAAACCGGCCCGTCCGGCCCATTGCGCATTTCATCGGCATTTTCCTCGCCCGACAATGCGGCGGCGGCAAAACCGCTGCCAATCTCAACGCCTTTGACGGCGTTAATGCTCATCATGGCGGCGGCCAAATCCGTGTCGAGTTTGCCATATATGGGCGCGCCCCAACCGGCGGGTACATGGCGCGCGACGACTTCAATCACCGCGCCGCAAGACGACCCGGCCTTGCGTGTTGCGTCGAGATAATCTTCCCATTGTTTGGCCGCTTCGGCATCCGGACACCAGAACGGGTTTTGTTCGACCGCATCCCAATCCCAATTGTCGCGGTTAATTTGATGCGGCCCCATTTGCACCAGCGCGCCGCGTATTTCAACGCCGTCCAGCACTTTGCGGGCAATGCCACCGGCGGCGACACGCGCGGCGGTTTCGCGCGCTGATTGGCGTCCGCCACCGCGATAATCGCGAATGCCATATTTCGCCATATAGGTGAAATCGGCATGGCCGGGGCGATATTTATCTTTTATGTCGCCATAATCCTTGGAACGCTGGTCAGTGTTTTCAATCAACAGCGATATGGGTGTGCCGGTTGTGACTTGCGCGCCGCTATCCGGGTCTTCAAACACGCCCGACAGAATTTGCACTGCATCCGGCTCACGCCTTTGGGTGGTAAATCGGTTCTGGCCGGGACGCCGCCGATCAAGCCAATGCTGCAAGTCTTCAGCCTGCAAGGGCAGACGCGGCGGCACGCCATCCACCACGCAGCCCAAGGCAGGCCCGTGGCTTTCGCCCCAAGTGGTGACGCGGAATAAATGGCCGAAACTATTATCCGACATAGTGTGCCTAGCCTTCCGCTTCGTCAATCATCATCATGCCAATAGCATTATAACCGGCATCGACATGATGGTTTTCGCCCGACACACCGGTGCTGAGGTCGGACAGCAGGTAAAGTGCCGCGCCGCCAACCTCATCAATGGTGACATTGCGGCGCAAGGGTGCATTGTCTTCATTCCATTTCAGCATCATGCGCAAACCGGCAATACCGGCCGCTGCCAGTGTTTTGATGGGCCCGGCAGAAATCGAATTGACGCGGATATTCTTGCTGCCCAAATCAGCCGCCAGATAGCGCACGCTGGCCTCCAGCGCGGCTTTGGCGACGCCCATGACATTATAATGCGGGATAACTTTTTCCGCCCCGTAATAGGACAGGGTCAGCATTGACCCGCCCTCGCTCATCAGCTTTTCAGCGCGCTGGGCGATGGCGGTGAAAGAATAGCAGGAAATGTTCAAGCTCATTTGAAAGTTTTCCGGCGAGGTATCGACATAGCGACCGGTGAGTTCATCCTTATCGGCAAAGGCAATGGCGTGAACCACGAAATCCAACCGCCCCCAGACTTTCTCCAATTCGGCAAAAACCGCATCCATACTGTCAGCATTGGTGACATCGCAGGCCATGACCAGTTCCGAGCCAACGCTTTCGGCCAAAGGTTTGACGCGGCGTTCGAGCGCCTCGCCTTGATAGGTGAAGGCCAGTTCAGCACCGGCATCGGCGCAGGCTTTGGCAATACCCCAAGCAATGGAACGCTGATTGGCCACGCCCATAATCAGACCGCGCTTTCCCTTCATCAAATCTTTTGTCATGACATCACATCTCCTGTTTGCCGTTCAGGCCATTGTATAGACTGATGTGGCACTTTCGCCTAGTCCTGTGTCTCGTCTTGAGTGCCGGCGGGCGCATCGGGGTTTTCAAACAAAGTGACTTTCTTGTTTTGATAGGCAACCCAAACCACGGCAGGCTGGTAATTCTGGTCTGCCGCCGCCTGCATCCACAAACTGCCTTCATCCCGATTGACGGCAATGCCGTCGCCCGACAAATGCATCATGGCCAGATTGAATTGCGCCGGGGCAAAGCCAAGCTCGGCGGCGCGTAAATAATAATTGGCGGCTTTTTGCGGGTCGCGCGCCACGCCCAGCCCGCGCCGGTAGAGATGGCCAATATTGCGCAAAGCGGCGAGGTCGTTATTTTCTGCCAGTGGCTGCCAGTGCTGCAAGGCGGTCTGATAATCGCCTGCCTCATAGGCGGTCACGCCTTTTTCAAACAAATTGGACATATCCATTGTTGTAAGTTTGGGCGCGCACGCCAAAATCGGCAGCAGAAAAACCGGCAGCAGATATTTGCACCAACGCGACATGCGCCTATATATAGCGCAATTCGCTCTGGCGAGAAAGGACGGCGCATGGCCGAAATCAGTGACATAATTGCCGACCGGCAATGGATTGACAGCCCATCCGCTGACCCGATGGCGGTTTTTGACGCTTGGCTGGCCGCTGCCGAAGCGCATGAATTGAATGACCCCAATGCCATGGCGCTGGCCACGGCACAAAATGACATGCCGAATGTGCGCATGGTGTTGCTGAAAGGGCATGATGCGCGCGGCTTTGTGTTTTACACCAATCTTGAAAGCGTCAAGGGTGCCGAGCTGGCCGCCAATGGCAAGGCCAGCCTTTGTTTTCACTGGAAAAGCCTGCAAAGACAAGTGCGCGTGCAAGGGCTGGTCAGTCCGGTAGCGGCGGAAGAAGCAGACGCATATTATAATTCGCGCGGCCGTGGCAGTCGCTTGGGCGCCTGGGCGTCGCAGCAATCGCGCCCCTTGGCCGACCGCGAGACTTTGGAAAAGGCGCTGGCCGAAACAGAGGCAAGATTTGCCGATGCTGACATTCCGCGTCCGCCGCATTGGTCGGGTTGGCGGGTGGCCCCGCTTTACATAGAATTCTGGCAGGATGGCGCACATCGATTGCATGACCGGCTGGCCTATCGGCGTGAAAATACTGACGCGGCATGGCAGCAGGGAAGGCTTTTTCCATAATCGCCCCGTTCTATGCTAGGCTTGGCTTTGCCTGCTGAAGGAAAAAGCCAATATGGACACGCAAGAAAAAACGCAAAGAACAGCCCCGCCCGCATCCGCCGACCGGCTGGTGCGGCTGACCGCTTTGCTGGCTATTTGTGTGGCTGTTATTATGGTGGCGATGAAAGGCTTTGCCTGGTTTGTTACCGGCTCGGTTGCCCTGCTGGGGGCATTTCTTGATGCGATTATGGATTTGTCGCTGTCGGTGATGAATTTTTTCGTCATCCGCCATGCCCAAACCCCCGCCGACCATTAACATCGCTTCGGGCATGGCAAGGCGGAAGCACTGGCAGCATTGGCGCAGGCGTCGCTATTGTCGCTGCTGGCTGCCTATTTGTTATATGAAGCGGCATTGGCACTGCTGAAACCCAAGCCGATAGATGAAAGCCTTGTCGGGATTGGCATTATTCTGGTGTCGATTATCCTGACTTTGGGGCTGGTTTTTGTGCAGAAGCGGGTGGCAAAAGCCACCCATTCGGTCGCCATAGCGGCTGACTCCGCCCATTATGAAGCCGATTTATACATGAATCTGGCGATAATCGTGACGCTGGTGCTGTCAGGGCAATTTGGCTTGCCGCATATTGACCCATTGCTTGGTCTGGTTGTGGCCGGTCTGATGGCCAATAGCGCCAGACAGATTTTCACCTCGGCCGGCAACCAGCTTATGGACAGGGAGTTGGACGAGGCGCAACGCGCTGAGATAAAGCACATCATCCTGTCGCATCCTTTGGTGCGCGGCCTGCATGATTTACGCACAAGGCGTGCCGGCACAAATATATTTATTCAATGCCATATTGAACTGGATGGCGATATTAGCCTTAATCAGGCGCACCGCATTTCCGATGCGGTTGAGGCGCAGGTCATGGCGGCCTTTCCGACGGCGGAAGTGATGATTCACCAAGACCCGGAAGGCCATGAGACTTTAACGCCGCTTGAGCGCAGCTAGCCGAAACTATAGGTCACGCGGCATTTTCCGGCGGCAGCCAGCCATAGCCCATATCTTCCAGCATTTGCGCGACCGCCAGCGGCGTATTGTCCTCATAGGCCGGGCCGACAATCTGCATCCCGAAGGGCAGGCCGGAAGAATGCCGCGCCAAGGGCACGCTGGTTGCCGGCAGGCCGCATAATGTCGCCACACCCGGCCAGACAATATTGTCGAAATAATCACGTTCCGCGCCGTTCACGGTTATTTTGCGGGCGGTAAAGTCAGCCGAGTGGTCATGCGCCATGGCCGGTGTCGGTGAGACCGGGCAAAATATGACATCCACCTGCTCAAACAATGCGGCCCATTTGGCGGCCAATTGGGTGCGCTCTTCATGCCAGTTTTGCCAATCGGCATGCGACAGGCGCGCCCCGCGCGCCTGCAAGACCGGCCAAGATGTGTCATTTTCGGGCGCTGCATCTATCACTGCCTGCAACCGCGCATGCACGCTTGGCGAATAGCCGCGTCCCATTGTGGCGTTGAGCAGCATCATATAAACTTCTGTGTGGCGGGTGAGGCTGAAATCCGGCTTGACAGGAATAAGCCGCGCGCCCTTGCCGGCCAATTTTTCGGCCGCTTCGACAATCGCCGTTTCAATCTCGCTGTCCACTTCGCAAAACCCATCGCTGGCCCACACGCCAATGCGCAAATCTTCCGGCTTTTCGGCACGCGGCCCTTGCAGCCCAATCTGCATGGCCTGTGAGGCTGGCGGCTCCAGCCCGACAGTCAGGTCGAAAGCGAGGCGAATATCGGCAACATATTTGCCAAGCGGGCCCACCACGCTCAAATCAGAGGCGGCCCGCGCGCCGTGAACCGGCGGCACATGACCGCGGGGTGGCACAATGCCCAAAGTCGGCTTATGGCCAAACAGCCCGCAATAATGGGCCGGTATGCGGATTGAGCCGCCAATATCGCTGCCATATTCAAGCGGCGTCATACCGGCAGCCAGCGCGGCGGTGGAACCACCGGAAGAGCCGCCCGGCGTATGCGCCGGATTATGCGGATTATTGGTTGTGCCATGCAGGGCGTTATAGCTTTGCCAATCGGCGCAAAATAGCGGCGTATTGGTTTTGCCAAGCATAATGGCACCTGCCTGTTTCAACCTTTGCACGACAACCGCATCATTTTCAGAAATAATATTGGCGAAATTGGGTGCGCCGACATCGCAGGTCAAGCCTGTCACCTCAAAAGCGTCTTTAATGGTCATTGGCACGCCATGTAACGGCCCGGCAATATCGCCCCTGTCGCGGGCTTTATCGGCGGCGCGCGCCTCATCCATAGCAGCCTCAAACCGCTCGGCAATGACCGCATTTATCGCCGGATTATGAGTGTTTATCTGCGCGATAAAATAGGCGGTCGCCTCTTGTGACGTCAGCTTGCCGTCAATAATGTCTTGGCCAATCTGTTTCGCGGACAGCTTATTTAATGTCATTTTCTCTCCCCTTGCTCTGGACATTGGACGTCCATTTGCGCATATATTACACCATATCAAGTGACCGTTTGGAAAGTCACACAGGGAGGATTCAATGTTTGGAAAAATGCAGGATGTGCCGCTTCTGGTCAATTCAATTCTTGATCATGCGCTGGTCAATCATGGCGAGCGCGAGATTGTTTCAAGACTGGTGGAAGGCAATATCCACCGCGAGACTTATGCCGATATGCATTTGCGCGCCCGCAAGCTGTCGCAGGCGCTTCAAAAGCTGGGCATGGGGCAGGGCGATGTCATTGCCACGCTGGCTTGGAATACGCATCGGCATTTTGAAGCCTGGTATGGCATTACCGGCATTGGCGCGGTTTATCATACGCTCAATCCGCGCCTGTTCCCTGACCAGCTCACCTATATTATCAATCACGCCCAAGACCGGCTGATTTTGACCGATTTGACCTTTTTGCCAATCCTCGAAGGCTTGGCCGACAGCATCCCCAATGTTCAGGGGATTATTGTGCTTACCGATGCCGCGCATATGCCGGAAACCTCATTAAAAAATGTCCATTGCTATGAAGATTTGCTGGATGGTCAAAGCGGCGATTTCAATTGGGTGCAGGTTGACGAGCGCGCGCCTTGCGGCATGTGCTACACTTCCGGCACAACCGGCAATCCCAAAGGCGTGTGTTATACGCATCGCTCCAATGTGTTGCATACGCTGGTGGCCAATTCAGCCGATGTGATGGGCATTAGCAGCACGGACAGCGTCTTGCCGGTCGTGCCAATGTTTCACGCCAATGCTTGGGGGCTGGCTTTCACTGCGCCTGCTGCCGGTGCCAAAGTGGTTAATCCCGGCCCCAATATGGATGGCGAAAGCATTTATCAATTACTGTCGGAAGAGCAAGTCAGCTTTACCGCGGCTGTGCCAACTGTCTGGCTGATGTTGCTGCAGCATTTGGAGGCCAATAATCTCAAATTGCCGCATCTGAACAGCGTGGCAATTGGCGGCTCTGCTGTGCCGCGTGTCATGCTTGAAAAATTTGAGCGCGATTATGGTGTCTCGGTCATGCATGCTTGGGGCATGACGGAAACCTCGCCGCTGGGGTCAATTGCCGCTTTCAAATCCGGCATGGAAGACATGAACTTTGACGAGCAAATGGATATTAAAGTCAAGCAGGGGCGCGTGCCTTATCTGGTGGAAATGAAAATCACCGATGATGAGGGCAAGGAATTGCCGCGCGATGGCAAGGCATTCGGCCATTTGAAAGTGCGCGGGCCGTTTATTGTCGGCGAATATATTAAGGGCGATGGCGGCGATATTCTTGATGAGGAAGGGTTTTTCGACACGGGCGATGTGGCAACAATTGACCCGCTCGGCTTTATGCAAATCACTGACCGTTCCAAAGATGTCATCAAATCCGGCGGTGAATGGATTTCATCAATTGAGATTGAAAATATCGCGGTTGGCCATGAAAAAATTCAGGAAGCCGCCGTTATCGGTATTGCACACCCCAAATGGGATGAGCGCCCCTTATTGGTGATTGTCAAAAATGAGGGCGCTGACATCAGCAAGGAAGAGGTTCTCGGCTTTTTGGAAGGCAAAATCGCCAAATGGTGGATGCCCGATGACGTCGCTTTTGTCGATGAGATTCCCCACACGGCGACCGGCAAAATTCAAAAGCTGACCCTGCGTGAGCAATTTGCCGATTACACTTTGCCGACAGCCAGTTCGGCGGCTGAGTAATCATGGCCAAGCAGCCCTTAAAAGCACGGCTTGGCGGGTGGAGCCTGCGTGTGTGTCTGGCCGGTATTGGGCTGGCCGTCATATCGATTGTTTTGTTCCGGCTTGGGCTGATTGGCCATTTGGCGGCTTTGGGCGGTCTTGCGCTGATGGGGTTGCTGGCCCTGCTTGCTCTGGCCTTGGCGATTATTGGCTTGATAACCGGTTTGGGTGGCGACCGGCGCGCAAACCAGACGGCGCTGATTGCGCTGCTTGTGTCTCTGTTTATCGCCTATGGGCCGTTAACCATGGCGCGCAAGCTCGACAGCGTGCCGCTCATCAATGATATTTCAACCGATTTGGTCAATCCGCCTGTGTTTATTACCGTGCCGAATATCAGGGCGGCAAATGACAATAAATTAACGCTGGACAGTGAAAGATTGGCCAAGCAGCAGGCTTTTTATACAAGCCTTACCGGTCTGGACAGCGCGCTGTCGCCGCAAGCCGCCTTTGGGCGCGCTTTGGATTTGACCAATGCGCGGGGCTGGGATGTGGTCACGGCCAAGCCGGCAGACGGGCATATTGAGGCGACGGCGACAAGCGTCATATTTGGTTTCAAGGATGATATTGTTATCCGAATTGCGCCGAAAAATAGCGGCTCGAAAATTGATATGCGCTCGGCCTCGCGGCTCGGTCGTTCCGACCTTGGGGTGAATGCGGCGCGTATTGAGGCTTTTCTGACAGATTTTGCCGATTAGGCTTTATGGCGTCATCAGGCGAGATGGTAAGTGCCATCGACGGATGGCTTGCCATCGCATGTCACAATCCCGCGCGCGACCATATCATGCATATGCGCCAACACAGACAATGCGGCGGCCGGATGCAGGCGTTCATCCACTGCGGCATAGATAATTTTCACCATATCGCGTATATGCGTGTCACCGGCGGCCAGACGGTCTTTAATTTGCTGCTCGCGCGCCCGCCTGTGGTCAATATAGGCCTGAACAAATTGCTTGGGATTTTCAATGCATGTGCCATGGGTTGGCCAGTAAATTGCGTCATCGCGGGCCAGCAAATCTTCCAATGCTTGCATGTAATCGCGCATATTGCCATCGGGCGGGGCTATCACACTGGTTGACCACCCCATCACATGGTCGCCGGTAAACAGGGCTTTTTCTTCGCGCAATGCAAAGCACATATGGTTGGCCATATGGCCGGGGGTGAAAACACATTCCAGCGACCAGTCTGCCCCTTCAATAATATCGCCATGGGCGATGATATGGTTGGGGGCAAAGCTGTCATCCACATCTTCTTCAAGGCGCGGCCCGTCAAAATCTTCTGTATTGGGCGGTGCATAGGCATAAATCGGCGCACCTGTGCGTTTTTGCAAGGGCAGGCTGGCCGGTGAGTGATCCAAATGCGTGTGCGTCACCAAAATATGGCTGACGGTTTCGCCCTCATCCAGCGCCGCCAATATCGCGTCCACATGGTCGTCCAGCATCGGGCCGGGGTCAATCACAGCCACTTGCCCATTGCCGATAATATAAGTGCCGGTGCCGGTAAAGGTGAAGGGCCCGGGATTATTGGCAATCACCCGACGAATGCGTGGCGACAAGCGGTCAACCTCGCCATAGGTAAAATCGAATTCTGTCACAAATGGTATGGCTGACATGCTATCCTCCCCTGAATGGGGAGTATTATAGGCGTTTCCGGTCATGGTGAAAGAGACATTCGCGGCGCAGGGCATGGCAATGTTAAGCCTTGTCGGTCGGCTGTTATTTGTGGTCAGGCGTTTTGCGATTAGCCTTTCGGCATTGCTGGCACTGGTGATTGGCTGGCTGTCGCTGGCACCGCTCACCGCATTGCCGGCCGCGCCGGGCGGTGACAAGCTGGCGCATATTATCGCCTATGGCGCGCTTGCCTTTCCGATTAGTCTGCGCGACGCGCGCCAATTTATACCTTTTCTGGCGGTTTTTATCGCCTATGGCGGTGTGATTGAGCTGGTGCAGCCCTTGGTCAACAGATATGGCGAATGGGCTGATTTTGCGGTTAACGGGCTTGGTTGTGGGCTGGGGTTTTTGGCGGCACGATTGGCGCGGCATTTATTTCGCAAAACTTTGCTTGCCGGAAGCGGGCAATAATTGGCACACTGCGAGGCAGGATAATGAGCTTTGGTGCAGGTCTGTTAATCGCGGCAATGCATCTCAAACAGGGAGACAGTCATGTTTTTTCGTATTTTCACCGCGCTTTTCGGTTTGTTTTTTCTTACTTCCACCATTCAATGGCTGACCAATCCGAAAATGGCGGCAGAAGGTTTGGCGATGGATTTGGTCACCGGCATGGGGCTGAACAGCCAGATTGGTGATTTTACCGCTTTTTTCTTCGCGCTCAGCACTTTCTTATTGGTCGGTGTGCTGCGTGAATCGCGTGATTTCATCATGGCGGCGATGCTGTTGCTTGGCTCGGCAGCCGTGTTTCGGATATTGGCCGCGCTGTTTCACGATGCGCCATTGCTGAGTGTCGCGGTCGTTATTGAATTGGTCGGAACGGCGGTTTTTGCCGGTTATTGGCGTCAATTGAACAAATATCAGTAAGACGGAAAGCGCCTAGGGCGCTGCCTTTCGCCACAATAGCGGTCTCAATAGTGGTCGGAGTGGCAGGATTTGAACCTGCGACCCCCTCGTCCCGAACGAGGTGCGCTACCAGGCTGCGCCACACTCCGCCATAATGCTTGCGCTTCGGCGCTGTGGTTATACAAAAGGCTTTGTCTGTGTGCAATATGAATAGCGTGTTGCGCCTGTTAATTGAGGTGATAGAGTTTTCCGAACAACTCGGAAAGGGACAGCGATGAACAAGAAGACGATTTCACCATTGCGATATGCGACCATAATTGCCTTATTGACGCTAAGCGCGGGTTTGGGCTGGCTGTTTTTTGCGCCCGTGCCATTTGACCCGGCGCCTGATACACGCTTTGCGCCAAACCCGGCCGGCACCGGTATCTATGTCGGTAATAATGTTTTGGCCGGGGCAACCCATTTGGCAAGCGGTGAGGGGCCGGAAGGTATTGCCTTTGATGCGGCGGGTCGCCTTTATACCGGCCTGCATGATGGGCGAATTATACGGTTTGATGCGGGGTTACAAAGCGCGCCGGAAGAAATGGCCGATACGGGCGGGCGTCCGCTGGGCATGGAATTTGACGCCAAGGGCAATCTCATCATTGCCGATGCCGAAAAAGGCCTGTTGTCAATGGCACCCGATGGCGCGCTGACAGTGCTGACCACCCATGTGAATGGGCGGCGGATGATTTTTGTCGATGATTTGGCGATTGCCGATGACGGCAAAATCTATTTTTCCGATGCCTCGCAGAATTACAGCTATGGGACTGAAATCCTTGAAATTTTTGAAAGACGGCCCAGCGGTCGGTTGCTGGTTTATGACCCGGCCACGCAGGATACGCGGATTTTGCTCGATGATTTGTTTTTCGCCAATGGCGTTGCGATGGGGCCGCAAGACGCTTTTGTGCTGGTGACAGAGACATTCGGCCACCGCATTATGCGCTATTGGTTGAGTGGCGAAAAAGCTGGCACGGCTGATATATTCGCCGATAATTTCCCCGGCTATCTCGACAATATTACGGAAGCGCCCGGCGGCGGCTATTGGCTGGCCATTGTTGCGCCGCGCACGGATGAGATTGACGCGCTGGTGGATAAGCCGTTCTGGCGAAAAGTGGTTTGGCGCATCATGGATTTGACCGGCGGCTCACCGGCGGAAATGCACAGCCGCGCGGTCAAGCTTGATGGCAAGGGAAAGGCGCGCATTTCAATGGATGACGGCACTGGCCATATTTTCATGATGACCAGCGTGATTGAACAAAATGGCCGTCTTTTTCTCGGCAGCACAATAAATGACGTTATTGGTGTAATTGACGCACCTTAAAGGACATTTTGCGCTAGACCGATGGCGGCAGTTTGTATATTTTCCCGTTCAGTTGGGGTGTAGCCAAGTGGTAAGGCAGCGGTTTTTGGTATCGCCATGCGCAGGTTCGAATCCTGCCACCCCAGCCAGTTTTCAAAACAATAGCGGATAGATTTAGGCTGGTCAGTTTTGGCTGTCGCCAAAAATATCGGCCAATTGCGTGGCGCTGAAGCGATGTTGGCCCTGCGCATAATTCATGGCATTTTGCACATAAAAGGCGGCATTGCGGGCATTGGCCGCGCCATTGTCGCGGCTTTTCAGCAATTTGGCCGGGCTGCCGCCAATGATTGAATTTTCGGGAAACATGCTGCCTTCGGTGACAATGGAATGACCGGCAACAATGCTGTTGGCCCCAATCACCGCGCCATCCATGATTGTTGCATTTATCCCGATAAGGCATTTATCGCCAATCGTGCAACCATGCAGCGTGACATGGTGGGTTATTGAGCAATCCGCGCCAATAATCGTCGAGCTTCCCGCCCCGACATGCACCATGACAAAATCCTGTATATTTGTCCGCGCACCGATTTGAATGTCATACATTTCCGCCCGCATCACAACATGCGGCCAGACCGAGACCTGCGCGCCAAGGTTTATATGGCCGTGCAGAAGGGCAGTTGGATGCACCCATGCCGTGCTGTCTATGATGATTTTATCGCTCAAATCTGACATGGGGGTCACCTTTCACTCATTGCCTTGCTGCAGGCTGGACAGGGCATTAAAAATACGCCCAATCACGGAAACGCCAACAATAAGCGCAAAAACCATTGCGCCAACAGAAAAATAGGCCGGAAACAGCATCACAAAGACAAAAAAGCCAATCGTCTCCGTCCCTTCCGCCAGACCGGACAAATAAAAGAAATGCTTTTTGCCTTGTGCTTGCGAGCTCAAACCCTTTTTCTCGGCCATAATGGCAAAGGCCAGGAAAACCGTCATCGACATGGCAAAGCTCGCCAATAATAATGCGGCAGCCAGCGCATTTTCCACGTCATGGGCGATAAATGCCAAAGGCAGCAAGGCCCAGACAATAAAATCGCAGACAATGTCCAAATAAGCGCCAATATCGCTTTCAGCGCCGGTTTGGCGGGCAATGGCACCATCCAGCCCGTCAGCCAAGCGGTTCAGCAAAAGCGCCGCCAGCGCGGCCAGAAAAAGCCCTTGGGCTGCCAGCCCGCAAGCAGCAAGGCCGAGGGCAAAACCGACCAGTGTCAGCTGATTGGCAGAAATACCAATCGGCGCATGCGCCACCAGCGCCGCCATTTTCGCCAAAGGCGGGTCAATCAGGCGGCGCATGAGCGGGTCAAGCATGAATGGGCCTTAAATTGGCCTTAGGAGGCGCGTTGCACCAGACTGTCAATCGCGCTGCGATAATCGCGCTCCAGCTCACTGACAACAGCTTCCACCGGCGAAACCTCGCTAATGCCGCCAATGCCTTGACCGGAACCCCAAATATCTTTCCAAGCTTTCGATTTCATATTGCCGCCGGAACCGAAATCCATTTTCGATTTATCGGCTTCGGGAAGATTATTCGGGTCAAGCCCGGCGGCCGAAATGGATGGCTTGAGATAATTGCCATGCACGCCGGTAAACAGCGACGAATAAACAATATCATCAGCAGCAGATTCAATCAGCATTTGCTTATAGCCTTGGTCGGCATTGGCTTCTTCAGTGGCGATAAAGCGCGTGCCAATATAGGCGAGGTCAGCGCCCATTGCCAAAGCCGAGGCAACGCAATGGCCGTCGCCAATCGCGCCGGACAGCAAAATTGTGCCGTCAAACCATTCCTTCACTTCGCGCACCAGCGCAAACGGGCTGAGCGCACCGGCATGACCACCGGCACCGGCGCAGACCAAAATCAGGCCATCGACACCCTGTTCGGCAGCTTTTTTGGCATGTTTGACATTAATCACATCATGGAAGACAACGCCGCCATAGCTGTGCGCCGCTTCAACAATTTCTGCCGGCGGCCGCAGGCTGGTAATGATAATCGGCACTTTATGTTTCACGCAGGTTTCCATATCGACCATCAGCCGGTCATTGGAACTGTGGCAAATCTGGTTTACCGCGTAAGGCGCAACAATCTTGTCAGGATTGGCGGCTTTATAGGCAGCCAGCTCATCATTGATACGGGTCAGCCATTCGTCCAAAACTTCGGCCGGGCGCGCATTTAAGGCCGGGAAAGACCCGACAATACCAGCCTTGCACTGGGCAATGACCAGCTCCGGCCCGGAGACCAGAAATAGCGGCGAGCCGACAACGGGAACGCGCAGATTATTTTGCATAAATTCAGGTAAAGCCATGATTTTCTCTCCGTTTGGTTGCCCCGATATTTAGCTTGCCGGGGGAATAAAACAAGTCAGGGATTGCTCAGTCGAGTGCCGCATAGACCATTTGTTGCAATTGCGGGCGCAAAGGATAGCTGGCCGCCGGCATCATCTGGGTCATTAAAATGACAATCATATCCTCTACCGGGTCAATCCAGAAAAATGTGCTGGCCATGCCGCCCCAGCTATGCACGCGCGCCGATGACTGAACCGGCGTTTGCCCGGGGTCAATCACCACGGAAAAGCCAAGGCCAAAGCCGGTGCCGCCCATATGCACTTCGGAAAAAGTGCCCATGGCGCAATCGCGCAATGTCTTATTGTCGGGCAAATGATTGCGCGTCATTTGGTCAATGGTTTTGCGCCCCAAAATACGCGCATCCCCCAGCCTGCCGCCGCGTCGCACCATATCGGCAAATTTGTAATAATCGCCCAAGCTTGACAGCAGCCCGCCGCCGCCGGACAGGAATTTGCGCCCCGGCGCATAAATTGTTCGCGCCGGGCTGTCGGCCAGTTCAATGGTTCCTTTCAGCGGGTCGCGGCTGTAATTATGGGTCAGGCGATGACGTTTATTGTCGGCAATGGTAAAGCTGGTATCTTCCATGCCGAGCGGGTCGAAAATGTTTTCTTGAAAAAACACATCCAATGTCTTGCCCGAAATAATTTCGACAATCCGGCCCAGCACGTCGGTGGAGACGGAATAATTCCATGCTGTGCCGGGTGAAAAGACCAGCGGCAATTCGGCCAGCTTATCGGTCAAACCGGCCAGGTCAAAGCCTTCCGAGCGGGCGCCATTGACTTTCATATTGCGGTAAATCGCATCAACCGGATGGGTGAATAAAAAGTCATAGGACAGGCCGGATTGATGGGTCAGCAAATCATGAACCGTAATCATCCGTTCCGGGTCGCGCGTGGTGTAATCACGCGCCGTGCCGCTGTCGAACACTTTGACATTTTTGAAGGTCGGCAGAAATTTGGTTATCGGGTCATGCAATTGCAAAAGCCCCTGCTCATACAGCATCATAATGGCAACCGAGGTAATCGGCTTGGTCATTGAGTAAATGCGGAAAATGGCGGAATCATCAATCTCAAAGCCGTCATCTTCCAGCGAACTGCTGCCGCGATGCGACAAATGGGCGACTTTGCCGTCGCGCGCGACCAATATGCTCATGCCCGACAAGCGCCCCTTATCGAGATAGCTGCGGAAGAAATCCGGCAGGCGGGCCAAGCGGTCGGCGTCAAAGCCGAGCTTGTCGGCATCTTCAAAAATCATTGTCATCTCCCTTTTTATTCAATCATATCATGCGCCAGCAAAACAAACGCATAAACCATGGCAATTTCGTGCAATTGATTAAAGCGGCCCGCTTTGCCGCCATGACCGGCGCTCATCTCTGTGTGCAAAAGGGTCAGCCCGTCATCTTTGCGCTTTTCTCGCAATCGCGCGACCCATTTGGCCGGTTCCCAATAGGTTACGCGCGGATCGGTCAGCCCGGCCGTGGCCAATAAATGCGGATAGGCGGTTTCGGCAATGTTTTCATAAGGCGCATAGCTTTCAATCAGCCGATAATCGGCCTCGCTGGCAATCGGATTGCCCCATTCAGGCCATTCGGGCGGCGTCA
This sequence comes from Parvibaculales bacterium, assembly GCA_049597955.1. Taxonomy (GTDB): domain Bacteria; phylum Pseudomonadota; class Alphaproteobacteria; order RS24; family RS24; genus JAYPAN01. The sequence continues at coordinate 57,935 of JBMYND010000004.1, forward strand.
GAGGCAGCGTGTCATCCAACATCGTCGTCAGCACATCGACAAATGGCACTTCCGCCACGGCGGCGCGAAACAATTCGGGCGCGAGGTTGACTGTCGCGCCGACCAGCAAGCCACCGGCGCTGCCGCCATGAATGGTGATATTGCCGGCTTTTGTCCAACCCTTGTCTATCAGCGCGCGGGCGACGGCGACAAAATCATGGAAACTATTGGGTTTGTTTTCGCGGCGGCCTTGTATGAACCAATTATGGCCGCGCGCCTTGCCGCCACGAATATGGCCAATCGCATAAATAAACCCGCGGTCAACAAGGCTCAGCCGCGTCGTGGAAAAACCGGCCGGAATGGTAATGCCATAAGCGCCATAGCCATATTGCAAAACCGGCGCTGTGCCATCGAGCGGTGTGTTTTTGTGATAAAGCACCGATACCGGAATTTGCGCCCCATCATGGCCGGTCGCCATAAACCGGCCAGTGACATAATTTTGCGGGTCATGGCCGCTTGGCACATTTTGGGTTTTCCGCAAAAGCCGCGCACCCGTTACCATATCATAATCGAAAATCTGCGCCGGTGTGGTCATGGACGCATAGGCAAAGCGCAATTGGGTCGTGTCATATTCAGCCATGTCGCCGAAATTCAAATCATAAGCCGCCTCGTCAAAGCTGATGGGCTGCACTGTGTCGTCGCCCAAATTTGTTATTTCAATGCGCGGCAGGGCGTTTTCACGCAGCAAAACCGCCAAATGCCCGGCAAAGGGCAGGGCATCCAATACCAAACAGCCGGGACGATGCGGCACAAGCAACTGCCAGTCAGCCATATTGCCGGTCTGGGACGGGCAGGGCGCGCTCAGAATTTGAAAATCCTCGGCCTTTTCTTCCGGCGTATCGGGATTGAAATTGGACACAATCACCAGCCGGTCGCGCGCGGCATCATCATCGATGCTATATTCAATACCGGCACGGCGCGGTGCCACGCAAACCGGCATGGCTTCGGGTGTGTCGGTCGGTAACAGCCAACATTCGCCGGTTTCATGGTCATGGGCCGAAATGACCAGAAAACGGCCCGAACGGCTAATCGACAGGCCGACGAAAAAGCCCGCATCGGTTTCTTCGTAAAGGCAAGTGTCATCGCTTTGGTCAGTGCCGATTTTATGACGCATCACCCGATTGGGACGGTGATTGTCATCATACAGGCCGTAAAATAAATAATTGCCGCAATCCGACCATGCCAAGGCACCGGTTGTGCCGTGCAAAGCCTCGCCTGTATCGCCGCCAGCCGATAAATCTCTGAACTTAATGGTGAAATATTCCGAACCCTTATTGTCAAATGACCAAGCCAATACACGGCCCTGCCGGTCGGCCTCATAGCCGCCCAATTTGAAAAAGGCTTGGCCTTCGGCTTCTGCATTGGCGTCAATGACGGTCTGCATATTATCGGCCTGCGTGTCGCGCGGGCCATAAACGATTATCGGATGTTCGCCGCCTGATATATAGCGCACCGCCCAGGCCAATGCGCCATCATTGACCGGCACGCTGGCATCATTTTCGGCAATGCGCCCGCGCATTTCAGCAAACAGCGTGTCTTGCAGATTTTGCGTGGGTGCCAGTGTTTTGGAGGTATAGCTATTTTCAGCTTCCAAATGGGCGCGAATATCAGTGTCAAGAACTGACGGGTCGGTCATCACTTGCTGCCAATTATCATCGCGCAACCATGCATATTCATCATGGCGCATAATGGCGTGATGCGCGGTTGAAAATGGCCGCCGCTCCGCTTGTGGCGCGTCAGGAAGAGCCTTTATTGGCATGTTTCAGTCTTTATCCGGCGCTGCTTCCAGCCTGAGGGCCGTGCCATTCATGCAATAGCGCAGGCCGGTTGGCGGTGGCCCGTCGGGAAAAACATGTCCCAAATGCGCGCCACAATTGCTGCAAACAACTTCCGTGCGCCGCATGAATAATGAATTATCGGCCTTTTCGGCCACAGCGTCTTGCGTCACGGGCTGGAAAAAGCTCGGCCAGCCGGTGCCGCTGTCATATTTGGTGTCGGCGTTAAAAAGCGGCGTATCACAGCAAATACAATGATATGTGCCGGGTGTTTTATCATCCCAATAGGGGCCGGAAAAAGCCCGTTCCGTGCCCGCTTCGCGGGTGACGTGATATTGTTCCGGCGTCAGCTTTTCGCGCCATTCAGCATCTGTCTTGCTTTCCGGCCAGACCATATTGTCGCTTTTTCCACCCATATTTCAGACCTTATTCAAACAGCCCCGTCTTATTCAAACAGTCCCGTCTTATTCAAACAGTAAAGTCAGGCTTTCAGTGACCAGTGCCGGCATTTCCGAGCCTTCGACTTCAATCGAGACTTCGGAAGTGAACAAAACACCGCCCGCTTTCGGCTCGGCCCCAATCAGCTTGGTGCGGGCGCGCAATTTGGAATTAACCGGCACCATGCTGGTGAAACGGGTTTTGTTGGAGCCGTAATTAATGCCGCGCGTGACGCTTTTGACGCCGGAAATCTGCGACGATAAAACCGGCAGCAATGACAGGGTTAAAAACCCGTGAGCAATGGTCGGCATACCCAATTCTTTCTGGGTGCGCTCGGCATCGAGGTGAATCCATTGATGGTCGCCCGTGGCATCGGCAAACAGGTTAATCCGCTCCTGGTCAACTTCCATCCAGTCACTGACCCCAATCTCCTGCCCGACTTGTGAGGCATATTCTTCCAGATTTTCAAAAACACGCATTTTTCTCTCCCTGAGTGTATTTAGGCCCGAATGGGCGTTAGACAATCTTGCTGTCACTATGTCCCCAATAGCGGTCGCGGACAAGGCGTTTATATAATTTACCGGTGGGATGACGCGGCAATTCCTGGTCAAAGTCAACCGAGCGCGGGCATTTAATCGCTGACAGATTGTCGCGACAAAACGCCATCAGCTCTTCGGCCAGTTCATCTGTGGCATCGGCCCAATTCATTGGCTGCACGACGGCTTTCACCTCTTCGCCGAAATCCTCATTCGGCACGCCAATAACCGCCACATCGGCCACTTTTGGATGGGTAATCAGCAGGTTTTCGGTTTCTTGCGGATAAATATTCACCCCGCCGGAAATAATCATAAAGGCTTTGCGGTCGGTCAAATACAGATAGCCATCCGCATCCAGCCGCCCAACATCACCCAATGTTGTCCAGTTTGGATGCACCGGATGACGGCTATCCTTGGTTTTCTGGGCGTCATTGTAATATTCGAAAAGTGGCGCATCAGCCGGGCTTTCAAAATAAATCGTGCCGGATTCGCCAATCGGCAATTCCGTGCCATCCTCATCGCAAATATGCAAAATGCCGGTCAGCGCCGTGCCAACCGAGCCTTTATGGGCCAGCCATTCTTCTGAATTAAGCTGGGTAAAGCCATTGCCCTCACTGCCTGCGTAATATTCATAAATCACCGGCCCCCACCATTCTATCATCTGCTCCTTGACCGGTATCGGACAGGGGGCGGCGGCGTGAATGGCAAATTTCATGCTGGACACATCATATTTCTGGCGCACTTCTTCGGGCAGTTTCAACATGCGGACAAACATGGTTGGCACCCATTGGCTGTGGCTGGCCTTGTATTTTTCGATTAATTGCAAGGCGGTTTCCGGGTCAAAATTTTCCATGACAATTGTGGTGCCGCCAAGCGCATGAACGGTCATTGTGTAGCGCAAAGGTGCGGCGTGATAGAGCGGCGCAGGCGACAGATAGACCGTATCATCATTGACCTGATACAGGCCGCCAACCAGCATTAATAAATTATCGCCTTCTTCAATCGGCCCGTCCAGAAGCGCCCGGCGAATACCTTTCGGGCGTCCGGTGGTGCCGGAGGAATAGAGCATGTCCATGCCGCGCGCTTCATCGCCAATCGGTTCGCTTGGTTGGGCATTGCGCGCCTCGAGATAGGGCTCATAGCCCGTGGCGGCTTCGCCCACCATGAACAGGCCAGCCATATCATCGGGCAATAAATCGAGTAATTTGACCGCCTCATCTTTCATATAATCCGAGGTGAACAGTAATTTTGCCCCGCAATCGCGGATTATATAGTCAACTTCGCCGGCGGTCAGGCGCGACGATACGGCGGTGAAGTAAAGCCCGGCCCTTTGGGCAGCCCAGCAAATCTCGAAAAAATGCACATTATTATCCATGAAAATGGCAATACCGTCGCCTTTTTTCAAACCCCGCGCGCGGGCCAATTGAGCAATCTGGTTCGACCGGTCATTCAATTGCTTGAACGTCACAACTTCTTGCGAAGCCGCCATAATATAGGCTGGGTGGTCAGGCTTGTTGGCTGCGTGAATAAAAGGGTGCATCTAATTGTCTCCTCCCAGATAGATATTGCAGAAACTATAGAGATATGAGATTTTTCGGCAAGTCGGATTCTTGCCGGATATGGGCCGGTAAAACAGACCGATTTTTGGAGGGAAAAATGAGCGATTATCAACAAATCAGCACGGAAATTGACAGTAATGGATTGATGGTCATTACGCTGGACCGCCCGGATGCGATGAATGCTTTCACCGCCCGCATGATGCATGAAGTATGTGCGGCGCTCGATGAGGCAGACAATAATGACGATGTGCGGGCAGTGATTTTCACCGGCCAGGGTGACCGCGCTTATTGTGCGGGTGCGGATTTGTCACAGGGCGACAAGACATTCAATTATGAGCAGCGTCAGGACGAGGCGGGTAAAACCAGCGTTGTCAGTGATGATGGCAAAATTGACTGGAGCAATGAGCAGATACGCGACAGTGGCGGCGTGATGACTTTGCGGATTTATGAATCTGTGAAGCCGGTTATTGGCGCGATTAACGGTGCTGCGGTAGGGGTCGGCGCGACCATGTTGCTGCCCATGGACATTCGCATCGCTTCTGAAAATGCCCGTTTCGGCTTTGTTTTTGCGCGGCGCGGCATTGTGCCGGAAGCCTGCTCAAGCTGGTTCTTGCCGCGCATTGTCGGTATTTCGCAAGCCTTGAAATGGTGCTATGCGGGCAATGTTTTCGGGGCCGAAGAAGCTTTGGCTGGCGGGCTGGTCAATGAGGTGGTGCCTCATTCTGACCTGCTTATCCGCGCCAAGCATATTGCGCTTGAAATGACGCAATTAAGCGCACCGGTTTCAGTGGCGCTGACCCGGCAAATGCTGTGGCGCATGCTTGGTGCCGACCATCCGATGGAAGCGCATAAGGTTGACAGTAAGGCGATTTTCGGGCGCGGGCGCATGGGCGATGCCAAAGAGGGGGTTAATTCTTTCCTCGAAAAACGTGACCCGGAATTTACCGACAGTCCGAGCAAGGATATTCCGGATTTTTATCCATGGTGGGAAGCGCGCAAATATAGCTGAGCCGATTTAATTGTCAGTCAGTCGCCGCGCGCTGCGATTTCGCTGGCGTGGCGGCCGATTTTCAGCACTGGCGTGAACAGGCACAGCCAAATGGTAAAGCCAATCATCAATAGGGCGAATACGGCGGAAGCCTGTTGCGGGCCGAGATATTCGGCCACCAGACCGGTTATCATGGCGCCAAATGGAGCGGCCCCCAAAAAGCCGAGATTGTAAATCGCCATCACCCGCGCGCGGGCATGGGCGGGCGCTTCCACCTGCACAATTGTGCGGCTCATCGTCATATTCACACCGGCGGCCAGCCCCCAACCACCGGCCAGCAGGCAAAAAATCCAGAAATTCGGCGCAAAGGCAATAAGCAGCAGCATGGCGGAGCCGACAAATAATGCCACCACCATGGCCCGCCCGCGTTTGACAATCGGTGGCAGGCGCATCATCAGCAGGGTTGTGCAAATCGTCCCGCCCCAGAAAGTCAGGCTCATAATGCTGATTTCAAGCTGTCCACCGTCAAATACATTGCGCACGATTAATGGCAGGGCGACCATGAAAATACCGATGAAAAACATGCCGACCGATAGGGTGGACAAGACAACCGGATACAGGGTTGGCGAGTCGGCAACAATGTGAACGCCGGTTCGCCAGCCATGATCGGCAATATGCTCAGGGTCTTCCTCGCTTGGCGCATGGGCAATGGGCGGCATATCGGGCAGGGCCAGCGCCGCCGCCAGCCCGACCAGCAATGCCAGCGATTGCATGACCGGCAAAGCCCAAGGGCCAGCCATGGGAGCCATGATGCCAGCCAATGTAAAGCCGAGTATTTGGGCGGCAAATTGCGTAATCATCGCTTTCATCACGGCGTTTTGAATGTCGCTATTGGTCACGCGGGGCAAAAGCGCATCGCGCGTCGGGGCGGAAAAGGCCGATAATATGCCCATGGCAATGGCGAAGACGAGCATGTGCCAATAGGCCAGAGATGCTGACCAGACCAACCAGCCCAATATGGCAGGCGGCAGGGCGGCCAGCAGATGAATGCTGACAAGCGAGCGACGCCCATTGGTTTGGTCGGCAATGGCACCGGCATAGAGCAGCAGAAATAATTGTGGCAAGGACAGGGTCATTTGGGCAATTGCCAATTGCGTGGCACTGGCACCCAGCGTGATAACCACCAAAGTGGGTATCATGACAAATTGCAGCCCCATACTGCCAAACCATGAGCCGACGCCGGTCAGATAGGCGGCCATGGCGTGTGGCGCGACGGCAGGCGACTTTTGCAACCGCTCGGATGATGGCTCGGACTGGCTCATGACTCTCTCTTCCGCGCGGCACTATAAAAGCGCGGCATAAAGAAAGCCATGAAAAACAATTTGCCTAGCTGCGTTTGCGGCCCGGTTTTTTGCCCTGTCCGTCGCGCAAATTCTGGACATGCGGCCAAAACTTGTCGGCAAACTCATTCAGCGTGTCTTTCATTTTGTCGGTTGGCTCATAGAGTTGTGACCGACCAATGCGCTGTTTGGTTTGCAAATAGCCAAGCCGTTCAAATCGCTGCAATGAGGCACGCACTGTGCCATAGGCACGTCCGGTAATTTCGACAATGCTTTTGGTGACTGTCGCCCGCCCTTCAGCGGCATCAGCCAGCGCCACAAACAGCATAATCCAGTCTTCGTGATGCGGCGTTTTGGTGTCAAATACCTGATTGCCAAAGCGGTAGCCATACAGCAGCGTGTTGACGAAATCAAAAGCATCCTGATTTATCCCGTCAATGGAAGGCGGGATTTTATCGGGAAGGCCGAACACATCTGTCGCGTTTTGCGAGGCGGAATCTCCAAAATTCTTGTTCTGCCGACGGGCCATCTTGGCCTCCTTTCTTTTTTCTTGTTCAGAAATATATTTAAGCAGATTAAACCCATAATAAAAAGACAATAATTTCCATGGTTGCAAACGCATTGTGCAGACCATCTGAGAAATCTGTTTTCATCTTAAGGCGCTGAAATAAATGCCAAATTTCAGACTTATCGCCGCTTGAATCTATCGTGGCAACAATATCCGAACAAAAAACAGCAATGCGGGATTGGCTCATGCCAGCCAAAAAACGGGCTTCAGCCTATCGCGCCATGTATAATGCCATGGTGCATAGCACAGACCCATCGGACGAAATTCACGATTTGGCCGTGTTGAGCCTGGTCAGCCAATTTAGCGGTCAGGTGCATGCGACACAGGCTGATTATTTGACCGGCCCCAGTCGCGGCAGCCGTCATTTGTCGCGGGCGCGACAAAAAATGCAATATCTCGCGCATGTCGGTTTTGGCTTGAGCTTTACGCAAATCGGTGCCGCCATGCAGCGCGACCGAACCAGCATTGCCCATGCCTGCCAGCAAATTGAAGATTTGCGCGATTGCCCGATTGTCGACAAGGCGCTGTTTTTTTCCGAAATCGCCCTGCAAATGATGATGGCCAGTGTGACCGAAACGCCGACCTCCCCTGATATTGCGGCCCCTGCTGCGACGGCGATTGACGCACAGAAAGGCCAAGAATTTGAAAGGAAATCCCGAAATGACCCCTGCTGATGCGCGCTTGTTCCGCCAATATGGCCCGCGCCTGGCCCGACCCGGCAGTTTTCTGGCCAAGGACACTGCCGGTGATTTCGGATTATATGTCGCGCGCAACAAGGCGCAAAAGCCGCTGGCGCAAATTGAGGCCAGCGTCCTGCGAAAATGGTTGCACAGCGATTTGCTTGAAGTCGATAGCACAGCGGATACGGGTCATTATATGATTTCTTCCGCCGGCCGGGCCTTTTTGCGCCGAGCGGCGCAAGCGGCAGGGACGGATGAAGCGTTTATCGCGCAGCATCAAATCCGCAAAACCGGCGCCCATAAAGACGCGCCCTCGGCAAAAATGAATGTCGCGCAAACGCCGCTGGCCTGGCTGCGCAATCGCAAGCCGAATAAACGTTTCGGCATTAGCGAGATTGAGTTCGACGCTGGCGAAAAGCTGCTTAAAGTCTATGACCGGACAGGATTTCGGGCAATCACCGGCATTGACTGGTCGCGGCCGATTTGTGATGGCGGTCACGGCGGCGATGGCGGCGGGGCCGATGCGGCGCTGGCCGAGGCAATTGATGCGCGGCGCAAATTGCAGGGGGCGTTGGATTATGTTGGCCCCGGTCTGGCCGACATGCTGGTTTCCATTTGCTGCGAAGCGCGCGGGCTGGAGGAATGCGAAAGACTGTTTGCTCTGCCGCAGCGTTCGGCCAAGCTGATGTTGAAACTCGGCCTGATGCGTTTATCAGTATTTTACGGGCTTCAATCGGCCAGCGCCGCTTCGGCGTCATTTCGGATGCGTTGAACCATGGCGTAAAAGCCATTGGAGCGTTGCGGCGTCAAATGCTCGGCCAGGCCCAATTGCGTGAAAGCCTGCTCGGCGTCAAAAGCCATAATTTCCCGCGCCGGCTTGCCGGAGACAAGGTCAAGCAATATCGCCACCAGCCCGCGCACAATATGGGCGTCGCTGTCGCCGCGAAAGCGCATTTGCGCGGCATCGCCCTCGCTGACAAGCCAGACCTGGCTGACGCAACCCGGCACTTTATTCTGCTCATTATGCTCCGCAGCACTGAGCGGGGCGAGCTTATTGCCCAATTCGATAATATAGCGATAGCGGTCTTCCCAATCATCAAACAGGGCAAAATCATCCAACAGGTTTTGCAATGGCATGGTCACTCTCCTATATGTGCTGATGTAGCCGTGCCCGCGCCCAAGGGCAAGGGGGTGCGGCAACCGGTTGCGGGCTGAATTTCTAAGAGGCGGGCCATGCAGGTCAGATTAAAGGCGGAAATCTATATCCAAGCATTGACGCGGCGCGTTTTCGCTGCCGGTGCCGCCGCCTATATTGTGCGGCGTGGTGATGCCGATGCGGGCGGCCTTTTTGTTCGGGTTAATCGGCTGGACGGTCATTCGGCCATATTGACGATTTTCACCAATATGGATGGCGCACGTATTTGGCGTGTGCTGGCCGCGCTTGATACGCCCGATGCTGAGGCCGATGCGCTTTTGGCGCGCGAGGCGGCGCGCGACCCGGATATTTGGATTGTTGAAATTGAAGACCGGCAGGGGCGGCATTTTCTGGACGAACCGGTTGAGGGCGCGCTATAAATCGCTGAAGCTGACCGACAGCTTAAGACAGGCAGGAACACCAAGACATGCAGCAATTAATTGAAAATTTCATTGCCCTGTTTCAGGAAGTCTGGGCGGCTGGCTCATTTGGTATTGGCATGGGCAATATGCTGCTCGCTTTGGCGATTTTTTTGTTTTTTGCCATATTGCGCGGTCTGTTTGCGCGCTTTGTGCTCGGCTGGCTGGAACGTTTGACGGCGCGCACCAAGACCGAGATTGACGATATGCTGCGCGAGGCGATTGAACGCCCGCTGAAATTCTTTTTTGTCGTATTGGGCGTGTTCTTTGCAAAAGAAAGCCTTGCCTTGACCGGCTTGCCCGCCGAATTGGCCGATAAAGTGATGCGCTCCCTGGTCGCCATTGCGCTGTTCTGGGCGATTTATGCGGCCAGCACACCGGCGGCGATTGGTCTGCGCCGGATTGAGGATGTGCTGTCGCCGGAAATTGTCTCTTGGCTGCTGACGGTTTTGCGTTGGGGGATTATGCTGACCGGTCTGGCAACCGTGCTGCAAATCTGGGGTATTCAGATTGGCCCTATCATTGCCGGTTTTGGCCTGTTTGGCGTGGCCGTGGCGCTGGGCGCGCAAGATTTGTTCAAAAACCTGCTTGGCGGCTTGTCCATATTGATTGAGAAGCGTTTCAAAATCGGCGATTGGGTTGAAGTGCCCGGCGTGGTTAACGGGACAATTGAACATATTGGCTTTCGCTCGACCCGCGTGCGTCAGTTCAAAAGCGTGCCGGTGATTGTGCCGAATAATATGTTCTCCGACCATGCGCTGGTTAATCATTCGCTGATGAAGCATCGCCGGATTTACTGGACAGTTGGGCTGGAATATCGCACCAGCGCGGCGCAATTGGAAACCATACGCGATGACATTATGGCATGGCTTGAGGCCCATCCGGGCTTTGTCACCGGCGAGGAAAATGTCCCTTGTTTTGTCATGGTCGATAAATTTTCAGCCAGCTCAATAGATATGATGGTCTATTGCTTTACCCATACTGTGGTTTGGGAAGAATGGCTGAAGCACAAGCAGGAACTGGCCTTGGCGATAAAACATATTGTTGAAAAGGCAGAGGCCGGTTTTGCCTTTCCCAGTCAATCGATTTATGTCGAGCAATTGCCCGGCGCAAATACACCTTAGCCAGATGCGCCTAAAGCCCGTGCCGCCGCCACAGCGCGCCGCGCTGGCTGTCGGCTGCCGGTTGATAAGCGTCAGATAATTCGCCCAAAGCAGCGGTGAATTCCTCAAGGCTGATATTTGGTGCCAATTCAAAAGCGTTAAAGCCGCAGCGTGCCATAAATTGCCATTGGTCATGCAAGACTTCGCCCGTGGCGCGCAATTCGCCGGTAAAGCCCAATTGCTCGCGCAAAATACGGGCATTGGAATAGCCGCGTCCATTGCGATAGACCGGAAACTCAATCGCCACTAATTGCACCATATTGAGATAGGGTGCCAGCTCATGCACATCTTCGCCCATTTGCTGCTTGCCTTGATTATCGGCGCGCAACACCACACCAAGCGGCGCATTGCGGGTTTTCAACGCGGCGCTTTCATTGCGCAGCCGGTCAAGCGAGATAATCGCCGGCGCATCACCCAAAGCCGCGTCATCATCGAGATAGACCCATTCATCGGGACAAGCCGCCCCGTCTTTGACAAGCTGATAGTCACTCGGCATAGAGACGCTCCTTAAACGGGGCCATGCCGACGCGGCGATAAGTATCAATAAACCGCTCACCGGTCTGGCGCTGGTCAAGATAGGTTTCCACCAAGGTTTCCACCGCATCGACAATTGTATCTTCGGTAAAGGCGCGTCCGGTAATATCGCCGAGGCTGGCGGTCTCATCGGCCGCACCGCCCAGCGAAATCTGGTAAAACTCCGTGCCTTTTTTATCAACGCCAAGAATCCCGATATGGCCGACATGGTGATGGCCGCATGCATTAATGCAGCCGGAGATTTTCACTTTTAATTCGCCAATATCATATTGCCTGTCCAAATCGGCAAAGCGGGTTGAAATTTCCTGCGCCAGCGGGATGGAGCGCGCATTGGCCAGATTGCAATAATCAAGGCCGGGGCAGGCAATAGCGTCGGAAATCAGCCCCAGATTGGGGGTTGCCAGCCCTTGTGCGGCCAGCGCGTCATAGACAGCTTTGACATCATCGAGCCGAACATGCGGCAATGTCAGATTTTGTTCATGCGTCACGCGCAGCTCATCAAAGCTGTATTGCTCGGCAATATCGGCCACACAGTCAATTTGCGTGTCGCTCGCATCGCCCGGCACGCCGCCAATCGGTTTCAGCGAGATATTGACAATCGCATAGCCGGATTGCTTATGCGCGACCACATTGGTTTTCACCCAATGGGCGAAAGCCGCATCTTCAGCGCGGGCCGCCTCGAAACTGTCGCTGGTGGCGGGCAGCTCGGCAAAAGCGGGCGCGGCAAAATAGGCGGCAATGCGGTCAAGCTCGGCTTGCGGCACGCTGAGCATTTGTGCGGCGTCGATTTTGGCAAATTCAGCCTCAACCAAACGGCGCATTTCTTCTTCGCCTGTTTCATGCACCAGAATTTTAATCCGCGCCTTATAGCTGTTGTCACGCCGACCGAGCATATTATAGACCCGCATCACCGCTTCCAAATAGGCCAGCAATTGCGCGGCCGGCACAAAATCAGCCAGTTTTTTGGCAATAAAAGGCGTGCGCCCCTGACCACCGCCAACATGTATTTCATAGCCGGTTTCGCCCGCCGCATTGCGGACAATCACAATGCCGATATCGTGCAGCTTAATGGCAGCGCGGTCGTTTTCATGGCCGGTCACGGCGATTTTGAACTTGCGCGGCAAATAAGAGAACTCCGGATGGAATGTTGACCATTGGCGGATAATCTCGGAAATAATGCGCGGGTCTTCCACCTCGCCGTCAATCGCGCCGGCATATTGGTCGGCAGTGACATTGCGGATGCAATTGCCCGATGTCTGAATGGCATGCATTTCGACGCTGGCCAGCTCGTCCAACAGGTCGGGAATATCTTTCAGTGCCGGCCAATTATATTGAATGTTTTGGCGGGTGGTGAAATGGCCATAGCCGCGGTCATATTTGCGCGCAATATGCGCCAGCATCCGCATTTGTTTGGACGATAAAGTGCCATAGGGTATGGCGACACGCAGCATATAGGCATGTAATTGCAGATAGACGCCATTCATCAAGCGCAAGGGTTTGAAGGCATCTTCGCTCAGACTGCCATCCATGCGCCGCGCCACCTGGCCGCGAAACTGTGCCACGCGGTCAGCAACCAGCTTATGGTCAAATTCATCATAGCGATACATCAGCCAATCTCCTGCGCGGCCTGTTTGCCCAAATCCGGGCGGATGGTCGGCCCTTTGGCGCGAATGGTCTCGCGCACGCTGGCCGGCAAATAGCCGCCCCCGTCCTGCGCAATTACTTCAAAAAGATAGGGATCCAGCACATGCGCCTCAATATCGGCCGGGCTGGCTTGCGCCAATAATGCCTCGGCAGCCTCGGCCCCTTCGGCAATGGCCGCCGCGTCAAAGGCTTCGGCCCACCCGCCCGATGCGGTGAAATAGACAACTTCACCATCAACCAGCCGATTGCCGGTGACGGCTTGAAATTGTGCGCCTTTTGCACTGTGCTGCGCCATTTTATCTCCCGTTGAAATCCCCTGCATCTAGCAGGATTTCACAATATCCGTCAATTGATTTGTAGAATAGATAAATATACAAAAATAAACTGTATAATTAGCGTTTTGGTTCTTGAAAACTCTCATGCCAGCGATGCAAGCAGAGATATTCAATAAAGGTGAGCGTATAAAAAAGCGCAATGCCGAGCAGTGACAGCAAAAGCAAAGCAGCGAACATAGTGGCAATTTCCAGCCGATTGCCGGCTTCGATAATACGCCAGGCCAGCCCGGTGCTGGCACCGGAACCGGCGACAAATTCGGCCACCACCGCGCCAATCAGCGCCAGCCCGCCGGAGATTTTGGCCCCGGTTAAAATTGTCGGCAGCGCGGCGGGCAGTTCCAAATACCATAATCTTTGCGCGCTGCCAGCACCGGCCAATGTCAACAAATCATGCAATTGCGGGTCAATGCTGCGCAGGCCCTGAATCGCATTGGACAGCATGGGGAAAAAGGCAACAATCCAAGCAATCAGCACCATGGCGGAATTGACATTGTCAAAGCCGAACCAAATCAGAATAATCGGCGCAATCGCCACGACCGGCGTGACTTGCAGGGTTATCACATAAGGGTAAAAGCTGCGCTCAATCAGCCGCGAGCGGGTGAATAAAACAGCCAGCCCAATGCCGCTGACAATCGCCCAGAAAAACGCCAGCAAAGTGATTTCCAGCGTCACCAGCAATGAATTGGTCAATTGCCCGAAATGTTCAAACAATGCCGCGCCAATCGCGCTGGGCGGCGGCAGCACAAAGACCGGAATATCGGCCCGCGCCACCCAGATTTCCCACAATGCCAGTAAGGCCAGCCCGACCAAAACCGGCAGTGCGGCAAGTAAAACCGGGCGCAAGCGGCTCATGGCGCACCGCCATTCATCTGGTGGCCAAGCGCATTGGCAATCGCATCACATGCGGCGTGAAAAGCCGGTTCGGCGCGGAAATTGCCGCCGCTTTGACGCGCTGTTTGACCGGCAATGGCAATATCGGTTTCCAATTGCCCGGCACCGGTCATGACCAGCACGCGCTCGGCCAAATAGGCCGCTTCGGTGACGCTATGTGTGACAAAGACAATCGTGCAGCCCTGGGCCTGCCATATGGCACGCAAATCATCATCAAGCCGGAAACGGGTCAATTCATCAAGCGCGGCAAAAGGTTCATCCATCAACAGCAATTGCGGCTGTGCGGCCAAAGCGCGGGCCAGCGAGACGCGCATTTTCTGCCCGCCCGATAATTGTCGCGGCAGCGCATCGGCGCGGTGGTGCAGGCCAACCAGTGCCAATGCATCGGCCACGCGCCGGTCAATCGCGTCATGCGCCAGACCGGACAGTTTCAGCGGCAGGGCGATATTGGCGCGGACACTGCGCCAGGCCAGCAAAGTCGGCTCTTGAAACACAAAGCCAACCGCATCATGGTCGCCGCGATTTATTGCCCCGTCCTGCGGCGCGGCCAGCCCGGCCAGCAGGCGCAACAGGCTTGATTTGCCGCAACCGGACGGGCCAACCAAAGCGGAAAAACTGCCCGGCTCAAAGCGACAATTCAGCCGGTCAAATAATGGTGTTGGATTGGCGCGATTTGTCTGGTGGTCGAAGCTGACAGCATCAACAATAATTGGCTGAACAGGCCGCTTTAATGCGCCTTTTTGAAGGGCGGTCATGGGTTTGCGTCTTCGCCTTGATTGATGAATTGCGTGGTAAAGGCGGCGCGCCAATCCAAATCCTTGTCATAAACGCCACTATTCGCCATGGTCTCGAAAAATGTCTGCCAGCGTTGCACCGTCATCGCCCCAATGCCATAAGTGACCGCATCGCCCGACAAAACAAGGCCACGCATCCGCATCTGGTCAATCGCCTGATTGACAATATCGGCTGTCATATCGGGATTGGCCGCCATGATAAGCCGATTGCCCGGAGCCGGATCGCCGTAAATATAACTGCGCCAGCCCTCTATCGAGGCATTGACAAAAGCCTGCACCAATCCTGGCCGCTCAGCCACCAGCCGGTTTTGCGCCAGCACCATTGAGGCATAGCTGGGATAGCCATAATCGGACAGCAAAAACACTTGCGGGCTAATGCCGCCGCGCGTCTCTATCGTATAAGGTTCGGAGGTGACATAGCCTTGCTGAATGGCGGTTTTATCAACCAGAAAAGGGGCCAGATTGAATGTGTATTTGCGGATTTGCCGATTGGTAAAGCCATATTCGGCGCGCAACCAAGCCCAAAACGCATCAATCGTGGCATCGGCCACCATAATCGGCTTGCCCTTCATATCGGCCAGCGTTTTGATGTCATCGCGCTTATGGGTAATCAGCACTTGCGGGTCTTTTTGAAACGCCGCCATCACCGCTTTGGCCGGCACACCGGCGCGCACCATATTAAGGGGGATAAAACTGTTTGACCCCATGCCGAAATCAATCGCGCCGGCACCCAATAATTGAGGAATGTTAACGCCCGGCCCGCCTGAGCGAATGACCACATCCAGACCGGCTTTTTCATATAGGCCCAAGGCCTTGGCCTGATAAAACCCGCCCTGTTCGGCCTGCGCTTTCCAATCGGTTGCAAAAACAACGCGCTCAAGCGCGACCGCCATATTGCCGGACAGGGCAAATACCAGAATGGCAGTCCAAAAACGGCGGAATTTAAGTTTCATAATTTTCATTCGGCGTAGTAAGTTCTCGGCTGTTCACACTGACAGATGCCCGATTTAGCGTCAATATGTCGATGAGGGGCCATTAAGGATGCGTTTTGACCAAAACCGGCAAATCAGAGCAGCCATATTGGAAAACTGTGCCATTGGCCGAAATGTCGGACAGGCAATGGGAAGCCTTGTGCGACCGTTGCGGTAAGTGCTGCCTTGTCAAATTGGAAGATGAGGAAACCGGCGACATCGCTTTCACCGATATTATTTGCGACATGTATGACCAAGCGTCATGCGGTTGCGCCAATTATGCCCGCCGCACCGAGCTTGTGCCATCCTGTGTGCGCTTGACGCCGGAAAATCTTGGCCAGCTTGCCTTTATGCCGCCAAGCTGCGCCTATCGTTTGCTCTATGAGGGGCGCGATTTGCCCGATTGGCATCCGCTGGTCAGTGGTGATGCGACGACGGTGGCGCAAGCAGGCATGTCGGTGCAGGGGCGGGTGCGGCGTGAAAGCGATATGGCTGACCCGTTTCCACCCGATGCGGTGGAAGCGCGCATTGTTGACTGGCCGCTATTGGAAAAAAAGGCCGAAAAAAAATGAAAATTTCGGGCCGCCGACAAGCGTTTGAATCTATTTCAAATTTCCGGAAATATCCTCGCCGAATCTGTAACTATATGAAAAAAAAGAAAAATATCCTTTGACAGGCCGCGCGGTCACTGCTATCAATTCGGGCATAACCAGAAAAAGAAAACAAATGCAGCCAAAATGATTTGTGCCTCAAAATAGCATTTTCTGAACAAGGGCATGATTTGAAAAGCCATGGGCTGAGGCGCCTCATTTGGCGCTGGCAGAAAGCAGTGAACCAATGACCCAAGGCGATTTTTCGCCGCAGCTGGTGCGTCAGCATGAGGCGCTGGTGCGCGAGCTTGACCATATTCGCAACCAATTGCCGGATAATGCCGAAGATATGTCAGAGGCTTTGGAGCGTTATGCGCGCACGCTGGCAGTGCTGGTGCGGGCTTTGGAAAGTGCTTTGCGTATTGAAAACCGCGAATTGAACACGGCAAATAAAGAAAGCAATACACAATCGCATGGTGACCTCATCACCGAAATTGAACATAGGCTGGCTCGCATCGCTCGCGCCAATAAGACAAAAAGCGTTTCTGACAACACTGAGCGCAAAGGAGATTGAGGCGCTTTACTGGCACTGGCCGTTTTGGGCGCGTGCCGACCAATTGCCGCCTGAGGGGGCGTGGACAAGCTGGATGATGTTGGGCGGGCGCGGCGCCGGCAAGACACGCGCCGGGGCTGAATGGATTCGCAGTCTGGTGGAAACCGAAAATCCGCAAAAAGCCTGCCGTCATATTGCGCTTATCGGCGAGAATTACGGCGCTGCGCGGGCGGTGATGGTCGAAGGCCCATCCGGCTTGCTGGCCGTCTCGCGGCCCGATTTCAGACCGCGTTTTTTGCCGAGTCGGCAATTGCTGGTCTGGCCCAACGGGGCAGAGGCGCGGCTGTTTTCGGCAGAACGCCCGGAGGCTTTGCGCGGGCCGCAATTTGATGCTGCCTGGTGCGATGAGCTGGCCAAATGGCGCTATGATGACAAGACATGGGACATGCTGCAATTTGGTTTGCGGCTTGGCGCGCAACCACGGCAAGTGGTGACAACAACGCCGCGTCCGACACGCTTGATAAAGGCGTTGCTGGCTGACCCGAAATGTGTGGTGACGCGCTCAACAACGCAAGACAATCAGGCCAATCTGGCGCCCGGTTTCTTTGACGATATTGTTGCCAAATATCGCGATACGCGGCTTGGCCGTCAGGAGCTTGAAGCGCAATTGCTGGAAGACAATCGCGGCGCGCTGTGGTCGCGCGATTTGATAGACCGGCAAAGATGCCATAAGGCACCGGCAATGGATTGCATTGTGGTGGCGCTTGACCCACCGGCCGGCAGCGGCCCAAAGGCTGACGCTTGCGGCATTATTGTGATTGGTCTTGCCAATCGCAGCCAGGCGACCGGTGATGCGAAAGCCTATGTGCTGGCTGACCGGACAGTGCAGGGGCTTGGGCCGACCGGCTGGGCGCAGATTGTGGTGGCTTGCTATCACGAGTTTCGCGCTGATTATCTGGTAGCAGAAGTCAATCAGGGCGGTGAACTGGTGCGCGAGATTGTGCTGCGTCAGGACAGGTCGATAAATTACCGACCAGTGCGGGCGGTAAAAGGCAAGCTGATGCGCGCCGAGCCGGTCGCCGCCCTTTATGAGCGCGGTCTGGTGTTTCACCTTGGGCGGCTCGACAGTCTGGAAGATGAATTATGCGCCTATAGCGGCGCCGGACACAGCCCCGACCGCATGGATGCGCTGGTTTGGGGCGTTAGCTGGCTGATGCTGCGCGGGCAGCAAGAAACAGCACCAACAATAAGACGCATTTGACCGATGTGAGCGCGAGCTCTGACCGGCTGTCCGGTCGCCATTTTTATCAATCAAACAGGAGGCCATTTTGGCGTTAGCAAATTTTTTGACACGTCTTGGTGCAGCGCGCGCAACAGGGCGGGGCAGGGATATACTAGGCAAGACCAGCGGTAAATTGCGCCCGCCTGCCACCCAGCCCGCTACCCCGCCCGCTACCCCGCCCGCTACCCCGCCTGCTACCCGGTTCACCACCAAGGCACAGACCGAAAGCCGGGCCGGTATTGGCGGGCTGCCCTCGGCTCTGCCGCTGCCCGGAAATCTGTCGGAATCGTCGCGCTTTTTATCCGAGGCCGGGCTGGTTCAGCGCGGCTTTCACCGCAATGTGGTGGTGCATCGCTGTGTGCGGATGATTGCTGAAACCTGCGCCGCCGTGCCGGTGCATTTATACCAGCGTGGCGCAAGGCTGGAAGCGCACCCGCTTCTGGCTTTATGGCGGCGACCCAATCCGACACAAAGCACGATTGAATGGCTGGAAAGCGTCTATGCCTTTCTCCTGCTCAATGGCAATAGCTATATTGAAATTATCGGTGCTGACGCGCCCAGCGCGCTTTACACGCTGCGCCCGGACAGGGTGCGGGTGCATTTGGGCCATCATGGCTGGCCGCAATTTTATGATTACACGGTCAATGGGCGCACAAGGCGCTATGACCAGACCCGCGACCCCGCACCGATTATCCATTTGCGCTATTTTCATCCGCAAGATGACCATTATGGCTTCAGCCCGTTGCAAGCGGCGGCACTGGCGATTGATATTCACAATGCGGCCAATAATTGGAATAAATCGCTGTTTGAAAATGCTGCCCGGCCCTCCGGCGCGCTGGTCTATCGCGGCCAGGATGGCGCCAATCATCTGACTGATGAGCAATTTCAGCGTTTGAAAGAAGAGCTTGAAACCAATTTTCAGGGCAGCCGCAATGCCGGTCGCCCGCTGCTGCTGGAGGGCGGGCTTGATTGGAGCAGCATTTCGCTCAGCCCGCAGGATATGGATTTTATTGACGCCAAACATTCCGCCGCCCGCGACATTGCGTTGGCCTTTGGCGTGCCGCCCATGTTGCTGGGGATACCCGGCGACAATACTTACGCCAATTATTGCGCGGCTGTCTGGGCAGCGATGCGGTGATGGCAGACAGGTTAAAAGCCGGTGCGGCCTGCGTTTTATTGGATGACCGCTTGCAGCCTTTGGCTCTGGCTGGCCAAGCAGTGCCGGAAATTATTTCCCTGCATTATGGCCCGGCCGCTTTGCCGAGAACCGGCTATGGCTGGCGCGAAAAGCGTTTTGCCTTCACCCGTGCCGCTTTGCGCTGCCTGTCGCCAGTGCATGTCAAACAGAGCTATTTGCCGGATGGCGATTTGCAGATTGGCTGGATACGTCGCAGCCGCAAAGGCGGCGATGATTTTGAGGCGGTTGACATCCCGCTGGGTGAGGCAAAAGAAGCCTATCGTCTGCGCCTGCTGGCCGATAATAGCGAAGTGATGATGGTTGAAACCGATACCGCCAATTGGCTGTTTTCCAAGGCCATGCAGGCGCGCCACCGGCACGCGCATCCGGAGGCAAAAATCTGGCAAGTGGCGATTGCGCAAATCAGCGCAACCCAAGGCGCGGGCGCGGAAACAATAATGCGACTCGATTTGCCTGTTGATTGAACCCGCCCCCCAAACATTTGGAGACTCTTATGAGCGAATATACAACACCGCATTTATCGATGGATTATCTGGTGCCGGAACAGGCACAAAAGCATGTGACGCTGAATGAGGCGCTGCGCCGTCTTGACGGGCTGGTGCATTTGAGTGTGATTTCGGCAAGCCGGACAAGCCCGCCGCCAAACCCGTCCAATGGTGACCGTTATTTGATTGCGGCCAATGCGCTGGCTGACTGGCAAGGCAAGGATGGCCAAATTGCCATTTACGAAGATACGGCATGGCGTCTGCTGGCGCCGCAAACAGGCTGGCATTGCTGGAATGAGGCGGCGGGGCAAGTGCTGGTTTACAGCCGGAATAAATGGCAGATGCCCGAAGCGGCGGCGCTGGCGGGATTGCGTTTTGCCAAAACCGACGCCCTGTTTGATTTTTCCAAACCATTGCCGGTGCTCAACATCCCTTCGCACAGCCTGTTTTTCGGCGTGACCGGTCGCATTGTGCAAAGCCTGACCGGCGCAACAAGCTGGCATTTGGGCGTGGCAGACGGGCCGACCCGTTTCGGCACTAATCTTCCGGTCGCCGCCGATACGCTTATTAACGGCCCGGCCAATCCGCCCGCTGTCTATTGGCAGCGCACAGCTTTGCTGGTCTCACCGGTGGGCGGTGCTTTCACCGGCGGGCAGGTGCGGCTTTGTGTCTTTTCGCTTTCCCTCCCTGTCCCTGCCGCTTGATTTCGGTTATCTTCTGCTGATAAGCCCGTGTCGGCTTTCGCTTATCAACAGGAGGAGCAAATGACACGTCTCACAAATTCTGCGTCCAGCGTATCCGATGCTTTGAATACGCGGTTTTCCTGCCGCGCTTTTCTTGACAAGCCTGTCGCGGCTGAAGATGTGCGCTATCTGGTTGAAACGGCGACGCGCGCACCGTCAGGCGGTAATTTACAGCCTTGGCATATTTGGGCGATGCAGGGCGAACCGCTGCAAGAATTGGTCGCTGAGGTGAAAGCCAAAATGGCCGACCAGCCCGGCGGCGAAGGCTCGGAATATCATATTTACCCGCCCGATTTGCAGGATCCCTATAATAGCCGCCGCCGCGATATTGGTGAGCGCATGTATGAAGTTCTCGGCATTGCGCGCGAGGATAAAATCGGGCGGCTCGGCCAAATGGCCCGTAATTTTGAGTTTTTCGGCGCGCCCTGTGCGCTGTTTTTTGCGCTTGAAAAAAACATGCAAGAAGGCCAGTGGTCGGATATGGGCATGCTCATCCAGTCCATTATGTTATTGGCCCGCGAGCGCGGCCTGCATTCCTGTCCGCAAGAGGCATGGGCGATTTGGGCGCCAACTTTGAAGCAGCGGCTGGATATTCCCGATAATATGATTTTCTTTTGCGGGCTGGCGCTTGGCTATGCCGACCCGGATGCCGATATTAACCAGCTTGAAAGCCCGCGCGCGCCAATGGATGAAGTGGTGCGCTATATCGGGTTTTAGGCGTATTTGATGGGCGCCTTTATGTTCTGGATGGCCGGGGCCGCCATGGCCGCTGGCACAGCAAGATGGCTGGTATTTGCTTTGCCTTCCGGCCCTGATACGCGCCTGCGCATGAGTTTCATTATTGGATTTGTGCCATTGGCCGGCTTGGCGCTGTATTTGGCGCTTGGTGCCAATGGGCGGGCCGATGCGCCTTTGGCCGAAAGGCTGGCCGGGCCATTGGAAGAGCTGCCTGCCGGCGCGGTTCTTGTGCGTTTGCAAACTGAATTGCGCGCCCGTCCCGATGATGCTGAGGGCTGGCGGCTAATGGCGCGGCTGCGCCGGTCAAGCGGGGCGCATGAACAAGCGGCCGATGCTTGGCGACGTGTGCTTGAGCTGGGCGCGGCCGATGCCGAAGCCTATACCGGCCTGGCGCAGGCATTGATTGAAACCGAGGATGGCTTGATTGGCACGGCGGCGACCGGTCTGCTCGATGCCGCCTTGGCCGTAAAGCCCGATGATGTGGCGGCGCGTTTCTGGCGCGCCACGGCCTATCGACAGCAGGGCGAGACGAAAGCCGCCATAAAAATGTTCCGCGCGCTGATGGCCGAATTGCCCGAGGCCGCACCCTTGCGGGCCATGCTGGCGCGCCAATTGGCTGGCTTGCAAGCGGAGGCAGGGCAATGAGTCAAGACTTGCGCCCACTCAAAATCAATCAGGCGAAAAAAAAGCGGCTCATCGTGATTGCCGCCGGATTGGTATTTTTGGCACTGGCGGCAACGCTGGCTCTGACGGCGCTGGAAGACAATATTGTGTTTTTTCGCTCGCCCAGCGAGATTGCCGCCGCCCCGCCCGCGCCGGGTCAGGCAATTCGCATTGGCGGGCTGGTGCGCAAGGGCAGTGTCACCCGCGACGGGCTGGATGTGCAATTTGCTGTCACCGATTTGGCCCATGATGTGACCATTGGCTATCGCGGCATGTTGCCCGATTTATTCCGCGAAGGGCAGGGCGTGGTGGTGGAGGGCCGTTTCGGGCCGCAAGGCAATTTTGTGGCCGATACTGTGCTGGCCAAGCATGATGAAACCTATATGCCGCCGGAAGTCGCCGATGCGTTGAAGGCGGCGGGCAAATATAATCCCGAAACAACCCCCTATAATGCGCCCGATATTGATGCGCATAATATGCAAGGCGCGGCACCATGATTGTCGAGCTGGGTCATTTTGCTCTGCTGCTGGCGCTTTGCATTGCCTGTGTGCAGGGCGCGTCAGTGCCGCTATGTCGCGGGCTTGCTGAGGCCGATATGTCAGCGCGGCGACTGGCGACACGCGCCGCCCATTTACAATTGGCCTTGCTGTTGCTGGCATTTTCCGCGCTGGCTTATGCGTTTTATGTTTCCGATTTTTCCGTCGCTTTGGTTCACGCCAACAGCCATTTGGCCAAGCCGACCATTTACAAGCTGGCCGGTGTCTGGGGCAATCATGAAGGCTCCATGCTGCTATGGGTGCTGATGCTGGCCGCTTATGGCGCGGCTTTTGCCCGCTTTTCCAGCCACCTGCCGGATGGCTTTGTCGGGCGCAGCCTGATGGTGCAGGGCTGGCTGGGCATGGCGTTTCTGGCGTTTCTGATTTTTACCTCCAACCCGTTTTTGCGGCTCGACCCGGCCCCGTTTGAAGGGCGGGGCTTGACGCCAATCTTGCAGGATCCGGCGCTGGCCGCGCACCCGCCTTTACTATATGGCGGCTATGTCGGTTTTTCCCTGTGCTTTGCCTTTGCCCTTGCCGCGTTGATGCAGCGCGAGGTCGGGCGCGATTGGGCGCAATGGGTTCGGCCATGGATTTTATTGGCCTGGATTTCGCTGACATTGGGCATCGCGCTTGGCTCATTCTGGGCCTATTACGAATTGGGCTGGGGCGGTTTTTGGTTTTGGGATCCGGTGGAAAATGCCTCGCTCATGCCTTGGCTGTCCGGCACGGCGCTTTTGCATTCCGCGCTTGTTATGGAAAAACGCCGCGCCCTGATGCGTTGGACATTGCTGCTGGCGATTTTGACTTTCGCGCTTTCCCTGTCCGGCACATTTCTGGTGCGCTCCGGCGTGTTGACGTCTGTGCATGCCTTTGCCAATGACCCGGCGCGCGGTATTTTTATTCTGGCCATTCTGGCGCTGTTTACCGGCGGCGGTCTGGCGCTTTATGCCCATCGCTTGCCGGGCTTGGCCGCCGAGCGCGGTTTTGTGCCGGTCAGCCGCGAAGGGTTTTTGCTGCTGAATAATGTATTTCTGGCCACGGCGACGGTAACCGTCTTTCTCGGCACGATTTACCCGCTTCTGCTTGATGCGCTGGCTTTGGGCAAAATCTCTGTTGGCGCGCCCTATTTCAACGCCGTCTTTGCGCCCCTTACCCTGCCATTTTTGTTGCTCATGCCACTGGCACCGCTTATGGGCTGGCGGCAAGCCATGTTGATGGATGGGCTGCAAAAACTCAGCGCGGCGGCGCTGGCTGCCCTCTTGCTGACCGGCGGCTTTATTGTTTTGCGCGGCAATGCGCCGATATTGCCACTGCTCTTATTGGCCGCATCTCTTTGGCTGGTTTTCGGGGCGCTGACCGATTTGGCGGTCAAGCTGCGCCCTTGGTGGGCAGGTCGTATGGGCGCGCGCGCATGGCCGTCAGCCGGCTTGTTCGCCGCGCCACTGGCGCATGCCGGTCTCGGCGTTATGCTGGTCGGCGTGATAGCGGCAAGCGTTTGGCGGGTTGAAAAAGTAGTGGCCGCCGCCCCCGGCACACGTGTTGACATTGCCGGTTACAGCCTGCGCTATGATGGGGTGCGCGATATGGAAGGGCCGAATTATCGCGCGGAAACGGCGCGGCTGGTCTATTTGAATGGGCCTATGGCGGGGACGCAATTATTTCCCGAAAGGCGGTTTTACCAGGCCGAGCGCGGCCAGACCACGGAAGCGGCAATTACCAAAAAGCTGGCCGGTCATTTATATGCAGTGATTGGCGAGCCGGTGGATGATAAGCGCGTTTTGCGGATTTGGTATCATCCGCTTGTCGCGCTGATATGGCTCGGCGGTGTGCTGATGGCGCTGGGCGGATGCTTTGCCTTGGGCGCGCGTATCGGCACGCAAAGGCGGGCGGCATGATTGGCCTGCGCGCATTCCCGACCAGCCTGTCGCAAATCAGTGCCGTGATTTGTCTGGCCTGTATGTTAACAGCCCCAACAGCCTTTGCGCTCAATCCCGGCGAGGCGCTTGACGACGCAGCTTTGGAAAAACGTGCCCGCGCCTTGTCGCTGGAGCTGCGCTGTTTGGTCTGCCAGAACCAATCTATTGATGACAGCGATGCGCCATTGGCGCAAGATTTACGCGCGCTTGTGCGCAAGCGATTGCAGGCCGGTGATACAGATGATGAAATTCGCACCGCCATTGTCGCCCGCTATGGCGAGTTTGTTTTGTTTCGACCGGTCTTTGGCTGGCATACGGCGCCGCTTTGGCTGACCCCTTTATTGCTCATGCTGTTTGGTCTGTGGCTTGCCTTGCGCAAAGTGCTGCGCCGACAGGGCGACAGTTCATCGCCGCCGGATGCGTGAGCAGTCAGGTTCCGCTTCATCCCGACGCCAAAGCATATTAGTCTGCAAACATTATGAATATCCTGCTTGTGGAAGACGACCTCGCGGCGGCAGATTTGTTGAAAGAAAGTTTTGCGGCACGCGGCCACCGCCTGAGCCATGCTGACAATGGCGCGGAAGGCTTGCGGCTGGCACAAGCGCAAAATTATGACGTGCTGGTGATTGACCGGATGCTGCCCGAATTGGACGGGCTGAGCCTGGTGCGGCATTTGCGCGAAACCGGCGATAATGTGCCGGTGCTTTTTCTGTCTGCGCTTGGCGAGGTGGAAGACCGGATAGCCGGGCTGAAGGCGGGCGGTGATGACTATCTCATCAAGCCCTATTCTTTTGAGGAATTGCACGCCCGCCTTGAAGCTTTGGCGCGGCGCGGCGGCGACAGTGAGACGAAAGTCACGCTGGCCGATTTGACGCTTGACCGGCTGGAACGGCGCGTCACCCGAGCCGGTCAAGAGATTGAGCTGCAAAAGCGCGAATTTGAGCTGCTGGATTTTCTGCTGCACCATCAAGGCCAGCCGGTAACGCGCGCCATGTTGCTCGAGCATGTTTGGGGCTTTGACTTTGCCGCCCAAACCAATGTGATTGATGTGCATATTTCGCGCCTGCGCGGCAAAATTGACAAGGATTTCGACACGCCCTTGCTCCACACATTGCGCGGCGTCGGATTTGTCATGAAATGGCCGGGGCAGTCATAATGAAACGCCTCGGCACGATACTCCGCACGGCGCGGTTTCGAGCCGCGATTGTTTTTCTGCTGCTGTTTCTGGTGCTGACCGGCATTGGTCTGGCTGTTCTGTTTGAGCGCAGCACAAGGCTTATCGTCGAGGCAGCCGACAAGACTGTCTGGCGCGAGGCGGCCATGGCGGAAAGGGCCTTTGACAAAGGTGGGCGCGCGGCGCTGACGGCGCATCTGGACATGCGCCTTGCCATGCCCGACGCCCCGTTATTTCGCCTGTCGTCAAGTCTGGGGCAGTTTCTTGGCGGCAATTTGAACGCTTTTCCCGCGCCCGACACGACACGCCGCAACGCGCAAGACTGGCTGATTTTTGTAACCGGCGAAGGTCTGCCGATACGCGCCCGGCTGTTCAAATTTTCCGCAGATGATGTTTTGCTGGTCGGCTATGACAGCAGCGATATAAAATCCCAAGCCGGCAATTTGCAAAGGCAGTTTTTGGTCACCTATATCGCCCTTGCTTTTCTCGGCCTGTTGGGCGGTTTGGTTATGGCGTCACAAACTGTGCGGCGGGTTGCTCAGTTTGACCGAGAGTTGCGCCGCGTCGCCGCCGGTGATTTGCAAACAAGGCTGAAACTGTCGGGCAGCGGTGATGCATGGGATGATTTGACCGCGCAGATAAACACGATGCTGCACAGGGTTGAGACGCTGGTTCACGAAATGCGCCAAGTCACTGATAATCTGGCGCATGATTTGCGTCGCCCATTGGCGCGGGTAAGGGTGCGGCTGGAAACGATGGGCGAGAAAGTGCAAAATGAGGCGGCGACTGATTTTACCAATAATATGGCCAATGATGTGTCAAATGCGCTGGCGGATATTGACGAAGTGCTGGACAGTTTCGCCGCCCTGCTCACCCTGTCGCGGCTGGAAAGCGGGGCCGCAGATATTGACCGCGCGCCGGTTGATATGGCCGGTTTGCTGGACGATGTGGCGGCGCTTTATGCGCCGGTCTTTGAGGCTGCCGAGCGCGATTTCGCCGTTATTCCGCCCGATAATAACATGCCCCTGATTGCCTCCGGCGACCGCAATTTACTGGCCCGTGCCTTGAGCAATTTATTGGAAAATGCGTTGGCGCATGGCGCTGGCGCGGTTACGCTGTCGCTTGCTGAAAACCGGCAAGACCGGCAAGCGCGGTTTGGCGTTGCCGATAATGGCACCGGCATTGCGCCGGATTTGCGCCAGATGGCGCGCAAACGCTTTATGCGGCTTGAAGCCAGTCGCGCTACACAGGGCAATGGTTTGGGGCTGGCCTTGGTCGAAGCGATTGCCCGCGCCCATCACGGTCGGCTTGAATTAGGCGATGCCCCGCCATCTCAAGGCACGGGCGACGGGCCGACCGGCTTGCTGGCTGAAATTATTCTGCCGCTTGCGGAGCCAAAATAATGTCCGCCCTGTTTGCCCGCTTGCCGGATGTGATGCCCTTGGAGGAAGCGGCGGCGCGCGCGCTGATGGATGATTGCCTGTCTGCGGCGCAGGCTGCAAATTGCCACCAAGCGGTTGCGCTTTTGTCCGGCCATTGGTCATTTTTCGCCTGGCTGGTCGAGGGCAGTCCGTTTTTGTGCCGCCTGCTGAAAAACTATCCCGATGTGCTCGATGCGCTGGCAACCGATACGCCCGAAGCCTATCTCGAGCGGCAACTGGCTGAAGTAACAACAGCAATGGAGGCCGCCGCTTCGCGCGATGCGGCCATGGCGATATTGCGCCGCGCCCGCAACCGGCTGGCCTTGGCCATTGCGCTGGCCGATTGCGCCAATGGCTGGGATGTCGAGGCGGTAACCGGCGCGCTCACCCGCTTTGCCGATAAGGCTGTGTCGCTGGCGCTGGATTTTTTGCTGCGCGAGGCGGTGACAGCGGGCCGCTTGCCCGGATTTGGTCGCGATGGTCTGGTTGTCTTGGCATTGGGCAAACATGGCGGGCAGGAGCTCAATTATTCTTCCGATATTGATTTTGTCGTTTATTACACGCCCGATGCTTTGCCCTTGGCGGCGGGGCAGGATGAGCGCAAATTTTACATTTCGCTGGTGCGCGACCTTGCTGCCATGCTGCAAAACCCGACGGCTGACGGCCATGTCTTTCGGGTCGATTTGCGCCTGCGTCCCGACCCCGGCGCCACGCAAGTATGCATATCCGTGCCGGCCGCGCTCGCCTATTATGAATCCATGGGGCAGAATTGGGAACGCGCCGTCTATATCAAGGCGCGCCCGATAGCTGGTGACATAGCGGCGGGGGCCGCGTTTTTGGATGAGCTGACCCCCTATATTTGGCGCCGCTATTATGATTTTGCTGCCATTGAGGATGTGCATTCCATGAAGCGCCAAATTCATGCCGTGCGCGGTCATGGCGCGCTGGCGACACGCGGGCATAATCTGAAACTGGGTCGGGGTGGCATTCGCGAAATCGAATTTTTTGTTCAGACCCAGCAATTAATCGCCGGTGGCCGCAATCAAGATTTACGCGGGCACCGAACGGTCGATATGTTGCAGGCATTGGCGTCAGCCCAATGGGTGTCGCCGGAGACCGCGCAAGGCATGACCCAAGCCTATTATTTTCTGCGGCGGCTCGAACATCGCTTGCAAATGCGGCTTGATGAACAGACCCAGACTTTGCCATTGGATGAAGACGGGCTAACCCGCTTTGCCCGCTTTGCCGGATATGCGGCGCTGGCCGATTTTGAACAGGCGCTGCATGAGACGCTGGCCTATGTGACCGGCGAGTATGCCTTATTGTTTGAAAGCTCGGAAAGCCTTGCCGACAGCGCCGGCAATCTGGTTTTTACCGGCGGCGAAGATGACCCGGAAACGCTTCAAACCCTGTCGCAAATGGGGTTTGCGCGGCCCGAATTGATTTCCGGCCAAATTCGCGCATGGCATAGCGGGCGCTTGCGGGCGACCCGCTCCAGCCGGGCCCGCGAAGGGCTGACCCGCTTGCAACCGCTTTTATTGCGCGCGCTGGCGCGGGCCGCCGACCCGGATGAGAGCTTTTTGCGCTTTGACAATTTCCTGCAAGCCCTGCCTGCCGGTGTGCAGCTTTTTGCCATGTTCCAGTCCAATCCGGAGCTCTTGGATTTGCTGGTTGATGTGGTCAGTGTGGCACCGCGCCTGTCGGCATGGCTGGGGCGTAATCCGCAATTTGTTGATATGGTCATGTCCGGGCAGGAGGCCGATGAAACTGTCTTGGCTGATATGGTGCAGGCCGATAGCGGCTTTGATGCGGTCATGGATCGAGCCCGCATTTTTGTTCACGAGCAGCATTTCCGGCTCGGTGTTCAGCTTTTGGCTGACCCGGCACTTGCGCCATTTGCTGGTGCGCGGTTCACCGCGCTTGCCGAACAATGCCTTAATGCGCTGCATCCGGCAGCACTGGCCGATATTGAGCGTCAATATGGCCAAATAGACCAAGCGCAAATGCTGGTGCTGGGGCTGGGCAAATTGGGCAGTGGCGAAATGGCGCTGCAATCGGATTTGGATATTATCATTATGTGCGATTGCCCTGACTTTGCCGCTCAAAGCACGGGCGAAAAGTCAATTGCCGCCGATGTTTGGTTTGCCCGTGCCGCGCGGCGCTTGATAAGCGGCTTGACCGCGCCGACAGCGGAAGGTCTGCTTTATGAAGTGGATATGCGCTTGCGCCCATCGGGCAATGCCGGGCCAATGGTCACCAAGCTGGCCAGTTTTGTTGAATATCAAAACAGTGATGCATGGACATGGGAGCATATGGCGTTGACGCGGACGCGCTGTCTGGCCGGGCCGCCGGAGCTGGCCGAAAAGGTGACGGCGCATATTGTCGAAATATTGACCCGACCGCGCGACTTGCGGCAATTATCTGCCGATGTCACCGATATGCGGCAAAAAATAATGACCCATCAAAAATCGGCCGGGCCGTTTGATATTCGACGCGGGGCAGGCGGTCTCGTTGATATTGAATTTATATGCCAAACATTGCAATTGGCGCATGGCGCGCATCATGCCGAGCTGGTCGCGCCCATGCCATTGCCTGCATTATTGACTTTGCTGCGCGATAGCGGCGTGCTGGAAAACACCGCCTATGCGCATTTGGCAGCAGCGTCGGATGCTTATGGTCGATTGCGCCAAATTGCCAGCCTGGCGATTGAAGACCATGAGGCTGAATTGGGCGCGGCGCGCGAGCATTTGCTGTTAAAAACGCTCAATGAACCGGACATGGCGCGCTTGCGCGACCGTCTGACGCAGCACCGGCAGGAAGTTGAGGGCGTATTTCAGCGCGTTTTGACCGATTTGGCCGACCGTCCAGCCAATTGACGCGCCCCATTTATGGCGATACGCTTTCGGCTTGATTTGCGGTTAGCCATGGCCGCAGGGCCGAATGGGAGGGCGACGATGAATTTCGATTTTTCAGATGACCAGAAAATGCTGAAGGATCAAGCACGCAAGTTTCTTGAAGACAAATGCAGCCTTGATGCCGTGCGCAAAATTCTCGATGGGGCAGAAAGCCATGATGATGCGGTTTGGAAAGGGCTGTGCGAGCTCGGCTTTGCCGGTGCGGCCATTCCTGAAGAATATGGCGGATTGGGGCTTGGCGCGCTGGAACTGTGCGTGATTGCCGAAGAATTGGGCCGCGCCTGCGCGCCCGTGCCGTTTTCCTCCTCAATATATCTGGCCGCCGAAGCACTGAAACTGGCCGGTTCGGAAGAGCAGAAACAGGCTTGGTTGCCCAAGCTGGCCAGCGGCGAAGCGATTGGCACAATGGCCGCCGCCGAAGGCACGCAAATGCCCATGCCCGGCACGGTGAAAGCGCAATTTGCCAATGGCAAATTATCCGGCACCAAATTGCCGATTGCCGATGCGATGACGGCAGATGTGGCGATTGTGCTGGCCGATACGGGTGGCGCGGGCGACAAGGCTTTATCATTGGTTGCGGTGGCGCTTGACCAGCCCGGCGTTTCGCGGCGCGAGGTAACAACGATTGACCCGACACGCGGCCATGGTGAGCTGCGCTTCGACAATGCCGACGCCACATTGCTCGGCGATGCCGGGGATGGCTGGCAGCTTTACAAAAGAGTGGAAGCCGGCGCGGCTGTTTTGATGGCGTTTGAGCAGGTTGGCGGTGCCGAAGCGGCAATGAATATGGCCAAGGAATATGCGCTGGAGCGTCACGCTTTCGGGCGGCAAATCGGTTCCTATCAAGCGGTGAAGCACAAAATCGCTGATATGTATGTCAAACTCGAATTGGCGCGTTCCAATTGCTATTATGGGGCCATGGCGCTGGCCGATAATGCGGCGGATTTGGAAATTGCGGCCGCCGCCTCGCGCATTGCGGCGACCGAGGCTTACCGCTTTGCCGGGCAAGAAAACATTCAGGTGCATGGCGGCATTGGCTTTACCTGGGAAGCCAATCCGCAATTTCATTTCCGCCGGTCGAAATTGCTGGCGCTGGCACTTGGCAGTGCCGGACGCTGGAAAGACCGTCTGGTCACCGAACTTGAAAAGAGCAACGTAGCTTAAGCGGCCCTTTTGCTGAGCTGGCATAAGATAAAACTGAAGGAGAGTTAAAATGGATTTTAACGACACACAGGAAGAGGCCCAATTCCGCAGCGAAGTGCGGAGCTGGCTGGAAGCCAATGCACGCCCCCGCGACCCGATGCGCTCGCGCGCCGGACGGGTTGAAAAATCAGAAGCCGAACGTTTGGTGCAGGCAAAAGCCTGGCAGGCCAAAAAGGCCGAAGCCGGTTATGCCGCCATTACTTGGCCGAAGGAATTGGGCGGGCTTGGTGGCACACCGATTCAATCGGTGATTTATTCGCAGGAAGAAGCCAATTTCGACGTGCCGCGCGGCTTTTTTGAAATTGGTTTGGGCATGTGTATTCCGACTTTGCTGGCTTGGGCGACCGAGGAGCAAAAAGAGCGTTTCGTCAAGCCTGCCCTTTATGGCGAGGAAGTCTGGTGCCAGCTTTTCTCCGAGCCGGCTGCCGGCTCCGATGTCGCAGGTCTGCGCACACGTTGTGAGCGCGATGGCGATGATTGGGTGATTAATGGCCAGAAAGTTTGGACATCCGGTGCGCATTATTGCGATTACGGCATTATTGTCACCCGCTCCGACCCCAATGTGCCAAAACATAAAGGTCTGACTTTCTTCTTCCTCGACATGAAATCACCGGGCATTGAAGTGCGTCCGATTAAACAGATTTCGGGTGATGCCAATTTCAACGAAGTGTTTTTCACCGATGTTCGCGTGCCGGACAGCCAGCGCCTTGGCGCGGTCGGTGAGGGCTGGAAAGTGGCATTGACGACATTGATGAATGAGCGTCTGGCGATTGGTCAGGGCAGTGGTGTCGATTATGAGGAATTGCTGCAATTGGCGCGCAAAACCGAATTGGAAACCGGCCCGGCCATTAAAGATGCTTCTGTGCGTGAAAAGCTGGCTGATTGGTATGTGCAGACGCAAGGTCTGAAATATACCAAATTCCGCACTTTGACCGCACTGTCAAAAGGCCAGACGCCGGGGCCGGAAAGCTCTATCGGCAAAATTGTCTCCGGCCCGAAAATGCAGGATTTGGCATCTTTCGCCATGGATTTGCAAGGCCAGGGCGGCGTGATGCAATCGCTGGAAGACAGCGAATTAAACGCTGCTTTCCAAAACCAATGGATTGGCGGCGCCGGCTATCGTATCGCCGGTGGCACGGATGAGATTTTGCGCAATATCGTCTCCGAGCAAGTGCTTGGCCTGCCGCAAGATGTGCGGGTTGATAAAACTGTGCCGTTCAATGAATTGTCAGGCCAGAAAAAATAGCCTGTCCGACAGTTTGAATAAAGCGCCGCCCGCAAGCTCCGGCTTGGCGGGCGGTTTGCTTTCTGGCTTGCCGAAATGTCGAAAACAGGCGAAAACGGCGACATGAAACCCGATTTCACATTTTGCGTCGCGCCAATGATGGACTGGACAGACCGCCATGACCGCTATTTTTTGCGGCTGATTTCCAAACGCGCGCGGCTCTATACGGAAATGGTTACCGCCGACGCCATTCGCTTTGGCGACCGCGACCGGCTGCTCGGATTTTCTGCGGCTGAACATCCCCTTGCCCTGCAATTGGGCGGCAGCGAACCGGATGCGCTGCGTGAGGCGGCGGCGATTGGCATTGATTATGGCTATGATGAGATAAACCTCAATGTCGGCTGCCCGTCCGACCGTGTGCAATCGGGCCGGTTTGGTGCCTGTTTGATGCGCGAGCCGCAATTGGTGGCCGATTGCGTGGCCGCCATGCAGGTCAGTAAAGCAGTGCCGGTCACAGTCAAATGTCGTATCGGCGTTGACGACCAAGAGCCGGAGGAGGCGCTGTTCACATTGGTTGACTTATGCGCCAAGGCCGGTGTGCGCCATTTTATCGTGCATGCGCGCAAAGCCTGGCTGCAAGGTCTGAGCCCGAAAGAAAACCGCGATATTCCGCCGCTTGACTATGCGTTGGTCGCGCAGTTGAAACAGGCGCGGCCGGATTTGAGCATTATATTGAATGGCGGCATTGAGACATTGGCCGAGGCGGAGGCGCATTTAACGCAATTTGACGGCGTGATGCTGGGCCGGGCGGCCTATAAAAACCCTTATATGCTGGCTTGTGTTGACCGGGCTTTGTTTGGCGACACGCAGCCGCCGCCCTCGCGTGAGGAGATTATCGAGCGGTTGATACCTTATGTGGAAACCGTGCTGGCTGAAGGCACGCCTTTGCATGGTGTGACACGGCATATTTTGGGGCTGTATCAGGGCTGTCCCGGCGGGCGGCATTGGCGGCGGCATTTGAGCGAAAATGCACCGCGCGCCGGGGCTGATGCGTCGGTTTTGGTTGCGGCGCAAAAGTTGATGCACGACTATCTGGCCGAGAGGGCGGCCTAGTGGCGCTTTCCCCTGACATGCTGTTATTGGTTGCGGCATTGGCTGGTGCGGGATTTTTGTCCGGCTTGATAGCCGGTCTGCTCGGCGTTGGCGGTGGCATTGTGCTGGTGCCGGCGCTTTATCAGACATTCGTGTTTTTCGACCTGCCAGCCTATCTGCAAATGCATATGGCGGTCGGCACATCGCTGGCGATAATTTGTTTTACCGGCGCGCAATCGGCGCGCAGTCATTTCAAGCGTGATGCGGTAGAGACCGGCAAATTGACAAGCTGGGGCGGTTTCATCATTGCCGGTGCGTTGGTCGGTGCGATTGCCAGCCGCTTTATTGCGCCATCGGGTTTGAAGCTGGTTTTTGCAGCCCTGTCTTTGGGGTTGGGCGTGCGCATGCTGGTGCGCGGGCAAAATGCTGAGGCAGCGAGATTATCGCCCTTATCGGCTGTTTGGCAGAAAACAGGGGCGCTGAATATCGGCTTTTTCTCGGCGCTGATGGGCATTGGCGGCGGCACATTTTCCGTCCCGCTATTGGGCCGCGCCGGACTTGATATTCACAAGGCGGTCGGCACATCGGCCGCGCTTGGCGTGTTTGTGGCGCTACCGGCAACGCTTGGCTTTATGCTGGCCGGACAGGGTTTGCCGGCGCTGCCGCCGCTTTCTGTCGGCTATGTCAATCTGCTGGCCCTGCTGCTGATGATACCGGCCAGCATGCTTGGCGCGCCATTGGGCGTAAGATTAGCGCACCGGCTCAGCGAGACCACGCTGCATTATGTATTTGCCGGTTTTCTGCTGCTCAGTGGCGGACGCATGGCGCTGGCTTTGTTTTCCTGACCTCAGATTTTTTGGTCATAGTCGCCGACTTCCGGATAGCTGCTCAACAGCGCGTCAATGGCGGCGAACATGGCGCGCATATTTTCCTCAGATACCGGACTTTCCACCACAACAACCAGCCCCGGCTTATTGGAAGAGGCCCGCACCAGCCCCCAAGTGCCGTCTTCCACGGTGATGCGCACGCCATTAACCGTCACCAAATCACGGATATTTTGCCCGATAAGCGTGTCTCCATTTGCCGCCAATTGTTCAAAATGCGCAATGGCGCGCTCAACCACCTCATATTTTTTGGTGTCGTCGCAATAGGGCGACATTGTGGGTGAGCCATAGGCGACCGGCAAAGAACGGCGCAAATCAGCCATTGAGGCATCACCGGCGCGGGTCAGCATGTCGCAAATGGCAATCGCCGTCACCAGCCCGTCATCATAGCCGCGGCCAATCGGGGCGTTGAAAAAATAATGGCCGCTTTTTTCAAATCCGGCCAGCGCGCCAAGCTCATGCGTATGCCGTTTCATATAAGAGTGACCGGTTTTCCAATATTGTGTGGTCGCGCCGGCTTCCTGCAATTGCGGGTCGGTCATGAACAGGCCGGTTGATTTGACATCAACCACAAAAACCGGCTTGTCATGTTGCGCTGCCAAATCGCGCGCCACCAACACGCCCATTTTATCGGCAAAAATCTCCTCGCCCTCATTATCGACCACGCCGCAGCGATCGCCGTCGCCATCAAAGGCAAAACCAATATCAGCGCCGGTTTCAAGAATCTTATCACGCAGCGCGTGAAGCATTTCCATATCTTCCGGATTGGGATTGTGATGGGGAAAGCTGTGGTCAAGTTCGCAATGCAGTTCAATCACCTCTACCCCCAAAGCCCGCAGCACATCCGGCGCAAACGCCCCGGCCGTGCCATTGCCGCAAGCCACCACAGCTTTCAACTTGCGGGCGAAAGGCGCACGCTCGGTCAAATCCGCTTTATAGCGTTCGGCCATGTCGGCAATAGGCTGATAGCTGCCACCAGCGCGCGCGACGCCCTGATTTTCCAGCACAATCTCGCGCAGACGGCTCATTTCATCGGGGCCGAAAGTCAATGGTTTGGCCGCCCCCATTTTAACGCCGGTCCAGCCATTTTCATTATGGCTGGCTGTGACCATGGCGACGGCGGGAATATCTTCGGCAAATTGAGCAAAATAGGCGGTTGGCGACAGCGCAAGGCCAATATCATGCACCGCCACACCGGCGCTCATCAGCCCATTAATGAGGGCCAGCTTGATAGATTGCGAATAGGCGCGAAAGTCATGGCCGACAATGATTTTCGGCTGCGTTTCGCTGCCCAGCAATTCGTGTAAAATTGTGCCGAGCCCGAAACCGAGCGCCTGCACGCCAAGCAGGTTGATTTCTGCGCCGAATAACCAGCGCGCATCATATTCACGAAAACCGGTCGGTTTGACCAAAGGCAGATTTTCAAATTCGGCTGAATTTTCGGGGATTTCGGGCAGGGGTTTCACAAACATGGGGGGAGGCTCCTTGATTGACGCAGTGTCGCTGTCATAGCAAAAAATTGCCGCCTGTGCAGTCCATTTGTCTCAAATCATTTCCTCGCCTATAAGGCGGCATGGAAGATGAACCATTAAAGCAGGAAATTATCAGGCTGGCCGCCGCCAATGCGCCGCTGCCGGAGCTTGAGCTTTCCGGACTGCCTGAATTTCTGCCCGGCTGGGTTTGGCTGGTCGGCGCCGGGCCGGGAGATCCCGGCCTGTTAACCCTGCATGCGGTCAATGCGCTGAAACAGGCCGATATGGTGGTTTATGATGCGCTTGTGTCGGAAGATATTTTGTCGCTGGTCAGGCCGGAGGCGGAGACATTTTATGCCGGTAAACGCGGCGGCAAGCCTTCCTGGCAGCAAAAAGATATTACCGACCGGCTGATTGAGCTGGCGGGTGACGGTCATCGTGTGCTGCGCCTGAAGGGCGGCGACCCGTTTGTGTTCGGGCGCGGCGGCGAGGAAGCGCAGGCGCTGGTCGCCCAAAATGTGCCATTTCGCATTATTCCCGGCATTTCTGCCGGTATTGGCGGTTTGGCCTATGCCGGTATTCCGGTGACCCACAGGGAAGTCAATCATGCGGTGACTTTCGTGACCGGTCATTTGGCAGGTAAGGACAGGCCCGAATTGCTGGATTGGGCGGCGATAGCCAAAGCCTCGCCGGTGATTGTCATTTATATGGCGATGAGCCGGATAGATGCGATTGTCGGCCAATTATCGGCGGCGGGGCGCGCGGGCGATGAGCCGGTCGCGATTGTCACCCATGCGACCACACCGCAACAGCGCGTGGTCGTCACGACATTGGCCGAGGCGGCACAAGCGGTCAAAGAAAACCGGCTTGAGCCGCCTTCAATTGTTGTGATTGGCGCAGTAGCCGATTTGCATGCCACGCTGGGCTGGTTTCAACCGAGTT
This sequence comes from Parvibaculales bacterium, assembly GCA_049597955.1. Taxonomy (GTDB): domain Bacteria; phylum Pseudomonadota; class Alphaproteobacteria; order RS24; family RS24; genus JAYPAN01. Next base: position 94,839 of record JBMYND010000004.1, read on the forward strand.
GAGCATCTTGCGGCAGGGCTGCCAGCCGGGCCGGCAGCGCATCCAGCACAGCGCGCTTTTCATCATCCGACAGGCCGCGCCAGCCGCCAATTTCGGCTAATTTGCGCCCACAGCCAATGCAGAATCCGGCACGCGCCGATACGGCACAAACGCCGATACAGGGCGATTTCGGGGGTGATTTGGCGGTTTGGGTGTTGCTCATGGGCGAAAGCTAACGAAAACCGCCGCAAATGGCAATCCATTGGCGAAGCGATAATAATGACGTCTGCGTCACTTTATCCCCTCCTGACCATTGATTTAGTCGGTGTTTCGTTTACCTTTAGGGCAATCTTTTTACAGGAGTCTGACATGGACGTAGAATTTACCCCCGAAGACAACGCCTTCCGCGAGGAAGTGCGCAGCTTCATCGCTGAAAACAAACCGGCGCATCTTGACGGTGTGGAGCGCAGTGACCTGACCAAGGAAGATTTTCTGGCTTGGCACAAAACCCTTCACAAAAAAGGCTGGGTTGCCCCGTCTTGGCCGGAAGAATATGGCGGCACGGGCTGGTCAGTAACGCAAAAATATATTTGGAATGAGGAAAATGCCGCGGCTGGCACAATTGCGCCATTGCCCTTTGGTATCGCCATGCTGGGGCCGGTGATTTACACATTCGGCAATCAGGAGCAGAAAGATTGGGTTTTGCCGGGGATTTTGTCCGGTGAAACATGGTGGTGTCAGGGCTATTCCGAGCCCGGCGCAGGCTCTGATTTGGCGGCGCTGAAAACCCGTGCGGTGCGCGATGGTGACGATTATATCGTCAATGGCCATAAGATTTGGACGACGCTGGCCCAACATGCCGATTGGATGTTCTGCCTGGTGCGCACCGGCGACAGCGAAAAGCGTCAGGAAGGCATTTCCTTTCTGCTGATTGACATGAAAACGCCGGGCATCACTGTGCGCCCGATTATCACCATTGATGGCGGCCATGAAGTAAACGAAGTCTTTCTCGAAGATGTGCGTGTGCCGGCCAAGCATTTGGTGGGTGAAGAAAATAAGGGTTGGACAATCGCCAAATTCCTGCTTGGCAATGAACGCTCCGGTATTGCCGGTGTGGCACGTTCCAAAAAGGCGATTGAACGCTTGCGCGAAATCGCTCGTGGCGAATTGGAAGACGGCTCGCCTTTGATGGAGTCGCCGGATTTCTCGCGCAAAATTGCCGAGTTGGAAGTTGACCTGACGGCGCTGGAATATACTGAATTGCGCACGCTGGCCTCTGAAAGCAAAGGCCAGGGGCCGGGGCCGGAAAGCTCGATTTTGAAAATCAAGGGCACGGAAATCCAGCAGCGCATTACCGAATTGACGGTGGAAGCGGTTGGCAATTATGCCGCCCCTTGGGTGCCGCAGCTTGAGCGGGGCGATAATTATATGGCGATTGGCGCAGAATGGGCTGAGGGCGCGTCGCAAACCTATTTCAACACGCGCAAAACCTCAATTTACGGCGGGTCAAATGAGATCCAGCGTAACATTATTGCCAAAATGGTTTTGGGCCTCTAGGCTCAAAAGATAAATCCAGCATATAGGGAGACGACAGTGGATTTCAGTTTTACCGAAGAGCAAACATTGCTGCGCAATATGGTGCAAAGCTTTGTTCAGGATAATTATGATTTCGACGCGCGGATGAAAATCGTTCGCAGTGACGAGGGCATGAGCCGCGAGATTTGGCAGCAATTTGCCGAGCTTGGTCTTTTGGCCGCGCCTTTTTCGGAAGATTTGGGCGGCTTGGATGGCGGCCCGATTGAAACCATGGTCATTATGGAAGAATTGGGACGCGGCCTTGTTGTCGAACCTTATCTGCCAACCGTTGTGCTGTGCGGCGGCATTTTGAGCCGCCATGGTTCGGAAGCGCAAAAGCAGGGCCATTTGCCCGGTCTGATTGCCGGTGAAGATATTTGGGCCTTGGCTTACAGTGAATCCCAAAGCCGTTTTAATCTGGCCGATGTGCGCACTTCCGCCAAAGCAGATGGCGACGCTTATGTGCTGAATGGTGCCAAAGCGGTGGTGATTGGTGCGCCTTGGGCCAATAAGTTGATTGTCTCGGCGCGACTTTCCGGCGACCAATTTGACCGCGACGGGCTGGGCCTGTTCATTGTCGATAAAGCCGCTGCCGGCGTCAGTTCGCAAGATTATCAAACCGTTGACGGCAGCCGTGCCAGTGAAATCACGCTGGAAAATGTATCGGTTGGTGCCGATGCACTGATTGGCGATGCCGGCAATGGTTTTGCTGTGTTGGAAGAAGCGATTGATTTTGGCATTGGCGCGGTTTGTGCCGAGGCGATTGGGCATATGAAAATGCTCAATGATGCGACGGTTGAATATTGCAAAACCCGCAAGCAATTCGGTGTGCCAATCGGCTCTTTCCAAGTGCTGCAACACCGCATGGTGGACATGTTCATGGAATATGAGCAATCGGTTTCCATGACCTATATGGTCAATATGAAACTGGCCGAAGCCGAAAGCGAGCGGCGCAAGGCGGCTGCCGGTGCGAAAGTGCAAATCGGCAAATCGGGGCGCTTTGTCGGCCAGGAAGCTGTGCAATTGCATGGCGGTATGGGCATGACGGAAGAGCTGAATGTCGGGCATTATTTCAAACGCCTGACCATGATTGATATTCAGTTCGGCAATGTTGACCATCACTTGAAACGCTTTGCGGCGGCATAGGCCGGCTTATGGCCGATGCGCTGCTCATTGAAAAGGACGGGCCGGTTGTCACACTGACGATAAACCGGCCCGATATGCGCAATCCGCTGGGCGAAGATGGCGATGGCGCGCTTTTCACCTCTGTGGTCAATGAGATTAACGCCGACCGGTCGGTACGCTGCGTTATTCTGACCGGTGCCGGCTCGGCTTTTTCCGCCGGTGGCAATGTTAAGCGCATGCAAGAACGCCAAGCCCCTTTTGGCGGGCCGGGCGCGCATATTGCTGATAGCTACCGCACTGGCATCCACCTTATTGTCAAAGCATTGTGGAATCTGCAAGTGCCTGCCATTGCCGCGGTTAATGGCCCGGCTATTGGTTTGGGCAATGATGTGGCCTGCCTGTGCGATATGCGCATTGCGGCTGAAAGCGCGGTGATGGGGTCAACCTTTTTGAAAGTTGGCCTTATTCCCGGCGATGGCGGCGCATGGCTGTTGCCGCGCATTATTGGCAGCGCGCGCGCCAATGAGCTGTTATTTACCGGCAAGGTGATAGACGCCAAAACAGCTGAAAGCTGGGGGCTGGTCAATATGGTGGTGGCGGATGACGCGCTGATGGATGAAGCACAAAAAATGGCCGCCGAAGTGTGCAAGCAATCGACAGAAGTGCTGCGCTCGGCCAAGCGGCTTTTGCGCGCCGGGCAAACCACCGGCTTTGAAACCATTATGGAAATGTCGGCGACCACGCAGGCATTGATGCACCAATCGGACGACCATATTGAGGCGGTGACGGCAATGCTTGAAAAACGCGCCGCCCAATATACGGATAAATAGCCAAAAGGGAGATTTCAATGGCTGTAGGAATGATTGCAACACTTCGTGTTAATGATGGCAGGCAGGCCGATTTTGAGGCTGCTTTTGCCAAAATGCAGGAGGCTGTTAAGGCCGATGAGCCGGGCTGCCTGCTCTATAGTTTGTGCCGCGACCGCGACGATGCCACCACTTATCGGGTGATGGAACAATATAGCGATGATGACGCTGTTAAAGTGCATGGCAAATCCGACGGGTTCAAAGCCGCTGCCGCCGGTCTGGCCGGTGTTATGGCAGGGGCGCCGGAAATCGTTTTTGTCGAGATTGTCAGCTAACCGATTATAACAGTAAGGGAGAATAAAATGGATTTGAATTTTAGCGAACAGGACAAGGCTTTCCGGCAGGAAGTCCGTGATTTTATCGCTGAGGCGTTTACGCCGGATTTGCAGCGCGAAATGGCGCGCTCGAAAAATGGCTATATCAGCAAGGAAGGCCATGTGACTTGGCAGAAGCGGCTTTTTGAAAAAGGCTGGGTGGCGCCCAATTGGCCGGAGCAATATGGCGGTGCGGGCTTTACCCCGACGCAGAAATTTATTTACTCGCAGGAAATGGAAGCCGCCGGTGCGCCCCATTCCATCGCCTTTGGTCTGACCATGGTCGCGCCGGTGATTATGGCTTTTGGCTCGGAAGAGCAGAAACAGCGTTTCCTGCCGGATATTCTTGAGACCAATGTTTGGTGGTGTCAGGGTTATTCCGAGCCGGGATCGGGGTCGGATTTGGCCTCGTTGCAAATGAAAGCCGAAGACAAAGGCGACCATTATTTGTGCAATGGCTCAAAAATCTGGACAACCATGGCGCAACATGCCGATTGGATTTTCTGTCTGGTGCGCACGGCGAAAATGGAAAAACGCCAAGACGGCATTTCCTTTCTGCTGATTGACATGAAAACGCCCGGCGTGCGTGTCGCGCCGCTGATAACGCTGGATGGCCCGGTCAATGGCAAGCAGGAAATCAATCAGGTATTTTTCGAAGATGTGAAAGTGCCGAAAGAAAATCTGATTGGCGAAGAAAACAAGGGTTGGACTTACGCCAAATATCTGCTCGAATTTGAGCGTGGCAATCCCTATTCTGCCGGTCTGGCAAGGTCGCTGGTGAAAGTGCAGGAATTGGCGCAAAAAACACCGGTTGAAAATGGCACGCTGGCCGATGACCCGGATTTCCAGCACAAGCTGAATGATTTGCAACGTCAGGTCATGGTGATGGAAGCGACTGAATTGCGTATTTTCTCCGATATCAGCGCCGGTCAGAATATCGGCTCGGGCGCGTCTTCTTTGCTGAAAACGCGCGGCACGGAATTGCAGCAGGCGATTTCTGAATTGGCCGTTGAAGCAGCCGGTCTTTATGGCTTCCCATTTGTCGCCGATACGCTGGCCGCGGGCAATGAGCCGGATGTCGGCTTTGATGGCGCACCGGTGATTGCACCGGCCTATTTCAACAAGCGCAAAGCGACAATTTATGCCGGTTCCAATGAAATCCAGCGCAATATTATCGCCAAGGCGGTGCTTGGCCTATAAGCCAAATCCGCGATGAAACAGTGAACGCCGTCCCGCAAACCGGGGCGGCGTTTATTGTATGAGAAAGCGGAACAGCATCAGCAGGGCGAAGACGGCAAGGAATATGCCCGCTGCCGTGCCGGTGGTGGATATGCCCGATACCATGCCGCTATTGCGGCTTACCTGTTCGCCTTTGAACAGCGCCCGCAAGATGAGCGATTGGGCTGTCCGTATGGCGGCAAACCAGATTGCCATGACCGGACGGCCAATGGCCATTGTCGCGCGCGGAATGGCGCGGCGGATAAACCAATCCGTGTTCAACACGGTGGAATCTATTTCCGGCGGATACCAGCCCCGCACCATCAAAATCACAAAGGCCAGCACAGCGAATAGCAGCAATTGTAATTCGCCAAGCACATGACCGGCATCCCAGACTTTGTAAGTCACCTCATAGGGCAGCATGGCGTAAAGCATTTGCGGGAAAATGCCGATAAGCACGCATAATCCGGCGGCCAGCCCCATAGCGATAAGCATATTGAGCGGGGCTTCCTTGACTTTGAATTTCCGGTCATGGCCGAAAAACGCGAAATAGGGGATTTTAATGCCGGAATGTTCCAGCACACCGGCCGAGGCGAAAATCAGCGCCATCCAGACCCAGAAATAGCCTTCCTTGGCAGCCGCGCCAATGGTCAGCGATTTGGTGACAAAGCCACTGAATAGCGGGAAAGAAGAAATTGATACAGCGCCGATAATGCAGAAAATTGTGGTCAGCGGCATATTGCGCCACAGCCCGCCCAATTCGCTGGCTTTGGCCGTGCCGGTGCGCAGCAGCACAGCACCCATGCTCATAAATAACAGTGCTTTGTAGATAATATGGGCAAAGGCATGGGAGACTGTGCCATTTATCGCCAAATCTGTGCCGACACCAATGCCGACCACCATAAAGCCAAGCTGGTTGTTCAGCGAAAAAGCCAGCACGCGGCGCAAATCATTTTCAATCACTGCGAAGAAGACGGGGAACAGCGTCATCACCGCGCCAATCCAGATAAGCGGCTCAAGCCCGCGAAAGCACAGCGCCAGCATATATATGGCCAGCTTGGTGGTAAAAGCCGATAAAATCACTGTGCCGGTAATGCTGGCTTCCGGATAGGCATCCTGCAACCAGCCATTAAGAAAGGGAAAGGCTGCCTTAATGCCAAAGGCCAGCAAAACCAAAAACCCGCCAAGACTGCTTGCGTCCAGCGCCTGAATACTCAGCCCCGCGCCCTGATGCCACAGCAAAATAGCACCGCCGAGCAATATCACACCGGAGGCGACTTGCATCAGCAAATAGCGCATGGCGGCGGGCAGGCTGCGAGGCGTGCCACCGGCCAATATCAGAAAGACCGAGGTAAAGGCGGTCGCTTCCCAATAGATAAACAGTGTGACAAAATCACCGGCAAACAACGCCGCAATCGCCGCCCCGGCATAAGCCAGCCCGGCACTGGCCGTCATGCGGCTGTCTTCATGCATGGCGTAAATCACATTCAGCGCGGCTGCGATATGAAAGACAAGGGCAAAGGGGCGGGTAATCGCTTCGGCGCGCACCAGCGTCAAATCCAGCCCGGCCAAGCTGGCCGTCACATGCACGCCCGGGTCAATCTGCCAGCAGGAGAAAGCCGAGACAGCAATAACCGCCAGCATATAAGGGTTGCGCACCATGACCGGCAAGACCGGCACCAAAGCGGCACCGATAATCATCAGCAATCCGGGAATGGCCAGCAGCGCGTCAAGCATTGTCGCCTCCATCCGTATCATCTGATGCGTCATAATAATCGGGCGCGCGCATGACCAGCTTGCGCAGCAAAACACCACCGCCGACAACAATCATGAAAGCGGCAAAGCCGTAAATGCCAAAAAACAGGGGCATGCCCTCGGCGGTAAAATAGGCATGGCGGTGAATGATGAATTCCAGCACCACCAGCGCAACGCATATCACGGCCAGCGCGCGAATAAACTTTCGGGCGGCGGGGCTGATTTCAACTGGGCTATGCTCGGTCATATTCGATTATCTCATCCGCTAAAGGGCAGCATAAACAGGTCAACGCCAAAAAACAGGGCAATTGACAAAAGCGCGGTTACGGTCAGGGGCAGCAGGCAGGCCCAAGGGGCTTCGCTGATTGTGGTGCTGTCAGCCTGGCTTGGGGTCGCAAAAAAGCCGCGCAGCACGAACTCGCCTAAATAGACCAGATTGAGCAAAGAAGAGACCATCAGCACGGCCAGCACCAGCAAATGACCATTATCCAACGCGCCGCCCATCAGAATAAATTTCGACCAAGCCCCGCCCAGCGGTGGCACGCCGATAATCGACAAAGCACCAATGGCAAAAGCCAGATAGGTTATCGGCATTTTGCGCCCCAGCCCGTCCATATCCTTTATGTCGCTCAAATGATGCGCCACATAAATCGCCCCGGCGCAGAAAAACAGCGTGATTTTGCCCGCCGCATGGGTGGCAATATGCAAGGCCGCCCCGCTTGCCGCCAAGGGCGAGGCCAGCGCCGCGCCCAGCACAATATAGCCAAGCTGGCTGACGGTAGAATAAGCCAATCGCGCCTTCAGATTGGTTTTGGTCAGGGCAACACAAGACGCCGCCAGAATGGAGAATGAGGCAACATAGACCAGCCAGTCACTGCCGCCGCTTTCGGCCAGAAAATCCAGTCCGAAAATATAAACCGCCACTTTCAGCACAGTGAACACACCGGCTTTCACCACTGCCACCGCATGCAATAGCGCGCTGACCGGTGTCGGGGCGACCATGGCGGCGGGCAACCAGCGATGCAGGGGCATCAGCGCCGCCTTGCCGATACCAAAGGCAAACAGGCCGAGCAGCACCGGCACATAGGCGGCATCTATTTTACCGGCCAAAATACCACCGGCAGCAAAATCCAAGGTTCCGGCCAATACCCAAACGGCAATCACACCAAACAGCAGCAAAATTACCGAGCTGGCGACCAATATGCCGAGATAGACGCGACCGGCATTTTTGGCGTCTTGCGTGCCTTTATGCGTCACCAGCGGATAGGTTGAAAAAGTCAAAATTTCATAGAACACAAACAGTGTCAGCAAATTGCCCGACAGCGCAATCCCCATAGCGGCATGGATTGCCACAGCGTAAAAGAACATGAAGCGGGTCTGGTTTTTTTCGCCCGCGCCGCGCAAATAGCCGATTGTATAAAGCGTCGCAATCGGCCACAGGCAACCGGCGACCAGCGCAAAGAGCAGGCCCAATGGTTCCAGCGTGAAACTCAGGCTCAGGCCCGGCACGAAAGTCAGCAAAGTAATATCCGTGCCAACCGGCATGGCGGCAAATAGGGCAATGGCGCAAAGCGCCGTATAAAGCCCGATAAGCACGGCCTGTCCATCGCGCATATTGGCCTGTTGTGCGCCTGTCGCCAGTTTAGCGGCGACCAACACACCGGCCGCCGCCAGCAAGGGCAGACCAAGCAGCAACAGCATTAAAGTTTCCGGCGTCATGTCGAATGGGTTCATGGCGAACGGGTTCATGGCCGCCCCCCGAAGAATATATCAGCCGCCGCCATTGAGGCTTCGACAAGCGGGGCGGCGAAAACACCAAAGCCGAGCGTGGCCAGCACCAGCAGCCAAGCGGGCAACCATGTGCCAATGGATTCGGTCAAAACCGGCGCGCCTTGCGGTCGCTCCGACAACCAGGCCGCCTCGACAATTTTCCAAATATAAGCCAGCGCCAAAGCCGAGCTGATAAACACCAAAGCGGCAATCAGCCAGAAATCAACCTCAATCAATGCGCGTATGAGATAAAGTTTGGAGATAAAACCGGCAGTTAATGGCACACCGATAAGCGCCAGACCGCCAAACAGCACTGCCGTCATCGTCATTGGGATTTGCCGCCCCGCGCCCTGAATCGTGCCCATTGTGGTACGTCCGGCTTGGGCGGCAATCACGCCAATCGCCAAAAACAGCGCGCCTTTCATCAGCGCATGATTAAACAAATGAATAATCGCCGCCGTTAGACCGGAAGCGGTGACAAGGCCAATACCAATCGCCATATAGCCAAGCTGGGCAATAGAGGATTGGGCGAATAGTTTTTTCAAATCGGTCTCGACAATCGCCGCCAGCGTGCCGACAAAAGCCCCCACCAGCCCAAGCGTTATCACCAGCATGCCAAAACCTTCGGCAAGACTTGGGAAATCAGCGCCGAACACACCGAAAATCAGCCTTATCAGCACATAGACCGAGACTTTGGTGGCGGTCGCCGCCATCAGGGCCGATACGGCAGAAGGCGCATAGCCATAGGCCGGCACCAGCCAGAAATGCAAGGGGAACAGCGCCATTTTCAAAAACAGGCCAAGCGCGATAAAAGCCAGCGCCGTATAGGCGGGCAATGTGGCGCCCAATTGCGGCACCCGATTGGCCAAATCGGCAAGGTTCAGCGTGCCGGTTTGCATATATAAAAGGCCAATACCAATCACATAAAATGTCGCCCCGACCGTGCCGAGAATGAGGTAATTAAAGGCGGCAGGCAAAGCGCGGCGGTCGCGGCCAGCCCCCATAGCGACCAGCGCATAGGCGGATAATGAGGAAATTTCGAGAAACACGAAAATATTAAAGGCGTCGCCGGTCGTCACCTGTCCGAGCATGCCGGCCAGCGTCAGCAGCCAGGCGGTATAAAACAGCGCATGGTCGCGCCGGTCTATTTCGCGCGCCACCAAATGCCGCGCCGCCAAAGTGGCAATAAAACCGATAAAGCTGATAACCGGCAGCACCACCGCATTGGCCGCGTCAATGACATAGACAATGCCAATCGGAGCCGGCCAGCCGCCCAAATCATAGACAATTGTGCCATTGGCTGAAACTTGCACAAACAGCGTCAGCGAAATCAAAAAAGCCGCACCGGTGGCGAGCATGGCCAACCCCCATGCCATATCGCGCCAGCGCAGCAGGGCGGCAAAGGGTGCGGCCATAAGCGGCGCAAGAACCTGCAAGACGGGTAAATGCTGCATCATGACGCGCCATCCTCCGCCGCATCATCGAGCATCTCAATCAGCTCGTCATCTTCAATTGAGCCGAAACTTTCCTGAATGCGGATAATCAGCGCATAGCCGACCGCCGTGGTCGCAACGCCAACAACAATTGCTGTCAGAATAAGCACATGCGGCAGCGGGTTGGAATAAACCGTGCTGGTCTCGCCGGTCAAAATCGGGGCTGTGCCTTCACCCACTTTGCCCATGGAAATATACAGCATGAAAACCGAGGTTTGGAAAATGTTCAGCCCGACCATTTTCTTCACCATATTGCCGCGCGCAATCACCGCATAAAAGCCGAGCATCATCAGCACAATGACCAGAAAATAATTCCAATGGGTCAGTAAAATACTCATGCGCCTTTACCCATTGGCCTCGTCTTTGGCATTGGCGGCCAGAAATCGCTCATGCGCTTCGGTTTTGGAAACCAGCCTTTTATGCGACAAGCGTCCGGCAAAAGCGAAAAACAGCATCACCATCACCGCCGCCACTGTCAGCCCGACGCCAAACTCGACCAGCAAAATGCCGATATGCTGGCCTTGATAGTCTTTTTCGGCCAGCACATCATAATCAAGGAAATTGGCGCCATAAAAGAATGAGACCAGACCCGTGCCGCCATAAATCAGCACACCAAGGCTTATCGCCGCCAGATTCCATTGCGCCGGCCAGACATGGCGTCCGCGATTGAGACCAAAAATAACCGCATTCAGCACAAAGGCAGCGGCGAAAATCACCCCGGCCTGGAAGCCGCCACCGGGGCCGTAATCGCCGTGAAACTGCACATAAAGCGCGTAAAGCATAATCGCCGGAATCAACACTTTGGCAATCACGCGAATGACCGGATCATCCTGCATGCTCGTCCTCCTCATCGTCTTCTTCCGGCCTTGTCCATCCGGCAATAATGAGCAGCACGGCAATGGCGGCGGTGAAAATCACCACTGTTTCGCCAAATGTGTCATAGCCGCGATAGCTGGCCAGCACCGAGGTGACGATATTCGGCACTTGAATATCATTGGCGCTGCCTTCGATATAATCGGGCGCGACATGTGTGTGTATCGGTGCGTCAGCCGCGCCAAAAGCCGGCAATTCGGCCACTGCCACAGCCAGCATCAGCCCGGTGGCCAGTGCCAAAATGGCGGGCAGAACGGCAATTTTATGGGGCTTTTCTTCCGGCGCGACCAAGCTCAACGTGGCCAGTGCCAAAACGGTGGAAATGCCCGCCCCGACCGCCGCTTCGGTAAAGGCAACATCTACCGCATCCAGCACGACAAATAAAACCGCAGCGGTCAGCGAAAACGCGCCTGACAGCATGATAACGGCAAACAGCCTGTGCAGGCGCAGCGCCAGAAAGGCAATCAGCGCCAAAAAGGCAATCAATACCGCATTGACCAGAAACCCCGCCATCAGACTTGCTCCTCATCCGGCTTTGCCAGTTCCGGCTCAACCCGGTCAAAGCGGGCGGCGCGGGCAATGGCATGGGTGGCGGTCGGGCTGGTCATGACCAGCAAGGCGCCGATAAGCACAAGGCGCACGCTGACTGTCCAATCGGGTGACAATAGCAACAGGCCGAACAAAATAAGCCCGGCACCGCCTGTGTCGATAATGCCGGCACCATGCATGCGTTGATAAATATCCCGCAGCCGCAACAGGCCGAGCGCGCCAAATATCACGCCAATTGCGCCGACCAGCAAGGCGGTACAGCCAACCCAAAGGCGTATCATGTCAATCATGCTCGCCTCACTCATTATGGCCCCCATTGCCGCTGCCACCTGTGCTGTCTTGGTCAGCCAGTGTATGGTCGCCCAGCGTGCCATGGCGGAAATATTTCAGCACCGCAATTGTGCCAATGAAATTTATCAGCGCATAAAGCAGCGCAATGTCGAGAAATTCCGGTCGCCCGTCAAAAAAGCCGAATACGGCAATGGCCAGCACCATAATCGTGCCGACGGAATTGACCGCCAGCACACGGTCAAAAGCGGTTGGCCCCAATGCGCCGCGCCAGACGGCCAGCAACACACCGGCGCCCAGACCCAACAGGGTCAGCCCCAAACAGAAATGCGCTGCATCCAACAAGCTCATGCCGCGCCTCCCTCAAGCCCGGAAACCCGGGCATCCATTTCGGGTTCCAGCACGGCATCGGAAAAATCTTTTGTCAGCCCGTGAACCAGAATTTCATTGGCGCTTTCATCAACCTGCACCGATACGGTGCCGGGTGTCAGCGTGATAAAATTGGCATGGGTCACCAGCCCGGCCACGCTTTTTTGACCGGCTTTGACAGTCACCATTTGCGGGCTGGCCGTTTCCGGCTTCAAAATCACTTTAATAACGCCGATATTGGATTTCAGAATTTCCCATATCAACCAAAGCGTCACTTTTGGCAGGCGCAGAAATATCTCCATTGGCAAACCCTCCCCGTCGAGGATTTGCATGCGCGCCGCAATCAATGAGACGCCCAGCGCGCTGACAAAACCAAGGGTTAAAAGCAGGCCGGTATAATGGCCGGACAGGGCCAGCCAAAGCGCATACATCAGGGCGGTTGAGGTTAAAACGGCTCGCATCATGCTTTCAGAATAAAGGATTACCGGGTCGGAAAAACAGGCGGCACCTTTTGGCCCGCCTGTTTTCAGTTTTACGAATTGGCGGCTTGAATCAGCTCAAAGAAACGCCGTGTCTGGTCGCCGCCCTGAAACAGGGCTTCGGCTTCATCATCAAGTTTCGAGATTTGTTCCCAATTATCGGCGACCTGCTCGGCGGTCGGCTCATTGCCGAGATACATGCCACGGGTTTCAACAATTTGGGCGGCGGCAAAGGCACCGGCACCGGCGCAAATAATTTTGCCGGTCGGGGCGTTTTCCGAACACATAAAGACAACAGCCGGTGTCACCAGTTCCGGCTTCAGCGCATCTTCCATTTCAGCCGGCATCAGATTTGCCGTCATCCGCGTCCAGGCTACCGGCGCCAGCGCATTGACATGGATATTGTCTTTTTGGCCTTCCAGCTTCAACGTATTGATAAAGCCGACAACGCCCAGCTTGGCCGCGCCATAATTGGCCTGACCGAAATTGCCATACAGGCCGGAAGACGAAGACGTGACCATGATACGGCCATAGCCCTGTTCTTTCATAATCGGCCAAACCGCTTTGGTCGGCTTCATTGTGCCAAATAAATGCACATCAACAACAAAGGTGAAATCGCCAATTTCCATTTTGGCAAAGCTTTTGTCGCGCAGCACACCGGCATTATTGACCAGCACATCAATGCGGCCATAAGCATCCATGGCTTGCTTCACCATATTGTCAACACCGACATCATCGGTCACTGAGGAGCCATTTGAAATGGCCTCGCCGCCCGCCGCCTTGATTTCTGCAACAACGGCTTCTGCTGCTTCCGACGAGCCGCCCGAACCGTCAACCGCGCCGCCCAAATCATTGACCACCACTTTCGCGCCGCGACGGGCAAATTCCAATGCGTGACAACGGCCCAGACCGCCACCGGCACCGGTGACGATGACAACCTTATCGGTAAAGTCCAAACTCATTTTCTATCTCCCAAATTAAGTCTGTGCTTGTTGTGCATGAAGCAGGCTTTCCGGTCAAGCGGTCTTGCGGGTAAAGGCTGGGGATTGCGCTTTAAGGCGCTTTTAGGCGGCTTTGGCCGGAGCCAGACCTGCTGCTTGCGCCAGCAGCCGATAGGATTTTTGGCGGGCCGCCAAATCAGGGATCAGCGTCAATGCTATCACTTCGTCAAAGCCGTAATCGCGCACCAGCCCATCGAGCCTTGTCATAACCTGCTCTGATGTGCCGGTGGCACTGCGGGCGCTGACCATGTCAAACAGTGCGCTTTCTTGCGGCTCCGCTTGCCAGTCTTGCGCTTCCTGCAGGCTTGGAAAGCGTCCGGCCTTGTTTTGCATGAGCCGGGTCGCCCACATATTGCGCGGGCGGGCCAGATAGGCGGCTTCTTCTTGGCTGTCGGCGACCAGCACGGAAGTTGCCAATATCAGCTTTGGCGCGGCCAAATGGCGCGACGGGCGGAACAAATCCTTATAAAGGCGCGTCGCTTCGCCGATATTCTCCGGATTGATAAAATGCGCATAAACATAAGGCAGGCCCATTTGCGCCGCATACACCGCGCCATCGCCGCCCGACCCCAAAATAAACACCGGCACTTGTTCTTGCCCCATGGGTTGGGCATGAATCCCCTGATAGGGGTGGTCGTCAGGAAAGCCGCCATTATCGCCCGACAGGCCATTGGCATCTTCAAGAAATTGAACCAGCATTTCCACTTGTTGCGGAAATACTTCGACCGGCCAGGCTTGCGGTCCGGCCTGCAAGGCGGCCGCTGTGCGCGCATCGCCGCCCGGCGCACGACCAAGCCCCAAATCAATGCGGCCTGCATGCAGGCTGGCCAGCATGCGAAATTGTTCGGCCACTTTCATTGGGCTGTAATGCGGCAGCATAATGCCGCCGGAGCCGACCCGAATATGCTGGGTTTGCGCGGCGATATGGCCAATCAAGATTTCCGGCGCGGCACCGGCAAAGGCGGATGTATTGTGATGCTCGGCCAGCCAAAAGCGGTGAAAGCCCAGCTCATCAAGGGTTTGGGCGACAGCCACGGTTTCTTCAACCGCCTGTTTGGCTGTCCCATTTGTGGTAATGGCTGATTGATCCAGCCCGTTCAAAACAAACCCGCTCATTATTCCAGCCTAGCCGAGATGCGGGGCGAAAACCAGATGCAATGCGCGATGACCGGCGCGCCAATTTTGCACTTGCCGCCAATCGCCATCTGATTAAACTCCACGCGTCAATAAGCGATTGAAAAATCTGGGAGGGTTTTGATGTATCAGGAATTGAAAGATGTGCGCGCCGAACTGACCGGGCCGGAAGGTATGTTTGCCATTACCGAAACAGAAATTCGCGGGCAAATGTTGAAAACCTATGCGCTGGCGCCGCCCTCCTTGCGCGAGATATGGCAATTGGCTGCTGCCCATGGCGACCGCGAATATCTGGTATATGAAGGTGCGCGCTGGACTTATACCCAAGCCCATGCTGAAGCGGCATCGATCGCCAATTGGGTGCAGGCGCAGGGCATAAAGCAGGGCGACCGCGTGGCTTTGGCCATGCGCAATTACCCTGAATGGATGCTGTGCTATTGGGCGCTCACCTCTATCGGTGTTGCTGTGGTTGGGTTTAATGCGTGGTGGGTGACGGATGAGCTTGATTACGGCCTGTCCGATTCCGAGCCGAAAGCCTTTATTTGCGATGCTGAGCGGCTTGAAAATCTGCAACCGATACGCGACAAATATGCTGATATGCTTGTCATTGGCGTGCGTTTGCCTGAGCCGGTCGCCGGGGTGATTGATTATGCCGAATTGAAAAATTTCGGCGGCAGCTTGCCGGATGCGACAATTGATGGGGATGAGGATGCGTGTATTTTTTACACATCCGGCACAACCGGACGGCCCAAAGGCGCGCAATTAACCCATCGCGGCTGCGTCACCAATATTATGAACATTGCCTGCATGAATGCCTGCACGGCCAGGGCGCTGGCCCGTGTGAACGGCACGGAAGACCAATTGCCGGCACCGGGTGAAGCGCCGCCGGCCGTGGCATTGGTCACGACGCCGCTATTTCATGTCACTGCCAATAATTGCGGTATTCAGCCTGCGACTTTGGCCGGTGGCAAGCTGGTGCACATGTATAAATGGGATGCCGGTGAGGCCTTGAAGCTTATTGAGAATGAAAAAATCAACAGCATGGGCGGTGTGCCGGTCATGTCGCGCGAATTGATTGCCCATCCTGATTTTGACAAATATGACACATCTTCGCTGGTTACGCTGGGCGGGGGTGGTGCGCAATTGCAACCGGATTTGGTCGGTAAAATCGACCAAAAATTGCCCACTGGCAAGCCGGCCACCGGCTATGGCATGACCGAAACCTGCGGTATTATCACTTCGATTTCCGGTGACTATTTTGTTGACCGACCGGAGAGCTGCGGCATGGTCGCCCCCAGCATGGAGGCGCGTGTGGTTGATGCATCGGGCAATGTGCTCAGTGTTGGGGAAGTCGGCGAATTATGTATTCGCGGGTCAAATGTCATTAAAGGCTATCTCAATCGGCCCGATGCGACGGCGGAAACGATTATTGATGGCTGGCTGCATACAGGCGATGTGGCGCGGCTGGACGAAGATGGGTTTGTCTATATTGTGGACCGCGCCAAGGATATGGTGTTGCGCGGCGGTGAAAACATTTATTGCGCCGAGGTTGAAAGCGCGATTTTCAAACATGACAATGTGGCCGAATGCGCGGTATTCGGTGTTGCCGATGAGCGTTTGGGCGAAGAAGTCGCCGCGGCTGTGGTGATTGCGCCTGGCGCTGAGCTTGACGCAGATGAATTGCGCGCCCATTGCAGCAATTTATTGGCAAAATTCAAAATTCCGCGTTATATCTGGCTGCGCAACGACCTGTTGCCGCGCAATGCCAATGGAAAATTCCTGAAGCGCGAATTGCGTGACACGCTGGATCCGGCAGACGCCAAATAGGGCGCGCCTAACGACAACTGCCTGCGGGCAAGAATATGAGGGGCATTTTGGCTCTTAAAAACAGACTTGTCTGCTCAAGCGCGCTCACCCTTATGCTCGCTGCCGGCCTTGTTTTATCCGGCACAATGCGCGCCGCAGCGTTTAATATCACCACTGCCACCACCGACCCGGTCACCTCGGGCGATACGGGCAGCACGCTGAGCAGCGACAACAGGCACACAATCACATCAGCCGGCGGCATCGCCGCATTGGGTTTGAGCAATACCAATGCGGTGGTTCTGCTCAATCATACAGATGCGGTTGATGTCTTTATTAACGGGCTGATTGGTGTGCGTGACGAAAATGATGACCGCTCAACCAAATATGACACCTCCAACAAGACCGGCCTTTTGGCGACCGGCGGCGACTACGACATTTTGCTGGGGGCGTCGGCGCGGATTTATTTGACCGATGCAGGCGGGCGCACCGATAATGATGGCGACGGCGTGGCCGACGGTTTGCTTGATGATAATGGCGATTTTGTTGCCGGCGCGTTTGCCCGCGACACGGCGCGCACCGGCTTGGCGGTAACCAATGCTCTGACCGGCAATGTGATCGCCACGCTTGGCAGTCTGATGGAAGTGCATGGCAATGACAGTTTCGCTGTTCGTCTGACCGGTGCGCTGACCGGTTATGTTAATCTGGAAGGCAGCCTGTTCATGCTTGGCAGTGCGACCAATCCGGGCGATGCGGCGGGCGTGTCGATTGAAGCAAATGTCAGTGAATTTGTCCGGCTTGGGGCGGTGACGGCTTGGGGCGAGAATATACGCGGCTTGTCGGTTAATGCCGATATTGCCAAGAGCCTGCAATTGGAAGGGCGTATCCAGACTTATGGCTTTGGCTCGCTGACCGTCAATAATCGCGGTCTGGGCGCGAATGATACCAATGTGCTTGATGCCAATGAGCTGAAAATCGGCGGTTCGGCTGCCTATATTGGCAGCAATGGCGGCGTGACAATCGGTGAAGGGCTTTTGATTAACGGGCCAGTCAATGGCACAATGACGCGCCCGGAAAATGAAGCCATTATCGCCATGCGGACGGCGCGCAATAATGGCGATGATGTTACCGCGACCAAAAACCAGCCCTATTTCTATGATGAAAACCGTGGCACGGGGTCGCTGGAAGTTTATGGCTCGGCACCGGCGCTTGATATTGACGGCGCGACATTGGCACCGGTGACGGAACGATTTTTTGACCGCTTTGACGATGATGATGATGACAATGCCAATGAAGTTCTGGCCCGCACATTCACCTATTCGCACGGGCTGATAAATCGCGGCGCGATTTCCGCCAGCGGTCTGAATGACGGCATTTCTGCCACCGGCATCAGGCTGGGCGCAAATAACACCACCACGCTGCAAGGCGGTTTTTTGAATATGGGGTCGCTCACAGTCTCGGCCTATAATAATGATGCAACCGCCCTTGATATTGGCGCCAATGCCAGCCTGACCAGCGGCGTGCGCACAGATAACAGCATTATTTTGAACACTGGCACCATTGTTTCAAGCATCACAACAAATACCAATTCCCAAGCCAATGTGACGGCTGACACTTATGCCGCGCGGGCGCTTCACATTGCCGATGGCACAATTCCGGCGGGCAGCTTGCTGGTCAATCAGGGCCGGATTTCGGCCGTTTCTGGCCATATTGACGGGACAGTTTCTTCTGCCGGCAGCCAAGCCTATGCGGTGGATGCGCGAGACTTTGCCGGTGCGCTGAACCTCACCCAGCAATTCAAACAAGCGGACAGCGTCAATAATGCCGGTATTTATCTTGGCACCGGCGATTTGGATGTTGACCGAGCCGGTGCCACCGACAGTGACGGCAATGTCATTGGCGATGGGCGGGTCAATTCGCTTGATGTCATTGCCCCGACCATAACCGGCAATATCAGGTTTAATTCTGGCGATTTTGATAACCGGCTGGACATCTCCGCCGGTTCGCTGACCGGCGATATTATTTTCGGTGGCGGCGCGGATGAACTGGTTTTGAGCAGTGTGGCGGGCGAAGAAAACGCCACCACCTTTACCGGCAAAATCAGCAAAACGTCGGGCGATTTGACACAGACTTTGACGCTGGCACTGACCGGCAAGTCGAGTCTGGTTTTTGCCGGGCAGGAAGCAGACGGTTATCGCGGTCTTTCCATTGCTGCTTTGAGCCTTGCCGGTGACGCCAATTTGGGTTTTCAGATTGATGCCAATGCTGAGGGGCTGACCGCGACCACACCGATTGTCAATGTCGCCGCGCTGACGTTGACCGGCAGTGATATTCGCATCTCGCCGACTATTGACGGTGTGTTTCCGGAAACGCAAACATTCCGGCTTTTGCAAACCACCGGCGATTTATCGGCCTATCAGACGACCATTAATGATTATTTGGGTGGCACAAGGCCTTTCATCTATAATGTGTCGCTGGATATTGCCGACACAAATAATGCCATTGATGCGACATTCGCCATTAAATCAGCCGCAGAAATGGGGTTGAACCGCACGCAAGCTGCCGCGCGCGATGTGGTGCTGGCGCATATGAGGGGTCAATCCGATTTGGGCCGCGCCATTACCGGCTTTACCACGGCGGAAGATTTCAAAACCGGCTTTGACCAATTACTGCCGCATTATGGTGACGGCACATTCCGTCAACTGGCGGCGCTGGCTGATGGTGCAAATGGCGCGATTAGCCAGCATATGCGCATTGCCAAGGCGGCCGGCGGTCGCAAGTCAGATGGCTGGGTGCAACAATTTGGCGATTATCTGAACCTCGAAGCCACAGCTGACCGCCCGCGTGTGAATGGCAGTTCTTATGGTGTGTCCTTTGGCTATGACAGCGCGCTTTTCGGGCTTGATGCGCTTGGGCTGTTCGGTCAGCTTGGCTGGACGGGCGTTGAAGAACAAAACAGTCGCTTTAATGAGCTGCGCGGCGAGCATTTCTCTGCCGGTCTTTATCTTGCCGACAGTTTTGGGCCGGTTGAGCTTGAGGCAAGCGGGCAAATGACATTAAGCCAGCTTGAGTCGCGCCGCCTTGTGGAGTTTGGCAATTTGCGCGACACGCTGACCGCCGATTGGCAGGGGCAGAGCAGCGCCGCGACAGTAAAGCTTGCCCTGCCGGTTCTGTCGGGTCGCCATTTTTTGAGCGCCGAAATGGGGGCCAATTATGCCGCCATGACGCATGATGATATTCGCGAAACCGGCAGTCTCAATTCAGGTCTGGCGATGTTTGTGAATAATGGCGAATCCAGCCGCAGCGGCACTTGGCTCGGCTTGCGCGGCGGGATGCGCTTTACCGGCTCCGGCTATTCGCCGATTGACTGGCGGCCCAATTATTTCATCGGCCAACGCCTTGCCGGTGACAATGAACCCTTTGCCGCGCAGGCAGGCTTTACCGGCTCGCCCGCCAATTCATTCGCCTTTAACAGCTATGCGCCCAATGAAGACAGTATTTTATTTGGTCTTGGCTTGTCGGCACAAAATGATTATTTCGCGCTGGAATTCACCTATCGCGCCGAAATAGCCGACAGCTATGAAGTGCATGGCGGTGGTTTGGGCGTTCGCCTGCGCTTTTAAGCCAGCTTACAGCGCGTCAAACAGGCCCGGTTTCAGCCTTTTGGCGGCGGCGGCGAATTCGGCATAATCATCAATAATCGCATCCGCTTCCAATTCTTCCAGCGACACGCGGCGATAGCCGAAACTGACGCAAATACTGGCGACATTGGCAGCTTTTGCGCTGCCTGTATCAGCCTCGCTGTCGCCAACCATAATGGCCTCACTGGCGGCGACACCAAGCCGCCGCAAGGCTTCTTCAATCGGCTCGGGATCGGGTTTGCGCGTCGGCAATGTATCGCCGCCGACCAGCGTATCGAAAAACCCGTGCAGACCGAGCCGGAACAAGAGTTTGGCTGACAAGCCCTCGCGCTTATTGGTGACCACCGCCATTGGAATGCCAGCCTTTTTTGCGCTTTGCAAAACCGGCAGCAAATTGTCAAAAATGCGCGTATTGTCGTCAATATGGGCGTCATACCAAAGCACGAATTCTTCGGTCGCCGCATCCAGCATATCATCGGGCAGGGTGATGCCGTTCTCGGCAAAACCGCGTTGCAAAATCATCCGTGCCCCGCCACCAATCATATTGTGAATGGCGGTATTTGGCACAGGCGCGCAATCATGGTGGGCCAGAACATAATTCATGGCGGCATGTAAATCCGGATTGGTATCGGCCAGCGTGCCGTCAAGGTCGAATAAAAGGGCGGGCATAATGTCTCCTTACATCACCCGCATAGCGAATGACAAGCGCGCCCGCGTCATGCTACACGGGATTCATGGCGCCGCGACATTTTTTTCTGATGGTTTTTATCTGCTTTGTTTGGGGGCTGACTTTTGTCGCCGGCAAGGCCGGTGTCACCGAATTGCCGCCCATCTTGTTCACGGCTTTGCGCTATTTGCTGTTATCGCTGATTTTATGGCCCTTCCTGAAGCCGGTGACCGGGCAAATGCCGCAAGTCATTATCATTTCAATATGCATGGGGTCGGCGCATTTCTCTCTGTTTTATGGCGGCATGTCACTGGCTGAAAATGTTTCCTCAGTGGCGGTGGCCACACAGCTTGGCGTGCCGATAAGCACGATTA
This sequence comes from Parvibaculales bacterium, assembly GCA_049597955.1. Lineage (GTDB taxonomy): Bacteria > Pseudomonadota > Alphaproteobacteria > RS24 > RS24 > JAYPAN01. The sequence continues at coordinate 116,112 of JBMYND010000004.1, forward strand.
TGTCGATATTCTTTCTCAATGAACAAGTTGGCTGGCGACGTTGGGCGGGTATTTTGGCCGCCTTTTTCGGTGTTATGGTGATTAGCTTTGACCCCGCCGTGGTCAATGAGCGTCTCGGCCTGATGCTGGTCGTTGGTGCGGCTTTTATCGGCTCGCTCGGCACGATTGTGATGAAGCAAATCACCGATAGCGGTGTCTATCAAATGCAGGCTTGGATTGCGATTATGAGCTGGCCGCCGCTTTTTGCGGTTTCGCTGGTCTTTGAACAAAACCATGTCGCCCTCTTGGCCAATGCCGGTCTTTATGGCTGGGGCGGGGTGATTTACACCGCGCTTGGGGCCAGCCTTATCGGCCATGCTGGCATGTATTATCTGTTGCAACGCTATGATGTCTCCGTCACCGCGCCATTGACACTTATGGCACCGGTTTTTGGCATTATATTCGGCGTTTTGTTTTGGAGTGACAGTCTCGGTCTGCGCTTCTGGATTGGTGGTTCGCTGACTTTGCTCGGCGTGCTTATCATTGGCTTGCGCAAACGCGAAGTGGCACCGGCAGGAGCTGTCTTGTGAGCTTAAGCTTTATTGACCGGCCGTCGCCCAATCACAATGAACGCCAGCGGCCAATCTCGCTGCTCATCATGCATTACACAGATATGGCCGATGTCGAGGCGGCTTTGTCGCGCCTGTGCGATCCGGCTTGTGAAGTATCGGCGCATTATTTGATAGACAAGCAGGGGCGCATTTACCGGCTGGTTGATGAAAGCCGCCGCGCTTGGCATGCCGGTGTCAGTTGCTGGCAGGGGGAGCGCGATGTCAACAGCGCCTCAATCGGCATTGAGCTTGACCATGCTGGCCACAACCATGCCGGTCATGACGCCAATCGCACAATGGCGGCGTTTCCGGCAGCTCAAATGGCGGCATTGACCGCGCTGGCCGGTGATATTATCGCCCGTCACGGCATTTTACCGGCCAATGTGTTGGGCCATAGCGATGTTGCACCGGGGCGCAAAATTGACCCGGGCGAAGCGTTTGACTGGCAGGCATTGGCGGCTGCCGGTATCGGCCTGTGGCCGGATGACCTGCCGATTGAAAATGTCGGTGCCTTGCGCCTGGGCGATGAGGGCCCCGCTGTCAATGCGCTGCGCCAAACCTTGGCGGCTTATGGCTATGATATTGCTGTCAGCGGCGGTTTTGACGCGACAATGGAAGCCGTGATTTGCGCTTTTCAGCGTCATTTCAGGCCGCAAAAAATTGACGGCATTGCTGATGCCCAAACCCGCACTTTGATTTATGCGGTCTGTCGCAAGCGCGGATGAGGTAATCGGGGGACAGCCGGTAAGCCATCCCCCTTTACGCAGAATACTGTTATGCAACAGACCGGCCCTTTGAAAATGCCGCACGCTGCCAGATGCGTGAGCGCCCCTTGGGTGCCGGGCTGTTGTCCATTTCAGCTACAAGAGAGAAATCCCTGCCTTTTTCCCAAAAGGTTTTTTATCGGGCAGGCAGCCCGACAGGGCTGCTTGTAGCTGTAAAATGGACGGGTTATTGTTACGTTAACCGGCACGCAGGCGCAACCGCTATCTGAAATCACCCGGCCAAAACGCGCGCATTTGCTTGACCTTTTGGCGGTTCCGGCGTAAGCCGAAACTCGGTCAGAGGGTCGGGTGGCCGCGCTTGCCGGTATTACCGGTCGGTGAGGAAAGTCCGGGCTCCACGGAAACACGACGCCGGATAACGTCCGGCGGAGGCGACTCCAGGGAAAGTGCCGCAGAAAGTAAACCGCCCGCAAGGGTAAGGGTGAAAGGGTGCGGTAAGAGCGCACCGCGCTGCCGGTAACGGCAGTGGCAGGGTAAACCCCGTCGGGAGCAAAACCAAATAGGGGCGGCACATGACCGGTTTTCGGGTCGTCGCCCGGGTAGGTTGCTGGAGATGTCTGGTAACAGGCATCCAAGATGAATGGTCACCGCCGCCGCAAGGCGGATACAGAACCCGGCTTACAGACCCTCTGACCGCGAATATAAAAGGCTATATGCACACGCACGAAGTCATGCCACTTTAAGCAGTTCCACGAAACCATCATCCAAGCGGTCGGCGCGAATTTCCAATTGCCGCTGGCGCGCTTCGTCAATCAAATAATTGGCAATCGCTATTTCGTCTTTAATCAAATGCGCCAAATAGGCGTGGCGCAATAATTCATCGGCTGAAGGTGACAGCCTTTTTCCGGTTTCGCTCTCTGCTTTGGCCACGCATTGTCGGTCGCCATAGCCCAAAATAGTGCCAAGCTTTTCTTGGGTATGTCCCAATTCATGCCGCATCCAACGCACTTCTTTTGGCCCCAAAAGGCGCGGCAGGTCGCATAAATGCAAACCGATAGCGGCTGATATATTGTCAAATTCGGGGAAGCTGCAGGTCATCTCGCCATTGACTTCCTGCCGAACAACCAGTTCCGGTGCCAGCCAATAATTGGAAAGACCAATCATTTCAAAATGAAACAGCCCGTCCAAAGACGCATTGTCAGCCAAAGGGCTGACCGCAATCTGCTTTCCCTTTTTGTCAGTCATCATTCGTCCCGTTCTTCATTACGCTGATAATCAAAAGATGCGATGCGCTTTCACTGTTAAAGGCAACCACCACTTGCACGCCATATTCACCAATCCGGCACCGTAACTCATCCGGATAACGCCCCTTGACCGGCTCATCATTCACTGTCCCGCCGCGTAAGGCCCGCAAAACCATACGGGCAGAAATGTCGCGCTCCTTCATCCTCTCAAGCGCATGCTCGGTATAGCGAAGCTTGTCCGGATAGACAGCCAGCTTATTTATGATTGCCTGCGCCTTGCGGCGAGTGCCATCAAACGCAGTATCATTCATACGAAAATTCCAGTTTCTGACGACTTTTGTTTTCAATGTATATTATATATACATTTATAAAATGCAGGTCAAGCTTGGTTACAACGGAATACTGGACATAATCCCTCAAAATCCCATTGACACCCCATAAAATCCCGTGCTATCCCATATAAACCCATATCAGACCGGATATGGCGCCGTGTATCTGTGCGGGACAGAAGCAGGAGGGCAGGCATGAGTGTGTTCATGTCCACAATTGCAGGCAAGATAGACGCCAAAGGGCGCGTCTCAGTGCCGTCTGCCTTTCGCTCGGTGATTTCCGCACAAAACAATGACCCGTCCGGCCAGCCCAGCATTTTCATTTATCCCTCTTTCACCGAAGCGGCGATTGAGGGCGGCGGGCAGATATTGATGGACCAATACAGCGCCATGCTTGAACCGCTGGCACCATTGTCAGAAGAAAATGACGCGCTGGCCAATTCGCTGTTTGCCGATGCCCATTCGCTGAAATGTGATGCTGACGGGCGGGTTTCCTTGCCGGAAGATTTGCTGGCCCATGCCGGCATTGAGCAGGAATTATGCTTTGTCGGTCAACGCAGCAAGTTTCAGATTTGGAATCCGCAAAAATATGCTGAATTCCGCGCCCGCGCGCGCGAACAGGCCCTTCAAAACCGCACGCTTTTGCGCTCTTTATCGAGTTCCGAGCCGCCGGGAGGGCGTGGCTGATGGGTGCGCGGGGAAACGCTCATGGGCAGGCCCGGGGCGAGGCCCCGATTTCGCAGCCGCATGTGCCGGTTTTGCTGGCCGAAGTTCTCAGTGCCATGTCGCCGCGCGACAATGCGGTCTATGTCGATGGCACATTTGGCGCGGGCGGTTATAGCCGCGCCTTGCTTGAAGCGGCGCAATGTCGTGTCATCGCTTTCGACCGCGACCCGTCTGCCCAAATTGCCGCCAATGCTCTGGCTGCCGAATTTGGTGACAGATTCAGCTTTATTGCCGGTTGTTTCGGCGATATGCGCGCATTATTGGCGGCGGCCAATGTGGCGCAGGTCGATGGCGTGGTGTTTGACCTTGGCGTGTCTTCGATGCAGCTTGATGAGGCTGAGCGCGGCTTTTCCTTTATGCGCGACGGGCCGCTTGACATGCGGATGAGCAGTGACGGCATGAGTGCGGCGGAGTTGGTCAATCAGGCCACGCCGGAATTGCTGGCTGATATTCTGCATGTTTACGGCGAAGAGCGGCGCGCCCGCGCGATTGCCAAAGCACTGGTGCGCGCCCGTGACATTGCGCCGATAACCCGCACCGGCCAATTGGTGGATGTGATTGTCAGCGTGCTCGGCCAGCCCAAAGGCAAGGGTGCGCATCCGGCGACGCGCAGTTTTCAGGCTTTGCGGATTTATCTCAATGATGAATTGGGTGAATTGGTCAAGGGTCTGGCGGCGGCTGAAGAAATACTGGCGCCCGGCGGTTGCCTTGTGGTGGTCACTTTTCATTCGCTGGAAGACCGGATTGCCAAGAAATTTCTGGCGCGGCGCAATGGCCGCGAGGGGCGTCCGTCGCGCCATTTGCCGGAAACCGCCATGCCCGATTACAGCTTTGCCGCTGCCGCCAAAAATTCGGTCAAGGCAAAAGACGATGAAATTCAAGTCAATCCAAGGGCGCGCTCGGCGCGTTTGCGTGCGGCCATGCGCACTGAGGCCAAGGCGTTTCCGCTTGATGATGCCTTATTGCCGCCACGCGCGCCCAGATTGGCAGGTCACGCGCCGGCAGGTCGCGCGCAAGAGGTGACACCATGATTAGGCTGCTCAATACATTATGCGTGATTTGCTTTATCGCCCTGACATTGGCAGTCTATCACATTCGCTACAGCGCCGAGGCGGAAGCGCGTCAATTGCGGCGTCTGGAAATTCGGATTGGCGAAGAATTGGAGCAGCGCCGTGTGCTGGAAGCCGAGTGGAGCAGTCTGAACGACCCGCAAAGGCTGCAATATCTGGCCGGAAAATATCTCGACCTGCAAGTGGCGCGGGCCTCTCAATATGTTGAGGAAAATGAAGAGGCGATAACCAGCGTGCCGGTTTTGCTGCGGGCTGAAGGGGGTGTGCGTGGCGCGCGCTAGGCTACCCGTTGTGCGCGCCGGTGGCGACTGGGCGGCGCATTTGGCGGGGCGCGACGGCATTGTTGGTGCCGATTTGTCCGGCCATGCGGTTGAAATGACACGACGGCGCTTGCGGATTGCGATTGTCTGTTTTGGGTTGGTTTTTACCCTTTTGGCAGCGCGGCTTATCCATTTGACGGCATTTGGGGTTAATCCTGCCCTGGCGCAGCGGACTGGCAATGGCATAACTGCGCAAGTGCGGCCGATGATTATTGACCGTCAGGGCGCAGTGCTGGCAACGCAAATGGACACAACAACACTGGCCGCCAATCCGCGTGAAATTGACGATGCGCAAATATTGGGTGTGCAATTGGCCGCCACTTTGCCGGAGTTGAACGCGGCGCGCCTGGCCCGTCAATTGGCTTCCAACTCGGCTTATGTCACATTGAAGCGCGGCCTCACACCGGCACAAAAGCGGGCTGTGCTGAATCTCGGCAATCCGGCGCTGAAACTGACCGCAACGCCGAGGCGGGTTTATCCGTCCGGCGCGGCGGCATCGCATCTTGTGGGTTTTGCCGGCAGCGATATGAACGGGCTTGCCGGTTTGGAGCGGCGCATTGACGCTTGGCTCGATGATGCGCGTGACGGCATATTGCCGGAAAATGTGTTTGTCTTGGATGAAAATGGTCAGCCGGTTTTTGAGACCAGCATTGACATTCGGGTGCAACATGGTGTGCGCGATATTCTTGGCCAAGCCATGCAGCGTTACCAAGCGAAATCAGCCGGTGCCATTATGGTCGATGTGCATAATGGCGAGATTGTCGCGCTGGTCTCCTTGCCCGATTTTGACCCGAACCAGCCAACCCGCGACGGTGTGGATTTGCACTTTAATCAAATGACGCTCGGCGTTTATGAGCTGGGCTCCATTTTCAAAGTCTTCACCGCTGCCATGGCGCTGGAAAATGACCAAATCAGCCTTGAGCAGACATTTGATACAGCAGAGCCTTTGCAGATTGGCAGCCATGCCATTACCGATGTGCATGGCCAGGCGCGCCCGCTCACCATTGCTGAAATTGTTACCCATTCTTCCAATATCGGTGCCGCCAAGCTGGCTTTGCAAGTCAGCAGTGAAGAGCATTTGGGCTTTTTGCAACGTCTCGGCCTGACCGATAAGATTGAATTTGACCTGCCCGAAACCGGCCAACCAATCATTCCCGACCAATGGGGCGATATTGAGCGCGCCACTGTTTCTTTCGGGCATGGTTTGGCGGTTACACCCCTGCATGCGCTGATGGCCGGTGCGGCCATGGTCAATGGCGGCGTGTTATATGCGCCAAGCTTGCAACGGGTTGATTTGCCGGTCGGGCAGCGCGTTATATCGGCGCAAAGCTCGGCCCATATCCGCACCATGATGCGCGCCGTGGTGGCCGAAGGCACAGGTCGCAAGGCAGATGTTGATGGCTATGAGGTGATTGGCAAAACCGGCTCCGCCGAAAAGCCGGTCAATGGCAGCTATAATGAAAACGCATTGCTGACATCTTTCATCGGGGCATTTCCCGCTTCTTCGCCGCGCTATGCCTTGCTGGTCATGTTTAATGAGCCGCAGGGGACGCAAGCGACTTATGGTCATGCGCTGGCCGGGTGGAACGCCGCGCCGACCGCCGGAGAGATTATTCGCCGCACCGCGCCGCTGCTCAATGTCATGCCGCGCCGTGACGAAGCCGACCGGCAGGCGCGCGGTCACGGGCCGCCGGAAAAACTGCCAAGCCTCGCTTTCATGCAGGAGGTGGGCGATGCACCTTGACGCACTGATCAGCCATTTGGGTCTTGTTCCGGCAGATAAAAGCTTGCCGGAAATTGATATTTGTGGGCTGACCGCCGACAGCCGCGCCGTTGCGCCGGGCTATTTATTTGCTGCCTTGCCGGGCGTGCAGCATGACGGGCTGGCCTATGCCGAGCAGGCGCAGGCCAATGGTGCGCGGGCGATTTTATCGCATGCGCCTTGTCGCGCCAATGTGCCGGTCTTTGTCAGCGCCAATGCGCGGCGCGATTTGGCACTGATGGCGGCGCGGTTTTTTGAAGTGCAGCCGGAGGTGGTTGTCGCTGTCACCGGCACGAATGGCAAAAGCTCGACCGCCGGTTTCATGCGCGGCCTGTGGCGGGCTTGCGGCCATGATGCTGCCTCGCTCGGCACTTTGGGGGTTGAAGCCATGCGCGCCAATGGCGCGGCGATTGGCGGCATCGCCTCGCCCGGCCATACCACGCCGGAGCCGGTCGCCTTGCACGCGGTGTTGCGCGACTTTGTGGCCGCCAATGTCAGTCATTTGGCGCTGGAAGCCTCCAGTCATGGGCTGGCGCAATATCGCCTTGATGGGGTCACTTTGAAAGCGGCGGGTTTCACAAATTTGTCGCGCGACCATCTTGATTATCATGACAGCGATGCCGATTATCTGGCCGCCAAAATGCGGCTGTTTACCGAAGTGTTGGCACCGGACGCCGTGGCGGTGATTGATGTTTCCTCCGAGGCCGGGCAGGCGGTGGCCGATGCGGCCCGCCGGACAGGTCGCCGGATATTGACGACCGGCACAGCAGAGGCGGATATTTTCCTCGCCCTTGAGGCGCGCTTGCCCAATGCCATGCAAGTCAGCGTCACGCTTACCGGTGCGGCCGCACAAGACAGTGCCAGTGCGGCGCGGCACCAGAGTTTGCATTTGCCTTTGATTGGCGATTTTCAATTGCAGAATATCAGCATTGCGCTTGGCCTTGCGCTGGCCGCCGGAGACGGGGTGGACAAGCTGTTGGCTGCCTTGCCCCATTTGGCGGCGGAAAAAGGGCGCATGCAGCAGGCCGGTCAGACAAGGGCCGGTGCCATTGCCTATGTCGATTATGCCCATACGCCCGATGCGTTGCACAATGCCTTGGCCGCCTTGCGCGCCCATATGGCTGATACGGCGCGGCTGCATTTGGTGTTTGGCTGCGGTGGCGACCGCGATAGCGGCAAACGCCCGCTTATGGGGGCGGTGGCGGCAAGGGGTGCCGACAGGGTGATTGTGACGGATGACAATCCGCGCGGCGAAGACCCGGCGCAAATCAGGCAGGCGATTTTGGCCGCCTGTCCGGAAGCGACCGACATTGGCGACCGCGCCACGGCGATTGAGGCGGCGCTCGCTGCGGCTGACAAAGATGATGTGGTGCTGATTGCCGGCAAGGGCCATGAGCAGGGTCAGCAGATTGGCGACATGGTTTTGCCATTTGATGATGCCAATGTGATTGCCGACATTATCGCGCAGCAGTCAGGAGGGCGGCATGTCTGATTTGCAAAATCTGTCAGCCCCGCTATGGACGGGCGATGAAGTTTTGGCCGTGCTGTCCGAGTTTGGCGGGCAGGGCGACAGGGATTGGCAGGCCCATGGCGTATCAATCGACACGCGCAGCCTCAAGCCCGATGATTTATTTGTCGCATTGCCCGGCGAAAAGGCTGATGGCCATGATTATGTCGCGGCGGCTTTTGCGGCCGGTGCGTCGGCCGCTTTGGTGCGGCAGGGCTTTGTGCCACCGGATGAACTGCCCGACGCGGCTTGTTTGGTTCATGTTGAGGATGTCGCAGCCGCGCTCGAAGCACTGGGGCAGGCGGCCCGCACACGTTGTGCGGCGCATATATTGGCAGTAACCGGCAGTGTCGGCAAAACAAGCGTCAAGGAAGCATTGCGCCTTGCTTTGTCGAAATCCGGGCTGACCCATGCGTCGGAGAAATCTTACAATAATCATATTGGCGTGCCGTTGTCGCTGGCGCGTCTGCCGCGCGAGGCTGCTTATGGCGTGTTTGAAATCGGCATGAACCATGCCGGTGAAATCGCCGCGCTGGTCGAGATGGTGCGCCCGCATACCGCTATCATCACCCATATTGGCTCGGCGCATATTGAGCATTTGGGCAGCGAGGAAGCAATTGCCCGCGCCAAGGCAGAGATTTTCACCGCCACCATCGCGCCGCAAACCGCGATTATCCCGCAGGACACGCCATATTTCGATATTTTGCGCGACGCTGCCAAAGCCGCCAATGTGGCGGATATTCTGCCCTTTGCCGCCGCAGACGCAAAGACCGGCCCTGCTGTTGCATGGGCTGAAAAAGTGCATTTGCACGACACATGCAGTTGTGTCAGTGCGACGATTGACGATACGCCCATGACTTTCAAAGTCGGCACGCCGGGACGCCATCAAGTCAGCAATGCGCTGGCCGTATTGACGGCGGTGAAGGCGGCAGGGGCCGATTTGGCCTTGGCCGCTTTGTCATTGGCTGAAAGCGAAGGTCTGCCGGGGCGCGGGCAACGCCATGTGCTGCAATGTGCGACCGGCGATTATTTGCTGATAGATGAAAGCTATAATGCCAATCCAAGCTCCATGCAGGCGGCGCTCATGTCGCTGGGTCTGGTGCCGCGCTTTGGACAGGGACGCCGCATTGCCGCTCTCGGCGATATGGCGGAATTGGGCGAACATGCGGCAGATATGCACCAGGCTTTGGCTGAAAATGTCGAGCAGGCGGATATTGACCTTGTGCTGACATGCGGGGCGATGATGCAACATTTACATAATCATTTGCCGCCCGGTCGAATGGGGCCACATGTGAGCAGTCCCGAAGAATTGCTGGAAATCCTGCTGCGCGATATTCACGCCGGCGATGTGATTATGGTCAAGGGTGCCAATGCCACCGGCATGATGCGCTTGGTTAACGGTCTGATTAATGCCCATGGGCAAGACACTGCCGAGTCAGTGACGGGAGGCGATTATGCTGTATGAATTGATGATGCATTTTGGCGATTTGCCCGGTGCCAATCTGTTCAATTATATCACTTTCCGTGCCGGTGGGGCGGTTATGACGGCCTTGCTGGTCAGCTTTTTGCTTGGCCCGTGGATGATTGACACGCTGCGCGAAAGACAGGGCAAGGGCCAGCCAATCCGCGCTGACGGGCCGCAATCGCATTTAACAACCAAAACCGGCACGCCAACAATGGGCGGTTTGTTGATTTTGCTGGCAGTGATTATTTCCACCCTGCTTTGGGGTGATTTGGGCAATGGTTATCTCTGGGTGGTGCTGTTGACCACTTTGGGTTTCGGGCTGGTCGGCTTTGCCGATGATTATCTGAAATTGCGCGGACGCAGCTCTGATGGTGTGCCGGGCCGGGTAAAAATCATTATTGAGGCAATAATTGCCATTCTGGCGACATTGGCCATTTCGACCCTTTTGCCAAGCGAATTGGCGACCAGCTATGCGCTGCCCTTTTTGAAAAACCTGCTCTTGCCTTTCGGCTTGCCGCTGTTTTTGATAGCAAGCTTGATTGTGATTGTCGGCTCTTCCAATGCGGTCAATCTGACCGACGGCTTGGATGGTCTGGCAATCGTGCCAACCATGATTGCGGCGGCCAGTTTTGGCCTGATTGCCTATCTGGTCGGCAATGCGATTTTCGCCAATTATTTGCAAATTCATTATGTGCCGGGCACTGGCGAATTGGCTGTCATTTGCGCCGCGCTGATTGGTGCCGGTCTCGGTTTTCTATGGTTTAACGCGCCGCCCGCAGCCGTGTTTATGGGCGATACCGGCTCATTGGCATTGGGCGCGGCTTTGGGGTCAATCGCCGTCGCTACCAAGCATGAAATTGTGCTTGCCATTATTGGCGGCTTGTTTGTGCTGGAGGCGGTATCGGTGATTGTGCAAGTCGCTTCCTTCAAACTCACCGGCAAGCGGGTTTTTGCCATGGCGCCGCTGCACCATCATTTCGAGCAGCGCGGCTGGGCCGAGGCCACCATTGTCATTCGTTTCTGGATTATCTCGGTCGTGCTGGCGCTGATTGGCCTGGCCACGCTGAAACTGCGATAGGAGCGACTGGCGTAATGATTGAACTTCCCCACATGCAAGGCGAGACAGCGGTGTTCGGATTGGGCCGTTCCGGTCTGGCTTGCGTGCGGGCGCTTGTGGCGGCTGGGCAAACCCCGATTGCCTGGGATGATGATGCGGATAAGCGCGAAGCGGCGCGCGCTGCCGGTGCTGACTTACGCAATCTCGAAACTGATTTCGGCAGGCCGACGCGCCTGCTGGTCAGCCCTGGCATTGCCTTGACCCATCCGCAGCCGCATAAGATTATCCGCCTGGCCCAAAAGGCTGGTGCTCAAATTATCGGCGATATGGATTTATTTGCCATGGCGCGGGCGGCCATGCCGGATAATGTGCGGGTGATTGCCATTACCGGCACGAATGGCAAATCAACCAGCACGGCATTGGTCGCGCATATGCTGACTGAGGCCGGATGGCAGGTTCACATGGGCGGCAATATCGGGATTCCGGTGCTGGATTTACCCATGCCGGACAGCGCGCCGGACGACAAAATTGCCTATGTGCTGGAATTGTCTTCCTACCAGCTCGATTTGAACCGGCATTTTGCAGCCGATATTGGCGTATTGACCAATCTGACGCCCGACCATCTTGACCGGCATGGCGATATGGAAGGTTACGCCGCCGCCAAAGCGCGGCTATTCGCCAATATGGCAAAAGCCAGCCCGGCAATTATCGGTTGCGACAGCGCCGCATCTCGCGCCATCGCTGATGATTTTGCAACGCAAGGCCATGCGGTCATTCGATTGGTCGCAGCCGAGCAGGGGGATGACACGAATATCGCCTATGCGGCGGGGGCAATTTTTGAAAACGGCCAGCTATCTGTCGATTTGACCAATGCCGATGCGTTGCGCGGTCTTCACAATGCCCAAAACGCCGCCGCCGCTTTTGCGGTTGGGCGCGCCCTGAAACTTGATGCGGCGTCCATGCAAGCGGCCTTTGCCTCATTTGCCGGGCTGGCCCACCGCTTGCAACCGGTGGCGCAATATCGCCATCTGACTTTTGTCAATGACAGCAAGGCAACCAATCCCGAGGCCGCTATGCATGCGCTGACGGCCTATGCGAATATTTACTGGATTGCCGGCGGGCGCAGCAAAGCCGACAGGCTTGCCATGCCGGAAACCTGTCTTGCCAATATCCGCCATGCCTATCTGATTGGCGAGGCGGCGGCCTCTTTTGCCGAAACCCTGTCTGACCATGTACCGGTCAGCGCGTCGGGCACGCTCGCCAAAGCGGTTTCGGACGCGGCTTCACAAGCTATGGCCGACCGGATTGACCCGGCAACGATTTTATTGTCACCGGCCTGTGCTTCTTTCGACCAATTTGCCGATTTCGAAGCGCGCGGCGAGGCTTTTTGCGCCGCCGTGCAAGACTGGTGCGCCACGGCGCGCGACAAGGCGGGGGTGGCGTGATGCAGCTTTTTGCTCGCACCAATAGAGGTTTTTTGTCACGCTGGTGGTGGACGGTTGACCGCAATTTTGTCGCTTGCGTGATTGCGCTTTTTGCTTGCGGCTTTGTCATGGCCTTTGCCGCCAGCCCGGCAGTCGCCCAGCATATAGGCAAGCCGATTTACTATTTCGCCAATAAGCAATTGCTGTTTCTGGTTTTTGCCTTGCTGGTATTTTTGACCATTTCAATGATTGACACGCGCTTCATCCGGCCCTTGGCGGCGCTGATATTTATCGGGGCATTTTTGGCAACATTGGCGACGCTGTTTTTCGGGGTCACGGCCAAAGGGGCAAGCCGCTGGCTGTTATTCGGCTCATTATCCTTGCAGCCCTCGGAAATCCTCAAGCCCGCCTTTGTAGTGGTCAGTGCTTGGCTGTTTGCTCGCGACCGCGCCAAATTTGACAGTCGCGGGGTGGTTTATGCGCTGTCTCTGCTGGTCGCTGTTTGTGCGATTTTGGCTTTGCAGCCAGATATTGGGCAGATGACTTTGCTGGTTCTGGTTTGGATGTGCCTGTATTTTCTGGCCGGCGGCTCTATGCGATTGCTGGCCATGCTGACCATGGCGGCAATTATTGTTGGCCTGTATTTGTATGAGACCCAGCCCCATGTCGCCAGTCGCATTGACCGGTTTATTGACCCGTCCAGTGGCGACACATATCAGGTTGACCGCGCCATGGATGCGATTAAATCGGGCGGCATTGTTGGTGTCGGTGTCGGTGACGGGCGTATCAAATCCTTCCTGCCCGACGCCCATTCCGATTATGTATTTGCTGTCGCTGCCGAAGAAGGCGGGCTTATTATTGGCGGGCTTATTATTTTCTGTTTCGCCTTTCTGGTCTGGCGCGCCTTATGGGCATTGCGCGAAGAGCGTGACCATTGGGTGCAATTATCAGCCGCCGGGCTGACCTGCCTGTTTGGCTTGCAGGCGGCGATAAATCTGGCGGTCAATCTCAATCTCATGCCTTCCAAGGGCATGACTTTGCCATTTGTCTCTTATGGCGGCTCCTCACTGCTCGGCTCGGCTTTGACCATGGGCATGTTGGTGGCTTTGCTGCGGCGGCGTGTCAATGGCCCTGCACCCCGTAAAACAATGCGCGCCGCGCCAATGACGACAGCGACCGGCGGGGGTGTGATATGAGCCGCCACAATGTCATATTGCTGGCCGCGGGCGGCACGGCGGGGCACATGTTCCCGGCCAGTGCTTTGGCGCGCGAGCTTAAAAAAGATGGCTATCAGGTGCATTTGGCCACTGACCGGCGCGGCTTGCGCTTTATCGACCAAATGGAAAAAATGACCGTGCATAAAATTCCGGCAGCGACTGTCTTTGGCGGCGGCGTGTTGGCGCTGCCGGTGCGGGCGGTGACTGTGTTTTATGCATTTTTATATGCGCTGGTGGTTTTGTTGCGCACGCGGCCAGATGTGATTGTCGGCTTTGGCGGTTATCCCTCCTTCCCTCCGGTTTTCGCGGCGATGATTTTGCGCAAACCGGTTTTGATACATGAGCAAAATGCCGTTTTGGGGCGCGCCAATCGTTTGGCGGCCTTGCTGGGCGCGTCGCTGGCCACAAGTTTTAACAAAACCGGCAAAGTGCCATGGGGGGCTGGCTTGCGCTTGCGCAAAACCGGCAATCCATTGCGCCCGGAAGTGATTGAAGCGGCGCGCGGCGGTTATCGTTATCTGGCCAAATCGCGGCCATTTGACCTGCTGGTCTTTGGCGGCTCACAAGGCGCGAAAGTATTTTCCAAAGTGCTGCCGGCCGCGATTGCGCGCCTGTCGGTCGAAAACCGCAAGCGCCTGCGCATTGTCCATCAAGTGCAAAAGCCCGATATGGCCGACGTGCTGAAACAATATGGCGAGATTGGCGTTTATGCCGAAATCCGCGATTATTTTGATGATTTGCCAAGCCGGATGCGGCGCGCCCATTTGGTGATTGCGCGCGGCGGGGCGGCAACTATCAGCGAATTGACTTTGCTGGGTGCGCCATCGATTATTGTGCCGCTGCCCGGCTCGCTGGATCAGGATCAGGCGCACAATATTCATGAATTGAGTGAAGCCGGTGGCGCCCATCACATGCCGCAAGCCGAGTTTAATGCTGACAGTCTGGGCGAATTGCTCGACCGCTTAATGCATGATGATGAACGCTTGCGCCGCATGTCGGCCATTGCACTGCAATTTGCCGAGCCGGAAGCGGCGACCCGTCTGGCCAATTACACAATTTGTTTGGCCGAAAGACAGCCGGTGCAAATTGACGGCTATCGCAAGCGCAAGGGAGTGAGCAATGGTTGAGCTGCCGCAAAACCCGACCTCACCGGCCAATCTGCGCCCATTTGGCCGCGTCCATATTATTGGCATTGGCGGCATTGGCATGAGTGGCATTGCCGAAATCATGCATAATATGGGCTATCAGGTGCAGGGCAGCGATATGAGCGACAATGCCAATGTCGAGCGTTTGCGGGCCATGGGCATTGAGGTAATGATTGGCCATCGCGGCGAAAATGTCGCCAATGCCGGTGTGGTGACGGTTTCTTCTGCCGTGGCCGGTGACAATCCGGAAGTGCAGGCGGCGCGCGCGGCGCATATTCCGGTTGTGCCGCGTGCGGAAATGCTGGCCGAGCTGATGCGGTTGAAACCGTGTATCACCATTGCCGGCACGCATGGCAAAACAACCACAACCTCGCTGACGGCGGCGGTTTTGGATGCCGGCAATATCGACCCGACTGTGATAAATGGCGGCATTATCAATGCCTATGGCACCAATGCCCGGCTTGGTCAGGGCGGCTGGATGGTGGTTGAGGCCGATGAGAGCGATGGCACATTTGTCCGCTTGCCCGCGACCATGGCGATTGTCACCAATATCGACCCGGAGCATCTCGAACATTATGGCGATTTTGACGGTTTGCGGCAGGCCTTTGAACGCTATGTGCAGAATATCCCATTTTACGGGCTGGCTATTTTGTGCCTTGACCATCCCGAAGTGCAGGCGCTGGTCGGACGGATTCACGACCGGCGGATTGTGACTTACGGGCTGAATGACCAGGCTGATTTGCGCGCCGTCAACATTGTTGAAAACGGGCTGACGCAGAATTTCGATGTCATTATGCGCGACCGCCGCAAGGGTGAGGAAAGCCGCATCACCAATATCAGCCTGCCCATGGCCGGGCGTCACAATCTGCAAAATGCGTTGGCCGCCATTGCTGCGGGTTTGGAAGTCAATGTTGAGGCAGCGCAAATTCGCGCGGCGCTGGCCGGTTTTGCCGGTGTCAAACGCCGCTTCAGCCTTGTCAGTGAGGCGGGCGGGCTGCAAATTTTTGACGATTATGCCCATCATCCGGTTGAAATCGCCGCCGTGCTCGAAAGCGCCCGCGCGGTCGCCAAGGGTCGGGTGATAGCGGTTATGCAGCCGCATCGCTATACAAGGCTGCGCGATTTATTCGCCGATTTCTGCACTTGTTTCAATCAGGCCGATATTGTTTTTGTCTTGCCGGTTTATGAAGCTGGCGAAAGTCCGATTGACGGCATTGACAGCAATGCGCTGGTGGCCGCTGTGCAGGCACATGGTCACCGCGATGCGCGCGCGCTTGACACAATGGAAAGTTTGGCAGGCTGGTTGCAAAGCGAGGCAGAGGCCGGCGATGTGGTGATTTGCATGGGCGCGGGCAGTATTTCCGCAATGGCGCATGAGCTTGGCACGCTGGTGCAAGACGCTGGCACGGACAGGGAGGGCGCGGCATGACGCGGACGCTTGACCAGACCCCATTACCCGCTGACATCTCGCCAATGGCGGCTGATTTGCTGGCCCGCTTGCCGCAAATGCGTGGCCGCTATCTGCCCGATATGCGGCTTGCCGAGGCCACATGGTTCCGCGTTGGCGGCACGGCCGATATTGTCTTTACCCCGGCTGACAGCGATGATTTGGCAGCGTTTTTGGCCGCTTTACCGGCCGATATTCCGGTGCATATTTTGGGCGGCGGCTCCAACATATTGGTGCGCGATGGCGGTGTGCGCGGCGTGGTGATAAGATTGGGACGCGGCTTTGGCGATATTGAGCCATTGGGCGAAACGGGTTTGCGCGCCGGGGCGGCCGTGCCGGATGTAAAATTGGCGCGCGCGGCTGCTGACCGGGCATTGTCCGGCCTTGAATTTTATCGCGGTATTCCCGGCTGGATTGGCGGCGCGGTGGCGATGAATGCAGGCGCTTATGGCGGCGAAACGGCTGATGTCCTGACCCATGTTGAAGCGATTGACCGGCAGGGCGCGCATCACCGCTTGAGCGTGGATGAGTTGCATCTCAGCTATCGCCATAATGGCTATGGCGATTTCCTTGTTTACACTCATGCCTGTTTTGCCGCTGTGCCGGGCGATGCGGCCAAAATCTCAGCCCTGATGGAAGATATTTCCGACCGCCGCCAGACCAGCCAGCCGGTCAAATCGCGCACCGGTGGCAGCACGTTCAAAAATCCCGGCGGTGCCGACCCTGATGGTGTCAAGGCATGGAAGCTGATTGATGCTGCCGGATGTCGCGGTCTGCGCATTGGCGACGCGCAAATCTCCGAGCTGCATTGCAATTTCCTGATTAATCACGGCGCGGCGACAGCCGAGCAATTGGAAAATCTTGCCGAGACGGCGCGCCGCCAAGTGCACGCGCAATCAGGCATTGATTTGGCTTGGGAAATCCGCCGCATGGGGGAGGTTGCCAATGCATCATAGCAAGAAAGTGGCAGTGTTGATGGGCGGTTGGTCGCCGGAGCGCGATATCAGCCTGATATCGGGCGCCCATTGCGCGACAGCCTTGCGCGATGCGGGTCATGATGTGCATGAAATCGACGTTGGTGCTGACATTGCCGCGCAGCTGACCGCGCTGGCACCGGATGTTTGCTTCAATGCCTTGCATGGCGTTGGCGGCGAGGACGGGCTTGTGCAAGGTGTTCTTGAAGTCCTGCAAATACCCTACACCCATTCCGGCGTGCGCGCCTCGGCAATGGCGATGGACAAGCATATTTCCAAACAGCTTTTTGCCGCTGCTGGCTTGCCGGTTGCCGCGTCTTGTCTTGTTGCCCGCGGTGAGGTGCACCAGCATCCGCTGGCACCGCCCTATGTGGTTAAACCGGTTAATCAAGGTTCCAGCGTTGGCGTTGAAATTGTCACCGAGGGATGCAATGCCCCGCCCGACTGCTTGTCTGAAAGCGACTGGGCGTTTTCCGGCCCGGCCATGGTCGAAGCCTATATTGCCGGGCGCGAATTGACCTGCGCCGTGATGGACGACACCGCGCTTGATGTGATGGAAATCGTTCCGTCCAACGGCTTTTACGATTATCGCGCCAAATATGATGAAGGCGGCTCGGCGCATATTGTGCCTGCCGATTTGCCTGCCGATATTGTGGCGCAGATACAAAAAATCTCACTGGAGGCGCATAAATTATTGGGCTGTCGCGGTGTGACGCGGGCCGATTTGCGCTTTGATGCGGACGGCGACGGCCTTGTTTTACTCGAAATTAACACCCAGCCGGGCATGACGCCTGTATCGCTGGTGCCGGAAATCGCCGCCGCGCGCGGCATAAATTACGCCGCTCTTGTGGATTGGATTTTGGAGGATGCCTCATGCCAAAGATAGATGCCAAAAAACGCACGACCCAAAGCCCCTCTGCCAAAAAGCAGACCGGCGCGCCCGGCCTTGTGCAAAGGCTGGCCAATATTTTGCGTCATCTGGCGTTTTCCATTTTGGCAACGCCGGTCAATTTGCTGGTTGTTGTAATGCGTTTGGCCTGGTCGGGGCGGCGCGTGCGTTTGGCCAGCCTGGCATTGCTGACGGCTGGCGGGCTTTGGGTGGTGTTTACCCTGCCATCTTTGCAGGCCTATGCAGATACAGCGCGCGGTCATTTTTTGGAGATGACAGCGCGGGCCGGTTTCAAAGTGGCCGATATTACAGTGGAAGGCCGGATGCGCACTTCGCGCGATGATTTGCGCGCCGCCGTTGCGGTTGACCCGCATTCGCCAATTTTTGCCCTTGATTTACAAGCCTTGCATGGGCGCGTTGCCGACCTTCCCTGGGTTCGACAAGCCATTATTATTCGCCGCCTGCCCAATATTGTGCATATCCGGCTTGATGAATATGAGCCTTTTGCCCTGCACCGCGACCGTGAGGGGTTGAGCCTTGTTGACCGGACGGGCGCGCATATTACCCGCAATCATTTGCGCAAGTTTTCGCATTTGCCGGTTTTTTCCGGCATTGGGGTTTTGCCGCATGCGGCTTCGTTAATGGACATGCTGCGTGGCTTTCCGGTGGTGCGCAATCGGCTTGTCGCGGCCCATTGGACGGGTGAGCGGCGTTGGACATTGCGGCTTGACCATGGCGGCGAGGTGCATCTGCCCGAAGCCGATGCACGCGGCGCGCTTAATCGGCTGATGAAGCTCGAACGCGAGCGGCGCATATTGGCAATAGAAAATCAGGCGATTGACTTGCGCCTGCCCGACCGCGTTTTGCTGCGCCCCTATTCGCGCCAGTCAAAATTACCGGCAGCACCGGGCCAGCCGACAAAATCGCAGGAGGCGCAATCATGACGCAGCCGGTCAATCACAGGCAATTTGCCCGTCGGCGTCCGGTCTCGCTGCGGCGTTCGACCATTGCGGCGCTTGACATTGGCACCAATAAAATCGCCTGCATGATTGCCGAGCCTTCCGATGAGGCTGTAAATGGTGAAAAACAGATTTCTCCCGGTCGCATTGTCGGGTTTGGCCAGCATGTGTCGGATGGCATTAATGCCGGTCAGGTGACGCATATGCGCGCCGCAGAAGACAGTATTCGGGCGGCGGTCGAAGCGGCGGAGCGCATGGCCGGTGTGGAAGTGCGCAATGTCATTATCGGTCTGTCTATTCCGCAAATTGAAAGCCATCGTTTTGATACCAGCGTCGCGCTGCATGGCGAACCGGTCAGCGAGGAGCATATGGAACATGCCATGCGCACTGTTTTCGAACGCTTCCGCAGCGATGACAGTGAAATCCTGCACGCCATTCCGGTGACTTATGCGATTGACCAAAGCGTTGGCCTATCTGACCCGCGCGGCATGTATGGGCATGGGCTTTATGTCAACCAACATATGATGCGCGTGCCGGCCGGGCCGGTGCGTAATTTGCTGGCCTGTGTTGAACAATGCCACCTTGAATGTGACAAGCTGGTCGCCACACCCTATGCCGGTGCGCTGGCCGTGTTGATGCGCGATGAAATTGACCTCGGCGCCTGGCATATTGACCTTGGCGGCGGCACGTCAAGCATTGGCGTTTATCATCAAGGTGTGCCGGTCTTTATTGCCGGTATTCCGGTGGGTGGTGAACATATTACCCGTGATATTGCGCGCGGCCTCAATGTCTCCATGGTGATCGCCGAGCGCATCAAAACCCTTTATGGCAGCGCATTGGCCAGTCCGAAAGGCGAGCGCGACCAATTTGAATTGCCGGTGCTTGGCGGCGACCATCAGACTTTGCCGCGCAGCGATTTGACCAAAATCATTCGCCCAAGGCTTGAAGAAATCTATGAATTGCTGCTGTCGCGGGTGGAAGCGTCCAATGCCGGTCACCTTACTGGCGGGCGCATTGTTTTGTCCGGCGGCGGCGCGCAATTATCGGGCGCGCCGGAGCTGGCGCAGACGATTTTTGAAAAACAAGTGCGGGTCGGCCAGCCAATTCGCATGAGTGGCTTGCCGGAATCGGCGGGCGGCCCGGCTTTTGCAGCCTGCGCCGGCTTGCTGACTTATGCCGCGCGCAGCCAGCACGATATTATTTCAGGAGATGACGCCAATAGCGGGGCGTTAAACCGCTTGCGCAACTGGTTAAGGAGGAATTTTTGATGCACCCCTCATTAAAACAGCCTGTCCGTTCGGACATTGCGGGGGGAGGAGACCCGCACAGGCAATCGCCACCCCCGGAAAATGGGCACGGGTTTGGCGCTTCAATATTGTGTTCAACTGCGTCCATTTCAGATAGAGTGAAAAGGAGATAAGTCATGAGTATTCAACTTACAGTCCCCCCGAAACGGGAACTTAAACCGCGCATTGTGGTCGTTGGCGTTGGCGGCGCTGGCGGCAATGCGGTGAACAATATGATTACCGCCGGGCTTGAAGGCGTTGATTTCGTTGTCGCCAATACAGACGCGCAAGCGCTGGCGGCCAGCAAATGCGAGCGCCGCATTCAAATGGGCAGCAAGCTGACCGAGGGTCTCGGCGCCGGGTCAAATCCGGAAGTCGGGCAGGGCGCGGCGGAAGAATCCATGGCGGAAATTGTCGATGTGCTGCAAGGCTCCCACATGGCCTTTATCACGGCAGGCATGGGCGGTGGCACCGGAACCGGTGCGGCCCCGATGATTGCCCGCGCTGCCCGCGATGCCGGTATTTTGACCGTCGGCGTTGTCACCAAGCCATTTGACTTTGAAGGCAATCGGCGGATGCGTTCGGCGATTGAAGGCATTGAGCGTTTGGCGCAAGAAGTGGATACGCTGATTATCATCCCCAATCAAAATCTGTTCCGCATCGCCAATGCGCAGACCACTTTTGCCGAAGCCTTTGCGCTGGCCGATGAGGTGCTCCATTCCGGCGTCGCTGGCATTACCGATTTGATGATACATCCCGGCCTTATCAATCTCGACTTTGCCGATGTGCGAACCGTGATGAATGAAATGGGCAAAGCGATGATGGGGACAGGCGAAGCCAATGGTGATAATCGGGCGATTGAAGCGGCAGAAGCGGCGATAGCCAACCCCTTGCTTGATGATGTCTCCATGCGCGGCGCACGCGGCGTGCTGATAAACATTTCCGGCGGTGATGACATGACGCTGTATGAGGTGGATGAGGCCGCCAATCGCATCCGTGAAGAAGTTGACCCGGAAGCCAATATCATTATCGGTTCGACTTTCGATGTTTCTTTGCAAGGGGCGATGCGCGTTTCGGTTGTCGCCACCGGCATTGAGGCGGCAGCGGTCGGGGCGACCGGCACTTCGGCGGAAGCAGCCAATGTGATTGCCATGAATCCGGCAGCCGCTTCCGGCCCGCTGCCGGCTGAACCGGCCGATTTGGCGGGACAGACGGCCCAGCTTGGCGGTGAGGCACCGATTCCGGCAGCGATGACCGTTGCACCGGAATTTGGCGAGACAGCTTCGAGCGAAACAGCGGCAGAGCCGCCCGCACCCGGCGAAGGTGAATTGCCCGGCTTTTTGCGCGAGCGCCCTGTGCAACCCCCCAAACGCGATGTGCCAAAGCGTTCACGCAGCTTTCTCCAACGTGTGTTTGGCGGACGCGATGACAGCGCCGTACAAGATACGCAGGCAGAGCCGCCCGCCGACAATAAGGGTGCTGGCCCGTCTGGCGATGTGAAGGCGCAAATGCCAATGGCAGCCAATGGCAGTGGCGGCGTTCAGCAAGTTCGCGGTGCGCTGGATGTGGCTATCGCCGAGCCGCAGCCGGAAGTCGCGATTGACACACAGCCGACGGAAAAACCGGCAGAAGGCCCGCGCGAAGTGGCTTTGGAAAACCCTCAAATGCCACTCGACTCGGCCGTGCAAGCCGGATCGATTGACGATACGGGCCTTGCCATGCCGCGTATTAATGCCGCGCCGGCAGCAGGTGAGGGTGATTTGCTGCAACAGGATGAAGATGTCGGCAATCAGCCGGTGGAGCCAATGAGCCCGCCAAGCGCCGGTTTGGATTTGGGTGTTTCGGATGACACACCAATCGCACCGGCGGCCCAAGCTGTATCGCCAAAACCGGCACGCGCCAAGCCGAGCAGCCGCTCCGGCGATATGGTGGCTTCCGGCGGTGGGCGCAGCATGGCCAAATCCGAGCCAGTGCAAAACAGCCCTCAACAACCGATTTTGCAGACCAGCATGCAAACACAAATCAATGTAGGTGGCGCGCAGTCAGGCCCATCCTATGATAGCGACCAGTTGGATATTCCAGCCTTTCTGCGTCGCTAGGCAAAACACACCGGGTCTCGTGGGCAGATAGGCCATATGAGACCCGGTAATTGCCATTTTCTGATTTTCCCGTCTTTCTTACATTTTTGTAAAAATCAGCAACAAACTGTTATTTGTCATGACAGGTGGGGCGTGAGAGAACACGGTCAGAAGTTTGGCATTGAAAAGCCGTTGCGGCTTGAAAGGAAGACATGGCCCCGCCACCTGCCACCGTTAATCAGATTTACGAACGCTTTCCGGCGTCTGTAATGGCGTGTGCTTATGCGGCGGATGCCGGTGCTTCCAGCCCGGTGCATCAAACCACGCTGGCCCGCGCTGCGCGGTGTAAAGGTATTGGTCTGCATACGGGTCGCATGATTAACATGACGCTGCGTCCGGCCCCTGCGGATAATGGCATTGTGTTTGTCCGCAAAGATATGAAAAACGCCGATGACAGAACCATTCCGGCGATTTGCGGCCGTGTGGTGGATGGCCGCCTGTCGTCGAAAATCGGCAACCAGCATGGCTGCGAAGTAAGCACGATTGAGCATGTTATGGCGGCGCTTGCCATGCTTGGCATTGACAATGCTTTTATCGAAGTGAATGGCCCGGAAGTGCCGATTATGGACGGGAGCGCGGCGCCTTTTGTCACCATGCTGCGCCGTGCCGGAAAAGTTGAATTGGCCGCGCCGCGCCGCGTGCTGCGTATCAAAAAGCCGGTGCGGGTTGAAAGTGGCGATGCCTATTGCGAATTGCTGCCGGACAGTGAAACCGTTTTTGAGGCGGAAATTGACTTTGAAAGCCGCGCCATTGGCCGTCAATCGCATATTATGAAATTGTCACCGGCCAATTATGATGAAAATGTTGCCAATGCCCGCACATTTTGCATGCAGGCGCAGGTAGATGCCATGCATGAGGCCGGATTGGCGCTTGGCGGCTCAATGGATAATGCGATTGTTGTCGATGAGACGCGGGTGCTGAACGAAGAGGGTTTGCGGTCGCCGCAAGAATTTGTCGAGCATAAATTGCTGGATGCGATTGGTGATTTATATCTTCTCGGTCTCAATCTGATTGGGCGCTATCGTGGGTATAAATCCGGTCATGCGCTGCACCATAAATTGCTGGCGGCGCTTTATGCCAATCCTGATGCTTTTGAAATTGTGTCTCTGGCCAATGATTTCGACCGCAATGAGGATGGTCTGGCAGGCGTGATGGCGGCTGAATAAGCCGGGTAATTGGCCGACAGTGCCTATTTGTCGCGCTTTTTCCTTTTCAATCAGTGATTTCAATGTTCACAAGTCTTTTCTGATTATTGTGTCATGGCGCAACTCTATGTAAACTTGCCTCTCTTTACACATGCTGACAGCTATGTCCGTTTGGCAATCGCTTGAACACAAATAGGGCAGTTTACAGGGCTTCATACAGGATAAGGTAGATGACATTCACTTTACCATTTCGGGCAATTATTCCGGTCGCCCTGGCGGCGCTGACCCTGTCTGCTTGCGGCCCCACGGCGACATTGGATGCGCAATATATCGAGCGTCCGGTGGAAGTGATTTACAATAATGCGGTTGAGGAATTGGAAAACGGCAATCTGATTTTCGCCGCTGCCGAATTTGATGAGGTTGAACGCCAGCACCCTTATTCATTATGGGCGCGGCGCGCCATGGTGATGGCCGCCTATACTTATTATCTGCAAAATAAATATGATGAGGCGATTGCCACGGCGCAGCGTTTCCTGTCGCTTTATCCGGGCAATCGGCAAGCCGCCTATGCCTATTATCTGATTGCCATGTCTTATTATGAGCGGATTTCTGACGTGAAACGCGACCAAAGCACGACGGAAATTGCCAAACAGGCGCTGATTGAGGTTATTCGCCGCTATCCGGACACGGATTATGCGCGCGACGCCATTATCAAGCTGGATTTGACCAATGATAATCTGGCCGGCAAGGAAATGGATATTGGCCGTTTTTATTTAAGAAAGGGCCATTTTGCCGCCGCCGCCAAGCGTTTTTCCAATGTGGTGAAAACCTATCCCACCACCGCCCATGTGCCGGAAGCATTGCACCGCCTGACTGAGGTTTATTTGTCCTTGGGCATTCCCCAAGAAGCGCAAAATGCCGCCGCCGTGCTGGGCTATAATTTCCCCGACAGCGAATGGTATGAAGACAGTTACCGAATTTTGGTAACCCGCGATTTGCGCCCGGTCGGCGATGAGAGTTCGTGGATTTCGCGGGCGCTGGAGAAGGTGTTTTAGGAGCCCTCCATGCTGGTATCCCTGTCGATACGCGACATTGTTCTGATTGAAGCGCTCGATTTGGATTGGCACAATGGGCTGTGCACGCTGACCGGCGAAACCGGTGCCGGCAAGTCAATTTTGCTCGACGCATTGGGACTGTCCCTTGGTGCGCGTGGCGATGCGGCGCTGGTGCGTCAAGGCGCGGCGCAGGGCAGTGTCACAGCCGAGTTTCATATCGCGCCGCACCATACCGCCCATGCGCTAATGCAGGAAAATGGATTGTCGCCTGACCCGTCCGGTGCGCTTATCTTGCGCCGCCAGCAAATGGCTGATGGCCGCAGTCGCGCTTTTTGCAATGACCAAGCTATTGGTGTGGGGCTGTTGCGCCAAATCGGCATGGCGCTGGTGGAAGTGCATGGGCAGAATGAAAGCCAATCCTTGACCGATGCCGCCACCCAATGTCGTCTGCTCGATGATTTTGCCGGTCTGGGTAAAATGGTTGAGGCGGTTGCCGCGCTTTATACGGCGCGCGAAGCGGCCAGCGACGCGCTGGCTGCACATTTGGAGGCTGACAGCCGCGCTCGCGAGGAACAAGAATTTTTAACCCATGCGGTCGGCGAATTGGATGAATTGGCACCGCAAGCGGGCGAAGAAACAGCACTGGCTGATGAACGTTTGCTATTGATGAATGCTGAAAAAATATCCGGTGATTTGACTGCGGCGGCAGACAGTCTGGGCGGTGACAGCGGCGTTGACAATGCGCTGAACGCCGCCTTGCGTCGGCTGGAGCGGGCTGCCGGTGAAGCGGGCGGCGCGCTCGACAATGCGGTCGCCGCCATTGATCGGGCATTGATTGAAGCAAGCGAGGCGCGCGCGGCGGTCGAAGAGGCGGCGGCCAAAATCATCCATGACCCGACGCGCCTTCAACAAGTCGAAGACCGGCTGTTTGCCCTGCGCGGACTGGCACGCAAACATAATTGCGCTTGCGATGACTTGCCGGTTCTTGGCGAAACATTGCGCGCCAATCTGACCGCGCTTGATGACAGTGCCGGTGCAGAAGCGCGTCTGCGCCAATCCCTCACCGAGGCTGAGACCGCCTATGCCGACGCGGCCCTTGAATTATCCAAAGCACGACAGGCAGCAGCGCAGCAATTGGACAGTCGGGTCAATCAGGAGTTGCCGCCGCTTAAATTGGATGGCGGCGCTTTTGTGACGCGCATTGAAACCCGCAATGTGGCGCAAGGCGGCCCCTCCGGGCTTGACCGCATATCCTTTGAAGCGGCAACCAATCCGGGCATGGCGCCCGGCCCAATTGCCAAAATCGCTTCCGGCGGCGAATTGGCGCGTTTTATGCTCGCCTTGAAAGTCTGTCTGGCGGCTGAAAATGACGGATGCACGCTGGTTTTTGACGAAGTGGATGCCGGGGTCGGCGGCGCGGTGGCCGAAGCGGTTGGCATGCGCCTGCATGCTTTGGCGCAAAACGGGCAGGTATTGGTTGTCACCCATTCACCGCAAGTGGCGGCGCGCGGCGATTATCAATGGCGTGTCAGCAAGGCGATTGCCGAAAATGGCGTGGCGACGCGGGTGGCAGCCTTGTCCAATGATGCGCGGCTGGAAGAAATTGCCCGTATGTTGGCCGGTGCCGATATTACCGATGAGGCGCGCGCGGCAGCCGGGCGTTTATTGCAGGTCGGTTAGCCATGGCCCGCGACATTGCCATTGTTGATTTAACGAAAGCGCAAGCGGCGCAGGAGCTGGCACGGCTGGCTGAAGAAATCGCCACCCATGATGCGGCCTATTATAATGAAGACGCACCGCAAATTACCGATGCTGAATATGACGCGCTGCGTTTGCGCAATGAGGCGATTGAAGCGCGCTTTCCTGAGCTGAAGCGCACTGACAGCCCGTCCGAGCGTGTGGGGGTGGTGCCGACCGGCCCGTTTGGCAAAGTTGACCACAGCGTGCCAATGCTGTCGCTGGGCAATGCGTTTGACGCGGCCGATGTTGATGATTTTGTGGCGCGTGTGCGCCGGTTCCTCAATTGGCCGGAGGATGAGACGCTGGCTTTTACCTCCGAGCCGAAAATTGACGGCCTGTCGGCCAGCCTGCGCTATGAAAAGGGTGTTTTTGTGCGCGGGGCGACGCGCGGCGATGGGCGGGTCGGCGAAGATATTACGGCCAATTTACGCACGCTTGATGACGTGCCGGAAAAATTGCCGGATGGTGCGCCGGATGTGCTGGAAGTGCGCGGCGAAGTCTATATGGGACACAAGGAATTTGCCGCGCTCAATCAGCGACAGGCGGCGGCGGGCGGCAAGATTTTCGCCAATCCGCGCAATGCGGCGGCGGGCAGCTTGCGCCAGATTGACAGTAAAATTACCGCCGAACGGCCTTTGCGGTTTTTCGCCTATGCGTGGGGCGAGTTGTCGGCCATGCCGGCTGACACGCAATCGGGGATGATTGAATTCTTTGCGCAAATGGGCTTTTCCACCAATCCAGAATTTACCTGCCGGCCGGATGCGTCAGCTTTGATGGCGCATTGGGCCGAAATTGAAAGCCGCCGGGCGGCGCTTGGCTATGATATTGACGGCATGGTCTATAAGGTTGACCGGCTGGATTTGCAAAATCGTTTGGGGTTTGTGTCGCGCGCGCCGCGCTGGGCGATTGCCCATAAATTTCCCGCCGAAAAAGCCACTACGCGCCTGCATGATATTGACATTCAAGTCGGGCGCACAGGGGCGCTGACGCCGGTTGCCAAGCTTGACCCGGTAACGGTGGGCGGGGTGGTGGTGTCCAATGCCACTTTGCATAATGCCGATGAAATTGCCCGCAAGGATATTCGTATTGGCGATATGGTCGTCATCCAACGCGCCGGTGATGTGATACCGCAAATCGTTTCGGTGATTGCCGATGCCCGTCCGGCTGACAGTGTGGCCTATATTTTTCCGCAAAACTGCCCGGCTTGCGGGGCGGAAGCGGTGCGTGAAACCCGCGAAGACGGCGCGCAGGATGTGGTGACGCGCTGCACGGGCGGGCTGACCTGTCCGGCCCAAGCGCGCGAAAGATTGCGCCATTTTGTATCGCGCAATGCGTTTGATATTGAGGGGCTTGGCAGCAAGCAAGTCGATGATTTTTGTGATTTGGGGCTGATTAAAAGCCCGCCAGATATTTTTCATTTGGAAAGTCGTTATGCCGCCGCGCCGCCCGATATTTGGAAATACACATCCGGTAAAAATAAGGGCCTGTTAAAAGACAGCGCCAAAAAACTGTTTGCGGCGATTGCAGCGCGCCGCAATGTTGAATTGGAACGCTTTATCTTTGCGCTTGGTATTCGCCATGTCGGTGAAACCACGGCGCTGATGTTGGCGCGTCATTTCGGCACGATTGAAGCCATGCAGGAAGCCGGTCAGGCTTTGGCGGCGGGTGATGCGAAAATGCGCGAAGAATTGGCCAGCCTTGACGGGGCAGGCGACACGCTGGTTGCCGCACTCACCGATTTTTTCCATGAGCCGCATAATCGCGAAACGATTGACGCGCTTCTCGCTGCCGGTGTTGCGCCCATAGCGCCGGAAGCTGTGGCGCAGGACAGCGAGATTGCCGGTAAAAGCATTGTCTTTACCGGCACGCTGGAAACCATGACCCGCGCCGAAGCCAAGGCACGGGCGGAAGTTTTGGGCGCCAAAGTGGTCGGCTCAGTATCGGCAAAAACCGATATTGTGGTCGCCGGGCCCGGGGCAGGGTCGAAATTGACCAAAGCCGAAGAATTGGGCTTGCAAGTGTTTACCGAGGAGGATTGGGCCGCCCTGCTGGCAAGGAGCGGCGATTAAACGCTAAAGCGGCGCGCAGGCGCGTTTCAACCATTGCTGTGCGGGCTTGTCGAGCTTTGGTGCAATATCTTTCAACACGCGGGCATGATAGGCATTGAGCCAGACTGTCTCATCCTTGCTCAGCATTTTCTTGTCAATCAGCCGCCGGTCAATCGGCGCGCGGGTCAGGGCTTCAAAGCCCAGCATGGCGCGCTGGCCCGTCTTGGCGCGGTTTGCGGCGGTGACATATTGCAGATTTTCAATCCGTATCCCGAAGCGCCCGGCATGGTAAAAGCCCGGCTCATTGGAGACAATCATGCCCGGCTGCAAGGCCACTGTGCCGCCTTTGGAAATGCGTTGCGGGCCTTCATGCACGGATAGATAGCTGCCAACGCCGTGACCGGTGCCATGGTCGAAATCCTGCCCTGCCGCCCAAAGCGGTGCGCGCGCCAGCGTGTCGAGTTGCATGCCATTGGTGTTTTCCGGAAAGCGCGCCATGGCCAGTGCAATATGGCCGCGCAATACTCTTGTAAATGCCGCGATTGCGCCTGAGGGCGGGGCTTTGCCGCCGATAAGCACCGTGCGGGTGACATCGGTTGTGCCGTCATCATATTGGCCGCCACTGTCTATCAAATATAAATCGCCGGGACGCAGGCGGCGATTGGTTTTTTCCGTCACGCGGTAATGCACAATCGCGCCATTCGGGCCGGTGCCGGAAATTGTGTCAAAGCTTAAATCCTTCAAGCGCCCGGTCGCGGCACGAAATTCTTCTGCTTTTTGCGCGGCAATAATTTCGTCAACACCGCCTTTTGGTGCGGCTGTTTCCAGCCAGTGCAGGAAGCGGCACAAGGCGACCCCGTCGCGCTTATGGGCGGCGATGGCGCCCCGAATTTCTGCCTTGTTTTTACAGGCTTTGGGAAGGGCGCATAAATCAGGCGCGAAAACAATCTGGCTGCCTGATAAAGCCTCGCCAAACCATGCTGATGTGCTGTCCGGATCAAGCCGCACGGTTTTTCCGGCCAGCGCCGCCAATTTATCCTTCAAAGCCTGCGGCTTCACAATTGTCACACCCTTGCCAATATGCGCCCGACAATTCGCCGAAACGCGCTTGGCGTCAATAAACCAGTCAAAGCGGGCGGATTTATGCAAAATGCCGAAAGACAGGGCAAAAGGCGTGTGCGGCACATCATTGGCGCGGATATTCAACAGCCAGGCAATATTTTCCGGCTGGGCAATAATCATCGCATCCTGTCCGGCCTGTTTCAATTGAGCGGCAAGGGTAGCGCGCTTATGCGTTGCGCTTTGCCCGGACAGCTTTTCATTATGCGGCTGCACCATAGTGTGGGGCATGCAGGGACGGTCAGTCCATATCGCATCAACCGGATTGGTCGCAACATAGACCAGTTCGGCACCTTGCTCGGCCAAGGCCGCGCGCAAACGGGTGACGCTGCTTTGCACATGCAGGCGCGGGTCAATGCCAATGCGCCAGCCCTTTTTCACTTGCGCCGCCAGCCATTGCGCCGGCGGCATGCGCATAAGCGGTTCAATTGAAAACAGCGCGGTGTCGGTTTGCTGTGGTGCTTGCAATTCATAGCGACCATCGACAAATAAAGCGGCTTTTTTGGCCAGAATAATCGCCATGCCTGCCGAGCCGCCAAAGCCGGTCATATATTTCAGGCGCTCATTGGCGGCCGGCACATATTCGCCTTGAAATGCGTCTTCGCGCGGCACCAAAAACCCGTCCAGCTTTTGCTGTTTCAATTGGCGACGCAATTGCGTTACCCGCGCGGCCAAAACGCTTTTATCGGTCGTGTCATCGGTGAAATCTTGAAACATAATATGCATCCTAACCATGCGAAGCTAGCGTCGCAAGGTAAGGCTTGTCCATTCGCCAATATTGCATTGCTCTTCCGGCCATAAACCCAATTGCCGATAGCGCGCCAGCACCATGCGGGCTTGGTCACGCAGCAGGCCGGAGAGTATCAGCCGACCATTGTCGGTCAAATGCGCCGCCAAAACCGGTGCCAGTCGAACCAATGGGCGCGCCAATATATTGGCGAAAATCAAATCGAAACGCTGTGCCTGATAATTTCGATGCGCCAGCCCGGCACAGCAAAAGGCGGTAATTTGCGGCGACAGGCGGTTCAGCCGCGCATTGGCGCAGGTGACAAAAATCGCATCCGGGTCAATATCGCTGGCATAAATATGCGCCGCCCCCAAGCGTGCTGCCGCCATAGCCAATACGCCGGAGCCACAGCCAATATCGGCAATGCGCATTTGTGATATTTTGTGCCGCTTGGCCAATCGTGCCAGCAGGGCAAGGCAAGCTTTGGTTGTGCCATGATGGCCGGAGCCGAAAGCCAACCCTGCCTCGACCTCAAGGCAGTGTCGCCCGCCGCGCATGGCGGGCCTATCATGTGCGCCATGCAACATAAAAGGCGGCACATGCACGGGCGGCAGGTTTTTCTGGCTTTCACTCACCCAGTCAATTGCGGGCAGGGGGGCAAGGGCAAAATCCTCATGCGCAGGCAAGGCAGTTGGAATAATATCGGGCTTGTCATCAAAATAGGCGTCAAAGCGCACCAGGTCATTTTGCGCAACACTGCGCGACAGCGCGCCGGCGCCAAGCATTTCCAAAGCCACATCCATTGCTTCCGAAGCTGCGCCGCTGCCGGTTGTGAGCGACAGTTTCCACCCCGATTTATCGGCCATCAGGGCCGCTCAACATAGCTGTCGAGAACCTTTTTTGTGCCGGCCTTTTCAAAGGCGACAGTCAGCTTATTGCCGTCAATCGTCTCAATCCGGCCATAACCGAATTTCTGGTGGAATATCCGTTCGCCGCGCTTGAAGCGACTGGCATTCATGCTTGAGGCGACCGGCTCGGCACGCGCGTCTATCACCGGTGGTGCAGCGGGCTGGTATTTTTGGCGATTGGCTTGCGCGCGTTGCCATCCGGGGCTTGTATAGCTGGAGGCGGAAAAATCATTGGCAAAGCGGCTTTGATTGGAAAAGCCGCCAGCATCATGCGCATCTTCGGCAATTTCCACATGCTCGCGCGGCAATTCGTCAATGAAACGCGAGGGCAGGGCCGATATCCATTGGCCATGGGTGCGCCGATTGCCGGCAAAGGAAATGGTTGCCGCCTTGCGCGCCCGGGTAATGCCGACATAGGCGAGGCGGCGCTCTTCTTCCAACCCTTTTGTGCCGCTTTCATCAAGGCTGCGTTGATGGGGAAACAAGCCCTCTTCCCAGCCCGGCAAAAACACAGTGTCAAATTCAAGCCCTTTGGCGGCATGCAGGGTCATGATAGAGACTTTATCATCATTATCCTCGCCCTGCGCTTCCATGACCAAGGAAATATGCTCCAAATAGCCGGTCAGCGTGTCGAAATCATCCATTGAGCGCACCAGCTCTTTCAGATTTTCCAGCTTGCCCGGCGCTTCGGGCGATTTATCCGCCTGCCACATGGCGGTATAGCCGCTTTCATCCAATATCAGTTCGGCCAGTTCCGTATGGCTCATCGTATCGACCAGACTTTGCCAGCGTGTGACGGCCAGCACAAAACCCGATAAAGCGCGCCGCGCTGCCGGTTTTAATTCTTCTGTATCAATCAAATCCTGTGCCGCGCGAAACAGCGAAATGCCGCGCCCGCGCGCCGCGCCATGCAGCGTGTTCAGCGCCACAGCACCCAGCCCGCGCCGTGGGCGGTTGCAAATACGCTCAAATGCCAAATCATCATCGGGTTGGGCAATCAGCCGCAAATAGGCATTGGCGTCGCGTATTTCGGCGCGTTCGTAAAATCTTGGCCCGCCAATCACCCGATAGGGCACGCCAAGCGAGATAAACCGGTCTTCAAATTCACGCATTTGAAAACTGGCGCGCACAAGCACCGCCATTTCATTGAGCTTTTGTCCGGCGCGTTGATGCGCTTCTATATCATCAGCGGTGAGGCGGGCCTCTTCCTCGCCATCCCAAACGCCGCGCACACGCAGCTTGTCACCATCCTGCGTGTCAGTCCAAAGCGTCTTGCCCAAACGGCTTTCATTGCCGGCAATCAGGCCGGAGGCCGCGCCGAGAATATGTTTTGTCGAGCGGTAATTCTGCTCCAGCTTGACAATGCGCGCGCCGGGGAAATCTTTTTCAAAACGCAAAATATTGTCCACTTCAGCGCCGCGCCAGCCATAAATTGACTGGTCATCATCGCCAACGCAGCAGATATTACTATGCGTTTGGGCCAACAGGCGCAGCCATAAATACTGCACCGCATTGGTGTCTTGATACTCATCGACCAAAATATGCCGGAATTTGTTTTGATATTCGGCCAGAACCGCATCATTTTCGCGGAACAAGCGCAGCGATTCCAACAGCAAATCGCCGAAATCGGCAGCATTCAGCACTTTCAACCTTTGCTGATAGGCGGCATAGAGCTTGCCGCCCAGCCCATTGCCGAAAAACTCTGCTTCACCCGCCGGCACATCATCGGGCAGCCAGCCGCGATTTTTCCAGCGATCAATCAGCATCGCCATTTGTCGCGCCGGCCAACGCTTTTCGTCAATGTTTTCCGCCTGAATCAATTGTTTCAGCAGGCGGATTTGGTCATCTGTATCAAGAATGGTGAAATCGGGGCGTAAATCAACCAATTCGGCATGGCGTCGCAAAATACGCGCCGACAGTGAATGAAATGTGCCAAGCCAGGGCATGCCCTCAACCGTGTCACCGACCAGCGTTTCAATGCGCTGTTTCATTTCGCGCGCCGCCTTATTGGTAAAGGTCACCGCCAGCACTTGACTGGGCCAGGCCTGTGCTGTGGCAATTTTATAGGCAATGCGGGTCGTCAGCGCGCAGGTTTTGCCCGTGCCGGCCCCGGCCAGCATTAAAAGCGGGCCATCTTCGGCCAGCACGGCCTCGCGCTGCGCCTCATTCAGCCCGTCCAGCAGCGCGCCGTCAAGCAATGCCGCATTGCGCCTTTGCTGGCTGGCCTTTTGGGCAAGCGCCGAAATGCTGCCCGTGCTTTCGGCCGAACCCGAAACAGGTGCCGAAACAGCTTCGGCTTGAGGCCGCATTGGCGGGTCATCTGTCAGGTCAAATGGGTCGCTGTCCATAATCTCACGCTGGGTCATGATTCTGATGCACATTAGCACAAATCCACCGCCCTGGGGCAGTCTTCGACAAGGGTGGTAGCTTTGGCCGCATCAACTTGCTAATATCAGGCTGGCTCTGGCGCGCGGCCAGTCCGAGAGAAACAAGGAAAACCCCATGCGGCGCGTACCGATTGGCGCAACGGCACTGACTCTCATAATTGTGCTTTCAACGCTGCTCCTCATTCCCTATCTCGCACCGATTGCCCCGCAGCGCGCGCAATTTGAAAAATTACTGGCACAACAATTTGGTCTGCATGTTGAGATACGCGGTAAAATTGACTATCGCTTTTTGCCGAATGCGGAAATCCATCTCGAAAATGTCCAATTGCGCAGCCATGCCGCGACAGATAACGGGCTGAAAGTGGCAGCCAGTATTCGCAATCTGCGTGTCGGCAGCACAATTTGGGATATTTTGCACCGGCGTCCGCGTGTCACCGGTTTGGCGGTCGATGGCATGCGCTTGCAGCTGGTCTCGCCGCCCGGCCAAATAGCGCCTTTGCAGCAATTTCTGACCCGTCTGCCGGCACCAATTGTGCAATTGAGCAATAGCGATATTGTGCTGTCCGGTCTGCCGCTTATATCGCCGGAAGGGGTGTTGACCCTGACCAATTTGACGGCTTTGGCGAAACAGCCAAATCCCGATTTGCGTTTGAACCCGCTTGATGTGCAAGTGTCCGGCCTGCTGGCCTTGCCGCAAGCTGAAACGCCCAATCGCGCCGAGCGGTTTTCCCTGTCGCTTAATCTCGGACAAAATGCTGTGCAAAGGCGCATGGATATTCTTGCTTTGTGGTTTCAACTGGCTCTCGGCCAGACAAACCGTATTGATTTTGACGGCAATATTCGCCGCGCGCCGAATACTGAAATCGAAGGCGAAGTGCAAGCGCAGCTGGGCGCGCTGGTAACCCATATATTGGCGCAGGCGGGCTATCGTGCCGAGCCGGTTCTGGGCGCGATAAATCAGATTTCCGGTCTGGTGAAATTAACCAATGCCGAATTGCGCTCGGAAAATCTGCAAATTCAGACATTGCGCCATCGCTTTCAGTCACAAATACGAGTGCCCCTTGCGCATCCGGAGGAAAGTCGCATGGCCTTGCGCCTGACGGTTCAAGATTTGAATTTGAACCAGATTTTTGGCGGTTTGCAACCATTGGCGCAGTCGCCTGCAATCGGCCCTGCCGGTCGGCTGTTTGCCAATCTGATGCCCATGGCGGCCGATATTGCCTTTATCGCACAGCGATTTCAATTGGCTGGAGAAAATGGCCGACGGCTGCGCGGCCTTGCCCGCATTGGCGCCCAAGGTGTTTTGTTTGAACGCTTTAGTGCCGATTTGCCGTTCAGCACCGAATTGCTGGCATCCGGCGCCTTAACGCGGGCGGACGGGCAAAGCGTATTTCGCGGTGAAATGTCGGCCAGCAGTTCCGACAGTCTGGCCATGATGATTTGGCTCGGGCAAATGGCCGGCTTCGACCCGACTGCGCTGGTCGATGCTTTTGACCGCGAAGGTTGGCAACGCACAGGTCTCGCCGGGGATATTGTCTGGCAGGATAATCAGCTGGAATTATCCAATTTTGAAGCGCGTTTGGGGCGCAATCAATTGAGCGGCGAAATCAGCGTAGAAACGGCCAATATGCTGCGCAGTCGTCTCGCCCTGAAAGCCGACACATTGAATTTGGAAGATTGGGGGCTGGTCAGTGAAAAGGGCAATACGCAATCGCCGGACTGGTTTCGCAGCCTTGATATTGACCGCTCGCTGGCCTTTTTATTGGCCGGGCCGGAACCGGCGCGCGATATTGCCTTTGATTTGAGTATTGGCACGGTCAAAGTGGCCAACCGGCCTGTTGGCCCGGCCGGTTTGACCGGCCGATTATTGGGCAGCCAGCTTGTGTTGGAAAAGCTGGTTTTCAGCCCGTCACCGGAAACGGTCGTGTCGGTAGCGGCGCGGCTTGAACATGACGGCAAACAGGCTTTTGGCGATGTCACGCTCGACTTGGCCGGGGCTGATTTCAACCAATTATTGGGGCCGTCACTGGCCAATTGGCAGCCTTTTGACGTTGACCTGCCAGCGCAAGCCGCCTTGCAGGCAAAGCTTTTTCTGAGCGCGCCTGATGATGCGGACTGGCCCAATATGCGGATGAATGTTGAAGGTCAAATGGGGGATTTGGCCACTGATTTTTCATTGGAAACGCCGTCGCGCCAGTTTGATTTTATGGTCAGCGGCAGTCAGGCGCGGTTGACGCTTGATGGGCGCGCCAATGATATGGCGCGGCTGCTTGGCCTGCCGCCTCAATATGCGGCGGCGCAATTGGGGCGATTGGAATTGACCCATAATGTGCTGGCCGCGCCAACCGGACAGTTAAAAGTCGGACTTGTGTTGGACACAGATGCGCTTGATATGTCAGGCGCAATGCGACCGGAGGGTGAAAGCCGCCGCCTTGACGGGCAAATGGCCTTTCGCTTGGCCAATCTGCGACCCTTTTTCTCGACCGAAAAGCCAATTGGCGAACAAATGCCTTTATCCGGTGCGGCGCAAATTGTTGTTTCCGACACGCTGTTCAGCTTTTCCAATTTTGAGGCGCAAAGCGGCAAGGGGCAATTTGCCGGTGAGGGTGTGTTGCAGCGTGCCGATGCCAAACAGGCTGGCCCGCGTCCGCAATTAAATGCCAAACTCAGCGCCACCGGTTTTGATGCGAAAGATTTGTTCCCCGATTTCGATGCGACAACCGGATGGCCGACAATAGCGGTTGATTGGAATCTCCTCGGTCGCTTGGACGCAGATATTGACATTTCCATTGCCGATTTATCTTTGCCCTATCTCACTTTGGACAGCCTGTCCGGGCGGCTTCGGTTGATTGACAGTGTGATGGAAATGTCGGATTTGGCATGGTCGCAGGCTGGCGGGGTTGGCACCGCAAATATCCAGGCCGAAGGGGGTGATTTGACGCCCTCTTTTCAAATCTCGGCCAGTTTTGACCGCATTGACACGCAACGCTTGTTAACCCCGCTTTACGGGCAAGCGCCGATTGTCGCGCCGCTGGCCGGACGGTTTGAATTGCGCGGGCGCGGGCGCAGCATGGCCGCCATGGCGCAATCATTGACTGGTGAGGCGACGCTGGAAGCCGACCAAGGCAGGCTGGCCTTTATTGACCTTGATGCGATGGCGGCGGCTCTGGCGACACCGGAGGGCGCGCCGGTGACAGATTTCGCGGGCGGTGTGGAAAAAGGCTTTTTTGACGGCAACCAAACCCGCTTTGAGCGCGGCTTGGCACAAATCAGGGTGATAAGGGGGCGCGCTGAGGCGCAATCGGCTGAATTTGTGTTTCCGCCGCCGCGTCGTGCCGGACGGCTTAATGGCAGCCTCGACATTATGACCGGTGATTTACAATTGGCACTGCAATTATTTCCGGGTCAGACCAATCAGCCGCTTGTCTATCGGTTGGACGGGCGCGTTGCCGACCCGAAGATAGTCAGAGATGCCTCGGCCCTGACAAAACGCGCGCAAGCCGCGCCGATACCGGCAGGCAATGTTCAAGCCCTGCCCTGATAGGGCGGTTTACCGATGATTTTGCAAAAACAGCGCGGCGCGCTGGCGCAGGGCGCTGGACAGGCTGGCCGGGCGCGGCTCGGCATCAATCGCGGCAATCAGTTCAGGCAGGCTGCATGCTTGCCGCTCTGCCATATTTTTCAATATCGCCCAAAATACCGGCTCCAGCGCAATGCTGGTGGCGTGGCCGGCTATCACCAGCGATTTTTTGACGGGTTTTTCAAGCCCCATATCGCGCCCCGTGCTGCCCATATAAGTGCCTATTTGGGGCCAATCATGTCTTCCGGCCGGACAATCGCGTCAAACTCGGCCTCGGTCACAAAGC
This sequence comes from Parvibaculales bacterium, assembly GCA_049597955.1. Classification (GTDB taxonomy): domain Bacteria; phylum Pseudomonadota; class Alphaproteobacteria; order RS24; family RS24; genus JAYPAN01. The sequence goes on from JBMYND010000004.1 coordinate 153,381, forward strand.
CGCCAGCAACCGCTTCCTCGCGCAGCGTCGTGCCGTTTTTATGCGCGGTTTTGGCGACAATCGTCGCATTGTCATAGCCGATTTTCGGTGCCAGCGCGGTTACCAGCATTAACGAACGTTCCATTAAATTGCGGATATTGTCTTCATTGGGTGTAATGCCGACCACACAATTATCGGTGAAGCTGACCGCCGCATCACCCAGCAGGCGCATGGATTGAATAAGATTATAGGCCATAACCGGCTTGAACACATTCAACTCCATATGGCCTTGTGTGCCGGCCACGCTGATGGCGGTGTGATTGCCCATAACTTGCGCGCAAACCATGGTCATGGCTTCGCATTGTGTGGGGTTGACTTTGCCCGGCATAATAGATGAGCCGGGTTCATTTTCCGGCAGGCTCAATTCACCAAGGCCGGAACGCGGGCCGGAGCCGAGCAGGCGTATATCATTGGCGATTTTATTGAGCGAGGCGGCAATCGTGTTCAACATGCCCGACATTTCAACAAACGCATCATGGGCTGCCAATGCTTCAAACTTGTTTTCCGCCGTCACAAAATCAAGCCCGGTAAAAGCCGCCACTTCGGCGGCAAAGGCTTCAGCAAAGCCGGGCTTGGCGTTCAGCCCTGTGCCAACGGCTGTGCCGCCTTGCGCCAGCGCCAAAAGGCGCGGCAAAGCGGTTTCCACACGCTCAATCGCATAGCGCATTTGGGTGGCATAGCCGGAAAATTCCTGCCCCAATGTCAATGGCGTGGCATCTTGCAAATGGGTGCGGCCAATTTTGACAATATCTTTCCAACCATCGGCCTTGTCGGCCAATGCGGCCTGCAAATGGCGCAATTTCGGTATCAGCCGGTTGGCGGCTTCTTCTGCCGCGCCAATATGCATGGCGGTCGGGAAAGTATCATTGGAGGATTGGCTGCGATTGCAATGATCATTCGGGTGAACCGGCTGTTTCGACCCCATTGTGCCGCCCAGCAATTCAATCGCCCGATTGGAAATCACTTCATTGGCATTCATATTGGATTGCGTGCCGGAGCCGGTCTGCCAGACAACAAGCGGGAAATGGTCGTTCAGCTTGCCTTCGGCCACTTCTGTCGCGGCGGAAACAATGGCATTGCCAATCTCGGCTTCAAGATTGCCCAATTGCATATTTGCCTTGGCGGCGGCCATTTTGACAATGCCCAGCCCGCGCACAAGCGGCTCTGGCATGGTTTCCGTGCCGATTTTGAAATTGCCCAGCGAACGCTGTGTTTGCGCACCCCAATAGCGGTCGGCGGCGACTTCAAGCGGGCCAAAACTGTCGGTTTCCGTGCGGGTGGTGGTCATTTTGTCTCTCCCGTGCAATCAGTTAATGGGTTGGTCTAGCACGGGTCTTGGCTATGGCCAAGCGGCAGGCTGTCAGCGCAACCTATTTGTCACGAAAACTGTCAAGGCTGACCACTTCGCCGCCTTTATTTTCGGCATTGCTGTCGATGCTGTTTTCGCCTGTTTCATCGCCATGCGCGTCTTCATGCAAATCGCGCCCGGCTGCCGATAATTCTGTTTCCACATCGTCTGCGGCTTCATCCAAAGCGTCATCAAATGCTTCATCAAACGCCAGACCAAAGCCGACTGACGGGTCGAAAAACTTGCGAAGCGCGGTAAATGGCACGCGCAGCGTCTCCGCCACGCCGTCAAAATACAGGGTCACGGAAAAGCCGGTCTCGGAAACTTGCAAATCTTCAAATTGGTTTTGCAGAACAATGGTCATTTCACGCTCATGCTGGGCCAGTAGCGCCTCCGATAATTGCACGCCCTCGGCGCGGGTGGCGAATGTGATGTAGAAATGATGCGCGCCGGGCAGGCCTTTTTCGGCGGTTTCGGCCATCACACCGCGCACCATGTCAAGCAGCGCCATTTGTGCGCGTGTGGCATAATCAATGCCGCTGTCAAAGCCGCTGTCAAAACCACCATCAAAGCCTGTGCCTGAACCCGCCATTATGTCGCCTTTCCAAAGCTTACAAAAATTATTGGCCCGCCATGCAATAAAAGGCCAAAAAAAGTGGAAGGCTTCTGTTGCCAGGTGCCTTCCGAACCCCGCCAGAACCCTGCGACGGGCCTGGGCTTAAAATGAAGCGCGGGCGCTGCTAGGCAGCGACGGCTACTTCCGCGTAGTTGTCATTTGCAACTATCAAAACGGCCCGATACGATGGTGCCATGTCGAGCGACGGATACACCTTTTACGCCCTCGTCGATCCTGGTTCGCCCCCAAAAACAGCTAAATGGTGGAGGCGCCGGGTACTGCCCCCGGGTCCGATGGGTTTATTACGATGCCCGTTTATCGCCATAGTCAGCGAGCTGACATAATGCATATAACACTTTTCACAGCAAAATAACAGGGGCGCGGCAAAACCAATTGCGTCTTATGGACGGAATCGGCAATCATGGCGTCATGCAGCAATATCTTAATCTTTTATCGCGCGTGCTGAATGATGGCGTGGAGCGCGGCGACCGCACCGGCACCGGCACCAAATCGGTTTTCGGTCATCAAATGCGGTTTGACCTGCAAGCCGGTTTTCCCCTGCTGACGACCAAAAAACTGCATCTCAAATCGATTATTCACGAATTGCTGTGGTTTATCTCCGGTGACACAAATATCGGCTATTTGCACCAAAATGGCGTGAAAATCTGGGATGATTGGGCCGATGAAAAGGGCGATTTGGGGCCGGTTTACGGCTATCAATGGCGCAGCTGGCAAACGCCGGATGGCCGCCAAATTGACCAGATTGCCCAGCTTGTCGCCCAGCTGCGCGACAATCCCGACTCGCGACGGCATATTGTTACTGCTTGGAACCCAGCCGATGTTGACAATATGGCCTTGCCGCCCTGCCATTGCCTGTTTCAGTTTTACGTGGCGGAGGGGCGCTTGTCCTGCCAGCTTTACCAGCGTTCGGCAGATATTTTCCTCGGCGTGCCGTTTAATATCGCCTCCTATGCGCTGTTCACCATGATGCTGGCGCAAGTGTGCGATTTGCAGCCCGGCGATTTCGTGCATACGCTCGGCGATGCGCATCTTTACCTCAACCATATCGAGCAGGCGCAAGAACAGCTCACCCGCCAGCCGGGGCCGCCACCGCATATGCGCATTAATCCGCATGTGCACAGCATTTTCGATTTTGTCTATGATGATTTCGAACTGGTCAATTACCAGGCGCAACCGCATATTGCCGCGCCGATTGCTGTGTAATGGCGCGCATTGAACTTGTTGTTGCCGTGGCTGAAAACGGCGTGATTGGCCATAATGGCGACATGCCTTGGCACTTGCCCTCGGATTTGAAGCATTTCAAGCAAGTGACAATGGGGCTGCCGGTGATTATGGGGCGGCGCACTTGGGATTCGATTGGGCGGGTATTGCCGGGGCGTAAAAATATCGTGATAAGCCGGTCGCTGACAGGCTTGCCGGAAGGCGCGATACAAGTCGCCACACCGGAAGCGGCACTTGAAGCAACTGACAATGACCGCGTGATGATTATTGGCGGCGGCGAGATTTACAAGATTTTTGAGCCGCAGGCTGAAATCGTGCATTTGACGCAAGTGCATCTGGCACCGCAAGGCGACACATTTTTCAAACTGGCCGCGCCGGATGTGTGGCGCGAAACCGCCCGCACGCGCCACCAAGCGGGCGAAAAAGACAGCGCCGATTTCAGCTTTGTGACATTGGAACGGGTCTAACCCGTTTCACCTCCCGAAAGATATTCCGGCAAAACAACGGCTTGGCCGCAATGGCGCTTGCCATGGCCGTCAATCTGCATAATTGGCTGGCCATAAAGCACATAACCCTGTGCCAATGCATCTGATATGCGTTGGCAGAAAGCGGCATCATCCGGGCCGGTGAGGAAGCGATAGGCTTTGCGCTTGGGCGTGTCTGTTTCGGTCATTTTTTCTTCCTTTGCTGGTCAAGGCGGGTTTTCATTTCTTTGGCGAGGGCGTGGAGAGGCGCAATCGCGGCGCTGTCATGGCTGTCTTGCACCAGCACCGGCATGCCGCTTTCATTGCCCGCGCCCAGCCCCGCATCAAGCGGCAGGCTGGCCAGCACCGGCAGGCCGGTCTCCTTGGTCAGCGCATCCATGCCGCTTTGCCCGAAAGGATAGGCTTTGCCGCCATCGGGCAGGGGCATATAGGCCATATTTTCCACCATGCCGAAAACCGGAATATCGGTTTTTTCAAACATGGCCACAGCGCGGCGCACATCAGCCAGCGCCAGATTTGACGGTGTGGTGACAATCAGCGCGCCGGTCACCGGAATGCGCTGCGCCATAGTCAGTTGAATATCGCCTGTGCCGGGCGGCATGTCGATAACCAGCACATCCAGCGACGGCCAAGCCACATCATTGAGCATTTGCAGTAAAGCGCCTTGCACCATGGGCCCGCGCCAAATCATTGCCTGTTCCGGCGGCACCATAAAGCCGATAGACATGGCCGCCAGCCCGTAAGCCTGTATGGGCAGTAATTGTTTATCTTCATTCATCTCGGGCCGGTCTTTTATATTCAGCAATTGTGGCAGGGACGGGCCGTAAATATCAGCGTCCAAAAGGCCGGTTGTCAGCCCGGCTTGGTGCAAGGCAATGGCCAGATTAACCGCCACGGTTGATTTGCCGACGCCGCCCTTGCCGCTGGCAATGGCGATAACCGCGCCAATGCGGTCAAAAACAGCAGGCTTTTCGCGATTGGCGGCCGGTTTTTGAGCGTTCGGCGCTGCCGATGCGGCTTGCTTATGGGCGGTCAGCACGCAAGTCACTGACACCACGCCTTGCACATTGGCGGCGGCCTGCTCAGCTTGTTGCTTCAATGGCTCAACTGCCTCAGCCGGTAAACCGCCAATATCGAGTGAAAAGCCGACATTGCGGTCGCGCACAACAAGCCCTTGCACCCGCCCGCTTGCAACAATGTCCTCATCGGCGCCGGCAACGCCAATGCGCGCCAATGCAGCGCGAATATCGGTTTCATCCACCTGTTGCATGTCAACCCCTTGAAAGCGCGCTTGTGACGCACCATTTCTGTGCTATAGGCGGTTATATAGAGACTGGTGTGATTTGCGCAAGCATGCGGGTCACAGGCGCTCATAAGGGCGTGAATTGTAGGTAAGGCAAAGGAGAGCAATATGCCTTGGGACAATAATTCCGGAAATGGTCAAAACCCCTGGGGCAGTGGCGGCGGCGGTGACCGCAATCGTGGCCCCAATCGTGGGCCCAATCGTGGCCCGGGTGGCGGCCAAGACCCAAATGTCGATGAACTGATAAGGCAGGCGCAGGAAAAATTGCGCAGCGTGCTGCCAAGCGGACGCGGCGGTGCCTCAGGGATTGTGTTTATTTTTGCCATTTTGCTGGTTTTTTGGGGGCTGAGCGGCTTTTACCGTGTGCAGGCCGATGAGCAGGGTGTTGTGCTGCGCTTTGGCAAATTCCAAAGCCAAACCAGCCCGGGGCTGAATTATCATCTGCCCTGGCCGATTGAAACAGCAATTACCCCGAAAGTGACCACGGTAAACCGCGTTGATATTGGCATGCGCGCCGCCTCTGATGACCGGCGCAGCGCGGCCGTCAATCGAGATGTGCCGGAAGAAAGCCTGATGCTGACCGGCGATGAAAACATTGTCGATGTCGATTTTTCAGTGTTCTGGATTATCAATAATGCACCCGATTTCCTGTTCAATATTCAAAATCCGACCGGCACAGTAAAAGCCGTGGCCGAAAGCACGATGCGGGAAATTATTGGTCAAAACGATATTCAGCCAATCTTGACCGAGCAACGCCAGACCAATGAAGAACAGGTCAAGGCATTGATGCAAAAAACCCTCGACAGCTATGGCGCGGGTATTGCGATTACGCAGGTGAAAATGCAGAAAGTTGACCCGCCGGCGGCAGTGATTGACGCTTTCCGCGATGTGCAGGCGGCGCGCGCCGACCAGGAAAGAGCGCGCAATGAGGCCAATGCCTATGCCAATCGCGTTGTGCCGGAAGCGCAAGGTGAAGCGGTGCGTATCCGGCGCGAGTCAGAAGCCTATCGCGCGCAGACCGTGGCAGAAGCCGATGGTGAAGCGACCCGTTTTGCGTCAATTTATGAGGAATACAGAAAAGCGCGCGGCGTCACCCGCCAGCGTATTTTCATGGAAACAATGGAAAAAGTGCTTGGTCGCACCAATAAGGTGATTATCGAAAAAGAGGGCGGTGTGGTGCCCTATTTGCCGCTTGACCAATTGCAACGCAAAGGGGGAGCCAGCCAATGACCCGTTCACTTCCACTGATTAGCGTAATTTTTCTGGCTTTGCTGGCCGGATTGGGCATTGCATCGCTGTTTACCGTGCATCAGACCAAACAGGCGCTGGTGCTGCAATTTGGCGACCCGCGCCGCGTGGTGACCGAGGCCGGCCTGCATTTCAAAATGCCCTTTGTGCAGAATGTGATTTATATCGACAAACGGATTCTTGACCTCGACAGCCCGGCCGAAGAGCTTATCGCTGCTGACCAGAAGCGGCTTGTGGTCGATGCTTTCACCCGCTACCGCATTACCGACCCGTTGCAATTCTACAAAGCTTTGCGCGATGAGCGCCGCGCCCGTTCGCGGCTGGCGGCGATTGTGTCTTCATCCATGCGTTCGGTGCTCGGTGAGGAAGAGTTTCAGGCCGTGGTGCGCGACAAGCGCGATGATTTGATGCGCCGCATTCGCGATTTGGTGAATGAGCAGGCGGCTGATTTCGGTATTGAAATTGTCGATGTGCGTATTCGCCGGGCCGATTTGCCTGCCGCCAACAGTCAGGCGATTTATCGGCGTATGCAGACCGAACGCGAGCAGGAAGCGGCTGAATTCCGCGCCCGCGGACAGGAAGTCTCGCGCGCCATTCGCGCCCAGGCCGATAAGCAAGTTACGGTTTTGCTGGCTGAAGCGACCCGCGACAGCGAAATTATTCGCGGTCAGGGCGATGGGTGTCGCAACCGTGTTTTTGCCAATGTTTTTGGCCAAGACCCTGACTTTTTCGCCTTTTACCGTTCCATGCAGGCTTATGAAAAAGCACTGGAAGAAGACGGCACGACGATGGTGTTGTCGCCCGACAGTGCGTTTTTCCAATTTCTCAATGACCCGAACAGTGCGCTGAAAAACGCCAAGCGCGGCGCGGTTGAGCGCGGCAAGCGGATTGATTTGGAAAAGCTGACCGCCAATGGCCAAAGCATCAGCGATGCGCTGTGTCCTGAAATTGAAATGCGCGAAGCTGCTGACAGACAGGCGTCGGGCAGTGAGGGTGCGGTCGGCTCCAATTAGGCCTGATTTTCCGCCCGCCCCGATTGGGCGGCGCGAAGAGGTAAGTCCATGTTGACCAAGCTGCTCCTCGGTGTCGGTCTCGTCCTTGTGATTGAGGGCAGTCTTTATGCCCTTTTTCCGTCATTTTTGCGGCGTATGATGCGTCAAATCGAAACAATATCCGATGCCCAATTGCGGTTTGGCGGCGTTTTGGCTCTGGCTGCGGGTGTCGGATTGGTCTGGATAATTATGTGAGGACAGGCAAATGGCAATAAATCTGGCATTTAAGGCGAAGCAAAACAATAAAGCCGATATAAGAGCAAAAGCGGGCTTTTCATTGGGCCATGCGCGCCGCACTCCAATCACGGCTCAAATCACGGCTCCAATTATGGCCCTCATGCTTGTGGTGCTGGTGTCCGGCCCGGTTGAGGCACGCCAAGCCGGTCGCGGCTTTGCCGATTTGGCTGAAAAGCTGATGCCCGCCGTTGTCAATATCTCGACCAGCCAGACGGTTGAGCGGCGCTCAATCGGGCCGAGCGGGCCTTTTAATGATTTTTTCGAAGAGTTTTTCCGCAACCGCCCCGGCCAGCCTTCGCCGCCAACCCCGCAGCCGCAACCGCGCCAACGCAAAGTATCGTCGCTGGGATCAGGCTTTGTGATTGACCCGAATGGCATCATCATTACCAATAATCATGTCATTGAAGAGGCTGATAAAATCACCGTCAATTTCTCCGATGGCAGCAAATATGACGCTGAAATTCTTGGCCGTGACCCGAAAACCGATTTAGCGGTGCTGAAAATTGAAGCACCGCGCGCGCTGCCTTATGTGCGGCTTGGCGATTCCGAAAAAGCGCGGGTCGGAGATTGGGTGATTGCCATTGGCAATCCGTTCGGGCTTGGCGGCTCTTTGTCGGCTGGCATTATTTCTGCCATAAATCGCGACATTAATGCCGGCCCTTATGACAGTTTCATTCAAACCGATGCAGCGATTAACCGGGGCAATTCCGGTGGCCCGCTGTTCAACATGCAGGGCGAAGTGATTGGCGTGAACTCGGCGATTATTTCCCCGTCCGGCGGCTCGGTCGGTATCGGCTTTTCGATTCCCTCAAATCTGACCAAAACCGTGGTCAGCCAATTGCGCCAATATGGGGAAACACGGCGCGGCTGGCTGGGTGTGCGTATCCAATCGGTCACCGATGAGCTGGCAGAAAGCCTTGGGCTGGATGATGCCGGCGGCGCGCTGGTCTCCGAAGTATCACCGGGCGGCCCGGCTGAGCGTGGCGGCATATTGCGCGGTGATGTGATAACCCGCTTTGACGGCAAGCCGGTGCCGAATATGCGCGACTTGCCGCGTATTGTCGCCGAAACCGATATTGACAAGCCGGTGCTGGTCGAAGTGTTGCGGCGCGGCAGTCGCAAGACGCTGAAAATCGTCACTGGCAGGCTGGATGAGCCGCAATTGGCCAGCAGCAAGGCAGCCGAATCCAAGCCGGTCATCCAAGGTGATGAAACCGAAATTATGGGGCTTGTCCTGAGCAATCTGACGCCGGACAATCGCGCCGAGTTCGGTATTTTGAAAGACGCGCAAGGGGCGCTGGTCATGTCGGTCGATGGTGATGCACCGGCGGTGGATAGCGGCATAAGGCGCGGTGATTTGATTTCCGAAATTGACCAGCAGCAAGTCACCAATGTGGCAGAAGCGGTCGCCGCGCTGAAAAAGGCCAAGGCTGAGGGCCGCAAATCATCGCTGATTTTGCTGACTTCGCGCGACACAATACGCTTTGTTGCCCTGCGCTTGAACTAGGCTGGCAGCAGTCAGCCTGTCAGGCGGCAAGGCCTTGCAAATGCAGCAAGGCGGTCAAATCGCCATGGTCAATGCGATAGCGTGCCGCTTCGGCAACCAGCGGCTTGGCGCGAAAGGCGACGCCCATACCGGCGGCCTGCAACATGGCCAAATCATTTGACCCGTCGCCCACGGCCAGCACATTTTCGGCTTGCAAGCCCAATTCATCGCACCATTCGGCCATGATTTCTGCTTTTGCCGCGCGCCCCAATATCGGCTCGGCCACTTTGCCGGTCACCATGCCCTTGTCGAGCAATAGATGATTGGCACGAAACCGGTCGAAATGGAGGCGTTCAGCAATGCGCCCGGCAAAAAAGGTAAAGCCGCCGGAGACCAGCCCGCAGGTCAGCCCAGCCCTTTTCAGACCGGCCAACAGCGTTTGCGCGCCCGGCATAAGCGTAATCACCTCATCATAGAGGCGTTGCAAGTCAGCCTCCGGCAGGCCGGTGAGCATGGCGACACGTTCGCGCAAAGCCGGTTCAAAATCCAACTCGCCGCGCATGGCGCGGGCGGTAATATCTTCCATTTCCGCTTGCCGCCCGATATTGACGGCCAGTTCATCAAGACATTCCTGTTCGATAATGGTCGATTCCAAATCGGCCACCAGCATGGCTTTGCGCCGGTTTTCGGCCGGAACAAGATTAATGTCAACCGGCAGACCGGCCAGCGCTGCAGCGGTTTTGTCGATTATATCCTTATAGTCGGGCAGGGCAAACTCAACCGCTTCATGCGTCACCAAAGCCTTTGCGGCGGGCAATTCCGGCAGGGCGGCGGCCAATCGCGCCAGCACGCTGTCTGAAAGCACCGCATGGCCGGGCGGCGAGGTCAGGACGAGAAAAGCTTTTGTCATGGCATGATACCCTATAGAAAGATGGGTTATGAAGCACGCAGCCCCCCCAACGCCGCCTGTCTATATAGCGGGGCCGACCGCCAGCGGCAAGTCGGCACTGGCTCTGGCTCTGGCGCAAAGGCTGAACGGCCACATTATCAATGCCGATTCCATGCAAGTTTATGCCGGTTTGCGTGTCTTGACGGCGCGTCCATCCACCAAGGATGAAGCGATTTGTCCGCACCATTTATACGGCCATATCGCCCCCGAGCTTGCCTATAGTGTCGGGCAATGGCAGCAACAAGCCGTGCAGGCCATCGCGCAAGCGCAGCAAGAAAATGCCCTGCCGATAGTGGTCGGCGGCACCGGGCTTTATTTTCACAGCCTGACGCATGGGCTGGCCGATATTCCCGATATTCCCGACAATCTGCGCGATGATTTGCGCGCCCGGCTGGAAAGCAAGGGGCAAGCGGCTTTGCATAAACAATTGGCGCAAGCCGACCCGTCGCTTGCCGCGCGCGTGCATGAAAATGACACGCAGCGCATTTTGCGCGGGCTGGAAGTGGTGGCATTTACCGGTCGCCGGTTAAGCGAATGGCAAAGCGACCCCGCCTTTGCACCGGCACCGGAGGCGGTTAAAATCCTGCTCATGCCCGACCGCGATTGGCTTTATGGGCGCTGCGACGGGCGGTTTGTGGCCATGCTGGAAGCCGGTGCCGAGGCAGAAGTCGCCGCCTTTATGGCGCGCGGCATGGCACCGAATATGCCAGCCATGAAGGCGCTTGGGCTGGCTGAAATCGCCGCCTGGCAGGCCGGTGAAATTTCCCTTGAAATGGCCTTGTCCCAAGCCCAGCGTCAGACGCGCCGCTATGCCAAGCGGCAAATGACCTGGTTTCGCCATCGTATGGCCGATTGGCAGACATTTAACGAGAAAGATTTTGAACGAAATTTCGATAAAATCTTTTCATTTATTACAAAATAGCTGTTGACAGGGTAATATACTGTGCTAAAACCAAGCCGCTGCCGGGCTTTGCACCGGCTATTTCTATGCAATAACGGTCGCTTAGCGGTAACTGGCGCGACCAGATGAGGAAAATGTGATGAGCGAGAAGCTGACTGGCGCGCAAATTGTGTTGCAGGCGCTGAAAGATCAGGGTGTTGAGCATATATTCGGTTATCCCGGCGGCGCTGTCTTGCCGATTTATGACGAGATTTTCCAGCAAGATGCGGTTGAGCATATTCTGGTGCGCCATGAGCAGGGCGCGACCCATGCGGCTGAGGGCTATGCGCGCTCAACCGGTAAATGCGGTGTTGTGCTGGTCACTTCCGGCCCCGGCGCGACCAATGCGGTGACCGGTCTGACCGATGCGCTGATGGACTCTATCCCCATGGTTTGCATAACCGGTCAGGTTGCCACGCATTTGATAGGCAATGATGCGTTTCAGGAAGCCGATACAGTCGGTATTACGCGGCCCTGCACCAAGCATAATTACCTTGTGCAATCGACCGATGATTTGGCGCGCATACTGCATGAAGCCTTTCACGTTGCGACAACCGGTCGGCCCGGCCCGGTGGTTGTCGATATTCCCAAGGATTTGCAATTTGCCGAGGGCAAATATGTCAAGCCGACCGAAATGCGCCACAAAACCTATCAGCCGCAAGTCAAAGGCGATATGGATGCGATAAACACGGCCATTGAGTTGATTGCCAATGCCAAACGCCCGGTGTTTTACACAGGCGGCGGGGTGATTAATTCCGGCCCGCAAGCCAGCCAGCTTTTGCGCGAATTTGTGCAACTGACCGGCTATCCGATAACATCAACGCTGATGGGGCTGGGCAGCTATCCCTCCGCCGACCGGCAATGGCTCGGCATGCTTGGCATGCATGGCACTTATGAGGCCAATTTGGCCATGCATGGTTGCGATGTGATGATAAATATCGGCGCGCGTTTTGACGACCGCATCACTGGCAATTTGGAGGGGTTTTCGCCCAATTCGACAAAAATTCACGTTGATATTGACCCGTCCTCGATAAATAAAAACGTCATTGTCGATGTGCCGATTATCGGCGATTGCGCGCATGTGTTGGAAGATATGCTGCGTGTGTGGAAATCGCGCGCCTTGACGCCCGACAAAAAGGCGCTGGATGATTGGTGGGGGCAGATTGAGCAATGGCGCGGGCGTCATTGCCTCGCCTATCAGCCCGACAGCAAGGCGATTAAGCCGCAATATGCGATTGAACGGCTTTATGAGCTGACCAAAGGCCCAAACACATTCATCACCACGGAAGTTGGCCAGCACCAAATGTGGGCGGCGCAATATTATCGTTTTGAAGACCCCAATCGCTGGATGACGTCGGGCGGGCTTGGCACAATGGGTTATGGCATACCGGCGGCTGTTGGTGTGCAGGTCGCCCATCCGGACGCGCTGGTCATAGATATTGCCGGTGAAGCCTCGGTGCTGATGACCATGCAGGAAATCTCAACCGCTGTGCAATATCGCCTGCCGGTGAAGATTTTCATCCTCAATAATGAATATATGGGCATGGTGCGCCAATGGCAGGAATTGCTGCATGGCGGGCGCTATTCCAGCTCTTATTCCGAGGCGCTGCCGGATTTTGTCAAGCTGGCCGAAGCCTATGGCGCAACCGGTATTCGCGCGCAAACGCCGGGCGAATTGGATGATGCGATTAAGCGCATGGTTGCCACGGACGGGCCGGTGATTTTCGATTGCGTTGTCACCAAGGAAGAAAATTGCTTCCCGATGATACCGTCCGGCGCGGCGCATAATGACATGTTGCTGGCCGATGATACCGGTCTTGATGTGGAAGTCTCTGACGCCGGCAAGGCGCTGGTCTGACCGATTGAATGACAGGGCTTTCCTCCGCGCCATGAGTGCGCTATAGACGCCACAGTCTGAATGGGCGGCAGCAGAAAGCCGGAAAGGTGTGAGATATGACCGGGTCAACGGAAATTGAAACCCACACAATATCTGTCCTCGTAGATAATGAGGCGGGTGTTCTGGCGCGCGTGATTGGCCTGTTTTCCGGTCGCGGCTACAATATTGACAGCCTGACCGTGGCGGAGGTTGATGAGGGCGCGCATGCCTCGCGCATCACCATTGTCACCACTGGCACGCCCATGGTGATTGAACAAATCAAGGCGCAGCTTGGTCGGCTTGTGCCGGTGCATCGCGTCACCGACCTGACGGTTGACACGCAAAGTGTTGAGCGCGAGCTGGCATTGGTGAAAGTGGCCGGCAAGGGTGAGGCGCGGGTGGAAGCGTTGCGCATGTCGGAAGCCTTTCGCGCCCGTGTGGTGGATGCCACGCCGGAAAGTTTCGTCTTTGAGCTGACCGGCCGACCCGACAAAATTAACGCCTTTATCGGCCTGATGACACCATTGGGGTTGAAAGAGGTATCGCGCACCGGCGTGGCGGCGATTGCCCGCGGGCCGGAAGCGATGTAGCCAATTGGCATTGATGCTGGATTAAACAAAGCAAGGAGCTTGAAGATGGAAATGCTTTATGACCGCGATGCGGACAGCGAACTGATTAAAAGCAAGAAAGTGGCCGTGATTGGCTATGGCAGCCAGGGCCACGCCCATGTGCTGAATCTGCGGGATAGCGGCGTGAGCGAGATTTGCGTCGGTCTGCGCCCCGATTCCGCATCGGTCGCCAAGGCGCAGGGCGAGGGGCTGGAAGTAAAATCGATTGCCGACGCGGCGGCTTGGGCCGATGTGGTGATGATTTTGACGCCCGATGAATTGCAAAAAGATATTTATAATGAGCAAATCGCCGGCAATTTGCGCGAGGGCGCGACTTTGCTTTTCGCGCATGGGTTGGCTGTGCATTTCGGCCTTATCCAGCCACGCGCGGATATGGATGTCGCCATGGTTGCACCGAAAGGCCCCGGCCATACGGTGCGCGGTGAATATCTGAAAGGCGGCGGCGTGCCATGTCTGGTGGCTGTGGCGCAAGACGCTTCCGGCAATGCGCGCGATTTGGCGCTGTCTTATGCATGCGGGTTGGGCGGTGGCCGCTCCGGCATTATTGAGACCACTTTCCGCGATGAGTGCGAAACCGATTTATTCGGCGAGCAAGCGGTTTTGTGCGGCGGCCTGGTCGAGCTTATCAAAGCCGGCTATGAGACGCTGACCGAGGCCGGTTATCCGCCGGAAATGGCCTATTTTGAGTGCCTGCATGAGGTCAAGCTGATTGTTGACCTGATTTATGAAGGCGGCATTGCCAATATGAATTACTCGATTTCCAATACGGCGGAATTTGGCGAATATGTCTCCGGCCCGCGCGTTGTGACATCCGAGACCAAGGCCGAGATGAAACGGATTCTTGAGGATATTCAAAGCGGCAAATTCACCGACCGTTGGATGCAGGGCGGGCAGGAAGAAATCAAGCAAATGCGCGCCGCCTCAGACGCCCATCCGATTGAAAAAATCGGTGCGGAGCTGCGCGGTAAAATGCCGTGGATTGCCTCCAATAAGCTGGTTGACCAAGCGAAAAACTAGCCGCGGTCAAACCCGACATCATGCCCCGCCGGTTCGCGCCGGCGGGGTTTTTTTGCCAAGATTTTTGGGGTGTCAGGCAGTTAGCATTATTGTTGGATAAGTTTGTTGAACGACAAGCAGGAGGGGAAAATGCTTCTTTCATCCAATGTATTCTCGGCTACGCCGGGTCATGCCAATGAATTTACCAAACATATGGCCGATGTCGCCGCCTGTATGGCGGAAAACGGCATTACTGTGGGGGTTAAAGTCTCGCAGACCGGTGCTTCAAGCGCCGAGGTTTTTATCAATGCGCTGTATAAGGATATGGCCGATTTCGGGACGTCCATGACGCGCCTGCGTGCCACATCGCGCTGGACGGAAGTCTATATGGGGCTGGGCAATAGTGCGGCGGTCACCTCGGTTGACAGTTTCCTGGCGCAAGTGCTGGACGGCTATGATGATGCGCCGCAATTGTCGGAAGGCACAATTTTCACCAGCATGTGGCGCGCCCATCCCGGTCGGCTGTCCGATTTAATGACCGGCATGTCGATTGCCCGCGATATGCATATGAAGCATGGCGCTTCGGCGGTGCGGGTCATGCAAATCATTGGCGGGCGCTATACGGGCTGCTATGGCTATAATCTGTCCTATCCGGATATGGCGGCTATGGGCGCAGCCTTTGAAGCAGGCCGGGCTGACCAGGAAGCGTTTTTTGAAAAGGCGGCAGAAAACCCGTCCGCCGATTTGATTGCCCAAATCTTGATGGACAGCCCGATTGTCATTGGTGCGTAACCGCCAGACGGGGCGCGCAACCAATAGCAGGGGAGGGGGGCCTCGCGCCTCCCTCCCACTCAATATGAAACGCTGCCACTCAATATGAAACGCTGCCGCAATTGCGGCTGGATATTATGCGATTTGCGTGAATAAAACGCCTATGGCGGCGATTGTCAGCGCCGTGCTGCCCATCACCAGAGTCGCTGTCCAGCGCACCAGTTTCACCTGCATGTCAGCCATATCTCTGCGCAATCGGTCTTCCATGCTGGTCATTTCGCCGCGCAACCGGCCTTCCATTGCCACCATCTCAGAGCGCACAAGGGCGATCTTGCCCTCAAGCCGTTCTTCCATCGCATTCATATCGCCGCGTAATTCGGCAATTTCACCGCGTACAAGCGCAATTTCACCGCGCACAAGCGCAATCTCGCTGTGCAGCTCATCTTTCGTCGCCAGATTATCGGTCAAACCATTGACGAGGCCGGAGGCGATGGCCTCAGCCTGGTCATCACGCAAGCCCGTGGCGATGAGTTTTTTATAATAGGCATGTGTGTCCAAAGCCATGCTGTTCATTCTATGCCGCCTTCCTGCAACGGTTCAAATTATTTTCAACGCCATATTAACAAACCCGCCAGCCCGGCTCAAGCACACCCCTCACACCACGTCGAATTGGGCCATGCTCAGCGTGGTGGTATAGTCTTCCAGCACCATGACGACCACATCATCGGCGGTGGAGAGCGTGCCTTTGGTGTCATAAATCACCGTATCATTGACCGAAGCATTATTGGTGCTGCCGGTGGCGTGATTGGTGTTATTGGTCCAGCGAATTTGCGCCGCATTTTGCAAGGCGGTCAGCGTGGTCTCATTACCATTGGCGGTATCGACGCGAATCTTGTCGCCAGTGGCGAAATCGGTCACCGCATCGGCGGCGGTGGCACTCAGCTCAAGAATGAAAATATCATTGCCGCTGCCGCCAAACATGGCGTCATTGCCGCCCTTGCCGTCGAAAACATCATTGCCGGCCTTGCCCTCCATAATGTCGCGGGCTGCCGTGCCGAACAGGACATCATTGCCAATATCGCCATTGACCACATTATTGGCGAGATAGCCCAATGGTGTTTTGAAGCGTGTATGGAACATTCCGTTATTGGCGCCGACCACCAAATCCAAATCGCCATCGCCGTCAATATCGGCCAGAACCGGGCTGCTGGAGCTGCCGACATCACCAATATTGAAAGGATGGCCTGTATTGGTGAATGTGTTGTCGCCATTATTTTTCCAAAGTCTCGTATGCCCGAACAGCCCGCCAAACACCATATCCACATCGCCATCGCCGTCAAAATCGCCCAAAGTTGGGCGAGGGGAATAAAGGCCTGAAGTGTATCGGGTCACATAAGAAAAACCGTCACTGCCATTATTGCGCCAGAAGCGAATCCCGCCTTGGTCGTCGCCACTGAACAAGTCCACATCGCCATCACCGTCAATATCGGCAAAAGCCGGGGCGGAATAGACACCCACATCAAAGCCGTTAAAGGGATTATTGCTGCCGGTCAATTGCGTGTAGCCGGTCGCATCCTTGCGCCAAACTCTGAACCTGCCATCGCCCTCACCGGATACCAGATCATCATCGCCATCACCGTCAATATCGGCAAAAGCCGGGGTTGACCAATTGCCAACATCAATGCCGCCGAACGGATTATTGCTGCCGGTCAATCGCGTATAGCCGGTCGCATCCTTGCGCCAGACCTGAAAAGTGCCGTAAGTTTCACCGCTGACCAAATCCAAATCACCATCGCCGTCCAAATCGGTGAACGCGGGAGCGCTTGCGCCGCCCACATCATGGCTGGCATTGCGCGGTATCACAATATGGGCTTGCGTAGCAAAGCTGATATTTACCGTGCCGTCAAAATCTGCGCCGGTCAGCAGTTTTTTGCCGGTCAGCACGGCGTATATTTTGGCCGCGTCCGGTGCGCCATTTTTATCGGCCAGAATCAGCGTTTTGCCGCCTTCATATTTACCCCAGACTGTGCTGGCACCGGTTATTTTCAATTTGTCGCCCGCGGTGAAATCGGTCACTTTATTGGCCGCCGCTTGGGTGGTCGCATGGTCGGAAATATCGAACACATCATTGCCCGCCCCGCCGGTCATAATGTCACCGCCCGCGCCGCCATTCAGCGTGTCATTGCCGGCGCCGCCATTCAGAATGTCATTGCCCGTGCCGCCATTCAGCGTGTCATTGCCCGCGCCGCCATTCAGAATGTCATTGCCCGTG
>JBMYND010000005.1:0-124740 GCA_049597955.1 Parvibaculales bacterium
GCTTACTTGCGCAGAGGTGATGCGGTTACGGCTTTCGGCTCGCATTTGGGTGTTTTGGAAACCCAAGTAGAATAGCGAAACTTGCTTGCTGGGAGATATACCCCGAACCCCCAAGCACCGTGTTTCACGGACCGTGTGACCCGGAACTTGGTTCTTGGAACTGTAGGCCAAACTCGCATCCAGCAAACCGGGTTGTAAAGAACCCTAGAACCAGCTAAACTATTGATATTATTGAGGAGAGATGGCCGGTAGATGCCGATAAAAGGCATCGAACCTTATCGGGTGCGCCACGCTATAAGGGCGCGGTCGCTGTAGCGACCCCCGCCCGCTTTGCGCAAGCGAGGCTGTTTTGCGCCACGCTATAAGCACCCGTTTGCCGAAGGCAAACCCGGTGCGCCTCCAAAGGGGCAAAGCGCACTCAGGCGCATCATTCGCCACCTCAACCGCCACCTCAACCGCCACATCAATCGCCACATCATTCGCCGCGTCAATCGCCGCGTCAACTCTTGGCGCGCGATTTGGTGGGAAACCCCATATCCGCATGTTACAATGAAATATCGGTGACGCGGCGCATCGGGGGCGGTTTGCAGAAAGTGAGCAGTGGATTATGAAAGTCATTATTTCAGGCGCTGGCATTGGCGGGCTGACGGCGGCTTTGTGTTTTCTGCATCATGGTGCTGAAGTTTGCGTGCTGGAACGCGCGCCCGCATTGGGCGAAATTGGCGCCGGTATTCAAGTGCCGCCCAATGCGATGAAAGTGTTTGAAGCGCTCGGTCTTGACATGGCGCTGGCCGAAATTGGCTTTCGCCCGCAAGCGATTGAAGCGCGCATGGGCCGCTCCGGCTTGCAATTATTCAATATCCCGCTGGCAGAGGCGGCGCTGGCGCGGTGGGGGTCGCCCTATCTGCATATTCATCGGGCCGATTATATTGCCGTTTTGCACAGCGCGCTGTGCAGCAAAAGCCCGGACAGTGTTCATCTGGGAGCCGAACTGGTCGGCTATCAGCAGACGGACAGTAAAGTCACCGTCCAATTGGCCGATGGTCGTATGATAAGCGGCGATGTTTTGATTGGCGGTGACGGCATTCACTCGCCGGTTCGCACCGCCATGCTGGGTGCCGACCGGCCGGTCTTTACCGGCAATGTCGCTTGGCGCGCTGTCGTGCCGGTGGCCAGGCTCGGCGATTTGGCGCCGCGCCCAACCGCTTGCGCATGGATGGGGCCGGGCAAGCATTGTGTGACTTATCTTTTGCGCCGCGGCGAACTGGCCAATTTTGTCGGCGTGGTAGAGCGCGATGACTGGACAACCGAATCCTGGACCGAAAAGGGCACGATAGTCGAAGCATTGGCTGATTTTGCCGGTTGGCACCCGACGCTTACAGGCATTTTGAACGAGGCCGAGACGCTTTATCGCTGGGCGCTGTTTGACCGCGCGCCTTTGCAAAAATGGGTTGATGGCCGCGTCGCTTTGCTCGGTGATGCCGCCCACCCAATGCTGCCTTTCATGGCGCAAGGCGCGGCCATGGCGGTTGAAGATGCATGGGTGGTGGCTCAGCAATTGGCGATATATGCCGATGCGCCAAGCGCCTTGCAAGCCTATCAACAGCTTCGGTTCAAGCGCGCTTCGCGCATACAGGCGCAGTCACGGGCCAATGCCAAAACATTTCACAAGCGCACGCGGCTTTCACAAATCGCCACTTATGGCCCAATGTGGCTGGCCGGTAAAATGGCACCAAAAGCCATCCATGCGCGCCAAGACCCGCTTTATGGCCATGATGTAACGGCGTGACCGGCCCGTTGAGCCGGATTTGAGCCTTGCCAAATTAATTGACAGCATAAGTGCCATTTCTTGACTTTATGCGTGTCGGCGATAAAATTGCCGCCATGAAAATACGCAAAACACCCGCCCATTGTTTCAACAATTTGCCGGATTATGATTTCGCCCCGCATTTCGTCAATCTTGATGATGATGAGGGTGGCACGCTGGACATGCATTATATTGAAGCCGGCCCGGCCAATGGCCCGCCGGTTGTGATGATACATGGCAATCCGACCTGGTCTTTCATGTGGCGCAAAATTGTGCTTGCGCTGGCCAATGCCGGTTATCGCGCCATTGCCATTGACTTGATTGGCATGGGGCGGTCTGACAAGCCGACCAAAATGCGCGATTACACCATTGCCCGGCACGAAAAATGGGTCGCGCAAGCCTTGTTTGACCGGCTTGATTTGCAGGGCGCGCACTTGGTGTTGCATGATTGGGGCGGCATTATCGGCCTGCGCGTGGCGGCCAATCATCAAACCCGGCTGGCCAGTATCACTTTTTCAAATACCGGCCTGCCAGTGCGCGACCCGACGCAGAAAATTGAGCAAATGGCCATGCCCGGTGCCGGTTTCTTGCGCAAATTCCAGCTTTATGTGCGCTTTAACCCGTTTTGGCGACATTGGAATATGCTGGCCGCCATCTGCACCGGCAAGCTGTCGAAAGCGGTTATCGCCGGTTATGCCGCGCCCTATCCGAATTTCCGATATTTGACCGGCAATCGGCAATTCACCCAAATGCTGCCGACGCGCTATGACAATCCCATGCTGGTCGATAATTTTCATGCCCGCGAAAAATTGGCCGATTTCGACAAACCCTTTCTCTGCCTGTATTCCGACAAGGATATTGTCGCGCCCAAGGGCCATGAATCGGTGCGGCCTTTCATTGCCGGTGCGGGCGCGCGCGCGCCGGTCATATTGAAAGGCGGCAGTCATTTTCTAATCGAGGATATTCCCGACGACTACGCCGCTGCTTTGCTGGCGTTTTTGGACGAGATTAAATAATCCGGTTCAAACCCAGACTTCGCGGTGATTGAGCCTTTCAACGCGGCGCGTGCAGCGTGCGGTCATAATGGCCGACAAGCCGGTCTCGTCCAGCAGCGTATCCACCGCCTGTTTGCCCGTCGCATCAAGCCGGTCATAAGCGTCTTGGATACGCTGCAACATGAAAATCCGATAGGGCATCACCATTGCCGATATTGATTGGCCGCGCCAATCAAATTGGCACATACCAATACCGCGCCCAAGGCTCTGGCCGCCGACAATTTCGTGTGCTTGTGGCTGGTTTTCGGCCAGCCAATCATTGCTGAAAGCCACCATGGCTTCAATTTCGGGCAGATAATCCGAGGCAACGCGGCGCAATAAGGTCTTCAGCGTATCCGGTATCGCATCGGCGCCGAGCAGAGCTTCGTCATACCCGATAAACTCCACCATATCGGCAGACGGGTTGCGCATGCGCTCCGTCCAACGCAACAGCATTTGCGCGCGCTCTTGCATCATTCTCAGCGGATGTGGGTCGCGCCCCAAATGGGCATAAAGAGCGGCAAAAAGCCCATAATCGCCAATGGTTGGCGCACCGCCAAGCAAATAGGGATGGGTGGCAAAATGCGCGTCAAACTCAGCCATCAGCTCTTCATAGGCTGCTTCAATATGTGGCGCGGTTTGCTCTGTCACGCCAAAGGCGATGGCGGCTTTTCGCATGCGCCCGGCCGCGTGCAGTGCCATATCGCGCCGTTCAGCCGCTGGCACTTGCGGCATGGCAAACAGCCCGAATTGCTGCAAGATAAAGTCCAGATTATCGGCATCAAAGTTCCAGCGATAATGCATGGCCGGACGCAGCATCCCCTCGCCGCCAAACATTTCCATAATCAGCGCGGTGACAAGATGGCGCGGCGTGGTGGGATAGGCTGGCAGGCGCGCCAGCTTGCGGCTTTCAAACCAGTCAATAATATCGACACCATCCTGCACAATCTCATCATCCGGCGTTTCCATAACCGGAATAATCCAACGGCCAATGGTCGGGCGAATATGCGCGTCATAATGCGGGTCGGCTGGCGAGATGTCGTCATAATCAATATGCTGCTTAATCAGATAGGCGCGCGCTTTGCCCGAATAGAGCGAAACGCTCCAGGAGTAGAGTTTATATTTATCCGACATGTCGCGTCCTTATCGTCAGTAACAGTGTTTGTGCCAGTGATGCCAGACTAACCAGCAGCATGGCGACCCAAATGCGCGGTGACAAAAAGCCACCGCCAGTGCTTTGCGTGGGCAAGGCATAAGTGACGGCCAAAGCGGCCTGTTTGAATATATGGCTGTCGGCAAAGGCCGGGTCGGTCGCAGCGATGAGCAGGTCGCGACGGCTGCGATAGCGAATGAGACCAATACCCGACCAGCCCGGATTGGCAGATGTTTTCCATGCATCCAGATAGTCGCCCACTGCTTCGCCCATATAGGCCGGATAGCCGCCGCGCAGAAAAACTTTACCCATAAAGGGCAGAAAATAGTTCTGAATCAAAACCGGGCCGGGCATCATTTCGCCGGTCTGCGGGTGCGCTACATCGCCTTGCGGATAGGCGGCCAGATTGAGCATGACAAATGGCTTGCCGGTGTCGGAGCGCATGAAGTCAGAAAAAGCACGGCGTTGCGCGGCACTGGTTGTGCCTATGGCCTCAATGCGCGCCTCAAACATGGCGATTTCTTCTGCGGTCAGCGGCCCGCGCCAGTTTTCATGCCAAGCAAGAAAAACAAGATAAAAGGCAAACGCTGTCGCCCATATGGCATGGCCTAACCGCATGGTCTCCAACCCCCATTTGATAAAAAGCTATCAATTGGCACTTTCCATGTCAATTCTTAATCACTTGCGGCAGGGGCGAAAAATTGTGGCCCTTGTTCTGCCGCTTGCGCTCGATTATGATTTCGGTGAATAGAGTAACGCTTATGACAGAATCACCCGAAATGGAAAACCGAGCCAATGTTGAAGACATTGATGGACGCCGCAAGCGCAGCGCCCGCAGCCGTGCCGCGATTATCACAGCGACACTGACTTTGCTCGACAATGGCAATTTGTCGCCAACCGCCAAACAAATCGCCGAGGAAGCCGGTGTTGGCCTGCGCTCTTTTTTCCGCCATTTTGAAGATATGGACGCGCTTCATGACGCGGTTGACCAGCAAATGCGCCAGCATTATGAGCGGCTGTTTCGCCTGCCCAAGCCCGATGCCAATCTTGAAGAAAGGCTGCATGATTATGTCAGCGTTTTGACCAATGCTTTTGAGCGGCTGAAACGCCCCATGCAAAGCACGCATTTTCAACTGTGGCAATCACAGGCGCTGCAAAAAAACTGGTCGCGCAATCAACGCAAGCTGCGCGAGCATTTTGAGGGCTGGGTGCCGGAATTGCAGCGGCTGAGTGAAACCGAGCGCGAAGCGGCGCATGCGCTGGTCTCTTTTGATATGTGGCACCGCCTCCGCCAGCACCAAAAACTCAGCATTAATGATGCACGCAATGCCATTTTGATTTTAATGCGCGGCCTGCTGAATGGGCTGGGATAGGGCGGGGCTATAAATCTGTCGGTGGCGTTGTTTCTGCCGCGTCGAAATCTTCAATAATTTTGCTGAAAACTGCGTAAAATTTTTCCAGATTTTCATGCATCCAGGCGAAATATTCCGGCCAGCTTTCTGTGTCCTCAAGACTCCCGTCCCGCAAATGCCAAACCCGTCTGCCACGCAATAGCGTTCTCCAATCCAATTCCGCACCAATTTCTTTGTTAACCAGGTCTTTTTGTTCCGGCTTTGAAAAGAGCTGGTCATACATTCTATTGGTGTCTTCTTTCAAGGTTTCAAAGCCAGCGCCGATTTTACCATTTTTGGTATTTACCAACGTAATCAACTTGGTGCCGGGCTTGCCCATACAAAAGAAATTCAAATAATGTCGGGGCCCGGGTTTTTTTTGTGAAACGAGTTTCGGATTTTTGGTTTCGATATATTTTTTGAATTGCGTCCAGAACTCAAGCTGGAGTCTTTTTGTCGCGCTATCCGCGCTGGTATCGCTTTTTACGGCACGCGACCAGTCATTTGGTTTGCAGACAATGTTGAATTTGGGGGCGGGTTTGGAGTCGCCAATCCGCCACAGCTCAATTTCAAGGCCAAAAAAGCGGAAACCGTCTTCAGTGATGTCGTTCAGCCAATCCAATGCGGCGCGATGCTCATCACGAAATTGGGCGGCAATCCAAATAATATTGGCGGCTTCCAATCCCGCCGCATAGGTCATCAACTGTCCAAGATGCACATGATTTGTATTTTCAAGCTGATTTTCTATCAACACATGCGTATCGTCATCGGCATTGGTGCAGAGAATATCCGCGCTGAAGGAACCGACATTTGCTTCAATCCTCTTTAGCACAAGCTCCATATCCAAGCTGTTGCCGAGCAGGGTTAAATTTTCTTCCTGCGCCAGCCAAGGCGTGAAGTCCTGCGCTTCATGCGTCCATATATCCCGCAACGCGACTCTTACAAGTTTGTCCAGTTCGACTCTGGTTTGCCCGTCCGGTGTTTCCGACATTTTTATTTCCTGCTTTCATTCTTCTTAGCAAGCAAAGGCTAATCGTGCTTTAGGCCTTTGTCAAATCAAGTCAAATCAAGTCAAATCGGGCCAAATCAGGCCAAATCAGGTCAAATTCTTGCATCAGCGCATCCCTCAACGATTGGTGGGTTGGTTTTTAGTCCAATCGAAAATACCGCGATCGCGCTCATCCACCGCCTGTTTCCAGCCGACAGTTTCGGCGCGGGTTTTGAAGTTAATGCCTTCCGGCGAGTGGCGGGTAATGCCGTCAAACAGCGTGGCAAGGCGTTGGGTTTCATACAGGCCCATTTGTTCAATCGCCTGATTTATCACCATTTTCTGCATCATCAATTGGTTCAGCGGCACGCTGGCCATGCGCTCGGCCAGTGCCTCCACTTTGGCTGCCAAGTCTTCGGCCGGCCATGCTTCCAGCACCAGCCCCATTTCAGCGGCCTCGCGGCCGGTGATTTTATCGCCGGTAAACAATAAGCGTTTGGCCTTTTCCATGCCCAGCCGATAGACCCACATGGCGGTGGTCGGGCAGCCCCAAACGCGGGCCGGCATATAGCCGATTTGCGCCTCTTCCGCCATCACCACAAAATCGCAGCACAGCGCAATGTCCGAGCCACCGGCAACCGCATGGCCATGCACTTGCGCGATAACCGGCTTGTGACAGCGAAACAGCGACATGAATTTTTGCGTATTGGCCCACATAAAGGCATAGTCGCGCATGGGATCCCACGGCATTTTCTGTGTCGCATTGCCCGTGCCATTGCCTTCGGCGTAATAGGTCAAATCATAACCGGCGCAAAAGGCCGGGCCATTGCCGCTTAAGATAATGACATGCACCTCCCGGTCGGCTTCGGCTTGGCGCACGGCGGCTTCCAGCAAATCAGGCAATTCATCATCAATCGCATTCATCACTTCAGGCCGGTTCAGCGTGATGCGGGCAATGCGTCCGGTTTTTTCAAAAAGCACTTTCGACATTTTTGTTCCTCCCTGTGTCCTTCAAAAGCTTACGACAGGCGAGAAATATCGCGAAAGCCTTTTCTGGCTTTCCGTGGGTGGAAAAAATTGCATAATCACGCCAGACCGCGCTGACGGCGCGGCGGGTGAAACAAGCATCAGACCAAGGGTAGAAAATGGCTTTCTGGCAAGCAGAGCAGAATAATAACGGGCAGGGGCGGTTCAGCTATACACCGCCGCCGCAAGCCTGTGTCGGGCCGGAGGGCCATCAGTTTTATATGGGCGGCGTGGCCATGGCGACGCATATTGACGCGCTGGAGCGCCATTTTGACAAGCCGCTTTATTGGGCGACGACGCATTTTCTCAATCATGGCCTTTTGGGTGAAGATATGCAGCTGAGTGTGGAGCCGGTGTCGGGTGGGCGCTCAGTGGTGCAGGCTATGGCCGAAATGCGGCGCGGCGAGACAGTTTTGCACCGCACGATTGCCGCGCTTGGCACGCGCGATGGCGAGCCGGACAAGGCTTTCGTGACCATGCCGCAAGTGCCACCGCCGCAAGATTGCCCGTCCAAGCAGGATGATGCCATGGCGATGCCGGGTAATTTGCTGCATTTGCTCGAACGCCGTGTGGCCTTGGAAGACAGTGCTGCGGGTATTGAGTATATGTGGATACGCCCGCTTTTTGATGCGCCGATAGATGCGGCCTATTTGGCGCTGGTGTCGGATTTCTTCCTCGGCGCGCATGTGCGCACGCGGCGCGGCACCAGCCTCGACAATACATTTCGGCTGGTCAATCTGGTCGCGACTGACTGGCTGATGATGGTGACGCATTTATCCAGCTTCACCCGTGGCGCGGCGCATGGAAATGTGCATATTTTTGCCGAAAATGGCACATTGCTGGCTGCTTCCAGCCAGACCGGCCTGTTGCCGCGCCCGTTATAATTGCAGCGGGCCGTGATTGAGACGCGGCAGCACATAGCGGCCAAACAAGTCACATTCATCGCGGTGCGGATAGCCCGACAGGATAAAGGCATCAATGCCGAGCGCCCGATAGGCATTGAGCTTGGCCAGCACTTGATCCGGGTCGCCGACAATCGCTGCCCCGCAACCGGAGCGCGCCCGGCCAATACCCGTCCATAAATTATCCTCGACATAATCGCCCGTGCCGGCGGCATTGGCGGCATCGCGCATCTCAGCCTGCCGACGCACGCCATAAGAGGCGCTGTCGAGCGAGCGATTGCGAATTTCCGCGCCGGTCTTGTCGTCCAATTTGCTGACAAGCTGGTCGGCGGCGGCACGCGCTTGCGCTTCGGTTTCGCGCACAATCACATGCACGCGATAGCCGAATTTCAATTGCCGCTGATGGGCTTTGGCGCGGGCGCGCATATCGTCAAGAATTTCGGCTACCTTATCCATTGTGTCGGGCCACATGAGAAACACATCGGCCTCGGCGGCGGCGACATCGCGCGCGGCAGGTGACAGGCCGCCAAAATAAAAGGGCGGACATTTGCCCGAAACAGTCCGCATGCGCGGTGCGGCAAGGTCGAGTTGAATATGCGCCCCGTCAAGCTGCACCGCCTCGCCATTGAGGAATTGCCGAAGCGCCTGCATGGTCTCGCGCGTGCGCTGATAGCGCGGCGCGCCATCCATTTGCTGACCGGGCAGGTCGGAGGAAATAATGTTTATCGTCAGCCGACCGCCCAGCATCTGGTCGAGCGTGGCCAATTGGCGGGCCAATTGCGGCACCCACATTTCACCGCAGCGCACCGCCACCAAAAGCCGCATCTGCTCCAATAAGGGCGCAATGCCACCGGCAAAGCCAATCGAATCCATGCCAAGCTGATAGCCCGATGGCAGCAAAATATTGTCAAAGCCGTTTTTTTCCGCCGTCAGCGCAATATCGCGGCAATGCGGCCAGCTTGCCTTCAAGGCCGGGTCTTCGACGCCGAGAAATTGGTAATCATCATCGCATAATGCGGAAAACCAGCTTACCTCAACCGGCCTCTCATTCATGCTGTCATTGATGCTGTTATCGCTCATAGCTTTGTCCTGTTTGCTGTTCATCAGGGCAGGGGAACGCCTTCGGCGGCCTCAATCAGCGCATAAATATCGCGCCGCGTCAGCGTGATATATTGTGCGGCGGCGGCGGCGCGCATGCGCTCCAGATTTTGCGAGCCGATAATGGCTATTGGCGCTGCCGGATGGGCCAGCACAAAGGCCAATGCAATGCCTGCGCGGTCGGTATTTTCGCGCGCCGCCAAAGCGTCAATTTGCGCCAGCAAGGCAGGCGGCACATTTTCGCCCGATACCAGCCGCCCACCGGCCAGCGGCGACCAGGCGAGAAAAGCCGTATCACTGCCCATGCAGCGGTCAAGCGTGCCATCGCGCAACATGCCAAGCTCAACCAACGAATATTCCGATTGCAGCGACACAAGCGGTGCTTTCAGAAAATGGCGCAGCGCGTCTTCCTGCGCCTGCGTGTAATTGGATATGCCGACCATGCCGATTTTACCGGCGGCGACCAGCTCATCAAGGGCATTGGCGGTTTCTGCCGGATGGGCAAACATGTCAGGCCGGTGGATTTGATACAGGTCAATATGCTCGGTTTGCAGCCGCGCCAAAGAAGCATTAACGGCGCTGGTCAAATAATCGGCACCGGAATGATAGGGCAGGCCAACAATAATACCGCCCTTGCTGGCCAGCACTATTTCATCGCGCAGGCGCGGATTGGCAGCCAACACTTTGCCGAGCAAGGCTTCGCTTTCACCGAAAGCCTGCCCGCCCCAATCAAGGCCGTAAATATCAGCATTGTCGATAAGCGTCATGCCCAGCTCAAGCGCCGTTTCAATGCGTGCCGTGGCATCCGCCACATCATCACCGACCAGCCGCCAGCAGCCAAAGCCCAATGCGCCGACTTGCTTGTCGCCAATCATGCGGGGTTTTGCCTGCACCAGATTTTCATCGCCATATTGCGTCATAAACCGACCTCCGACATATCCACACGGCGCTTTTCCGCCGCCGCCATTTGCGCCGCCACACCCATCGCGACCGCCCGATGGCCGTCAAGCGCCGTCACTTGAACATCGGCGTCACCGCGCACCGCGTCAAGGAAAGCCTTGTTCTGGTGATAGGTTGCGCCCGAATGATAACCGGCGTTCAAAATATCTTCCGGCACATGAATTGTCTCCTGGCTGACGCGCCAATCTTCCCGATTGCCATGGGTGACAATATTTTGCGGCAGCAAACATTCAACTTTTGCCTTGTCGCCCATGGCGGCCAATTCTTCGCTATGGCGCGAGCCTTCGGCAAACATGCATAAATCAAGCAGGGCACGCGCGCCATTGGCGAAGTCGAAAACGACATAGCCATTATCCCAAATATCGGGGCTGCGGCCATTATAGCTTTCATTGAGGTGATTGACGCTTTGCCCGGCCGAGGCGATGACGCCGGTCGGCTCACTGCCGATAATGAAGCGCATCAGGTCGAAAAAGTGACAGCATTTTTCAACCAGCGTGCCGCCGGTATTTTTGTTGAAACGGTTCCAATCGCCAATTTTGGGGAGAAAGGGAAAGCGGTGTTCGCGAATGGACAGCATGTGCAATTTTCCAATATCGCCGCGATGGACACGGGCTATCATCTCATGCAAAGCCGGTTTGAAGCGATATTCCATACCGACTTGAAATACCAGCCCATTATGGCTGACCCGCTGCATGACTTTTTGTGTGTCTTCAAGATTTGTGCAAAGCGGTTTTTCGCACAATATCGGCTTGCCCGCTTCCAATGCCGCAGCCAGCACATCAATATGATGAAAATTCGGCGTCGCAATGACCAGCGCATCCGGCCCGTCATCGCCGAGCAATTGTTCAAAATCATCGGTCACAAAGGGAGCCGGATTGTCATCTGAAAGCAGGGCGGCGGCTTTGTGGCGCATGGCTTCATCCGTGTCAGCCAAAGCGGTGACGCGGGCATTGGCCAGCAGATTGAAATTCTGGATATGCTCCTGCCCCATCATGCCGGTGCCGATAATGCCTATCGTGATATCGCTCATCCGGTCGCCTCATAAATTGGTCGCGGTGATGGAATTAAAAAGAGATGACGCATAACAGGCTCCCAAGCGGATTTGTAGCAGCTTTATCGCAATTCGGGAATGGCAGCGCCATGCGCTTCCAGCAATTCGTCAACCACTGCCCAAATTTCGTCAAGTGTCAGTTCCGCCGCCGTATGCGGGTCGAGCATGGCGGCATGATAAACATGCTCGCGCTTGCCGGTGACCAGTGCTTCCACCGTTAATTGCTGGACATTGATATTGGTCTGCATCAGGGCGGCCAGATGCGGCGGCAGCGCGCCGGTTTGCTGTGGCGTGACGCCTTGGGCGTCAACCAAACAGGGCACTTCGACACAGGCATTTTCAGGCAAATTGTCGATAAGCCCCTTATTGGCGACATTGCCATGTATTTTGTCGGGCCTGCCCAGCACAAGCGCGGCAATGATACGGGCGGCATATTCAACCGATTTCTCGCATGTCAGCGCCGCGCCGCCGGTCAATGCCTCGGCCTGCGCCTGCCAATCAGCGATTTGCGACAGGCAGCGGCGCGGATATTCATCAAGCGGAATCTCAAACTGTTCTATCAACTCAGGCCGGTTTGCCTTGATGAAATAGGGCGTATATTCGGCAAAATGTTCCGAACTTTCCGTCACAAAATAGCCGAGCCGTTTCAGCATGTCATAGCGCACATGATTGGCACAATCTTCCCAGCCGCGCCCGTAAACGCGGGTCTCAGCCAGCTTGTTCAGGCGCGGATACAAGTCTTCCATGCGACCGTCAGCATGGCGTTTTTCAAAGCGTGTGTAAAAGGCGAGATGATTGATACCGGCGCAATCATAGTCAATATCTGCCGGGTCTTCGCCCAAATCGCGCGCCAAATCCATAGCGGTGCCTTGCACGGAATGGCACAGGCCAATATGGCGCAATTCCGGCATGAGCCGGGCCAGTGCCAGCCCGTTAATCGCCATTGGGTTAACATATTGCAGCAATAGCGCATCATGGCAGCACGCCGCCATATCCTCTGCAATTTCGAGCAAAACCGGCACAGTGCGCAGGCCGCGCATAATGCCGCCCAGCCCCAGCGTATCGCCAATTGTTTGGCGCAGGCCGTATTTTTTGGGAATGTCGAAATCAATGCGCGTCGCCGGTTCATAGCCGCCCACTTGCAACATGGTGATAACAATATCGGCGTCCTGCAAGGCGCTGCGTCGGTCAAGCGTCGCGGTTAATGTCGGATGGGTGGCGGTGGTTTCGGCAATACGTTGGGCGACGATTTGCGATGTCGCCAAACGCGCCGCATCAATATCATGCAGGGCGATATGGGCGGATTCCAATCCCGGCTCCAGCAAAATATCCGCCACAATGTTTTTCATAAACACTGTGCTGCCGGCACCGATAATGGCTATTTTGACCACCTTATACTCCCTGCCTGCTTGATTGGCGCGGCGCTGCCCTATTCGGTCTGAAGCGGGCCATCAAAATGAATGCCGGTTTTGGATAAGCGGTCAATCAGTGCTTGGCCAAGGCCGGAGGCGCTGGTCAGCACGCCGCCATAGCCCGCCCCGCCGGGCAGCGCATCGGCGTCTTCAACAAGGCACAGCGCCGATTCACAGACCAGCTTGGAAGTGACTTTATAGCCGGGGTCGCCTGCGCCATGCATGGCATAGACAGATTTTTCGCCATTTTCGGTTTCGACAATGAATTTACAGTCAAACCAGCCACTGTCGCGTTGCGCTTCATCGGGCCCTTCGCCGGGCTTGCGCAGCATGGGGCGCACCAGCTTGCGCAAGGGCGTCATAATCACCAAACCGGCCAAGGCAAGACCGGCCAGCCCTTTCCACGCCGCGCCCCGGCTTTTGTGATAAGCATATTCCTGATAGCTGAAATTGCCGCCATAAGGCTCTTGCCTTTGGCTGAGCAGGGCAGCCGAGCGACGCACAACGCGCGTATTGGCTGCTGCCATCACAAAGGGGCCTGCCCAGCCATTAATTTCCGGTTTTTGTGCGACCACTAATTTGTCGCGCTCGGCCTTTTTCATTTCCGGCGTATAGCTGTCCGGCGGGTTCAGCAAAAACGGATTGGTCAGGTCATCGCCGAGAGACAAATCACCCATGGAAAAAATCGTTTCCAGCGTGCCGCCCGACGCCTCGCCCTTATAGGAATGGAAGGACTCGACGCGCCGCACCGGTTGGCCGGTTTTGCGGATGCTGAAATAGCTGCCCAAATCAGAAGGTATCGAGTCAAAGCCGCAGGACGGGATGATGCGAATGCCTTTGGCGGCGGCTTCATCATGGTGCTTGGCGATAAGCTCTTTCACCCAGAAATTCTCGCCGGTAATATCGACATAATGGGTGGCGTTTTTGACACAAGCCGCAACCAGCTTGGAACCATAGCGGTGAAATGGCCCTGCCGTTGACAAGACAACTTTGGTGCGCGCGGTCAGGGCTTCAAGCGCTGCCGCATCATCGCCATCGGCAATGATGATTTCGCGCCCCGGCGCGGTTGCTTGCGCCACGGCTTCGAGTTTTTCCCGATTGCGTCCGGCAATGGCCCAGCGCAATTGGCCCCCGCGTGCTTGCAAATAGGCGGCGCATAATTGGCCGGTAAAACCGGTCGCGCCATAAACAATAATGTCCAAATCTTTTGTCATGCTTTCCTCCCCGGGGCCGCCTGCCCTGATACAGAGCTGCCATGATACAGAAATGATGGCGGCAAATGAAAGATTAAACTGTCTGCGCGCGCCATGCACCGCGATGCAGGGACAGGCCAATCAGCCCGCCATAGGCGACCATGGCAAAGGCGGCGGCGGCAAACACGCCATCCAGCCCCATTTTCCATTGCATGGCAAACAGCCAGGCCCCGCCAACAGCCAGCACAACGCGCAGCATGGTGGCCGAGATTGGCCAAAACATTTTCCCCGCCCCTTGCGCGGCAAAATACAGCGACAGGCCAAAGCCGTAAAAGCCGAACCACGGGCCGACAATCAGGAAATAACGTTCGGCCACGGCAATCACATCGGCATTATCGGCAAAGGCCGGTATCCAATATTCCGGCGTCAGCGACAAAAACAAGCCCAGAAATGCACCGACAAGACCGGCGGTCGCCCCGCCTATCCAGCCAATTTTTTCGGCCCGCGCAATTTGTCCGGCACCGACATTAATACCGACCAGTGATGTCATGGCCGCGCCAAGGCCGAAAATCAGCGGTATCAGCAAAAACTCAATCCGCGAGCCAATGCCGTAACCGGCCAAAGCGGTTTCGCCAAATTGCCCGACAATGGCAGTCAGCGCGATAATCGTGGTGACATTGAGAAAGGGCGATAATGAGGCGGGCAGGAATACTTGCAAAATATCGCGCAGCAGCACGGGCGAAAACCGACAGGCCGACAGGCGCAGGCGCACCGGCAAGTGACCTGTGGCCATCAGGCCAATCAAAATCACCCCGACAATGGCGGCGCTGGCAATCGCGGAAATCGCTGCACCGGCAACGCCAAGCGCCGGAAAACCAAAAGCGCCCAGCACCAAACAACCCGATAGCGGCACTTGAATGGCGGCGTTTACCAACATCAATAAGGCCGGGGTTTTCATCATGCCGACGCCCCGAAAAATGGCGGTTGTCGTGCCCATCAGCCAGATAAACAAGCCACCGGCAAATAACATGCTGCAATAAGCGATGGCGCTGTCCAAAGCGGCTTGCGAGCCGCCGAGAAAAGCCAGAAAACCCGCCCCAAAAAGCAAAAAGGCCAGCCAGAAAAAAAGCCAGCCAAGAATGGCAAGGCCGAAAGCGTGCCATATCAGCCGCTCGGCTGCCGCAATATCGCGGGCACCATAAGCACGCGCAATGGCAGCCGACACCGCCCCGCCCAATGCCCCGCCGGACATGGCCAGATTGAGCATGAGCAGCGGAAAGGCCAGTGCAATCGCCGCCAGCGCGCTGGCCCCAAGCTGGCCGATAAACCAAACTTCGGCCAGGCTGACTGTGGCTTGCAGAAAAAAAGCAATGGAACTTGGCGCGGCCATACGCATCAGCAGACCAAAGGGTGGCCGCGTCAGAAAATCGGCTTGGCTGTTCATTTTCGGCTCTCCCCGTTTCGGCCCGCAGCGTTCAAAAATTGCCCTTGCGGCAATTGGACTTATCACCATTAACAAATGCCGACCAGTCGGCTATAACACGCAATCTAAGACGGGACAGAAATATGGCCATACATTTATATAAAAATGATTTGCCGGACGGGCTGGTTTTTTCCGGCGCGGTGGCGATTGATACGGAAACATTGGGGCTGAAGCCGGGCCGCGACCGCTTATGTCTGGTGCAAATAAGCGGCGGCGATGGGGACGCCCATATTGTGCAATTGGCGCGCGATAATTATGACGCGCCCAATTTGAAAGCCATGTTGACCGACAGGTCGCTGTTGAAAATCTTCCATTATGCGCGGTTTGATGTGGCGGTGATTGCGCAATATCTGAATGTGCATGCGGCGCCGCTTTGGTGCACCAAAATCGCCTCCAAATTGGTGCGCACTTATACAGACCGCCACGGCTTGCGCGATTTATGCCGCGAATTGCTTGAGGTTGATTTATCCAAGGCGCAGCAAAGCTCCGATTGGGCGGCTGAAGAATTGAGCGATGCGCAATTGAATTATGCCGCATCCGATGTTTTATATTTGCACGCTTTGAAAGAGCGGTTGGAGGCCATGCTTGACCGCGAAGGCCGTCGCCCAATGGCGGAAGCCTGTTTCGATTTCGTGCTGGTGCGCGCGGCGATGGATTTGGCAGGTTGGGAAGATATTGACATATTCTCGCACTAACCGGCGCTTGCCCGCAGCCTGTCGCGGAAGCGCGTGATGGGCGCCCCGCCCCCCGATGAAGCAAGGGCGACCCGCGACCCGCGCGCCCATTCGCGCCGTATTGCGCGGCTGCGTCTGGCACTGGCGGCGCTGGCTTTCATTTTGCTGGCCATATTGATTTTGTCGCCGCGTGGCGGGCCGGAAAATATTCTGCGCCCGCTTGGCGATATGGTGTTGAGCGGGCCGGTTTATCGCGGCCTTGACGGCACCGGCAATGCCTATGAGTTGCGCGCTGAGCAGGCCAGCCGTGCCGGCGATGATGACAATATCGTCATTTTGAACCAAATATCGGCTGAGCTTGAAGCCGACATGCCGGCCAATCGCTTCAGCCTGCGTGCCGACCGCGCTGAGCTTGTCCGCAATAGCGGGCGCGCCGCGCTGCAAGGCGGCATTATTGTGCGCAATGAAGCGGGCAGCGAAATGCGCTTTGAGCAACTCAATCTTAATATGGATGATGGCAGCCTCAGCAGTGACAGGCCCTTGTCTATTCGCACGCCGCAAGGTCATTTGCAGGCCGACAATATGCAAGCCTCGCGCCTGGCGCAGGAATATCGCTTTGGCAATGTCAAAATCGTGCTGGGGCGCGACAAACAAAACGGACAAAAATCGCAGGAATAATAAATGAACAAGCTCAGTCGCCATTTTTATGCTCTGTTTTTCATGCTGATGGCTTTGCCGGTTTGCGCGCAGACGCAATTTTCCACCGACCCGGAAGCACCGACCATTCTTGAGGCGGGGCGCATGTTATGGCAGCAGGAAAGCGCCCGCATGGTGCTGAGTGAGGGCGCGCAATTAACCCAAGGGCCAATAATGTTAACGGCTGAGACGATGGAAATCATTACCGGCTCTGAGGGCGGCGCGCCGGAAAAACTGACGGCCAATGGCCAAGTGATTTTGCGCTCCGATAATGGTCGCTTGGCGCGCGGCGACAAGGCGGTTTATATATTCGCGCAAGAAATTCTGACCCTGACCGGCAATGTGGAAATGAGCGATACCAGCCCTGATGCGCGCGCCCAAAAGCTGAGCGGTGCGGCGCTGACGATAAATATGCGCGACGGCACATCGCGGCTGACGGGCGGCGACAGGGGCGGTCGCGCCCGCATTGAATTGCGACCCGACAAGTAGCGGCTTTTCTTCCGCCGCCGCTTGGGCTAGGGTCTGGCCTGTAATGTCCCATGCCGGTTTGAGAAATGACTGCTGCTTCTGAAATATCGCCATCACCCGACACGGATGCGGCCTCTGACCGCGCATCAGCCTCTGACCGCGCCTCTGTCAGTGCAAGTGCCAGTGCCAGTGCCGCCAATGCTGCAAGTGGGGGGCTGGCGGCGATAGATTTGTGCAAATCCTTCAAGGGCCGCCAAGTGGTAGATAATGTCTCGCTGCAATTTGAACGCCGCGAAGCGATTGGCCTGTTGGGGCCGAACGGGGCCGGCAAGACCACGACATTTTACATGATTACCGGTTTGGTCAAGCCCGATAGCGGGCGGGTATTGATTGACGGCCATGATGTCTCAGATTTGCCCATGTATCGGCGCGCGCGCATGGGCATTGGCTATTTGCCGCAGGAAGCCTCGATTTTCCGCACGCTGACGGTTGAGCAGAACATTATGTCAATTTTGGAGACCACCGGCAAAAGCCGCGATGCGCAAATGGCGCGGCTGGAAGAATTGCTCGATGATTTCGCCATTGGCCATGTGCGTCATTCGCGTGGCGCGGCGCTGTCGGGCGGTGAGCGGCGGCGCGCCGAGATTGCCCGCGCCCTGGCCAGCGACCCGTCTTTTATTTTGCTGGACGAGCCTTTCGCCGGTGTTGACCCGATTGCGATAAATGACATTCGCCTGCTGGTCGCCAAGCTGACCGAGCGCGGGCTGGGGGTTTTAATCACCGACCATAATGTGCGCGAGACATTGAGCATTATTGACCGCGCGGTGATTATCGCGGAAGGCAAAGTGCTGACCGAAGGCTCGGCCGAAGATATTGTCAATAATGAGGATGTGCGCCGCCATTATCTCGGCGAGGATTTCGCGCTTTAGCGCCATTCAAACAACCGGTGCGTGTGTCGGCAAGATTGCGCGGCTTCTCCGGCGATTGCGCTGGACAAGCCAAGCCGTCTCAGGCACAGTTAATGTGTAACCGGTGACAGGCGCGAGCCTTTCGAAACAGTCTCCGCCTGCTGCCACAGCAGAGGGTGAGGTTTTAACAAAAACACCCGGAAAGGAGACAAAATGAACATTAACATTTCTGGACGCCATATTGAGACCGGCGCGGCATTGCAATCACATGTAGAGACACGTCTGACCGAGGCGGTCTCCAAATATTTCGAGCGGTCGGCCGATATTAATGTCACCTTTTCCAAACAGGGCCATGCCTTTGAGGCGGCTTGCGCGGTGCATTTGGACAGCGGGCTTTACCTGCATGCGTCGGGGCAGGACAGTGATGTCTATCAATCTTTCGACCAATCCGTGCAGAAAATTGAAAAGCAATTGCGGCGCTATAAAAGGCGGCTGAAAAACCATCACGACCAAAAACGCGCCCTTGCCGCACCGCCCGTGGCGGCGGAAAAAGTGTTTGCGCCGGAAGCCGAGGCAGAGGAAGCGCAGGCGGAGTTCACGCCGGTTATTATTGCTGAAAATGACCGCGTGATACCGACATTATCGGTCAGCGAGGCAGTGATGCAATTGGAGGTTGGGCAGTCCGATTTTGTGCTGTTCCGCAGCGTGGCGCAGGAAAAGCTGAGCCTGGTCTATAAACGGCCCGATGCCAATATAGGTTGGCTGGAAGTGGCGGAGCTTTAGCCGGTCAGCTTGTCCGGCAGCCGCATAATTGCCTCAGGTTTACCAATATCTCAGGCTTGCCATTACCGCAGGCTTACCATTGCCTCAGGCTTACCAGAGAGCGACCGGATTTATCACCATTTGCACCGCGCCTTTGAGTTTGGGCTGGCCCAGCACAAACATAAATTCATGCACTTTTTCGCGCGCCAAACGGGTTGTATTCATTGTCTCAAGAATGAATATGCCGTTTTTCTTCAGCAAGGTGACATGGCCGTAAAATAATTTGTCGCCTTTCGCCGCCGGCACGGCTTCCAAGCCCCAAGTATCGGCGCCGACCGCCATCGGGTCGAAACTGGCGAGATATTCCGCCGCCGCATTGGTAATGCCCGGAATGGTGGACACCCATGTTTGCGGCGCGGTTTTCAGCGTCGCCTCCGTATAGCCGGTATGCAGCAAAATCACATCGCCCTTGCGAAATTTAACGCCTTGGCGCTTTGCCGCTTTTTTCAAATCGGCCACGGTAATGGGCTGACCGGGGGCCATTGACGCAACACCGAAATGAGCCGCCATATCCAGCAATACACCGCGCCCGACCATTGGCGGGATTTTCTCAATACCCAGCTTGGTCAGGCCGGTGATTGGCGAAATATCAGCGCCCTTATTGCAATTGTAAAAAGTGCGCGCCTCGCCCATATGACCCAGCCCGTCAAGCTGCGGGCCGGTGCCAAGCCACATTTGCACCAAATCATCATTTGAGGCGACGTCCCAGCCAAACAGTTTTTTGACATCAAAGCCGAATTGCTGGTTGGGCTGGACAACTTGCAACGCCACCGAGCGCGGCGGATAGGCCGGCATGCCCGGCTCAATGACAATGCCAAGCGCATGGCTTTCGCCTTTCTTGACCAGCTTGGCGGCCATAAGCACCTGCTCCGGCGTTACATGATTGGCCGCGCCAATCTCATCATCCGCCCCCCATTTGGACGGCCTGCAAGTTTCTTTGGCCTGCGCCGCCCCTGTCATGCCTATGCCAAGCAGGCTGCACAGTGCCAAAACGCCAATCACCGGAAAATGCCTGTCGCGCTGTTTCATGTTTCCCGTCATGCTGATAATCCTCCCTAAATGTCAGACGCCGCCAATTCGGCCTCACCCTTCAATAAATGACCAATCAACGCCGCATAAATGCAGCCTGTCAGCCGCCACCGCCAAGCCCATCGCATCCCCGCGCGCCAGAATTTCGCTTGGGCTTTGTGCCGCGCAGCGCAATTGCACATGGTTGATGAAAGGGGCGGGCGTGTCGGCTTCAACGAAATCCATCACCGCGCCGTCAAATATCAGCTGATGGCCCTCTACCGGTCGTTCAAGCAAATGGCCCCAATGCTGCGCCAGCTTTTGCGGCTCGGCAGCGCACATGGTCAGGCCGGCAATCGCGCCGGTTGCGGCGGCGGCATAATCGGGCGGTGTCGCGGGCGGCCATTTTGTCCACTCCCAATAGGCATTGGGCGATTGCCAGTCTTCGCGCCCCATACTGTCAACCGAGACAATCGCGCCGCCAAAATCAGCCGGATGGAAATGCGTGGCCGATAAATCCGCGCCCGCATGTGACCAGACTTTGCGAATGCCCTGCTCGCCAATATGGGCGGCAATCGGGGCGGCATTGGCGCATTGGAAAATCACCATATAGAAACTGTCGCCGCGCCGCGCCAAATGGCGTCCGCCCGCCGTGTCCTGCCGGTCGGGCAAAGGGCTGACCACTTCAATGAAATCGCCGCCTGATTGCAGCAGGCCATTGGCCAGCCCGAAATGCGCCACGCCGGGATCGCGATAGATGACCTCGCTTTGCAGCAGCTCGCATAATTGCGCCAGTGTCGGCTCAAGCTCATGGGCGACAAGGCAAATCTGACGCAGACGCATGCGGCCCTCCCTTAAGCGGCGCTTTCAGCCGTTTGGGCGTGCGGCCCAATTTGCAAAGCCGCTTTTGGCGTGACTTTGAAGCCGTGATAATCATCCTCGGCAATCGCCTCGCAAATTTTGCGGTAAACGCCAACACCGCCAACATAAGCCAGAAACATGCGCGGCTTGCCCGGCACATTGGCACCCATATACCAGCTATCGGCTTTCGGAAATAAAGTCAGCCCGGCCAGATGGGCGGTATGGTCGGCCCATTCATTCTCGGCCTCTTGCGTGGCATCTATCGCGGCATAATTATGGGCGCGCATCCAGCCAATGCAATCGCTCACCCAATCGACATGCTGTTCAATCGAGACCAGCATATTTGACAAGACTGACGGGCTGGACGGGCCGGTTATGGTAAACAGATTGGGAAAACCGGCTATCGCCAGACCAAGATAAGAGCGCGGCCCGTCGGCCCAGCAATCGGCCAGCCTTTGCCCATCCGTGCCGCGAATGTCAATCGCCATCAGCGCGCCGGTCATGGCATCAAAACCGGTGGCAAAGACAATCGCATCAAACTCCTGCGTGCCTTGCGAGGTCGTAATGCCGGTCGGCGTAATGGTCTCAATCGGTGTGCGGCGCAAATTGACCAGCGACACATTCTCGCGATTATAGGTTTCATAGTAATTCGTGTCGATACATGGCCGTTTGGTGGCATAGGGATAGGCTTTCGGCACCAAATCTTCGGCTGTTTGCTTGTCTTTCACCGTTGCGCGTATCCGGTTGCGGATAAATTCGGCGACCACATTATTGGCCTCTTCATTGACACCCAAATCGCTGAAAGTGGATGACAGGCCGGTGAGCAATCCCTCATCCCAAGCCTGCTCAAACCGCTTATTGCGCTCTTCCTCGCTGACATCAAAAACGGATTCGGGCTGGCGCTCCGGATTGGGAATACCGGCCGCATCAAGTCTTTGCGATGCGCGGAATTCGCGGTAATGGCCTTTCATATCGGAAATTTCCGCATTGCTCAGCGGCCTGTTGCGCGCCGGGGTCGAATAGGCGGCAGTGCGCTGATAGACGGTTAACTGCGCGGCCTGTTCGGCAATGAGCGGGATGGATTGCACAGCCGATGAGCCGGTGCCGATGACAGCGACGCGCTGGCCGGTGAAATCAACCCCTTCATGCGGCCAGCGACCGGTCTGGTAGGTAGCGCCTTTGAAATCATCGCGGCCCGGAATATCCGGCGTTTTGGCCGAGGATAAAACCCCGGTCGCCATGATGAGATAATTGGCCGTCACCCGTTCGCCGCTATCGGTTGTCACCAGCCATGCGGCCTTGTCTTGCATATAATGGGCGCTGACAACCCGCGTGTTGAAAGTGATGTCGCGGCGCAAATCAAAACGCTCGGCAACATGCTGGCAATAGCGCAGCAATTCCGGTTGCGCGGCATATTTTTCCGTCCACACCCAATCCTGCTCAAGCTCTTCGGAAAAGGAATAGGAATAGGCGAGGCTTTCAATATCAACCCGTGCGCCGGGATAGCGGTTCCAATACCATGTGCCGCCCACATCATTACCGGCTTCAAAGACACGCGCGGACAGGCCCATTTCGCGCAGCTTGTAAAGTTGATACATGCCGGAAAAACCGGCGCCGACAACAATCGCATCGACTTTGGAGGGCGGGCTGAGCCAGCGGTCAATTTCACCGGCCAGCCAGTCATGCGCTTGCGCCCCAACCGGTAAAATATCACTCATTGAGAAAAAGCCGTGAATTTGCCGGTCAAAGCGGCGGGCAATAACCGGCACACCGGCTGCCCGCAGGCTTTCGGCATAGGCTTCGCCCTCATCGCGCAAAATGTCAAATTCGGCTGTTATCACAATGGCCGGCGGCAACCCGTCCAGCTTTTCAGCCAGAATTGGCGAGGCCCACGGGCTGAGACGGTCGCTTTCTGCCGGCGTATAATGATCCCAAAACATGTCCATGCTTTCGGCAGTCAAAAATAACTGTTTGTCTTCGGCATGGTAGCTGTCCGTGGCGCGGCGCCCGTCAATCACCGGATAAACCAGAATTTGCATGTCGATTTGCGGGCCGTTTTCATCACGCGCGCGCAAGGCGGTAGCGGCGGCCAGATTGCCACCGGCGCTGTCGCCCATGACGAAAAGCGGCACATCTTCACCGGCACCGGCTCCGGCAATTGCTTGCTTATTCTCGGCGACATGATTGAGCGCCGCCCAGCAATCATCCAATGGAATCGGGAAGCCATGTTCCGGCGCTTTGCGGTAATTGACCATAACGACAACCGCCTGATTGGCTTCGGCCAGCTTGCGGCCCAACGGGTCGAAATCATCAATATTGCCAATCACCCAACCGCCGCCGTGAAAATAGACAATTATCGCTTTGGCTTGTCCCTCAGGGCGCAATATACGCGCCTCAATGGCCGCGCCATCCATTGTGGCAATGCTGACATCTTCGGCTGATACATTATCTGTGCCCGGTCGGCGGCGCGATTTGGCCATTTCGCTGTAAACCAAGCGCGCTTCTTCCGGCGTCAGCGCGCTGAAAGGCGGCAGCTCATTGAGTTTCATATTGGTCAATAAGGCCGTGGTCGCAAAATCGAGTTTCATAGCTTCCTCCCCATATTTATTGCCAATAGGCTAGCGCGCCATAACATTGTCGTAAAGCCTGCTCTTGGCGGATTTGGTTTTTCCGATTTGGCGCGCTGTGCCAATTCGCCATTGTCGGGCGCGGTAAAAAATTATAGTTTGCCGGTCAGACGCAATTGGGGAGAAGATGATGAGCGACACTGTAAGCATAGCCGGGCTGCAAATAGCGGCAGAATTGGCGGATTTTGTGGCCAATGAGGCGGTGGTCGGCACCGATATCAGCGCCGATGATTTCTGGGCGGCGGTGGCCAAAGTGCTGAATGCCCATCGTGATACCAATAAGGCGCTGTTGGAAAAGCGCGAGGCCTTGCAAGCGCAAATTGATGATTGGCACAAGCAGCGTCAGGGCGCGCCGCATAATGCCGATGACTATAAGGCGTTTTTGCAGGAAATTGGTTATTTGGTGCCGGAAGGCCCGGATTTCACCATTGAAACTGCCAATGTTGATGATGAGATTGCCAAAATCGCCGGCCCGCAATTGGTTGTGCCGGTGAAAAATGCCCGCTTTGCGGTTAATGCGGCCAATGCGCGTTGGGGCAGCCTATATGATGCGTTTTACGGCACGGATGCGATTGACCAATCCGGCGATTTATCGCCTGCCGGAGCTTATAATCCGGTGCGCGGCAATGAGGTTATCCGCCGCGCCAAAGCCTTGCTCGACGAGATTGCTCCGCTTGATGGCGTTGCGCATGGTGATGTGACCGCTTATGCAATTGTCAATGGCGCTTTGCAGGCGACCCATGCTGGCGGTGTGGCCGGGCTGGTGCAGGCTGACCGGCTGGCCGGTTATCGCGGCGCGGCCGATGCGCCGGAAGCGATATTGTTAAAAAACAATGATTTGCACGCTGAGATTTGGATTGATGCCAGCCATAATATCGGCAAGGACGACAAGGCGCATGTGGCTGATGTATTTCTTGAATCCGCTGTTACCACGATTATGGATTGCGAGGATTCGGTGGCGGCGGTGGATGCCGAAGACAAAGTCGAAACCTATCGCAATCTGCTTGGGCTGATGCGGCGTGATTTATCGGTCGAGATGGAAAAAAATGGCCGCGCCATGACCCGCGCTTTGGCGGCCAATCGCGATTATACCGCGCCGGACGGGCAGGGCTTCACCTTGCCGGGCCTGTCGCTTATGCTCATCCGCAATGTCGGGCATTTAATGACCAATCCGGCAATCCTCGATGATCGCGGGGATGAAATACCCGAAGGCATTATGGATGCGCTGATGACCGGCCTGCTCGCCAAACATGATTTGGCGAAAACCGATATGGCGCAGAAAAACAGCAAAACCGGCTCGGTCTATATTGTGAAACCGAAAATGCACGGGCCGGAAGAAGTGGCTTTTGCCGATGCGCTGTTTGGCGCGGTTGAAGCCGCCCTTGGCCTGCCGACCCTGACCATGAAAATGGGCATTATGGATGAAGAACGCCGGACAACGGTGAATCTGAAAGAATGTATCCGCGCCGCCAAGGCACGGGTGATTTTCATCAATACCGGCTTTCTTGATCGCACAGGCGATGAAATTCACACATCCATGGAAATGGGGCCAATGATACGCAAGGCCGATATGAAAGCGTCGGGCTGGCTCAATGCTTATGAAGATTGGAATGTCGATATTGGTCTGGCGTGCGGTTTGCAGGGACGGGCGCAAATCGGCAAGGGCATGTGGGCGATGCCGGATTTGATGGCCGCCATGCTGGAGCAGAAAATCGGCCAGCCCAAAGCCGGTGCTGATTGTGCTTGGGCGCCTTCGCCAACCGCTGCCACACTGCACGCGATTCATTATCATCAAGTCGATGTCGAAGCGGTGCAAAATTCGCTGAAAAGCCGCACCCGCGCCTCAATTGACACGATTCTGACCATGCCGGTGGAAAGTCATCCGCAATGGTCGCCGGAAGATGTGCAGCAGGAACTCGACAATAATGCCCAAGGCATTCTCGGCTATGTGGTGCGCTGGATTGACCAGGGTGTCGG
The DNA here is from genome assembly GCA_049597955.1 of Parvibaculales bacterium. Lineage (GTDB taxonomy): Bacteria > Pseudomonadota > Alphaproteobacteria > RS24 > RS24 > JAYPAN01. The sequence goes on from JBMYND010000005.1 coordinate 25,540, forward strand.
TTGCTCAAAAGTGCCGGATATTCACGATGTCGGCCTGATGGAAGACCGCGCCACTTTGCGGATTTCCAGCCAGCATATCGCCAATTGGCTGCATCACGGCATTTGCTCGGAAGAACAAGTTATGGAAACCATGCGCCGCATGGCTGCTGTGGTGGATGGGCAAAATGCCGGTGATGCCGATTACACGCCAATGGCGGCGGATTTGGACAATTCCACCGCCTTTGCTGCGGCTTGCGATTTGGTGTTTCAGGGGCGCGCGCAGCCAAGCGGCTATACCGAGCCATTGCTGCACAAAAAACGGTTGGAATATAAAGCGGCGCTGTAAAGCACCGGCTTGTGACGGGCTTTACGACCCGACCGGTGCTGCCGGTTGGGGCGGGCCGGCGCGGCGGCGCATGGCGACCAGCGAAAACACATAGCCGGCCAATGCCCCGGCCAGGCAAAGCATTAAAAACCCGTCCCAATGGCGCGCCGCGCCAATGGCGGTGATTTGAAACGCGGCCTTTAACGCGAACAGGGTGACGCCGACTGAGGCAAATCCGGCCAGCGCGAAAACCAAATCGGGCAGTATTTTGACCACGGAAAAAATGACATTCCCGACTGCCATGGCAATCAAAAAGCCCAGCCCGAAAATTGAGCCGAATAAGGGCAGCATATTGCCAATGTCTTTGAAGGTTGTGTTAATGCGGGCAGAAAAGGGAATTTGAACGCCTAAATCTGTCAGGCTGCCAAGCGCAAATTGTGTGTTAACGGTGACGCCGAGCACAATAAGAACACCCCATCCGACCAAAAAGGCCAGACATTGGTTAAGGCTTGGTAGAAACTTTTTCATTTCAAAGGCTCCGATTTGGCCATGCTGCAATGACGGCGCCACTGCTCTTGCAACTCACTCTAATCTGCTTATGTTATATAATTCAAGCGTTTCGGTATCTGAACAGGGAGCAGCCCAAATGGCAACAGATAAGCGGATAGCGGCAATTTTGGTGGCATTTATTTCCATGGCAGTATTGGCGATGCCGGTGCGCGCCAGCGATTACCGTCTGACCATGATTGCTGACGGGTTGGATATGCCCTGGGGGCTCGCCTTTCTGCCCAATGGCGACATGCTGGTGACTGAATTATCCGGCGCGCTGCGGCTGGTGCGCAATGGCGAGGTGCAAAAGGCGCCGATTGAGGGTGTGCCGGAAAGCCTTTATGCCGGACAGGGCGGGCTGATGGATATTGTGCTGCATCCCGATTTTGCCGAAAATAATTTTGTTTATTTGTCGCTTGCCGCCGGTAAATCATCGGCCAATAAATTGCGCGTGGTGCGCGGGCGGTTTACCGGCACGGCGCTGGAAGATGTGCGCACCATATTCGAAACCGCACCGGCCAAGGACATTCCCGTGCATTATGGCGCGCGCATGGCTTTCATGGCTGACAAAACACTGCTGATAACGACCGGTGACGGCTTTGATTATCGTGAGGAAGCGCAAAATCTCGGCAATCATTTCGGCGTGATTGCGCGTGTCACCGATAATGGCAAAGTGCCTGCCGATAACCCGTTTGCCAATGACAATGCGGCGCAGCCGGAAATTTGGTCTTATGGCCATCGCAATCCCCAAAGCATTCTCTATGACGCAGCCAGCGGTCTTGTCTATCAGACCGAGCATGGCCCGCGCGGCGGCGATGAGTTGAACCTGATTGAGCCGGGCAATAATTATGGCTGGCCGATTGCCACTTACGGGATTGATTATTCCGGTGCCAGCATCAGCCCCTATCAGCAATATGAGGGCACGGTGCAGCCGTTGAAATACTGGACGCCTTCAATCGGGCCAAGCGGTATGGCGCTTTATCGCGGTGCCGAATTTCCGGACTGGCAGGGCGATATATTTGTGACGTCACTTGTGTTTCGTTATGCGGTGCGCGTTGATATGGAAAATGGTGCGGCTGTGAGCGAGCAAATCCTGTTCACCGAAATTGGCGAACGCTTGCGTGATATCCGCCAAGGGCCCGATGACCGGCTGTATATTCTGTCGGAGGGCGGGGATAGCGGCAAGATTTGGCGGGTTGACCCGACAGGGCGCGACTAAAGCTGTAAAGGGGCTGGACGCCTGCCCCTGTTTGGCGTATAAACCGCCCAACTTATTCAGGAGACGAGAACATGGCTGTTCCGAAGCGAAAAACCACACGCTCGAAGCGCGGCATGCGGCGCGCCACCGATGCGTTGGCCAATCCAACCTATATTGAAAATCCCGATAGCGGCGAATTGCATCGCCCGCACCATATTGACCTGAAAAGCGGCATGTATCGGGGCCGTCAGGTCTTGCAACCAAAAGATTAAAACTCCGTTTCGACGGGCAATCGGGCGCGCCATTGGCGCGCCTTTTTTGTTGCCGATTCTGTCAGCGCGGCGTCAGCAGCCTCAAAATGCGCCGCGACAATTTCCTGCACACTGTTGCAAATAAAAATATGCCGCGCCGTTTGCAGCATGGTGCGCGTCACTTGGCCTTGCTTTATCGGGCTGTCGGGCAATTGGGTCACTTGCGCCAGCATAATGCCAGGCAGCGCGCCCTCCGCCGGTGACGGCGTCAGCCATTGCCCGTCATTTGTTTCAATAATCACATTGCCCGCCGCCGCCGAAGCAATGCGCCCCCATTGATTGAGCATCAGCGCCTCATTGGCACCATTTTCAACAGCCTGTTTGCGCGCTTGTATATTGGGCAAATAATTGCCGGTTTTGAACGCGGCATCGGGCTGACCGGCCAGCACGCCATAATCGCTGACATAAAGTTTTAATTGCGGCAATGGCGGCGGCGCAGGTGCCAGGCTGACAAGGCACAGCGCATCCGCCGCTTGTTGCGGCACCAGCCCGCGCCCACCCGCACCGCCGCTTATGGTGAGCCGCAGCACTTGGGGTTCATCCATGGTGTTTTCGGCCAGCAGGGCGCGCGACCAATGTTTCAAAGCGGCCCGCATATCGCCATTCGGCACAATATTGGCAGGTAGATGCAGGCCATAAAAATCACAAGCCGCATGCAGGCGCTTTATATGCGCGTCCCAAAATTGCGGCACATTATTTTTGACCAGCAAGGTTGCAAATACACTTTCACCGAGCAACAGGCCGCGATCTTGCGCCAAAGCCAGTTGCGCTGGCGCGACCGGTTGACCATTGATGAACACTGCCGCCATCACACGGCCCCCGGCGCTGGCTGGCGCGGCTTCATCTGGCCCAGAAAATTGTCAATCAATCGTCGGCCATGCGGGGTCAGGATTGATTCCGGATGAAACTGCACACCAAAAACCGGTCGGCTGACATGGGCGAAGGCCATGATTTCGCCCTGGCTGCTTTGCGCGGTCGCGCGCAGGCAATCGGGCAGCTTTTCGACAATCAGCGCATGATAACGACCCGCCTGCATGGGCCGGGGCAGACCGGCAAACAGGCCGTCGCCATTATGGTGAATGGCCGAGGCTTTGCCATGCATGGGTTCGCGCGCCCGCCCGACCCTGCCGCCATAGGCTTGTGCCAAGGTTTGATGGCCGAGACACACGCCCAATATCGGCATATCGGCCGGGCAGGCGGCCAGCAGCTCAAGGCTGATGCCGGTTTCATCCGGCGTGCCGGGGCCGGGCGATAAAATAAGCGCCTTTGGCTGATGCGCCAGAACAGCATCAAGCGGCGCGTTTTGCCGAATGGTCACCACTTCTTCACCGGCTTCGCGCAAATAACGCGCCAGTGTTTCGACAAAGCTGTCAAAATGGTCAATGACGACAATCATCCGGCTGGCTCCGACAAAACGGCCAGTGATGCGGGCGCGGCGAAGCGGTCAATATCTTCGCCCAAAGCCAGCGCCAGACCGCGCGCCTTGTTCAGTGTTTCCTGATATTCAATCGCTGGCTGGCTGTCGGCGACAATACCGCCACCGGCTTGAAAGCTGACGTCACGCCCGCGCAAAAGGGCGGTGCGGATAAGGATATTGCTGTCCATTCTGCCGTCAAAACCAAGCCAGCACAGGCTTCCGTAAAATGGCCCGCGCCGCATCGGTTCCAATTGGTCAATCACTTGCATGGCGCGGATTTTCGGTGCGCCGGTGATTGAGCCGCCGGGAAAACAGGCGCGCATGACATTGGCGGCGGTTTTGCCTTCGGCCAATCGGCCACGCACAGTAGAGACCAGATGATGCACATTTGAAAAGCTCTCAAGCGCGCATAATTGCGGCACCTCAATTGTGCCATCCGCGCAGGCGCGTGCCAAATCATTGCGCAGCAAATCGACAATCATCACATTTTCGGCGCGGTCTTTTTCCGACGCCAATAAGGTTTCGGCAATTTGGCGGTCAGCTTTGGCGTCGGGCAAGCGCGGCATAGTGCCTTTTATCGGGCGGGTTTCGACCAGATTATCGCGGCACTGCAAAAACCGCTCCGGCGAGGCCGAGGCCAGGGCAAAATCACCAAAACAGCCATAGGCGGAAAATGGCGCCGGGCTGATGCGGCGCAGGCGGCAATAATAGGCAAAGCCAGTGTCAGTCGCAGCCAGACCGGCAGAAAAACATTGCGCCAAATTGGCTTGAAAAATCTCACCGGCCAAAATCCGGTCAATAATGTTCTGCACTGTTGTTTCATATTTTTGGCGGGAAAAATTACTGTGCAGCGCATCAGCCAATTGCGGGGCGTTAAGATTGTCATCAACCAAAACATTGCGATGCGCCCTAGCCAGGCGATTGTGCCAAGCATGCAGCGCCGCCTCTGCTTTTTCACCATCACCATCGCCGCTGAGCAGAATAAAGCAGCGATTTTGCTGGTGGTCGAAAGCAAGCACGCTGTGATAAATGCCAAGCGCCATGGCCGGCAGGCCGAACCGGTCTTCCGCCTGCATTTGCATGGCGCTGTCCAACCCCGCGCCCAAATCATAGGCCAGCATGCCGGCAATGCCGCCGCGAAAAGGCGGCAGCATGGCATCCATATCCGGCGGCAAATTGCACCATGCATCGGCGCGGGCGCGCAATAGCCGGTCAATATGCTCAAAACCCGCCTCCGCCGCATCTGCCTGTTTCACAATCACCTGTTCGGCATCGGCCATAATAAAACTGTAACGCCCTGCTGGATGCTCATTGTCGGAACTGTCCAACCACAGCGCGCCGGGCTGGTCGGCGAGCGGCGCAAACACCGTTTCCGGCGCTATCCAGCCTATCTCTTCGACACGGCTGTGGCTTTCGCGGCAGTGAAAACTCAGCATTAGCGACGACCGGCTTTCGGCGCGCGCGGTGTCGGAAACCAATCCGGCGACGCCATTTCAATACTGGCCGCATCGGGCGCGGCCTCAGTATCGCAGCGCACCAGACTCCATGCGCCCAAACTGGTGGCGGTCTGCCAGATATGGGCGGCAAAGTGCAGGCTGGCTTGCTGATTCAATACCGTATCGGGGCCGAGATGGCTGGCTTGCGCGTCATGCCCGTCCGGCGAGGCGGTCACCACTGCCGGCGCACCGGCCAGCCAGTGCCAGCTTTGCGCCTGCGACAGACGTTGCCAGCTGTAAAACCCGTCACTGTCGAGCAGCATAAGGCGTTGCCAGCCTGTTGCGCTTTGCACCAAGCCTTCGGCAAAAGGGGCGGGTGTGGCGTCGCGGAACGGTGCGGCCAATTGCAAACCCAATGTGTCGGCCACTTGCCGGGCCGATAATGTGGCAGGAAAACGCGCGGCCAGCTCTTGTGCATTATCTGTCATTTATGCCCTCAAGCCCTGCCGATTGCTCAATCGCATGGCTTAGAAATTATCCTTGCGGCTGCGGATTTCGGCAAAAACATCAACATTTTCGGCATTGGCCATATTGAGCCGGGCGCGAATGGCCGGGTCGGCGGCGCGCAAAAACGGATTGGTCGCGCGCTCCAGCCCAATCTCGGTCGGCACGGTCGGCTTGTTCTGCGCCCGCAATTCGGTGATGTCGTCAATCCGCGCTTGCAATGCGGCATTGTCCGGGTCAATGGTCGCGGCAAAGGCGGCATTGGCGGCAGTGTATTCATGGGCGCAATAAATCAGCGTGCCATCGGGCAGGCCGGCCAGCTTTTCAAGGCTTGCCCACATTTGCGCCATTGTGCCTTCAAACACCCGCCCGCAGCCCAAAGTGAACAGGCTGTCACCAACAAAGGCCAGACCGGCATCGGGCAGATGATAGGCAATATGACCAAGCGTATGGCCACCCACATTGATGACGCGCACTTCATGGTCGCCAAGGCGCAATGCGTCACCATCATCAACCGCATGGTCAATGCCGGGGATTTTATCGGCTTCACCGGCCGGGCCGATAATGCGACAGCCCGTTGCCTGTTTGATTTCCAGATTATTGCCGGCATGATCCCAATGGTGATGGGTGTTCCAAATATGGCTTAATTGCCAATTGCGTTTTTCCAGCTCAGCCAGAATCGGGCCGGGTTCGGGCGTATCAATACAGGCGGTTTCGCCGCTTGCCGCATCATGCAGCAAATAGCCGTAATTGTCATTCAGGCAGGGTATTTGGGCAATGTCCAGCTTGCTCATGGGTTTCTCCGGTAAGCGGGCGCGCCATGTTTCACCGCGCGCGCCGATAACAAATCTGTCACGAGTATAGGCGATACGGTATAAATGGTAAATCATGGCTGTTGATATATTGGATTTGGCAGAATTTTACGCCGCCCCGCGCGGTCAAATGGTGCAGCGTCAAATCGCCCGCGCCATTGCGCAAGGCTGGCCGCCACCGCGCGATGATGTGCTGGTCGGCTATGGCTATGCGCCGCCCTATGCCGAAGCCTTATGGCCCAATGCCGATTGGCATTTTCTGATGCCCGGCCAGCAAGGCGTGATGATGACCCCGCCCGAGGCCCGTTGCGTGACCGCGCTGGTGCAAGAAACCGACTGGCCCTTGCGCGACGCTTGCGTTAATCGCGTATTGATGGTGCATGGGCTGGAAGCGGCCAATCAAAGCGAAGCCTTGCTGGCGGAAGTCTGGCGGGTGCTGGTGCCAAATGGCCGCGTAATCATGCTGGTGCCAAACCGCACCGGTTTTTGGGCGCGCCGCGATGGCACGCCGTTTGGCACCGGGCGGCCTTATTCACGCGGGCAATTGCGGCGCATGGTCAAGCAGGCCGGTTTTGTATTGCGTGACATGCAACCGGTTTTGATGGTGCCGCCGCTTTTGCCTGTGCGCTTGCAGGAATTACTGGCGCGCCCTGCCGGTCTGCTGCGTTATATTGTGCCGCAAATTGGCGGTCTTTGGCTGGTTGAGGCGCAAAAGCAATTGCCCGCGCCCTTGCGCGCACAAAGGCGGCAATGGCGCTATGCCGGTGCCAGAGCGCGTCCGGCGCTGTCTTCATCCAGCCCTTTTAGCGATGAAAAATGACCTGCGCTCAGCCGCGCTTCAGCAAATAGACCGCCATTTCGGCAAGCAGATTATGCCGCTTGCCGGGCGGGCCGGAAATATGGCGCGCACGGCCATTGGACAAGGTGATGCAGCGGTCAACACTCAGACCCAGCGTGTCGCATAAATCATTGAAATCCAGCAAAGTGCATAAATGGATATTGGCGGTCTCATACCAGCTTGCCGACAGCGTGCCGGTTTCCGGCATACGCCCGCCGGTCAACAGGTTGAGACGCACTTGCCAATGGCCGAAATTGGGAATCGACACAATCATCCGTTTGCCAATCCGCGCCATTTCGCGCAATACATCATGCGGTTTTTGCGTCGCCTGCAAAGTCTGGCTCAGAATAACCATGTCAAAGCCATTATCGGGATAATAGCTCAAATCCGTATCGGCATTGCCCTGCACCACGGACAGGCCGCGCGCCACGCACGCATTCACTCCGGCCTGGCTCAATTCCAGCCCGCGCCCGTCAGCCTGGCGCAATTGCACCAGCATATCGAGCAATTCGCCCGCGCCGCAACCAATATCCAGCACCCGCGCGCCATCTTCCACCATATCGGCGATAAGGCGCAAATCTATGCGCTTTTCGGCCAGATTGCCGGCTGCATTGGCGCGTGGGTCAATCATCTTCCGCCTCGGCATTTGCGTTTATATCGCCATTTGGCGCAAGACCGCGCGCCTTGGCGGCAGCCTCAAGAAAACCGCTTAATGTGCTGACCATTTCCGGCTCGTCGAGCAGAAACGCATCATGGCCCTTATCGCTTTCAATTTCGACAAAGCTGACATTGGCCCCTGCCGCATTCAACGCGCGCACCAGCGCAATGCTTTCCGAACTGGGGAACAGCCAATCGCTGGTAAAGGACATGACACAAAACCGGGTTGTTGTGCCGCGAAACGCATCAGCCAATATGCCGCCATGGTCGGCGGCAATATCGAAATAATCCATCGCCCGCGTGATATAGAGATAGCTGTTGGCGTCAAAACGCTCGACAAAAGTCACGCCCTGATGGCGCAAATAGCTTTCAATCTGGAAATCGGCATCAAAGCCATAGCTGACTTTTTCACGGTCTTGCAGATTGCGGCCAAATTTTCGTTGCAGCGCGGCTTCCGATAAATAGGTGATATGCGCCGCCATGCGGGCGACGGCCAAACCTTTACGCGGGCGTTCGCTTTGGTCGTGATAGGCACCGCCATGCCAATTCGGGTCGGCCAATATGGCTTGCCGCCCAACTTCGTGAAAGGCGATATTTTGCGAGGAATGGCGCGCCGAACCGGCAATCGGCACGGCCGAAAACACGCGCTCGCCATGCGCTGCCGCCCATTGAAGTGTTTGCATGGCCCCCATGGAGCCGCCAATCACACAAAATAAATCCTCAATGCCCAAATGGTCGAGCAGCAGATTTTGCGCCCGCACCATATCGCCAATGGTGATAACCGGAAAATCAAGACCGTAAATTGTGCCATCCGGCTTTTGCGATGCCGGGCCGCTGGAACCGGCACAGCCGCCAATCACATTTTGGCAAATCACATAATAGCGGTCAGTATCAATCGGCTTGCCCGGCCCGACCACGCGCGACCACCAGCCTTGCTTGCCGGTCAGCGGATTATCGCCGGACGGGTGATGGTCGCCGGTCAGCGCATGGCAAATCAGCACAACATTTGATTTGTCCTTATTCATCCGGCCATAGGCGCGCCAGGCAATGCTGATATCGGGCAATACAGAGCCATTGTCGAGGCGCAAATCAACGCCGGACAAAGTGGTTACAGCCGCCCCCGGAGTCGTTTTATCGTCAATTGTCGTGCCGTTTGTCACCGTATAAACCCTAACGCCGCGCGGCCTCGCAATAAATAGTTCTGGTCGGAACAGATGCGCCTTCCGGCCAAAAATGTCAATCTTTCCTTTGATTTACAACGCTTGGCGGCTTATGACTAGGCGAGATGAGTGACGATGACAAAGCCATGACGCAAATGCTCGATAAACCGGAGCTTTCCAGCCTGCGCGCGCAGATTGACAGTATTGATGCCGAATTGCGCGCCTTGCTGAAAGCGCGGGCTGATTTGGTTGACCATGTGATTGCCGCCAAGCCGGATGATGCCGGGCTTTTACCGGTGCGCCCTTGGCGCGAAGCGACGCAAATGGCGGCGCTGGCTGATTGGCAGGCACATGTTGCGCCACGCTTGCCGCTGGCCGGATTTCTGGCGATTTGGCGCGAAATTATCGGCGGGTCGCTGGCCCAGCAGGGCGGCTTGACCATTGTGACGCTGGCCCAAACGCAAAGCTTGGCGCGCGCCCATTTTGGCGCATCCTTGGACTATCGGCTGTGCAGCAATTCCGATGAGGCGGTGACTGCCGTGCAGAATAATCCGCGCAGCCTGGCCGTATTGCCGCCTGAAGCCGCATTGGCGGCGGATGGGGTGCCATGCACGCCAAATGGCGCTTATGTGTTTAACCTATTGCCCGTGCTGCCGCCGGTTGCAGCTTTGTGCTATGGCGCGGTGCCATTGGAATTAAGCGCGCCGGGCCTGACATTGGTGCGGCTTGCCGCGACAGCCATGCAGCCGGAAAACAGCGCGGCGCTTGCTGATGCGGCGCAAGCGGCCTTGGCCGGCGCGGTGGCTTTATGCAGCGATGAAATGGCGCATATTGTGGCGCTGAATGGCGCGTTTGACGCTGACGCCATTGCCGAGACTTTTGACGGGCAGGCGGTCTGGCTGGGCAATTGCCCGCCACCGCTTGCGGTCAATGGAGGCCAGTTATGAGCGCGCCGCGCCCACGTTCGCCCTTGCTCGACCTGCCGCCCTATATTGGCGGGCGCGAAAAAGTTGAGGGCATTGCCGAGCCGTATAAGCTGTCGGCCAATGAAAACCCGCTCGGGCCAAGCCCGGCCGCATTGGCGGCGCTGGCCGATTTACCGTCGCTGGCAATTTATCCCGATGGCGGCGCGCAGGCTTTGCGCGACAAGCTGGCGGCGCTGAACGATATTGAAGCTGACCGGATTATTTGCGGCAATGGCTCGGATGATATTTTGCAATTACTGGCGCAAGCCTATCTCGCACCCGGCGATAATATGCTGCACAGCGCGCATGGCTTTCTGATTTACAAGCTGGCCTCGCGCGCGGCAGGGGCTGATACAATAAGCGTGCCGGAAAAAGATTTGACGGCTGATGTTGATGCGCTGCTGGCAAATGTGGATGATGCGACGAAAATTGTATTTCTGGCCAATCCGAATAATCCGACCGGCACGATGCTGGGGCGCGACGCGATTGCCCGCCTGCATGCCGGTTTGCCCGACCATGTGATTTTGGTGCTGGACGGGGCTTATGCCGAATATGTCGAGCCGGATATTTATCCGCATGGCTTTGATTTGGTGGACGCCCATGCCAATGTGGTGACGACGCGGACTTTCTCAAAAGCCTATGGGCTGGCCGGTTTGCGGCTTGGCTGGGGTTATTGCCCGCCCGGCATTGCCGATGTGCTGAATCGTTTGCGGGCGCCGTTTAATGTCAATCAGGCGGCGGTTTTTGCCGGGCTTGCCGCTTTGGATGACCAGCCGCATATCATCCAATCGCGGGCGCATAATACGCAATGGCGCGATTGGCTGTGCCAGCAAATTGGCGGGCTTGGCCTCGCTGTGCGCGGCGGGCAAGCCAATTTTGTGCTGATTGAATTCGCTACGCCCGAACAGGCAAAAGCAGCCGAAGCGGCCATGTGCGCGCAAGGGGTTATCCCGCGCGGGTTGGCGGCCTATGATTTGCCTCATGCGCTGCGCTTGAGTGTCGGCACACAGGCGGGCAATCGCGCCGCCATTGACGCGCTGGCGCAGTTTCTGGAAACAGTAAAATGAGCCAACCAAATATCGCGCTTTTGGGCTTGGGCCTTATCGGCTCTTCGCTCGGCCATGCTTTCAAAAAATATGGGTTGGCCGGGCATGTGTCAGGCTATGCGCGCTCGCCCGAAACGCGCGAGCGGGCGGCGGCTCTGGGTTTTGTGGACAGCGTGCATGACACGCCGCAAGCCGCCTGCGCCGAGGCCGATATTGTATTTTTCAACACGCCGCTCAGCGCGATTAAGGATTTGGCCGAAAAAATCGTGCCTGTTTTGAAAGACGGGGCGATTATCACCGATGTCGGCTCGGTCAAGGCGGGGGTGATTGACGACATTAAGCCCTTATTGCAAGGCCGTGTTCATTTGGTGCCGGGCCATCCGATTGCCGGCACGGAGCAATCCGGCCCGGATGCCGGTTTTGCTGAATTATTTGAAGGGCGCTGGTGCATTTTGACACCGGAAGGGGACGCCAATCTTTATGCAGTGGAAACCATTGCCAATTTATGGCGGCAAATGGGCAGCGAGGTTGAGTTTATGGATGCCGGCCACCATGATTTGGTGCTGGCCATTACCAGCCATTTGCCGCATTTGATTGCCTATAATATTGTCGGCACGGCGGCGCAGCTTGAAAATGATACGCGCAGCGCGGTGATTAAATACTCGGCCAGCGGCTTTCGCGATTTCACCCGCATCGCCGCTTCCGACCCGATTATGTGGCGCGATATTTTTCTGCAAAACAAAGAGGCCGTGCTGGAAATGCTGGGGCGTTTCAGCGAAGATTTGACCGCTTTGCAGCGCGCCATTCGACATGGTGATGGTGAATATCTGGAAAACACATTCACCACGACGCGCTCCATCCGGCGCAGTATTATTGAGGCCGGACAAGATGTTGACCTGCCCAATTTCGGGCGTGACCAGCGCGACACCGGCGAAATGGATTAACGCCAGCGCGGTGCCGGGCCAATATCAAGCGGGCCAATCATGCTGCGGCCATTTTTGAAGATAAGCGGCACAGAAAGCCGGTCGCCGGTTTTGCCGGTCAGGGCAGAAGCCAGCCCGGCCAAAAACAACAAACGCTTGCGCTCACGCCGGTCGGCAAGACCAAACTCTTCCAGCGTTTCCAGCAAGGCGACCAGATTGACAACATCGAAATCAAGCTGGCCTGCCATCAGACCATTCTCGCCAAAGCGCAAGACGCCCTTGCCAAGCAATGTGACTTTGCGGCGTTCGAGCGTCAGCTTTTCCACTTTTATTTGCTGGCCGGAAAATTGCGCAATATTGTCCATGCCGCCAAGCATTGCGCCGGATATGTTAAGCTGCATGTCAAAACGCGGCAAAGGCGCATTATCATCAATCACCAAATCGCGCCCGCGCAGCACCACATCATAGCGCGGCGCGCTTTCCTTGTCTGGCGCATCAGCCCGGCGGCGCAAAAAGGCGGCAAAATTGTCAGCCCGCATGGTGACGGCAATGTCGCCCAAAGCGAAGCGGGCATTGGGTTGTTGCATCTCGAATGCCAATCGCAAAGGGCCGGTCAAATCAACCACCGCGCTGGCCATATTGCCTGTATGGCCTATGGTGACCGCGCCTTGCGGCAGGGCAATCTTGTGCGCGCCTTTCATATCCAGCACGGCATGATTGGGCCGCCATGGCATGACAGTCAGACGCAGCGCGTCGGTTTGCCAGCCTATTGTCTCATCTGCCCAAGCGGGTTGGTCAATATCCAGCGTCAGCCGGGCGGGAAAGCCGGAAGCCTTGGCCTGTTGCCATTGCGCGCCATTATCCTGCAACACGGCCAGCACTTTTTGTCCGGCAAAATGCCAAAAGCCGAAATAGACACCCAACAGCGCGGCCAGCCCCAAAAAGGGCGCAAGCAGCAGCCAGCGGCTTTGCGGCTTTGCCGGTTTACTCTCTCCTGCATCCACTGTCACATCACCTGTATCAATCACTGCCGGGAAGGCCAGCCAGCGCATAGAGGTAGCGAACATATTCGCCCAGCAAAAGCGAAAACGTGCCGGGGAATCGCCACCATGCTTCCAGCCTGACATTGGCCGGAACAACCGGCCATGCCGACAGCCGCATGGTTGGCATGGCGCGGCGCATTTCAAGAAAGGCGCGCGGCACATGATGGGCGCTGGTAACAATAATCAGCGAATTAAAGTCATGCACTTGCGCCCAAATCGCCGTTTGCTCAGCATTTTGCACCGTATTGGTGGCGCGCGGGTCTAGGTCAATACAACAGGCCACCGCGTCACGAATTTCCGGCACTTGCGCCAAAATTGTTTCAAAAGATTGGTCTTCATAAACGCCGGAAATCAGCAATCTTTGGCCTTTTTTTTCGTGCAGCAATTGCATGCCGACAATCATTCTTTCATTGGCCGTGCCGGTAAAGACCACAATGCCGTCTGCCTTTGGCACATTTTCGGGCGGACGCGGCAAATTATTGGCGAAGATAATAAAAAACAGAATAAACAGCGCCAGACCGCTTATCGCCACACCGGCAAGGCTTTGCTTCAGCTTGCGGTTTTGAATGGTTTCCGGTGGCGGGTCAAAGCGTGACATGGTGGATTCCCAAGCGCCTTTACAATCGCGCGCGCAAATTGCGCAGGACATGATGGCGTGTCACCTGCCAGCTCAGAAAAATCGCACCAAGCGGCACGGGCAACAGCCAAATATATAAATCGCTATTGCGCGCATCGGGCAGGATAGTGCCGAACAGATAGAAAAACAGGCAGGCCGCCAAAGTGCCGGATAAAGCGGCCAGCAGGGTGAGGCGGACAAAATGGCCTTCAAAGCGGCGCGAAATATAGCTGTCATGCGCGCCAATTTGGTGCAGCACATCAAGAATTTCCTGATTGGCCAGCAATCCGGCGCGCGTGGCAAATAAAATCACCGTGCCGGTCGCCAAAGTCACCATGGTCAGAACAAGGGCGGCGAAAAAATTCAGCGCCCGCGCCGCGCCTTCCAGCGTTTGCCGCCATTTGCCATGCGTATCCAGCCGCGCGCCGGGCGCGACCGATTGCAATTCCACCGACAGTGCTTCGGCAGGAAAATCACCGCTGGCATCGGGATGTATCTCAATCAGCACGGGCAGCGGCAAATCATCGCCGACATTGCCGCTGCCCAGCCAAGGCTCCAGCAGGGCAATGAGTTCCGGCTTTTCGAGAACCCGCACCGAGGCAATGCCGGGCATGGCGTCAATCACCCGCAAGACGACGGGCAATTGTTCATCCGCCGTTTGCGCCCGTGTTTCAACAATTTGCACGCTTACCGCGCTGGTCGCGCGCGCCAGCCAACGCTCGGCAGCCTGATTGGCCAACAGGCTGTTGCCAAGCGCCAAACAGGCCAAAAATGACATCACCATCGTCACCGCCACCAAAGCCGGCCCGGCCAGATTGCGCGGCGGCAAAATAGCGGCCGGGCGATGGCCGTCAAGCGGGTCTGGCGCGCTCTGGCTCATTGTATGCCTCCGGCACCAAACATGCTGATATGGTGATTTTCCAAATGCAGGCGCGGATGTGGGAAATGCTGCCATAATTGCGCATCATGAGTGGCTATCAGCAATGTCGTCCCCATTTTGTTCAATTCGCTGAACAGGCGTATCAGGCGCAGGCCCATATCCGGGTCAACATTGCCGGTCGGCTCATCGGCAATAATAATTTGCGGACGGGTAATGACCGAACGGGCAATCGCGGCGCGCTGCTGTTCACCGCCCGATAAAGTGGCCGGATGCGCCTTGAGTTGATGGCCCAGCCCGACCCATTCGAGCAGTTCAATCGCATTGGCGCGATAATTTGCTTCGCGCACACCGGCAATGCGCAAGGGCAGGGTCACATTGTCATAAACCGATAAATGGTCAATCAGTCTGAAGTCTTGAAACACAACGCCGAGTTGGCGACGCATCAAAGCAAGCTGCTTGCGCGGCATTTGGCTGACATCTTTATCGAGCAGGAAAACCCGTCCGGCGCTTGGCCGATGGGCGAGAAAAATCAGCCGCAAGAGTGAGGTTTTTCCGGCACCGGACGGGCCGGAAAGGAAATGGAATGACCCCTCTTCCAGCTCAAGATTAATATCTTGCAGCACATCGGGGCCGTCCTGGTATCGCAAGCTGACATTTTCTAGCCGGATCATTGTCTCTCCCGCAAAACGCTTTGGCCTATTATGCGCTATTCGGGCAGGGATTCCAGCTTTAGCATATCGTCATAATCGGGGCGTCGGCGGACAATGTGGAAATTATCGCCATCAACCAATATCTCCGGTGCCGGTGCGCGGGTATTATATTGCGAGCCGAGCGATGCCCCATAAGCACCGGCGGTAAATACGGCCAGCAAATCACCCTCTGCCAATTCCGGCAAATCGCGCGCCAATCCCAGAAAATCGCCGCTTTCGCAAACCGGCCCGACAATATCCCAAGCGCGCTTGTCGCCCGTGCTGTCGTGCACCGGCGCAATATGATGATGCGCGCCATAAAGCGTGGGGCGCAACAATTCGGTCATGGCGGCGTCAATAATCATGAAATTTTTCGCCCGACCATATTTGCTGCGCACAACCGAGCCAACCAGAATGCCCGCATTGGCGGCAATCAGGCGCCCCGGCTCCAGCATGATTTGACAGCCCGCATCGGCAAATAATTCCCCAATCAGCGCCGCATAGGCCGCCGGGTCGGGCGGCGTGTCATTGCCGGTTTTGTCATAAGGCACGCCCAGCCCGCCGCCCAAATCAAGCCGCGTTATCTTATGCCCAGCCGCGCGCAGCCGCGCCAGCAATTGGGCGGTTTTTTCAAAGGCGGCGCGAAATGGTGCCAAATCGGTGATTTGGCTGCCAATGTGAATGTCAATGCCGCATACATTAATTCCGTCCAAGCCGGCAGCATGGGCATAGGCCGCTTCGGCTTCTTCCCAGGCGATGCCGAATTTATTCTCCGCCTTGCCGGTAGAGATTTTTTCATGCGTGCCGGCATCAATATCAGGATTGACGCGCAAGGCGATTTTGGCGGTTTTGCCGATGGCACAGGCCACCGCATTCAGCATGTCAATTTCGCTGACGCTTTCGACATTGAATTGGGCGATGCCGGCCTCCAGCGCAGCGCGCATTTCATCGGCGGTTTTGCCAACACCGGAAAAGACGATTTTGTCTGCCGCTATGCCGGCGCGCAAAGCGCGCACCAATTCGCCTTGCGAGACAATATCGGCACCCGAACCAAGCTGCGCCAGCGTATTGATAACCGCCAGATTGGAATTGGCTTTGACCGAATAGCAAATCAGCCGGTCGGCCAGACCGGCATTGGCCAGCGCATTGTCCAATACTTTGTAATGATGTTCCAGCGTAGCGCGGCTATAGCAGAAAAACGGCGTGCCAACCGCCGCGGCAATATCGGCCACGGCGACATTTTCCGCATGCAGCGCGCCATTTTGATAGGTGAAGAAATCCATCAGCCTTGCCCTTTCACCAAATGTGCAGCGGGCGCCGCATCGGTCAGATTGAGCAATTGCAGCGCGCCGCGTTTGCCGCAAGCCGGCAGCGCAGCCAAAACTGCCAAAACCGCCAGCATGCGCATCATATCGCGCCAGCGCCTCATGACCCTTCTCCCAGCCGGTCGCGCCAAAGGGCAATCATGGCGCGCACATTATCCGGTGCCGTGCCGCCGTGACTGGTGCGGCTGGCAACCGAATTTTCAACGCTCAAGACGGAAAATATATCTTCGGTGATGCGCGGCTCGACCGCTTGCATATCGGCCAATGATATATCAGCCAGCCCGCAAGCGTTTTTCTCGGCCAATGCCACCAGCGCGCCGGTAACATGATGCGCTTCGCGAAACGGCAAGTCAGCAACCCGCACCAGCCAATCGGCCAAATCAGTGGCGGTTGAAAACCCGGCCTCGGCTGCCGCCTGCATGGCATCAGTATCGGCCTCCAGCGCGGCCATCATGCCGGTCATGGCAGCCAGCGCCAGCGACAGGCTGTCAAGCGCGTCAAATGTGCCTTCCTTATCTTCCTGCATGTCTTTGGAATAGGCCAAAGGCAAACCTTTCATCACCACCATCAGCCCTGTCAACGCGCCCAATATCCGACCGGTTTTGGCGCGGACAAGCTCGGCGGCGTCCGGATTGCGCTTTTGCGGCATGATGGATGAGCCGGTTGAAAACGCATCGGGCAGGGTGAAAAAGCCGAAACCGGATGAGGCAAAGACGACAATTTCTTCGGCCAGACGCGATAAATGCGTGGCGCAAATCGCTGCCGCCGACAGGGTTTCAAGCGCAAAATCGCGGGCCGACACGCTGTCCATGGAATTGCCGGTTGGCTGGTCAAAGCCGAGTGCTGCGGCGGTCATGTGCCGGTCAATCGGGAAGGATGTGCCGGCCAGCGCAGCCGCGCCAAGCGGGCTTTCATTCAGCCTTTTGCGGGCATCTTGCAACCGTCCGGCATCGCGCGACAGCATTTCCACATAGGCCAGCAAATGATGGCCGAAAGTCACGGGCTGCGCCGGTTGCAAATGGGTGAAGCCGGGCATGATGGCGGCGGCATGCATCTCGGCCTTGTCCACCAAAACCTGCATCAGCGCGTTTATCTGTTCGCTCAAATGGTCAATCATATCGCGCAGATAGAGCCGGAAATCGGTCGCCACTTGGTCATTGCGCGAGCGCGCCGTATGCAGCCGACCGGCAGCAGGCCCAACCAGCTCGGTCAGCCGCGCTTCGATATTCATGTGAATATCCTCAAGCGCGCGACTAAAGGTGAAATGTCCGGCTTCTATTTCCGCCAAAATATCTTTCAGCCCGGCCATAATGGCATTGGCATCATCGGTGCCGATAATGCCCTGTTGCGCGAGCATGGCACAATGCGCCAGCGACCCCCGAATATCCTGCGCGAAAAGGCGCTGGTCAAATCCGATGGATGCGTTAATTTCTTCCATTATATCGGCGGGGCCGCCACCAAACCGGCCACCCCACATGCGATTACTCATTTATCACTCCACAAGTCAGGAGAGAGCTGTGCCTTCACCCGTGCCAAAATTGGCATTTTTCAAAAACGCCAAACATTTTACACCTATTCGCATCCTGCTGCTTGCATTTTGCGCCCTTGGCGTTCTGACCTTCTACCTGAACGAGACGGGCAAAGGCAAGTCGCCAGACGCGCAAGCCGATAATGCGGTCGCTGCAAATAGCACAACAAGCATGCCGGAGAATTTTATCCGGCATCCGCAACCGCGCGCTTTGGCGGATATATCCTTCACGCTGGCTGACGGTCGCACCGCCGGGCTGGCGGCATTTGCCGGTGAAATTGTGGTGCTGAATTTCTGGGCGACATGGTGTGCGCCCTGCCGCAAGGAAATGCCGCAATTGGACGCTTTGCAGGCCCATTTTGCCGACAGCCCCGTGCGGGTTGTGGCTTTGTCGCTGGATCGGGGGAAAATTGACCGCCCTGCCAAATTTCTGGCCGAGCTGGGCATTGCCCATCTGACCCATGCCCATGATGGCAGCTATAAATCAGCCCGCAATGCCGGTCTTATTGGCCTGCCCACCACTTTGGTGATAAATGCACAAGGCATGGAAATCGGAAGATTGGCCGGTGAGGCGGATTGGAATGCGCCTTCTGTGCAAAATCTGATTGAGACTTTGCTTGCAGCTCAGCGCGTGGCGACCGGCGCATCGCCGCTATAATCGTAAAAGCCGCGCCCGGTTTTGCGACCGAGCCAACCGGCCTCGACATATTTGACCAATAGCGGGCAGGGGCGATATTTGCTGTCGCCAAGCCCGTCATACAGCACTTGCATAATGCTGAGGCAAGTATCCAGCCCGATAAAATCGGCCAATTCAAACGGCCCCATGCGGTGATTGGCACCCAGCCGCATGGCTTTGTCAATGCTTTCCACCCCGCCAACACCTTCATAAAGCGCATAAACGGCCTCATTAATCATTGGCAGCAAAATCCGATTGACGATAAAGGCGGGAAAATCTTCCGCCACACAGGAGGTTTTGCCCAATGTTTCGACAATGGCGACGATTTGCTCAAAAGTGGCATCATCCGTGGCAATGCCGCGAATGATTTCCACCAGCTCCATCACCGGCACCGGATTCATGAAATGCATGCCAATGAATTTTTCCGGCCTGTCTGTGGCGGCGGCCAGGCGCGTAATGGACAGGGAAGATGTATTGGAGGCAATCAATGCATCGGGTTTCAAAATCGCGCTGACTTCGCGCAAAATATCAAGCTTGATAGGCTCGTTTTCGCTGGCTGCCTCAATCACCAAATCGGCGTTTTCCATTGTATTAAGACTGGCTGCCGGTGACAGGCGCTCAAGTGCTGCGTCACGTGCGGCTTCGTCCACGCGCCCTGATGCAAGCTGACGCGCCAGATTGCCGCTGATTGTGGCAATACCGGCTTCAATGCGCTCTTGCGACACATCATTGAGCAAAACTTGATAACCGGCCAGCGCAAACACATGGGCAATTCCGCTGCCCATTTGTCCGGCACCAATAATGCCTATTGTTTGGCCAATTGCCATATTTTGCCCCTCTTATGCCAATGCTTGCGGCACTGGCACAGATTTTCGTTCAGAGGCCGGCTTTGTCAAGCTCTTCTTCAAGCTCCGGCACGGCGGCAAATAAATCAGCGACCAGCCCGTAATCGGCAACTTGAAAAATCGGTGCCTCTTCATCCTTATTGATGGCAACAATAACTTTGGAGTCTTTCATGCCAGCCAAATGCTGAATGGCACCGGAAATACCAACGGCAATATAAAGCTCAGGCGCAACGACTTTGCCGGTTTGGCCGACCTGATAATCATTCGGCACAAAACCCGCATCGACAGCGGCGCGCGAGGCGCCCATAGCCGCGCCCAGCTTGTCGGCGACTTTTTCCAGCATTGGGAAATTATCACCCGATTGCATGCCGCGCCCGCCGGAGACAACGATTTTCGCCGAAGTCAGCTCAGGGCGGTCGGATTTGGTCAGCTCTTCGCCGATAAATTCGGACAGGCCGGGATTATCGGCATTGGCAACGGTTTCAACCGCCGCACTGCCGCCATCCCCTGCCGCCGGAAAGGCGGTGGCGCGAATGGTAATTGCTTTTTTCGCCTCATTGACACGCACGGTCTGAATGGCATTGCCGGCATAAATCGGGCGCTCAAATGTATTGGCATCATGCACGGCAATAATATCCGACACTTGCGAGCAATCGAGCAAAGCGGCAATGCGCGGCATGAAATTCTTGCCATTGGTTGAGGCGGGCGAGGCAATCGTCGCATAAGCATCGGCCAGCGAGACGACCAATGCGGCCATTGGCTCGGCCAATTGTTTGGCATATTGCCCGTCATCGGCCAGCAGCACTTTGGCCACGCCGTCGAGTTTGGCAGCCTGGTCGGCGACGGCGGCACAGCCTTCACCGGCGACCAGAATATGCAGCTCACCATCCATTTGTGCAGCCGCGCTGGCCGCTTTCACGGTCGCATCGGCCAGATTTGCATTATTGTGCTCAGCAATCAGCAGCGTATTCATTATATCACCCCTGCTTCGTTTTTCAGCTTGTCGACCAATTCGCCGACGGTTTCCACTTTGACACCGGCTTCACGCGCGGCAGGCTCGGCCACTTTGACAATTTCCAGACGCGGTGCCGCATCAACGCCGTAATCGGCAATGGTTTTTTCATCAATCGGCTTTTTCTTGGCTTTCATAATATTGGGCAATGAGGCATAGCGCGGCTCATTGAGGCGCAAATCCGTGGTGACAATGGCCGGCATGGCCAGTTTCACGGTTTGCAGGCCGCCATCAATCTCGCGAACAACATTCAGCTTGTCGCCGTCAATCGACAATTCGGAGGCAAATGTGCCTTGCGACCAGCCCAACAGCGCGGCCAGCATTTGACCGGTCTGGTTATTGTCGCCGTCAATTGCTTGCTTGCCGAGAATGACCAAATCCGGCTGTTCTTCGGCAATCACGGCTTTCAGTATTTTGGCAATGCCGAGCGGCTCCATATCCTCATCGGTCTGCACCAAAATGCCGCGATCGGCACCCATGGCCAAAGCCGTGCGGATGGTTTCTTGCGCCTGTGTGGGGCCGACAGAAACGACAATAATTTCTGTTGCCGTGCCGGCTTCTTGCAGGCGAACAGCCTCTTCAACGGCAATTTCGCAAAACGGATTCATCGACATTTTCACATTTGCCAAATCAACGCCGCTTTGGTCGGGCTTCACCCGAATTTTCACATTATAGTCAACAACCCGCTTTACCGGGACGAGAATTTTCATAAGTCTTCCCCAATTCTGATCGTTCGCACAATCGCTCGGCGAAGATGTAAAACGTCACCTGCAATAAGTCAATTCGCGATTATCAGCCCCGCCTGCGGCAAAAAACCCTGCTATTGCGGCTGCCGCGTAGCTGCCGGTTGCCACAGAATATCACCTGCGCCATTTTCGCCCGCATTGGCCGCGCGGGCGGCCACAAATAACAAATCGGAAGCACGATTAATATAGGCGCGCGCCGGTTCGGAGAAAGCCTCGTCATTTTGAGCCGTAGCCGCGCTCAATATACGCTCGGCACGGCGCATAATCGTGCGCGCCAAATGCAAATGCGCCGCTGCCGGATGCCCGCCGGGCAAAATAAAGCTCTCAAGCGGGGTTAAATCGCCATTCAACCGGTCAATTTCGCTTTCCAGCCGCGCCACTTGCTGT
The DNA here is from genome assembly GCA_049597955.1 of Parvibaculales bacterium. GTDB lineage: Bacteria > Pseudomonadota > Alphaproteobacteria > RS24 > RS24 > JAYPAN01. The sequence goes on from JBMYND010000005.1 coordinate 47,407, forward strand.
GGCACAATGCGCAAAGCCTCAAAATCGACATTTTCCGGCGTCGCCAAATCAGCCCCCAAATCGAATAAATCATTTTGCAGCCGCGCCAGCACCGCATCCAATTCTTGCATCTCGCCCGTGTAAAGCCTAGCCAGACCAATCGCGGCATTGGCTTCGTCCACCGCCCCATAAGTGGCAATGCGCAAATCATGCTTGGCCCGGCGGCTGCCATCGGCCAGCGCGGTTGAGCCGTCATCGCCGGTTTTGGTGTAGATTTTGGTGAGCTTGACCATGCGCGCCTATCGCCCGGACAAATAATAGCCAATCATCACCAGCGTGACCGTGGCAAATTGCAGGCCGACACGCCAGCGCATCAGCTTTTGCGAGGTGCTGGCACTGCCATTGCGCAGCATATTGAACAGGCCAGCCAGCAAAACCAGCGTCACCGCCGCCAGCCCGACCGGTATCAGATAATCAACAAAGCCCATCGGCGTGTCTCCCTTGTCTTGCGCCGATATGTTGGCGGCATGTCTTATTATGTAGCGGGACGCGCCGCCGGTTCAACCAAACGCCGCGCAATCACATCGGCCTGAATTTCTGCCGCGCCTTCAAAAATGTTCAAAATCCGTGCATCGCACAAAATCCGGCTGACCGGATATTCCAGCGCAAAGCCATTGCCGCCATGCACTTGCAGCGCATTATCGGCACAAGACCACGCAATGCGGGCGGCCAGCAATTTGGCCATGCCCGCCTCGACATCGCAGCGATCGCCGGAATCCTTGCGGCGGGCAGCGAAATAGGTGAGTTGGCGCGCGGCCAGTATTTCTGCCGCCATCATCACAATTTTACCGGCCACACGGTCGAAATTGAAAATCGCCTGGCCAAATTGCTTGCGGTCAAGCGCATAGGCCAAAGCGGCATCAACCGCCGATTGCGCCACACCAATGGCGCGCGCCGCAGTCTGGATGCGCGCACTTTCAAAGGTTTGCATTAATTGTTTGAAGCCGCGCCCTTCCGCCCCGCCGAGAAGCGCATTATCGGCAATAAAAAACCCGTCAAAGGCAATGTCATATTCCTTCATGCCGCGATAGCCCAGCACATGAATTTCACCACCGGCCATGCCTTGGGCAGGAAACGGGTTTGTATCATCGCCGCGCGGCTTTTCGGCCAAAAACATTGACAGGCCGCCATAGCCCTTATCATCGGGATTGGTGCGCGCCAAAAGCGTCATCACATCAGCACGGGCGCCATGGGTTATCCATGTCTTATTGCCATTGACCAAATAGCCGCCTTCGGTCTTTTCCGCCCGGGTCGCCAGACCGGCCAAATCGGAACCGGTATCCGGCTCGGTAAATACGGCGGTCGGCAAAACCGAGCCATCAGCAATCACCGGCAGGAATTTCTGCTTTTGCGCATCCGTGCCATTTTGCATAATAAGTTCGGCGGCAATATCAGTGCGCGTGCCAAGCGAGCCAACGCCAATATAGCCGCGCGACAATTCTTCCGACACCACACACATGGCCTGCTTGCCCATGCCCAAGCCACCAAATTCTTCCGGTATGGTCAGGCCGAAAACGCCCAATTCGGCCATTTCATCAATCAGCTCAAGCGGGATAAGCGTGTCCTCCAAATGCCATTGATGGGCAAAAGGGGTCACTTTTTCTTCGGCAAAGCGGCGAAACTGGTCGCGGATAAGGCGGTGGGTTTCATCCAACCCGGCATCAGCCTCGGCACTGCCGGTCTCGCCAATCAGCCGCGCCATCTCGGCCCGTCGGGCAGGCGTGTCACCATGGGCGCGTAATGCCGCAATCGCGGCATGGTCAAATCCCGGTAAAGGATTGGGCAATCCCATATCCTGCGGGCGCACAATTTCGTTCTGGCTCATCACCAGCCCACCGGCGAGCTGGTTCAGATATTCGCCCGCAACAATCAAGACCAGCCCGGCTTCAAGCGGGCCGAGCCGGTTTTGTGCCTGCATGGTCTGGCTGTAATCGGCGAGGCTGCGCAATGTTTCAATATAGGTGGCCGCCCAAGCGCGCCCGTGACGGGCGGTCTGGCTGTCAGTAAATCCGGCAGGAAAAGGCGCGCGCAAGCCCGCATGCAGCGCATCCAGCGCCGCCGCCGCTTCGGGCAAAAGCGCCAGCAAAGACTGTGTGTCTTCGGTTTCCGCAACAGGTTCAATAGCAGCACTCATGCCCGCAGCATACTCGCTTGGCGGCGTTTGGCAAGCTGCCGCGCTTGGCAAAAGGTCGCGCCATCTGCCGGCATCAGCCATCGCCGAAAGGGGCAGGCAAAAGCGCCAGAACAGCGTCGCGGTCAAAGCCTTGCTGGCGCAGGTCACGAAACCCGCTATCGCCAGCCTGTTTGGACAAGCGACGCCCATGAATGTCGCGTATCAGCCTATGGTGGAAATAATCCGGTTCCGGCAGGTCGAGCAATATTTGTAAAAGCCGGTGAATGGCGGTCGCGGCGGTTAAGTCAGCCCCGCGGGTCACTTGCGTCACATATTGCGCCGCATCATCAATCACCACGCTTAAATGGTAGCTGGTCGGCACATCTTTGCGGGCAATCACCACATCGCCAAAAGCAGCAGCATCGGCCGATAAGCGTTGCGCCGCGCCGGTGTTAAGCTCGGTGTAAAATAATGGGCCGCCTTGTTTGCGCTCGGCTTCGGCCAAGGCGCGGTTCATGTCCAGCCGCCAAGCATAGCTGCCGCCCTCCCACATCAGCTCGCGGCGTTGGCTGTCGGCGATATCACGATACAGGCCGGGATAGACCGGCGCGCCATCCGGATCGCGCGGCCAAGCACCGGCACCGCCGGGAAATGCGGCAATCGCCTCGGCAATCTCGCGCCGTGTCGCCCAGCACGGATAGACCAGTCCCATATCGCGCAAGGTTTTCAGCGCCGCGCCATAGACTTCAAACCGGTCAGACTGGCGCATGACCGGTTGCGGCCAGCTCAGTCCCAGCCACGCCAAATCCTGAAATATGCCATCGATAAAATGCGCCCGCGCGCGCCCGCTATCAATATCTTCTATGCGCAGCAGCCAAGTCCCACCGGCCTGTGCCGCGCAATGCGCTGCCACCAGGGCAGAATAGGCATGGCCGAGATGCAACCAGCCATTCGGGCTGGGCGCAAATCGCGTCACAAATCCATTGCCAACCGGTGCGCTGCTATCGGGTTTTGCTTCCGTCATCTGCCTTCCTGCTGCATAATTGCGTGATGCAAGCATATAAATCGAAAGCTGATTTGCAAAGCGCGGTGCAATGGCTGGCAGGCCGTGATGACCGCCTTGCCCATGCTTATGAGAAATATGGTCTGCCGCCTTTGCGCAAACGCGCTGACGGGTTTGACGGCCTGTGCCGCCTGCTTATCAGCCAGCAAGTGTCAACCGCCGCGGCAAGTGCCATACAGGCCCGCTTTGATGCATTGCTGCCCGATAAATCACCGGCGCAATTGCTGGCTGTGTCGGATGAAGCGCTGGCTGCTTGCGGTGTGTCGCGCCCTAAGCAACGCTATTTGCGCGGGCTGGCGCGGGCAATAATTGAGGAGGGGCTTAATCTCACCGCCCTGCGCCGCGCTGAGGATGACCGCGTGTTTGACGCATTGACCGCATTGACCGGCATTGGCCCGTGGACGGCGGATTGCTATTTATTGTTCTGCCTTGGCCGACCCGACCGGTTTCCGGCCGGCGATTTGGCCTTGCAGCAAGCCTATAAAATGCTCTATCGGCGCAATAACCGTCCCGATACCGCCGAATTGGCGGTTTTGGCAGAAGTCTGGCAACCGCATCGGGCGGCGGCGGCGCGGCTGCTATGGACATATTATAATGGTGAATTAGGCAGCCAATAAGTCCCGAGCGGCACAATTATAACGTGTGACCTTTGGTCACTTGAAGGGATAAAGCAAAATACGCAAGTCTAACGTGTAACAATTCTTTATTGTTTTGGGGCATAATAAATATGCGGCATGATTCGGAGCCATGCCGGCACAAGAGCAGAAAGACAGCGCAAACAGATGGGGCAAACAGACGGAAAGCACTGATAGGAAGCCGTGACATGCAGACAAGCCGACCTGACATCACCGATTATGTAAAGGCCAGCCCGCCTGACTTCAAAAACCCTGAAAGCTGTCCGGCGCTGGTTCTCAATGCCGATTTTCGCCCGCTCAGCTATTACCCGCTATCGCTTTGGTCATGGCAGGATACGCTCAAGGCGGTGTTTCTCGACCGGGTGAACATTGTCTCGGAATATGACACAGTGGTTCACTCGCCCTCGACCGATTTTGTGCTGCCCTCGGTTGTGTCGCTGAAAACCTATGTCAAACCGCCGCGCTTTCCCGCCTTTACCCGTTTTAATGTTTTTCTGCGCGACGGGTTTTCCTGCCAATATTGCGGCGCGCCGCAAGATTTGACTTTTGACCATGTGATACCGCGTCGTGCCGGTGGCCGCACAACTTGGGAAAATGTCGTTGCAGCCTGCTCGCCATGCAATCTACGAAAAGGCGGGCGCATGCCGAAACAGGCAAGCATGTTTCCGCGCAATAAACCGCGCCAGCCCAGCGTCTATGAATTGCACGAAAATGGTCGGCGCTTCCCACCCAATTACTGCCATGAAAGCTGGCAGGATTATCTTTATTGGGACACGGAACTGGAGCCGTAAGGCGGCCAAGCAGGCAAGCGTCAGTATTTTTCCGACAGTTTAATTGCCGCACGACAGCCCATGCGGATAATTTGCGACATTAGCGGATAGGCTGGTGCCTGTTCGGCCCCCTCGGCCAAAGCGGTTTCGCGATGCGCGGCCTCATCAGCACGGAAGGCTTCGATTTTCTCGCGCAATTCCGGCGCGGCATCTGCCGCCTCCAGCTCGGCCAATTGCTGCGCATAATGGGCGTCAATTTCCGTCTCAACCGCCGCCGTGCAGGCCATGGCAGCTTTTTCGCCCATTAGCGCGGTTGCCGCGCCAAGCGCAAATCCGGCCATATCCCAAAATGGCGAAAACACGGTCGGGCGCACATCACGCGCGATGATTTGCGCGTCAAAATAGCTGAGATGCGCCTGCTCTTGCTCGGCCATATGTTCAATAAGCTTGACGGTTTCCTGTTTATCGGACTGGCGGCCAAATATGGCCAATTGCCCGTCATAAATGCGCGTCGCCCCATGCTCACCGGCATGGTCAACCCGTATCATTTGCTTAATGCGCTCATCCATTTTTTCGTTTCCCGTCGCCAAAGGCAGCCATAAAACCCAGCCCTGCCAAAATCAGACAGACCACACCATTATAACCGGCCAGCGAAATGCCGAAAAGGGTGAAGGCTGCTTCATCACAGCGCACCAGCTTGCCGGCATCAAGCGCCTGCATAAGCTGGTTTATCGTGTCAAAGCTCTGTTGTGCCCCTTGTGCGCAAGCAGCAGGGCCGGGCCACAGCCCATATTCAACACCGGCATGGTAAAAGGCGAGGAGCGCACCGGCCAGAAATATCATACCGACCGGCGCCATCAGCCCGCGCGCGGCAATTGGCGACAGCCGGTGAAGCAAAAGCGCGAATGCGGTTAATGGCAATGCCGCATAATAAGGCCATCTTTGTTTCAGGCATAAATCGCAAGGTATCAGCCCGCCAATATGCTGCATGGCCAAAGCAGCGATAAGGGTCGCCAAGCCAATGACCAGCACGCTGCCTGCCAAGCGGGCAAAGCCCGATAGTGCCGCGCGCGTGGCCATTATCCTGCCCGCCCCAGCAAAATAAACCCGCCTGCCAGCAAAATAACAAAAGCCGCACTCAGCCAGCCAAAATAGCGGTCGATAAACAATTTCACTTGCGGCCCGGCCCAATAGACCAGACCGGCCACGGCGAAAAACCGGATACCGCGCCCAACCAGGCTGGTGACAAAAAACGGCACAATTGCCAGACCGGCAACACCGCTGGCAATGGTGGCGACTTTGAAAGGCAAAAAGCTGATGGCGGCGGCCAGCACAATCAGCACGCCCCATTCATCATAAAAGGCGGTGAATTGGTCAAACGCCGCAGCGCCGCCATAAAGCGCGATAATCGGTTCGCCCAGCATGTCCCAGAAAAACGCGCCAATCACATAGCCGAGCAGCGCGCCAAAAGCCGAGGCCAGCGTGCAAATAGCGGCATGGAAAAAGGCCCGTGCGCGGTCGGCCAGCGCCATGGGTATCAGCATCACATCGGGCGGGATGGGAAATACCGAGCTTTCAATAAAGGACAGGCCAGCCAGCCCCCAAACGGCGTGGCGATGGCCGGAAAGCGCCAATGTCTTGTCGTAAAGTTTGCGTAACATGGCGCTCAAACTACCCTGCGCGGGGCATCCCGCAAAGCCATTTTTCGCCGCATGCAGATGCCGCATAAAGATGATTGACAGATGAATGTTGACCGGCGCGCGATAATCGGGCATGTAACGGCTGACTTTCGGGTCGGCCCTCGTGGCGGAATTGGTAGACGCGACGGATTCAAAATCCGTTGCCTTCACGGGCGTGTCAGTTCGAGTCTGACCGAGGGCACCATTCCCGTATAAATGACAAAACGCTTCAACAAATGGCGCTTCGGGAAATGGCGTTAAAGCCATTTGGCGAAAGGCGCTGTATCGACACCTTGCGGCACATACCATTTCTTGACGTCGCCATCCCAACGCCCGCCCAGCGCCTTACATTCTTCTTTTTCGTCAAATGGGCAATTCAGATAGATGCGGTCGCCCGCTTCTGCGCTTGGCGCATTGACACTATCGGCTGCGTTGCGCGGCTCCGGCCTGTTTTCCGATACCCCGTCCTGCATCCATTGGGCAAAAGGCGCATCATCCATATCGTCGGTAATATACCATTTGCGCGCATCGCCATCCCATCGCCCGCCCAGCGCCTTGCAGGCATCTTTTTCTTCAAAAGGACAATTCAGGTAAATGCGTTCGGCCATGATATTTCTCCAATTTCTGTTACCGGACTATGGGTCGGGCGCGGCAAATAGTAAAGCTGCTTTATGCGCAAGGCATTTTCCGACATGATACGGGGCAGATTGACGCAATGAAAAGCGCTTGGCAGGCGCGCGCGCAAAGATTACAGTGCTGGCACAGATATAGGAGAAAGACCATGGCCAAACCGGGTCGTTTCCGCCGCGTTATGACGGCGCTGAATAAATTGATTGCTGACAAGGAAGACACCAAGCAAGTCTTTGTGATTCTTGAGGCAATGGCCGGTAATTCCGGCTTGCGTTCATGGCGGCGCTTCAAAAAAGCGGCGACCGCCAAGGCGATTTTATCGGCTGACCGCCCGCTTATGGCGCATTTAATGGATCGCGAGGCGCTGGCTGCCATGCCGGAAGGCTCGCTGGGGCGCGCCTATCACCGTTTCACCGAATTGGAGCAAATCACCGCTGATGGTCTGGTGGATGCCAGTGTGGAAGGGCGCGAGGAAACCCGCGAAATGACGCCGGAGCAGGTTATTTTTCACGAGCGCCAGCGCGATGCCCATGATTTATGGCATGTGGTCACCGGCTATGGCCGCGACCCGTTGGGTGAATTGTCGCTGCTGGCTGTGACATGGCGGCAATTGGGCAATCTCGGCATTTTGATGATTATTGGCATGGGCTATTATGTGTCGCGCAAGGAATCGCCGGAGTTGAAAATCGGTGCCGCTTTGCGCGAGGGCTTTCGGCGCGGCAAACGGGGCCAATGGCTGCCTGCTGCCCATTGGGAAGAATTGCTGCCACGCCCGCTGGAGGAAGTGCGCGCCGAGCTTGGCTTTGCCCGCCCGGACAAATATCGCGCTGTGATTGCCGGTGCTGCCGATTTGCAGACCGCCGGGCTTCCGGCTGAATAAGGCGGCGCTTTCGGGCGCATCCCTTATGCCAATTGCAAAATGACTGTTACCCTTTACGGCATCCCCAATTGCGACACGGTGAAGAAAGCCCGTAAATGGCTGGACGCACAGGGCATTGACCATGTGTTCCATGATTTCCGCAAAGCCGGGCTGGACGCAAAGAAACTGGCCTATTGGCTCGACCATGTGGATATGGATGTTTTGCTCAACCGGCGCGGCACCAGTTGGCGCAAGCTGTCGGAGGCTGACAAGGCGCGCGATGATGTGGCGCATTTGACCGCGCTGATGCTCGACAATCCAACGCTGGTGAAACGCCCGGTTTGCGAAAAAGACGGCGTGGTGACGGTCGGCTTTACCGCGCAAGTGCAAGATATTCTGGCCGGTTAATCGGCCGCTTTTTCTATCTCGAAAATATATAAATCAGCGCCGCCCGGGCCTGCGCCCTTATGCTGGCGGGTGGCGACAATAATATGGCCGTGCTGACCGGCAAAATGCGGCACGTCGATTTGTGCCATTGGGTCGGTCGCGTGCAGGGTCAGATGGCTTTGCGCCGGACAGTCACGCAAAGCCGCCTGCAAGCGCAAAACCGGCATGGGGCAGTTCAGCCCGGTGGCGTCAATAAGCGTCATCAGGACAATATGGCCGTATTCGGGCCTTGCGGGCGGGCTGTCGCATATTCGGCCATGCCGGCAAATAATTCGGCGATTTCCGGACGTTCCTGCGCGCCAAATTCATGGAATAAGGTCGCGCAATTAACGATGATGCGCTCGCGGTCGCCCCAATCGTCAAACACGCCCAGCGCAATATCGAAAGCGGCTTCTTTATAGCTCATGCCCGCCTCATAGCGCCGCCGCGCCTCATTGCGCATGGTGACCAGATAATGGCGCACTTCCTCTACCCCGGCGCGCGTGGTGATAGGCCCATGCCCCGGCACAATTGTTTCCACATCCATGGCGATGATTTTATCGCAAGCGTCAATCCAGTTCTGCACCGGCCCTTCCCAGATAATCGGGTGGCCGCCAATGAACAAAATATCACCCGTATAGACCGTGCGGTCGGCCGGCACATGCACCAGCGTATCGCCCGGCGTATGGGCCGGGCCGACATGCAATAAATGAATATCCTTGTCGCCCAATTTAATGGTGGTGTCGCCGTCAATCAGCGTATCGGGCATTTTTTGGGTCACAGATTTGAAGTCAAACGGGCCAAAGCAGCTTTCAATATATTTGCCCAAATCGCCCAGCTCCGGTGCGGCATCCAAAAAGCCCTGCACCAGCGCCGGAGGCTCTGCGGCCATATGCTCTGCCGTGGCACGATGGGCAATGATTTGCGCATCCGGGCAACAGCAATTGCCATTGCAATGGTCGCCATTATGATGGGTGTTAATCACTTTATTGACCTGCTTGGCGGCGCTTTCAGCATCGGCATAGGCGGCCAGCATGTCTTGGGTCAGCGGCACGTCAAACAGCGTATCGACCACCAAAGCCTGGTCGTCATCAACAATCAGGCCGGAATTCGACCAGCCCCAGCCGCCATCGGGTTGCAGCCATGCATAGGCACCGTCGCCAATTTGATGCAGGCCTTTTGTATAGGTGAATTTCGGATGCGCCAGACTCATTTTTCCCTCCATCTCCGACAAACAGCTTAAGCGCAAACACGGGCTTTACATAGCTTTATCTCGCGATAAACTTGACCCACAAAGAGGGAGCTTGTGATGACAGATTTTATTTTGGTGCGCGAATTGGAAGCGCAAGCGCAAAACCATGCGGCGCGCACGGCGCTGGTGTTTAACGGACGCGAAACCAGCTATGGGGAACTCGACAGCCAGGCCAATCAAGTGGCGCAAGGGCTGTTGGGTGAAGGCATTGCGCCGGACAGTCGGATTGCTTTTATGGGTGCCAATTCCGACAGCTATTTCAGCCTGTTATTGGGCGCGCAAAAAGTGCGCAGCGTTTTGGTCGGGGTCAATTCGCGCCTCGCCGGGCCGGAAGTGGCTTATGTGTTGAATGACGCATCAGCCGAATTGGTCTTTGTCGGCAAGGATTTTGTGCCGCTGATTGAAACGATTTTGGCCGATTGCCCCAGCGTGCGCCGGGTCATTGCCATGGATGGCGGCCATGATGAATGGGAAAGTTTCGACGCTTGGCGTGGCGCCCATCAAGCAACGCCGCCCAATCTTGATTACCGCTCGGATGATGATTTCATCCAGCTTTACACATCCGGCACAACCGGCCACCCGAAAGGCGTGCAATTGACCAATGCCAATATGGGCAGCGCCTTGCATCAGGCCAATGCGCAATGGGGCAATTGGCAGGCCGATGACCATGTTTTGCTTTGCATGCCGCTCTTTCACATTGCCGGGGTCAATGTCGGGCTTATCGGTCTGGTCAATGGCTGCAAAGTCACTGTGCTGCCGGAAGTGAATCCGGCGGAGATTTTGCGATTGGTCGAAGCAGAAAAAGTGACCGTTTTATTCATGGTGCCGGCGGTTATTCTGTTTGTCATGCAACAGCCCAATATCGCCGATATTGATGTGTCCAGCGTGCGGCAGGTGATTTATGGTGCCTCGCCGATTGCCGAAGATTTGCTGGTCAGTGCGGCCAAAATATTTGCCTGCGATTTTGTGCAGGTTTACGGCCTGACCGAAACGACCGGTTGCGGCACGCATTTGCCGCCCGAAGACCATGACCCGGCACGCGGTAAATTGCGCTCCTGCGGCAAGCCCAATATTGGTGTGGAGATTCGCATTGTCGATGAAAATGGCCAAGATGTGCCGCAAGGCGAGGTGGGTGAAATCATCATGCGCGCGGACAGTAATATGAAGGGCTATTGGAACCGGCCGGAGGCGACCAGCGAGGCGGTTGTTGATGGCTGGTTTTATTCCGGTGATGCCGGTTTCTTCGATGATGAAGGCTATGTGTTTATCCATGACCGGGTGAAGGATATGATTGTGTCGGGCGGCGAGAATGTCTATCCGGCAGAAGTTGAAAATGCGCTGTTTGCCCATCCTGAAATTGCTGATGTGGCGGTGATTGGTGTGCCGGATGAAAAATGGGGCGAGGCGGTCAAAGCCTGTGTGGTGCCGGCACCCGGCGCGTCATTGAGCGCGGAGGAGATTATCGCCTTCGCCCGTGAACGCATTGCCGGATATAAATTGCCCAAATCGGTTGATTTTGTCGAAGCCCTGCCGCGCAATCCGTCGGGCAAGATTTTGCGCCGCGAATTGCGCGACCCTTATTGGGAAGGGCATGAGCGCCGCGTCGGCTAGCTTTGCGTCTCAGCTTTGCATCTTGGCTTTGCGCCGTGCCGGTGGCAGCGCCAGCGCTTTTTGCGTTTGCTTGACTTGCTTGGCTTTTTCGGCCTCCGACCAGCCATGCCGGTCGGCCATATAATCGGCAATGGCGTTGATTTTGCGCGCCGATAAAGCACCCGTCTGGCCTTCATGCAGGCGGCGGCAGACAATATCATCCAGCCTTATCGCCATTTCATGGCGCACCGCAAAAGCTGTGCGCGCCGCCAAAAGCGGGTCGCGCAAAGCGTCCAGCCCGCTTATATCCATCGCCATCATATCGGGCAGCAAAGTGCCGTAAAGCCGCGACAGCGGGTCAATATCGCCATGTCCGACATGCGGAAAACTTTCGCGCATATCATCCATGAAATCGGCCAGGCTGCGCGGCGGGCAACAAGCCAAAAGTGTCGCGCCGGTGCGGCAGGTCGGGGTTGGGCGCTGCAATTGCCGGAACACGGCATCGGTTACCTGCTCGGCCAAGCGGCGGGCGGTTGTCCATTTGCCGCCCAGCGCCGAAATCAAACCATCCGGCCCGCCATGCGCCTTATGGTCAAGAATCTCCGCCCCGCGACTTAACCCGTAAGTGGCTGTCTCCGCGCCATCCGGCTTATTGTCGGCCGGGTCAGCGACCAGCGGGCGCAGGCCGGCATAGGCATAGACAATATCCTTGCGGGTCAGGCCAAGGCGCGGCAGTGCTTTTTGCGCCTTGCCGAGCAGCGCGGCAATATCGTCATCACCCACCGCCACTTTGTCAGGGTCGCCGGGATAGGCTGTGTCAGTAGTGGCAAACAGGCTCATGCCCTGCCAGGGCAGAACAAATAAATGTTCGCCATCCACCGGCATGGCCAGCGCCGTGCCACGGGTAATGTCGCGGGTGATGAAATGAATACCTTTGGAGCGCACCAGTTTTTTGGGCGGCGGCGCGTCAGTCGCCTGCTGCATCAGCCCATCGGCCCAAGGCCCGGCGGCATTGACAAAGACACTGGCGCGCAGCCGTGCCTTTTTGCCATTGGTCATGTCTTTGACTGTGACCGCGTCGATTTTATTGTCGGTTATTGTGAAATCCTGCGCCGATGCATAATTGACCGCCACCGCACCGGCATTGACGGCGCTGCGTATCATGGCCAGACAAAGGCGCTCCGGCGACAGCATTTGCGCGTCGTGATAAATCATGCCGCCGGTCATTGGCCCGTTAATGCCATCCCTGTCCAGCCCCGGCATCAAGCCCATTGTCTGTGCGGTGTTAATCGCGCGATGGCCGGGCATGCGCTGCATGCTGTCAGCCCCGAAATTGCGGCCCACAGCCAACCAGTCATAGGCGGTCAGGCCAAGCCGCATGGCATTGCGGCTCTGCATAAAAGGCTGATAGGTCGGCAAAACAAAAGGCAAGGGGCGCACCAAATGTTTGGCGATGCGCTGCCAAATGCCCCTTTCGCGCAAGCCTTCACGAACCAGGCCAATCTCGCCATTGGCCAGATAGCGCAAGCCGCCATGCATGAGTTTTGACGAGGCAGCCGAGGTGGCAGCCGAGAAATCGCTCTTTTCCACCAGCGCCGTTTTCAACCCGCGCAGGGCGCAATCCAGCGCAATCGCCGCACCGGTCGCGCCGCCGCCAATAATCGCCACATCATAAGGCGTATCTTCAAGAGCCGAAAAAATGCGTTTCATGAAATGTCACAATTATCCGTTGGCAATTGGCTCCACGGGCCTGTCCTTCAGCCGACTGCCAATAGGTGGTTGTCGTCACAATGGCAAGGAGTATAGACTGATTGTCAGATGGATTAAAGCGGGCCGATTAAAGCGCATGGATTAAACTGTGGTGCGGTGAAACGGGGAGGGCGCATAATGGCGCATATTCAGGCAAATGGTTTGCAACTCGCTTATGAGATTTTTCCGGCGCGCGCGCCGCAACGCTGCGTGCCGCTTATTCTGGTGCGCGGGCTTGGTTCGCAAATGGTTCAATGGCCGCAAGCCTTTATCGACAGTTTCCGCCATGCCGGCATGGATGTGGTGATTTTCGACAATCGCGATATTGGGCAGAGCGAAAAACTGGACGCTGCCGGTGTGCCGGATTTATCAGCCTTGGCGGCGGGTTTGCGCGCCGGCAGTTCATTTCCGGTGCCTTATGGGCTGGATGATATGGCCAATGATGTGGTCGGCCTGATGGATGGGCTGGGGATTGAAAAGGCCAATGTTTTCGGCATGTCTTTGGGCGGCATGGTGGTGCAGCATTTGGCATTTTCGCACCGGACGCGGTTTGAGCATATTGTGTGCGTCATGTCGGCCTCGGGCAATCGCGATATGCCAATGCCGCGCGCCGCCGATGTCGCGCCGCCTGATGTTGAAGATATTGAAGCCGTGACCGCCCATCTTGTCGGCAATTACAAGGAAAATATGAGCCCTGCTTATCCGACGCCGGAAGCGGAAATGCAGCGCGTGGCAGCCTTATGTGCGCCGCGCTATTATCCGGCCGGCATTGTCCGCCAGATTGCGGCCTCCATGTCGGATGGCAGTCGGGTTGAGCGGCTGCAACAGGTGGATATGCCGTTTCTGGTGGTGCATGGGCTGGAAGATGCGCTGATACCGCCGGTTTGCGGTGAGGAAATCGCCGCGCTGGTGCCAAATGCCCAATATCTGCCCGTGCCGGGCATGGGCCATGATATTGGCCAGGGCATAGAGGCGGTTTTGCAGCCTGAAATATGCCGGTTTTTGGGTCTCCCGACGAGCTGACACATGCTTGACAGGATGCCGCGCCAATGGTTGATAAAAGACAGCACAGTTTAAGGGGAGAAAATCATGTCGAAAGCTGAATCGGTCGCCATTGTCGGCTGGGGTCACACCAAATTCGGAAAACTCGAAGAGCAGGGGCTTGAAGATTTGCTGGTTGCGGCAGCCAATGAGGCGCTGGCCGATGCCGGGCTTGAAGCCCATGAGATTGACGCGATTTATGTCGCCACTTTCAATGCCGGCATGTCGGAGCAGGATTTTATTTCTTCGCTGGCTTTGCAGGTCAATGAGGCGTTTCGTTTTACCCCGTCCACACGGGTTGAAAATGCTTGCGGCTCCGGCTCGGCGGCGGTGTTTCAGGCGGCCAATTTGATTGAGGCCGGTCGGGCGCGGCGTGTGCTGGCGATTGGTGTGGAAAAAATGACGCATTTGTCGAGTGCCGATGTCGGGCGCTGCCTGTCGCGCGCCAGCTATATGCCGGAAGAAGGCGATGAAGGGCTGACTTTCCCCGGTATTTTCGGCGTTGTCGCCAATAAATATTTCCAGAAATATGGCGACCAAAGCGATGCGCTGGCCAAAATTGCCGCCAAAAATCACAAAAACGGCTCGGTCAATCCGCTGGCGCATATGCAAAAGGATTTCGGCTATGAATTTTGCCGCGCCGAGTCGGAGAAAAACCCGATTGTTGCCGGGCCGCTCAAACGCACAGATTGTTCAATGATTTCTGACGGGGCAGCGGCGATTGTGCTGTGCGATGCGGAGACCGCGCAAAGCCATGACAAGGCGATTGCGCTGCGCGCCCGCGCCCAGGCCAATGATTTTCTGCCAATGAGCCGCCGCGATGTCACTGCCTTTGAAGGCCCGGCGCGTGCCTGGCGCGATGGTCTGGATATGGCGGGCATTGAACTGGCGGATTTGAGCCTGGTTGAGACGCATGACTGTTTTACCATTGCCGAGCTGATTCAATATGAGGCGATGGGGTTGGCCGAAGCCGGTCGCGGCGCCGATGCGCTGGCTGAAGGCACAGTGTATAAAGACGGCGCCTTGCCGGTCAATCCGTCGGGCGGGTTAAAGGCCAAAGGGCATCCGGTCGGTGCGACCGGTGTGTCCATGCATGTGATGGCGGCGCGTCAGTTGATGAATGATGCGGATGACATGCAGGTGAAAGACGCCAAGCTGGCCGGTATTTTCAATATGGGCGGTGCGGCAGTGGCCAATTATTTGACCATTTTGGAGCGCGTGAAATAGCCTATTGGGTTTCCTGCTTCAAATAAGCAATGACATTGTGCCGGTCTTTGGCTTTGCGTAAGCCGGCAAATGACATGCGCCCACCCTTGACCAGCTTGCGTGGGCTTTCCAAATAGGCGTCGAGATTTACTTCCGTCCAGACTTTGGCTTCGGCGGCATAGGCCATCATGCCTTTGGAGTATTTATAATCTTCCAATGCGCCAATGCCGCGCGCGAACATATCGTTTAATTGCGGGCCGACGCGGTTTTTCGCGCCTTCGCCGACCATGTGACAGGCGACGCATTTTTTATACACTTTGGCACCTTTTGCCGGGTCGCCCTGCGGATAGGGTTCGGCACTGGCATGGGTGGTGACCAAAATTGCCAGACAGGCAAAAACCGGCAGGGTTTTTCGCGGGGCAGATTTAAGTGATATTGCGCGCATGGCTCTCTCCGTTCTGGTTTTTTGTAAAATAGGCGCGGGCCTGCCGCCTGCCAAGTGCCAAGAAGTCGCATGGATTGAGGTTTTGGCTTGGAGCGATGTTTTAAGGCACCAGCCAGCTTGCGGCGGGTGGGTTGGCGGTAAAGTCAAACCGCGCGCGGCGGTGGCCGCGTGCCGCCAAATACAGCCATTCCATCGCTTCCACATGGGCGGCGACCGGCACAAAATGAACCGCGCCATCATCGGTTGCGGCCGCGTCAAACACCACTTGTTCCGGCGCTTCTATTGCGCTGCCCGGTGCTGTTGTGACCTGATAACATTCGCGGCTCATCGGGCGGGTTTTGGCCCAAGCATCGTCGCGCGCCGCGCCGGTCAGCATGGCGAGGCGCACATCAAGCCGCAATTGGATTTTGGCACCGGCATCGTAAAAATGCATGGCGGCTTGCGGATTGGCCTGTAATTCGGCGATTTTGTCGGAGCGCGCATCTGTATGAAAGCGCAGGCTGCGATTGGCTGTGTCGCAAGCGCGCAAAACAACCGTGCGCAAGCGCGGGCGGCCCGCCAAGCCGATTGTTGCCACTGTCGGTGTGTGAAAGGCGCTGCGCCGGTCGGCCGCGCCGCGTTCGAGCATGGCCCAGCCATAATCGCAACTGCCTTGCAAATCATCATAGCAGGCCAGTAAATGCCCGCGATTTTCTGTCTTGTCTGCTGTCTTTGTCATGGTCAGCCAATATAGGGCGGTGGCGGCTTTACGCAAATTTTACCGCCAAAAGCCTATTTTAGGGTTTGGAAAAGCGACAAATCACCTCACTATATCCACATGTGCGCTTTCAGGAGATTGGCTCAGGAGATTGGCTCAGGAGATTGGCTCAGGAGATTGACAATGAACAGGTCAAGATTAAAGTTCATCGTTCCGGTTTTTGCATTTCTGGTTTTGGCGATCGCAATGCCGGCATCGGCATGGGCGCAAAACTATGTTGGGCTGAGCGGCGGTTTGATGGATATGAAAGATTCGCCCAATGACATTGACAGTCAGGGCTTTACGCTGATTGCGGCGGGGCAATATGACCCGCGTATCGGCATTGAGTTTACCTATACCTCAATCGCCGATGTGAAAGTCAACAGCCAGACAACGCGGGCGGAAGTGATTGGCCTGTCGGCTTTGTTTCGTTCGCCGGGCGAGGTTTTTGTGCCATTTGTGCGGGTTGGCATTGGTCGGGTCAGCGGACGGATTGCCGATGATGTATCGCCCTATAAGAAAAAGAGCGAAGGCTTGCTGCTCGGCATCGGGGCCGATTTTGATATGAGCTATAATTCGGCGTTTCGGGTGGAATATGTCGAAGGCAAAATGGATGGCACGGATACCAGCCGCTTCAGCCTTGGCACGATTTATCGCTTCTGACCGGCTGGTTTCAGCAATTTGGTGATCCCGGCAGGATTCGAACCTGCGACCCCCGGATTAGGAATCCGGTGCTCTATCCGACTGAGCTACGGGACCGCCGGGCGGGATTATAGCATAGTCACCTATCGGCAAAAACCTCTGAGCCGAATTTGAGCCGAATTTGACCCGAATTTGTCGCGCGTTTGTTGCGGACAGGCCCGTGCCCCATTGCCCTCGGCAGGGCTATAAATGATGCGCTTTCACTTTTATGTTTGACATTGAAAAGGCTTGTCTTTTTAATAAATCTCGTATTTTCAACGGGTTTCCCTATTGAGTTCGTAACAATGTCTGCGTTTGGTTTCTCCCTTGTCGAATTATTGGTGACAATCGCCATTATCGGCATTTTGGCGGCTGTCGGAGTCATTGGCTATCAAGCCTATATTGATGAGACCAAAAAAGAAGTTTCCCTGACCAATGCCAATCGGGTTGACCGCGCTTTTCAGCATGATGTGGTGGTCATTTCAGAGGAAATGGGCGATGGGCGCACCGCGCTGGCGACTGACCGCGACCAAATCATTGAAGCCGAAAGCGATTGCATTGAATATATTGCAGCGGCGGTGACCACTCTCAATGAAACCCATACCAATGCATTTGACGACACAATCCCCTATGCGGTGAGCCTGCATAAAGAGGCGGAATGGGCGAGTGCCTCTTCGGCCACCGGCACGGTTTTGTTCAAAACCGGCATTGCTGAGGCGCGCCAGTCGCCATTGAATGTGGCCGCGCTCAAGGGCGGGCAATTGGGTCTGCAATGCGCCAATGCGTGCAGCCCCGTCAGGTCAACGGAATTTTATGTCCATCGCTGCACTTGCATCAATCCGGACGGGTGCGACTTGCATATTTTCGAAGAAAGCGACGGGTCTGCCGATACCACCAAATATGAAGCCGAAGTAGAAGAGGATTTGCGGTGGGATGATAACGGCAATATTTTGATTGGCCGGCATTTGCCCGAATGGGTATGCCCGCGTCCGCAAGATGAGGGAAGCGTATGTCCATGAATGGCTTGCCCGTTATTTTCGCTGTTTTGCCCTGTCGCCATCTGCGCCGCAACCGGCAGGAGCCAGTGTCATGAGGCGGGATAAATATATGTTCAGACGCAGACCCAATCGGCGCCGTATCTGGGGCGAGCGGGTGTTCTGGTTTCTGTCATTTTCCGGCTCGGCCCTGCTTATCATGTTTTGGCTGGAAGCGGCGGTGACAGAAAATGTTGATGACCGAACCGGCGCGACCAATAAAGTCGGCAGCCTTGCGCCGGTTATCGTCAAGACAGACCCGTTAGCTTAGCCGGGTCGCCATGCAATATAAGAGGGGCTGGCGCAAATCTATGACATTGGGGCAGGCATTTGGGCCTATGCGGCTTTTTCAATATGCGCGGGCAAAAGCCCTTGCGGTTGCTTTATTGGGCGCGACTTTCACATTATTGCCAAATCCGTCCAAGGCACAGCAGGATATGGAGGCATTGCGCGCTGAATTATTTCGCAATCCGGCCAATATCCAAACCAATCTGGCTTATTTGCAAAGCCAGCTTGCCGAAGGCAATTATACCGGTGCGGCGGCGACATTGCAGCGCGTTCTTCTGGTTGACCCGGAGAGCAAGCTGGCCCGCGTGCTTTATGCCGAGGTGCAATTGCGCTTGGGCAATAAAAGCGATGCAAGGCTGGCGCTGAATGAGCTGATTGCCGACCCGACGACACCGGCCGATATGCGCGCGCGTGCCCGCAGCATTTTGCGTCAGCTCGACCAGAGCGAAAAAAGATTGGACTTCCAGACCAGCCTTGCCATTGCCGGTGGCAGCAGCGACAATGCATTGGGCGCGCCTTCGGCCAGCCAAATCCTCTATCTCGACCGGTCTTTCGACAATACAACGCTGGAAGTGTCGGAAGGTTTTACCGATTATGATTTGCTTATTGGCTTTACCTATACACCGCAAAGCTATGTCAGCCAGAGTTTTTTGGTTAATTTTGGCGTTGCCGGGCGGCAATTCGCTGAGTTGGAGGAGCTGAATTCGAACAGCACATTCGGCACGCTCAGCTATTTGCGCGCCGGACGCACCGCCTTGTCGGTCGGGCTGACCGGCTACACAACACAAGTCAATAATGTTGACTATAGCAACGGCGCAAGGCTGGTTTTTGGCGCCAGTCGGGCCATTGGCAGTCGGCTTGAAATCAATGGTAATTTCACGGCCGGGGTTTTGCGCTATCAGGCGGGGGCCGGTATGGCGATTGCCAGCCAACGCGACAGCAGCAGCATGCGGCTGGCTTTCGGTGCCGGTTACAAATTCCGCCTGTTTGGCATGGCCGCAACGTTTGGCTTGCATGGCGGTTATGAGCTCGTTGACGCCAAAGCTGATTATTTTTCCACCGCGACGACCAATACCGGCCTGTCGCTTTCTTTCATGTCGGATAATGGTCAAATCCAATTCTCCGCCGACCAATTCGCGGCCGATTATGACGCGGCTGACCCATTTGTCAGTGCGTTGGTGCGCGAAGATGACCTTGAGCGGATAAGCGCCTATTTCGGGCGCACGATAAGGCCCGGTTTTGTCGGCCCGGTGACGGTATTTTTGTCGGTCATGTCAACCGACAGCACATCCAATCTGCCCAATTTCACCCGCACGGTAAGCGAAGCCAAGCTCGGCTTCCGCAAAGCATTTTAGGAGCGCCGCTATGTTTCAATTGCCTGTCACATCCGCCAAGCCCCGCCATCGCACTGCCTGTCTGGCAATGCTGACCGCCTGTATCCTGCTTGTCACCGGTGCGGCGACACACAAAACCGAGGCGCGCCCGCTTTCGGGCATTGTCGCCGTCTCCACCGGCCCCATGTCGGCGAGCTATTTGCGCAATAATCGTCCGATAGGGCGCGACTTGGCAGCCGGGGATGATGTGTTTTTGAATGATGAAGTGCGAACCGGCACGCGCACAAAGGCGCAAGTTTTGTTGCAAGATGAAAGCGTGTTTTCAATGGGGCCGGGCAGTTCGGTTGTGTTTGACGAATTTGTTTATGACCCGGGCGCCGGTGACGGCTCATTAACCGCGCGTCTGGTCGGCGGCAGCATGCGGTTTGTGTCGGGTAAAATTGCCAAACAAGCTGGCGATAAGGTTTCGCTGAAAGTGGGAAAAGCCTCCATAGGTATTCGTGGCACGGAAATTCTGGCGCGTCACAGCGCGATGGGCAGTCGTCTGGTTTTGCTGTCGGGTGAAATGGAAATTTCATCGCCTGCTGGCACAGTGACAATTGCGCGGCCCGGCTGGGGCATTGAAATCGGGGTTGAAGGCACGCTGGGTGTGCCGCGTTTTGTGCCGCCGCAAGATCTTAATATGATGATGGCAGCGTCCGAGGATGATGTGGCTTCAGCCAATGGCGGCGGGCAGGATGATGATGCGGATAATGATGGCACCTCCGAGCAGTCACAAAGCAATAATAATGACAATGCCGAGAGCAATGAGGATAGCGCCAGTGACGGGGAGAATGACGGGGAGAGCAATGGCACGGCAAGTGCAGATGCAAATACAGGGGCAAATACACAGACTGACAGCGCCGCCTCTGACAATGTCTCGCAATTTGACGAAGCACTGAGCGGCATGGGCGCAGCCCCTGACGCAAGCGGCAGTCTCAACCAGATTGTCAATATTATTGTCACCCAGCCAAGCCGCAGCCCGAATAATCAGCCACAAGTGGATTTGGCGCAATTGGCGTCGG
The DNA here is from genome assembly GCA_049597955.1 of Parvibaculales bacterium. Taxonomy (GTDB): domain Bacteria; phylum Pseudomonadota; class Alphaproteobacteria; order RS24; family RS24; genus JAYPAN01. Next base: position 68,041 of record JBMYND010000005.1, read on the forward strand.
ATTTGAACGAGAATAACCAGACTGAGCAGGCCGGCGCTATTGTCGAAAGCGAGCTGGTTACTTTTTCCAATGGGGTCATTCCGGCCAATCCATTTTTTGCCTCCGACAGTAAAATCCTCGTCCGCTATGGCAGCCAGTGGAATAATATGGCGGCCAGCCCGGCCTATTTTGCCGTATTGCGCAAGCTGTTGCGTGAGAAATTTCCCAACAGCACCGCCACTGAAACCGGCAATTTGCCGCAATTTGACTCTCTGCCCTTTGTTTATCGGCTAAGCGGCAATGTCGCTGACAGCAATGGCGATTTGGTGCATGGGGCGGTCAACCTTGATGATTATGATGGTATTTTGGCGATAGGCAATTTATCGGGCAGCGCCTATTTCCTCAATGGCACGCTGAGTGCTGACGAACAAACAGTGCTGGCCAATTTCACCGGCAATGGCGGGCGGGTTTTGGCATTGGCGCAACCGGGCGCGGCGCAGGCGGCGTCGGTTGGCGCGCATTTGGATATTTTTCAAAATGGCGCGTCCTATTCGGCCAATGGCCAAACGGCGCAAATGGTGAGCCTGGCTCCCGCTGCGGCGGATAATGCCTTAACGGCAGATGTGCAGAATATCACCCATACCCATGCTGACGGGTTTCCGCTGTTCAGTTTTTCCAATCTGAGCAATGCCGAGGCGCTTTTGCAAACCAGCGACACCAATCCGCATGTGGCGGCTTTGGGTTTTGACAGCGGCGCTTTGTATATTGCCCGTTATGGCTGCGCTTCCGATGGCTCCGGCAGTTTCGGCATTGAAGCACTTGGCCATGATATGGGGCAATTTTGTGCCAATCTTCTGGCCGGTTTGGCACCGAATGACAGTTTGCGGGATGTCGAAATCGCCAAAATCAGCCTGCGCGAGGAAGCAGAGGGCGCGGCAACTTACCGGCTGATATCAGGCGGTGAAGGTTTGTTCCGCATTGCCGGCGACCGGCTGTTAATGGTCGGTGGCCAAACGCCCCAAGCCGAGGCTTATGAATTGCGGATTGGCGTCACTGGCGCAGATGGGGTCGAAAAGCGCATCACTCATAATTTCACCATTTCCGGCACAGCCGGTTCGGCACAGAGCAAAATTATCAGCCGCCGTGTGGATGTGCAGGCCAATGCGCAAGTCAATCTTGTTGAGAGCGGCACGCTGGTCAACCAGCAAGATTTGCCGGACTGGATTACGATTACCAATAATGCAGACGGCAATGTGGTCGGCACCGGCACACCCGGTCTGCCGGGTGACATCACCCTGCATTATGCAATTGGCGAAGGTGACAATGCCTATGACCGCTATGTGCGGCTGGCCGTGGCGTCGGATTGCGCCAGCGATAATTGCCAGGCTTTTCTGGCCTCACTGGACACGCAAACCCCGTTGATTGAGGGGCGGCATTATTCCTTGGCCGGTTACCAGCCCGATTTCGCTGCCTTTTATGACCGGTTCACCACGGGTCAGGGCAATTTTGCCGGTGTTCAGGACATTGCAGGCGAGACCGGCACGGCGCGCGCCAATCTGGCGGTCATGATTGATTATGCTGACCGGCAGGCCGATATTACCGCCAGCGGTGTGTTTACTGATTTTTCCGCTACCGGCGGCACGGCGGCCAGCGGTTCGTGGCGCACACAGATGAACGGTCTTGGTTTTGATACGGGTTGCCTGTCGCCGGGCAGCGCCATGGGCGGCGCCATGTGCCATTTTGACAGTCAGGACACGGCGCTGGCGGCGATTAGTCAAACCTGCACAGGCAATGCCGGAACATGTGCCGCAGATAATCATCCCAATGTGCGCATGGCGCCCATTATATCGCTGACGCCCTATCCGCTGGCCGGTCATGGCGGGCCGCAAACCCACAGCCTGCTGGCGGCGCAACGCCTTTATGACAGGCGTGGCTTTGTCGGCCCGGACGCCACGATGCTTAATCCCGACAGCCCAAGCTTTGCCCTCACTCCCAGATAGGGGCTGAAGACATTGAACCGCCGCTTTATGAGGTCATAAATGGCTCAAGATAGCGGATGACAAGGTTCAGCGTTTCGCTTTTTGCCTCGGCAATATGCATTTTATTGTCATTATTGCGCCCCAATTCCATCAAAAACATATCCAAGGTCAAAACGACCATGCGCGCCATGGCAGCCTCATTTTCCGGCGGCGCATTGAGACCTGCGCGGCGCAATATATGGGTATATTGAACGGTGAAATAAGACAGCATGTCACGATAACGCGAAGTGAGCGTTTTTTCTGTCTTAATGGCGTGTTGCGCTTCGGGAAACCAAGGATTGGCATCCAGATAGGTTTGCAACATATCAATATTTTCGCGGAATAATTCCTGCCAGGGAACCTCGCTTGCTTTTTGCGTAAGGATAGCCGACAGGACGGCATAATCTTCCTCAAACTGTTGCGCCATGGTTGACAAAAGCGCCTGTTTATTGGGCCAATAGCGATATATGGATGTCTGCTTGACATCGGCCTGTTCGCACACAGCCGCCAGGGTCAAATCGCTATACCCTTTTTCAACCAAAACAATTTTTGTTGCTTCAACGACCATTTCAACGCGCTGTCGAGAACGTTCCTGAAGCGGCAATTCCCGAATATTCGTTTCCATGACACACTCCCTTACACAGGCAGATATGCCACAAAACGCGCGCAAAAAAAAATAAAAAATCGTTTCTAATAAATGACTTCCGGCGAATCAGGCGTTAAAATGAAACAGTTTCATAGTTCGCATGGGGAAGGGCCTGATGCGCCGGTTTGTGTTGGTCAGTTTATGTGGGTTTGTTCTGGCATCATGTGGACAGAAACCGCAACCACTTTCCTTGCAGGAAATCAAGACGCAGGCCAATTCAGATTTTGTCGCGATTAGTTCGACCCCGGAACCCCTGCAAAGGCCGGTCGATTTATATGAAGCGATTGCGCGCGCTATATTATTCAACCGCGAGCATAAGCTGGCCGCCATGGAAGCGGCATTGAGCCAGCGACAGCTTGACCTTGCCAATATGGATTTGCTGCCAGCCTTGGCGGTGCGTGCCGGTTACAGCATGCGTGACAAATATGCGGCTTCCATCAGCACGACATTTAACGGCGACGAACCTGACCCGCTGCCCGACCAGCCGGTTTATTCAGTGTCGCAAGACAAACAGCGCGCAACGGCAGGGGCCGAATTGAGTTGGAACCTGCTGGATTTTGGCCTGTCCTATGTGCGGGCCGGGCAAAATGCCGACCGGCGCATGGTGGCTCTGGAGCGGCAACGCAAAGTGGCGCACAATATCAGCCGCGAAGTGCGCGCCGCTTATTTCAAAGCGATTGCGGCGCAAAACCTGCTCAGTGAATTGGCGCCTTTGCTGCGCCGTGTGGACAGGGCGCTTGAGGATAGCCGCCAAATTGAGCGGCGTCGGCTGTCTTCGCCGACCGATGCGCTGCTCTATCAAAAAGAATTGCTCGAAATTCGCCGCACATTGCATACGCAACAACGTGTGCTGATGACTGCCAAGCTGGAATTGGGTCAGCTTATGGGGCTTTTGCCGGGGCAGGATTATCGTCTGGCCAAATTTGATTATATCATTCCGGAAATTGCCATGAATATGGCGCTGATGGAGCGTTCGGCGCTGATTAACCGGCCGGAATTGATGGAAGCGCAATATCAGCAGCGCCTGTCGCGGCGCGAAGTGCGCGCATCTATTTTGTCCATGTTGCCCGGCATCACGCTGAACGCCAATTTCAATTATGATGACAGCGACTATCTGAAATATAACGACTCTGCCGAATTGGCCGCCCAAATGAATTGGAATCTGTTCTCCGTATTTTCGGCAGCGGCGGCGCGGCGTGTAGCCGAAGCGCGCATATCATTGGCCGAAGCGCAGCGGCTTGCACTTTCTATGGCGGTGCTGTCGCAAGTGCATATTGCCAATATGAATTTCGCCCAAGCGCGGCGCGAATATGAAACCTCTGAACGCTTTTTGGACGTCTCGCAGCGTTTGACACGCCAGACCCGCGACGCCCAGCGCGTTGCCAAATTTGGCGAATTGGAAGTCATTCGTCAGGAAGCCAGCCTGTTGCTGGCCAATATGCGCCGCGATATTGCCTTTGCCGAATTGCAAAACAGCTATGGGGCGATTTATGCCTCTATCGGTTTGGATATTGTGCCGGATAATATCAATACGCGCTCGGTTGATGAGCTGACGCGAGCGATTGAAAATAATCTGCAAAACTGGATGCGTAAATATACCCGAGTGGTTGGCGGCGACCAGGATGTCATTACGCCGATACAGACCCAATCGCCAAAGCTTGGGCCGGACGGGTTTGTGTTTAATGAGCGGACATTCTCCGCCGGCACAAATCTGCGCTATTACGCGACCCGTCAAGACGGCACATCATTGCCGAACTGGCTGAAATTTGATGCTTCGGCGCGCAAGTTTTTCGGCACACCGCCGCAAGATGCCGGCAATGTTCCCATTCGGGTGATTGCCCAATATGCCAATTTGCGCGTATCGGATTCGTTTATCCTTGAAGTGCCCAAAACCGGCTTTGCGCGCCAGCCGGTCTCGGCTGTGCCGCCAGCCATTAAGCCGACAACATCGCTGTCATCGCGGCCTGCTTCATCCCGCGCCAAAGCGCCAGCCGCCCAGCCCAGAGCCGCCCAGTCCAGAGCCGCCCAGCCCAAAGCCGAAAAGCCCAGAGCCGAAAAGCCCAAAGCCCGCAGCGGCACAGCCTCACGCTTTGTGCAGATACGCGCTTTCACCAAATATGAAGACGCCAAATCATTTGCCGATTCCAGCGCCCGCATTACTGGGCTGAAAGCCTTTGTTCGCAAAACCAAGAAACGCAATCCGCCGCTTTACCGGATTATCATTCCGGCATTTAACAATGCTGAAGTGCAAGCGGTTCTGGAAAAAGTGCGCGCGGCGGGCATTACCGACGCTTTTGTCACCCGCGATTAAACCGCGAAAACCGGTAAATCAAAAACCGCTTTCGCGGATGAACAGGGCGGAAAGCTGTTTCCATAATTGCGACAGGGGCGAATAGGGCGCGGTGCGCACATGCAGCTTGCCGACAATATCATGGCCAATATCACCGGTCTCGGCAGAGCTTGTGGGCGCAAAGACCGTTTTGTAAAGGGCTGTTTCCGGTCGCCAGATTTCCGGTGCGTCGGGCTCTTCGCGGGTTGCAATCGGGCCGCCATGCGGTGAGGCCATGGCGCGGTGAACCAGATTTGTCACCGCCGTTTCATCCAATATTTGCAGGCGCGCGGGCAAAGCCGGGTGCAGCCCATTATCGGCCAGAAAAACGCCATTGGCTTCGGGAGCGAGTTTTTCAACCTGGCCTTCCTCAATATAGGCGGTGATGCGCTTTGCCGTGTCGCTGTAAATGAAAGCAAGCTGCTCATCGGCGCGGTGCCAGCGCCCGGCCTGCAATTCGCTGGACAGGCTGACGCGCCCGGCAATGGCGGCGCGCACAGTCAGGCGGTCACGCCGCGCCACCAGACCGCGCAATCGGCTTTCACCGGCGGCAAGTTCTTCTTCACGCACCAGCTTGTCGCGTAAATTATCGCGTGATGCGGCATGGCGCCGAACATAGGCTTGCAGCAGGCGGATTTCGCGTTGTTCGCTCTCAATGGCATGGGTCAGGGTTGCGCTGCGCGCGGTCAGTAAAATTGTGCCGGGCGCAACATGCGCCCCATCTGTCACATGCACGGTCTCAATCCAAGCCGGTTCCGGCAAAAACACCTGCATTTGCTGTTCGGCCTCCAAGACAGCGGGCACTGAAAACCCGCTGCGCCAAGGCAGGCCCAAAGCACCGCTCAATAAAACCAGCAATAACAGCGTGCGCAGCGTTTGCCGGTTTATCGAAAACAGGGCGCGCCGCTGCCACCATTGGCGCATTTCATTGATGATGGGGCGCAAAATAAACCAGGCAATTTCAACAATGAAAAGAAACAGCCCCAAAAGTTTGAAGGCGAAAAAATAGACCAGCAAAGCAATACCGATAAACAGGAAAAACCGGTAAGCCCATGTGGCGAAGCTGTAAAAGACCAGAAAATAATGGCGCTGCCGGTCAAATGGTTCCGGCACCGGCTCGGCCAGACCAAACAGCCATTGGCGCATCTGCCAGCGTGCCAGCGCAAAAGCGCGCGGCTGAAGATTTTGCATGCCAAGATAATCAGCCAGCGCATAATAACCGTCAAACCGCATAAACGGATTGAGATTGACCAAAAGCGAGCCGACAATGCTGGCCGTGGTCAGAAAATAAGCGACACTGCGCAATGGCCCGTCATCCAGCACGCCCCAGGCAAACAGCGCCAAAAGGGCGATATGCAATTCCACCAAAATACCGGCCAGCACGATTTGTAATTTTTTGCGCGCATCAACCAGCCGCCACGCATCAGTATTGTCTGTGTAAAGCACCGGAAACAGCACCAATAAAGCCACACCCATCGAACTGACGCGCAAGCCATGATATTTGGCAACCAGCGCATGACCCAATTCATGTGCCATTTTCACCCCGACCAAGGCCAGCACATAATAGGCCATGCCCTGCAGGTTGAAAAAATAGCTGAAGGCGCTGCCAAAGGCTTCCCATTGGAAAAACAGATTGAACAAGCCATACAGACCCAGCCCGTAAACAAGCAGTCGAAAGCCGCGCCCGGCGAAAACGGCCATTATCGGCAACAGACGCGTCAAGGCTTTGTCGGGACGCAGCAGAGGGATTTTGATGAACAGATAATTATGCACCAGCCACATAAACCAATGCGTTTGGCGACGTTGCCGATTTTCGGCCAATTGATGCACATGCCCGCTATCGTGACCGGCGACCAGAAAATTCTCGCGCATAAAGGCAATGAATTTTTCAATGTCGTAATCGCTTATATCCAATTTGGCTTGCTGGATTTGCGCTTTCAGCGCCGCCAGCGAACCGGTTTTGCGAAACAAGTCAAGCAGGATGACGCCGGTGCGGCCCAATGAAAAATACTGATGGCGCAGCGGGTCATAAAGCAGCCAGCCCTGCTCACCCGCCTCATTGCCATTGCCGGGCAGCAATCTCAAATCCTGCCTTATCCTCGGAATTTCCATGGCTCAACTCATGCCTGTCTGTCAAACACCCAGCATTTGTCGGGTCGCCATAATGGGACGCCGGAACAGCAGGTAAAATAAGGTGGTGCGCGGCCCATAAACCCGTGCCGTGCCATGCAGGCCGATACGCGGCATTGTCGCGCCGGGCAGAAGTTTTGCCCGCACCATATAGGATAAGACACCGCTATGTGACAGGCGCGATTGATAGGGCAGTTTGGTGATTTCCGCGCGATAGGATTTCAGCGGATTAATATCCAAAAACACATCAACCCGATTGCCCGGTTTCAATGTCACCGCGTCAGCCACGGGCAGGGCAATTTCAATCTCGACCTGATCGGCGCGCGCCACTTCCATAATTTTTTCGCCGGTCTGCACCGGCCTGCCTGCCCATTTGCGCTTGTCGGCAACAATTGCCAGCCCGGCCATGGGAGCGGTGATTTGGGTGCGCCCAAGCTGCTCTTCAGCATAGGCGATTTCGGCGCGGCGCATTTCAAGCTGCGACTGCAATTCGGCGATGCGCGCTTTGCTGTCGGAATTGGAAAACGCCATTTGCCGCGAGCGCAGTAATTCGGCTTCGGCGACACGAAAGGCGCGGCGCGCCACTTCAAGCCGGTTGCGCAGGTCAAGGTCAACCAGACGCACCAGCACATCGCCCGCCGCCACTCCCGCATTGGGGTCAGTGACGATTTCCTCGACCACGCCCTCAATCGGGGCAGTCACAATATAGGGCTGCAAGGCGCGGGTTTCAGCCGGTGCCAGCGCCGTTAGCGATACCGGAAACCAGGCCAATGCAAATAAGGCGGCGGCAACCACCCATTTGCGTCGGCCTTGCGTCATGAATTGTTTCAGCCGACGGCCAAGACCGGTTGTGTGAAACGCGGCCAGCGCATGGCCATAAACATCGGCCAAATGGGTCAATGTCTCCATTTCGGCGGCATTGAACGGGTCGGGGCGGCTGACCATGAGCACGCCCATCAGCCCTTTACCGGCAGCGCGCAAGGGCAAGAGCAGCATATTGGGTGGCGACAGATTTTCCACTTCCTGCAAATCTTCGGCGCTTATCGCCATTGGGCCGGTTTCCGGCGCCAGCTTTTTCACCGCCTGTTCCAGCCATGTCACCAAGGGCGCAGTGCGCTCAACCACCGGAATGTCGGACATGGCAGTAACCCGCATGGCGCCAAAACTGTCGCCGACACATAAGGCGGCCTGATGGTGGCTGACCAATGCGCGCGTGCGATTGCAAATGGCAAAGCCCAGCTCATTCAGCGTGGGCGCATCGCGTATCGCCTGCTCCAGCGACAGTAATTTTTCAACATTGGCGGGCGCAGCCTCACTCAAAAGTCAGCACTCCGCTCATACCGGGCAGCAAGTCAGCCGCATCTGCGGCCTGAATGGCACCGCGCAAAACCGTGGTCTGGCTGACCGGGTCAATCGCGCCGCTCACCGCTTCAATAGTGACTGTGGCGCGTTTGCCGGTTTCATCAATCAGCATAGTGACTTGTTGTCCGGCGCGTATTGCAGGCAACCAGCGCCCCGGCACAATCACTTCCACTTCCAGCGTTTCGGAAGAAACGATTTCAATCAAATTGCGGCGCAAATCGACGCTTTCATGGCGGTTGACCAGCAATTCCACCACCTTGCCGGGAAATGGCGCTTTAATGGTGCAGCGATCAACATTGAGGCGGGCAATATCCAGCTCGGCGCGGGTTTTTTCCACTTCCGCCTCGGCCAGCGTCACATCAAGCTTGCCAATGGAGCGCATTTTTTCCAAATCGCGGCTATTGGTCAGCCGGGCACGGGCGGCTTTGGCATCGGCGGCCACTTTGGCCATTTGGCTTTTGAAAATACGGCAATCAAAAGAGACCAGCGTGTCGCCTTTTTTGAAACTGTCGCCAGTGCGTTTTGGCACGGCAGTCACAATGGCGGCAATCTCGCTGGCCATAATGGCCCGTGTCTGCGCCTTGACCAGCCCGCGCGCTTGTTTGATTTCTGCTGCCTGCAATGGGCCGGTTGGAATAATCAGCAGCCAGGCGCAAACCAGCAGGGCGAAAACCCGCCATTTGGCGATTGTTAATGCGGTCGGGATACGCAACATGACAAACACACGCTAAAACTGTCTAACCGCTTGAAAGTCAGGCATTTACCGATTGGGGTCAAGGGCAAATTTGGGCCTATCGAGAGCGGAAATGGCCGTCAAACGGGCCGGGCGGTGCGCGCAAAACAAGCAGGTCAAGCCAATCGGGATTGGCCGCTGTGGTAAAACATGAAGTCATCCGCGCATCGCGCATATAGCGGCGTTCAAAGCCCTGATAGGCGGGCAATTCGCGCTGCAATTGCGCCAGACAATATGCGTAAACAGCATCGTTAAATCCCGCCCCTTTTTTCTTGTCGGCCATGCCGGGCACACCAAGAAAGGCCGCATAGGCCGCGCGTTCGGCCGCGCCAAGCGGAAAGGCTTGCGCTGCCAGCATCTGGCCGCATAACAGGGTCAGGGCCAAAACCGGCATTGCCCGTCTGTTCAAAAACGCTTTTACCACCATGCTCCCGCAATATCTGACTGTTCGAATCGGATTAGCGAATCGATTCGCGAATCACTTGAGTCGACACTAGCACATTTCGGATACGAATCATGACCATAAGCAGTATGGCACTGCGCCGAGCGAAACAAATGTCAATCCAGCTTGTCATTGGTCGCCATTATGCTAGCCTGTCGGTGAAGGGCAAAGAGGAAGAAGACAGATGTCCCGAAAGGCTTGCACGCTGTTTGTTGCGCTGTCTTTATGGCAGGGATTGGCGGTGACCGCTTGCGCTGATGCGCGCAATTTTCTGACGATTGGCTGTGATGCTTGGTGCCAGTCGGCGCAATGGCGTGAGTCTGATTATGCGACGATTGAAGCGCAATTGGCGGCGGCCCAAAACCCGCATCGGCAAGTTACCGCCAGCGGTGAAGGCGGTGTCACACCTTTGCATTGGGTGGCGGCTTTTGGCGAGGCGCGCAGTGTGAAATTGCTTTTGGGCTATGGCGCTGACCCGGCAAAGACTGACCAGCGCGGCAATACGGCGCTGCATTTTCTGGCCATTTATGGCGGCGGCGAAGATTTGCAGGCGCGGGTGCAAGCCTTATTGCAGGCCGGCAGCAGGTTGGAGGAGAAAAACCAAGAGGGTTGGACGGCGCTGCATTATGCTGCCGGTTTCAACAAGGAAGTCGCGCTGGTTGATATTTTGCTTGAAGCCGGTGCGGTGCTTGATGCGATTGATGATAGGGGGCGCACGCCCCTGCATTTGGCGGCGCAACACCATAATATAGCGATTTACGAAAAATTACTGGCAGCGGGTGCCGATGCGTCCATCAAAGATGATAGAGAGCGGCAGGCAGCAGATGTGCTGGCGCGGACAAAAATGCTTGCAGAAGCGCCATTCTGGCAAAAGCTGCTGGCCATCTGGCAGGAAATGGGAGAAAACTGAGATTATGGGTAAAGGTTTTTTGCGCGTGGGGTTTCCGGCTATTTGGCGACGTCTGGCTTTGGCGGCAATGCTGGCCGGGTCGCTGGCCGCATGTGGCCCCAATGCGACCTTGATGAGCGAAGCCGATGAGGCGCGTATCGGGGCAGAAAATCACCAGAAAATAATCGCTGAATTTGGCGGTGTTTATGACGATGAACCGGCGCTGACGGCCTATGTTGAACAAGTCATGCAGCGCATTGCCCAAGCATCCGAGAAGCCCGAAAAAACCTATCGCATCACATTGCTCGACTCGCCGGTGGTCAATGCTTTTGCCTTGCCCGGCGGCTATACTTATGTCACGCGCGGCTTGCTGGCACTGGCCAATGATGAAGCAGAGCTGGCCGGTGTTATCGGCCATGAGATTGGCCATGTAACGGCGCGGCACGGGGCGCGGCGGCAGACGACGGCAGTTGGCACAATGGTAATTGGCGCAGTGCTTGGCGGTTTGCTGGAATCGGCGACCGGTATCAATCGCCAAGTCACCAGCGATTTGGTCAATCTGGGCGGCAATGCGCTGCTCGCCGGTTACAGTCGCGGTCAGGAATATGAAGCCGACCGGCTGGGCGTGGATACGCTGGCACGCGCCGGATATGACGCAATGGCGGGGGCTGATTTTCTCGGCGCAATGGGGCGCTATGGCACGCTTATGTCGGATAATGGTGGGCGCGGCGGCGTCGATTGGTTTGCCAGCCACCCCAATACGCAAGACCGGGTTGCCCGCGCCCGTGAGCGCGCCAGATTGAGCCAAAATCCGGCCAATACGCCGCTTGGCCGGGGCCGAGAAGCGCATTTGGCAGCAATCAATGGCATGGTGTTCGGCACGGATGTTGAACAGGGGCGCATTAAAGGGCGGCAATATGCCCATGCCGGTCTGCGCCTGTCTTTTGCGGTGCCGAAAGGCTTTCGGCTGGTCAATGCGCCCGACAAGGTGACCGCTGGCCATGAAAACGGCGTTCAAATTATTTTCAATACAGATAAAAGGCTGGATGGCGAAAGCGCGCGCCAATATGTCGATGATTTGGCGGCTGAAACCGGCAATGTCATTGACCGCACCGCCCTGTCAATTGGCGGGCGGGCGGCCATGCTGGCCATATTGCGCAGCAATGACCATGAAATGCGGCTTTTGGTTATCCCGCATGACAGCGGTCGGTTTTTGCGCTTTGCCGTTCACGCGCCGGTTAATTTGGGCGGCAATGCGGGGCTGACCATGCAGAATTTGCGCCGCACAATCAGCTTTCTGTCAAAAGGGCAGGCGGCGGCGATAAAACCGCTCAGAGTGCGCGTTCAAACTGTGCGGGCAGGTGACACGATAGACCGGTTTATCGGTCGCATGCAGGTCAATCAACGCAAAAAGCCGCTATTTCTGGCGTTGAACGGCCTATCGGAAACCGACCGGCTGGCGGCAGGACAAAAGGTTAAAATTATTGCCGAATAGGGTGTAAGCGCGGCTAAATCAAGCCGACGCGGCGCGGGTCGCCGCCCGTGCATTCCATCAGCGCGCCTTTCAGCTTGCCGAGTGCTTCATGCTCAATCTGGCGCACACGCTCTTTGGAAATGCCGAGCTGATGACCAAGGCTTTCCAAAGTCACCAATTCTTCATTCAGGCGACGGGCGCGAATAATGGTTAATTCGCGTTCATTCAGCTTTTGCAAAGCAGTGGCTATCCAATTATGGCGGCGCACACTGTCGAGCCGGTCGCTGACTTCCTCATCGGGCAAATCGCGCTCATCGACCAGCAAATCTTGCCATTCGGTCACTGTGCCTTCATTGGCGCCATCGGCAATAGTCGCATTGAGCGAACGGTCATTGGCTTCGAGCCGCCCTTCCATTGATTCCACATCTTCCATCCGCACACCCAATTCGCGCGCCACATATTGACGGCTTTCATGGGTCATACCGGCCCCAATATCATTTATGCGGGCGCGCAAGCGGCGCATGTTGAAAAACAGCGATTTTTGCGCTGCCGTCGTGCCGGTGCGGACAATTGACCAATTGCGCAGCACATAATCTTGAATGGAGGAGCGTATCCACCAACCCGCATAGGTTGAAAAGCGCACTTCGCGCGCCGGGTCAAAACGCTCGGCTGCCTGCATCAGGCCGATATTGCCTTCCTGCACCAAATCGGACATGGGCAGGCCATAATTTCGGAATTTTGCTGCAATTGAGACGACCAGTCGCAAATGCGCCGATGTCAGCTCATGCATGGCGCGTTCGTCGCGCTGTTCTTTCCAAAGCCGTGCCAATTCGCGCTCATGCTCAAGTTCAAGCATGGGCAAACGCATGGCGCGCTTGATAAATTGCCGCGTTGCCTGTTGAGTTTCGTTGGTTTCCGCATGTGCCATTGTGTATCTCCTGTATGAGATACGCAAAAGGCAGGCGACTGGTTCACCTTATTTTGGAATGGTTAAAAAAACCGCAAGCCCAATCAGGCCGCATCCGGCTCATTGCGTCGCCGCGCACCGCCCGTGGTTTGGGCCAAAATCGCTTCCAATTCGATAATCGCTTCATCTTCCGTGACTTTGCGAATGGTCGCCACTTCACGCGCCATGCGCTCGAGCGCCGCCTCATATAATTGCCGCTCGGAATAGGATTGTTCGGGCTGGTTTTCATTACGGAACAAGTCGCGCACCACTTCGGCAATGGCAATCAGGTCGCCGGAATTGATTTTCGCCTCATATTCCTGCGCCCGACGGCTCCACATGGTGCGCTTGACCCGCGCCCGACCGCGCAGGGTTTTAATCGCGCCCTCAAGGGTTTCGTCACCGGCCAGCTTACGCATGCCGATTTGCTTGGCTTTGTCGAGCGGCACGCGCAACACCATTTTTTCCTTGTCAAAATTAATGACAAACAGCTCCAACTGCATACCGGCGATTTCCTGGCTTGAAATCTCCACGATTTGGCCCACGCCATGCGCCGGATAGACGATAAATTCGTTCACCCGATAGCCAAGCGCCGATTTGCGCGATACCGGCTCAGCCGCTTTGGTGGCGGCCGGTGTTTCTTTGGTCACCGGTTTTTTGGCTGCTGCTTTGCTTGGGGCCGGTTTTTTGGCCGGTGCCTTAGTGGCTGCCTTAGTGGTTGTCTTAGTGGTTGTCTTGGCTACCGGCTTTTGGGCTGCTGGCTTTTTGGCGGCAGCTTTGGGTGCCGCTTTTGCAGCTGGTTTGCCTGTCGTCTTGCTTGTCGTCTTGCTTGTCGCCTTGCTTGTTGTCTTGGCGGGCTTTTTGGCGGGCGTTTTAGCTGCCGTTTTGGATGCGGAAGCGGCTTTTGCCCGCGTGGCGGGCTTCTTCGCGGCCGTTTTAGCCGGCGTTTTCTTGGCTGTTGCCATTATATAAGCTCCTGTCGGCGGATGCGTTGCGCCATGCGCATGACAGCATTTCCGCTCATTTCTGTCGCGGCCCCAAATGCCGCCTTTGATTGCGCTATTCTGTGGAATATATCACAAAAATGCCGAAAGTTCAAATGCTTGGCGGAACTCGCCGAAACCGCAGCAATTAACGTGTCATCAATCGCCTTCGCCGGGCGCTTCTGAGAAGAAATCCTCGAATTTATTTTCCTTGCCGACAAAATCATCAGCATTGGCAGGCGGGTCGATTTTCATGGTCAAATTCGGCCAAATATCGGCAAATTTTGTGTTCAGTTCCAGCCATTTTTCCAAGCCCGGCTCAGTATCTGCCTTAATCGCCTCGGCCGGACATTCCGGCTCGCAAACGCCGCAATCGATACATTCTTCAGGGTGAATGACCAGCATATTCTCGCCTTCGTAAAAGCAGTCCACCGGGCAGACTTCCACGCAATCGGTATATTTGCATTTGATACAGGCATCGGTCACGATATAGGTCATTTGCTTCCTCGTTTTGCCAAAGGCGATTAGCTGTCAGTTTCCGACTGGCCGAGCGCGGCCATGGCGCGTTTGCGCGCTGCTCCCGCCTGCTGGTCCGTAATATAGACCAAGCCGGCGACGCGGCGCATCAGATTGGCTTCATAATCGTCAACCACACCATCGGCAAGCACAATCTGCCACAAAACTTCAAGCAATTGCAGCTTGTGGTCAATGCTGAAACTGGCATTTATCTGCTGGGTGAATTGAAACAAATCATTGGCTGCCTCAAGCGCTTCATGGGCTTGGGTTAACAGTGTTTCCGCCTCATCTGTGTCCAGCCCAAAATGCGGGCCTATCAGCTTTTCGATGAGGGCTTGCTCATGGGCGTCTATATCGCCATCAATCTGAGCGGCACGCACCATTAAAGCGGCGGCGGCAATATGCAGCGCATCGGCATTTTGCGGCAGCGCGCCTTGCGTCTCGGTTTGCTGAAAAAAATCGGTAAGGCGTTTGAGCATGCAGTCTATCTAGCGCGATGCGCCCTGTCTGACAATATCTGACTATATTTATAAATGCGGCAAAATGGGCGACAAAAGGGCGGCAAAGCGGGTGGCAAAGCGGGTGGCAAAGCGGTTTTCTCTGTTTTGCCTAGCTGTCGCGTAAATTGGCGAGATAAGAATCTTGCTGGCGGCGCTGTCTTTTGGTCGGGCGTCCGCTACCGGCCTCGCGCGCGGCAGGCTTGGCCGCGTCAGCCGCTCGCTTTTTGGCCGGTTGTGGCGGGTCGCGGTCAAAATACAGGCTTTGCGCCTCACTGGCCGGGCCGCGGCGCACAGAAAGCTGCACCACTTCAATAATACGAATATGGCCATGCAGGGCGAAACTCAGCACATCGCCCACCCGCAAGCGACCACTGGCGCGGGTCTGTTTTTGACCATTGACCCGCACATTACCGGCACCGGTAAATTGTGTGGCCAGACTGCGCGTCTTGAAAAACCGCGCATGCCAGAGCCATTTGTCAATCCGCATGGCAGCATTGCTTGTATCAGGGGCGGGCATTTCGGGCGCGCGGCTCATTCGTCCTGCAACTCCTTGCCTTTATTTTGCAATTGCGACAGCACGGCGAAAGGCGAGTTGGGGTCGATTGCCGGTCTGCTTGCCGGTCTGCCAGCCTGTTTGCGATTTTGATTTTTGCCATTGGTGTTTTTACGCGAAGGCTTGTTGCGGCTGTTTTTATCAGGCTTGCCATTATCAGCGCCCGCTTGCGGGGCCGATTTGCGGGCGCTGCGCTTTTGCGCATGTTCGCTATTTTTGCCGCGGTTTTTGCCGCTGTTTTTTGCGGCATGACGGGCGCGCGGACGCCAGTAAAGCGGCGGTGCTTCGGCTTGTTCGGCCCCATTTGCCGCGCCTTGTATTTCCGCATTGACCGCGCGATTTTCATCCGTCTCACCTTCACCCGTCTCACCAATGGGTGCGTCGGCTTGCTTTGGCTGAAAGGATTGATAGCCCAAGGCTGACAAGATTTCCGCCATATCATCGGCGCCGCAGCCCATGATTGACATCATCTGCTCATTGATTTGAAAACCGCGAATCCGGCGGGGTTTTTCAACCGGCTTCTCAGCAGGGGCAGGGGCTTCATCGGCCACATCCGGCACCGCTGCAATCCCGACATCCGGCGCCGCTTCCGTCTGTGGCGCTGCTGGCGGCGTTTCGCTTACCTCATTTGACGGCGCGGGCGTTGCCTTTTCGGTGTTTTCGGCCGGTTGCGCCGGCGCTTGCGGCTTTGCCTCCGCTTGCGCCGCCTCGCCATTCAATAATGGCCGTATCAAATCGGCCAGGCGCTCCAGCATATCCAGCCGGATTGCGCGATTGCGGGTCGGATAATAACCGGCGGCGCGATAAAGCCGGTTCGGCACTTGCGCCCGTTTGACCGAGGTCAGGCCCGCCGCCGGAAGGGCTTGCAGGTCGGCAGCCAGATTGCGCTCCATTTCGGCACTGGCCAGCAAGGCCAGCAAGCGCCCGGCAGCCGGTTTCAGCAATGCAGGCATAAACACATTATAGGCCCCGAAGCGAATGCCTTGGCGGCGCAATTGTCGGCGCATGGGCTGGTCGATACGGCTCAGCATATCGGCAATTTCCATGCGCGGCAGGCTGCCTTTATTTTCAAGCAATTGAAACGCCAGACCGCGCCCCAACCCGTCAATACTGTCGCTTTCCTGCAAGGCAAAAAGCGGTGCCAATTCGGTTTTCATGCGGTCGCGCAGCCATAATGTGAGGCGGGCCTCGGCGCGCTGGCGCAATTCGCCGGTCAGAATTTCATCGGCCAGCAGCTCAATTTTCGGGTGCAAATAGGCCAGCGCATCGCCCGGCCTGTCATTTCCGGCAAGGCGCAGCCGCCCAATAGTCGCCTGTTGCCAGATAATCTCGCCATTATCATTGAGGGTGAAAGCCGTGTCGTCAGCAAAGGTGATATTGCCTGCCCGCAATCGCAAGGCTTCGCCGACCGCTTTTTCAACCGCCGCCCGGGCCGGGCCGACCGGAATGGTTTTCAGGCGCGGGTCGCGCTGCACATGCAGGCCGGTCAGCCTGCCCATATATTCACCGGCCACCATAATGTCACCGCTATCTTCAATATCGGCTTCCACTTTTTCCACTCCTTGCAGGCGGCGCATCAAAGCCGACGCCTTGCGGTCAACAAATTTGCCCATCAGCTTCATGTGCAGGGCATCGGACAGCCGGTCTTCAACGGCGCGGCTCATTTCCTGCCAATGCTGCGGGTCGGCGACCCATTGGCTGCGATTGGCAATATATGTCCATGTCCGGATATGCGCCAGCCGCATGGACAGCGTATCCAAATCGCCTTCGCTGCGGTCGCAGCGATTTATGCGCTCGGCCAGCCAATCGGCAGGTATAGCGGTTTCATGGCGGCTCAAAAAGCCGAAAATCTCGCCAATCAGCGCACTGTGCTCGCCCATTGTGGTTTTGCGGAAATCGGGGATTTGTGCGACTTCCCAAAGCAGGCGGATTTGCGCCTCATTCTGCGCCAAATCGCGGGTTTCCGGGTCGCGGCTCAACAGCCGCAACGCCTGTAAATCATCGGCCACCGGTGCGCGCAACAGCCCTTCGCGCGGCACGGGTGCCTCAAGGCTGGCCAGCAGCGCGTCAAGGCTTGAAAAATCCAGATTCGGATTGCGCCACATCAGCCCTTTCACCGGCTCAAAGCGATGGGTTTCAATTTGCTCGACAAGGGCTTCGTCAAACAAGTCAAGATCGCCGGTCACACCGAAACTGCCATTGGCTTTGTGGCGTCCGGCGCGTCCGGCAATTTGGGCCAGCTCGGCGGCTGTCAATTCGCGGTGGCGGCGACCGTCAAATTTGCGCCTTTGGGCAAAGGCCACATGGTCAACATCCATGTTCAGCCCCATGCCAATCGCATCAGTGGCCACCAGAAAATCAACCTCGCCGGATTGATACATGGCGACTTGCGCATTGCGGGTGCGCGGGCTGAGGCCGCCCATCACCACAGCCGCCCCGCCGCGTTGCTGGCGAATAATCTCGGCTATCGCATAAACATTTTCAGCCGAAAAAGCGGTAATCGCGCTGCGTCGCGGCAGGCGCGACAATTTCTGGCTGCCTGCCCAGTTTAATTGCGACAGGCGCTCGCGCGTTTCCACCTGCACTTTCGGCAATAGGCGGTCAAGTATGGGGGCCATAGTCGCCGCACCAAGCAGAATTGTTTCCGCCGTGCCGCGCGCGTGCAAAATCCGGTCGGTAAAAATATGACCGCGCTCCGGGTCGGCGGCCAATTGACATTCATCAATGGCAACAAATTCAACCGCCCGGCTGACCGGCATGGATTCAGTGGTGCAGATGAAATAGCGCGCTTTGGGCGGCAGGATTTTTTCTTCGCCGGTAATCAGCGCCAGATCAGCCCGATGCACACGACCAAAATCACCGGCCAGACAGCGGTCATAAACTTCGCGCGCCAGCAACCGCAAGGGCAGGCCAATCATGCCGCTTTGATGGGCCAGCATGCGCTCCAGCGCCAAATGGGTTTTGCCGGTATTGGTCGGCCCCAGCACAACGCGCAAGGCTGGCCCGAAAGCAGCAGGGTGGGAGCGACCGGTGGCAGGATAGGACATGCGCTTAAAATGGCAGAGTTTGTCTTTGAAACAAGCCCAAAGGTCAGATTTTAACAGGCAAATATCAACCGCCAGACAGGGTTTGTGGCGCTGGCTGTCCCAAAAGGAAACAGAAGTCGAACAGAGCATGCCCGAATCACTTACATAGTGCCGCTTCGCGCTTCGTTCACCGCTAAATCTTGTGGGTATGCGTTTGTGTTGGCTATTTCTGGCGGCCATTTCAGGCGTTTTGCAATGTCGGCACATGCGACCAAAAGCGCCATGCCGGACAAATATATCAGGGCATTACCGCTTGCCAGCCCCCCCAAATGTCGGGCAAAGTTGACGTCAATAGGGATAGGGGGAACGTCATGGATTTCGAAATACCGGAAGATATTAAATCTTATCTGGCCGAGCTGGATAGGTTTATTGAGGCTGAAATTGTGCCGCTGCAAATGCAGGATGACAATAACCGGTTTTTCGACCATCGCCGCGAACATGCGCGCACCGATTGGGACAATGAAGGCCAGCCGCGCGAGGAATGGGAAGAATTGCTGCGCGAAATGCGCCGCCGCGCCGATGCGGCAGGGCATTTGCGCTTTGGCCTGCCCAAAGAATATGGCGGGCAGGATGGCAGTAATTTGGCGATGGCGGTTATTCGCGAGCATTTGGCGGCCAAAGGGCTTGGTCTGCACAATGATTTGCAGAATGAAAGCTCAATCGTCGGCAATTTCCCGCAAGTGCTGATGTTTGCCGATTTCGGCACGGATGCGCAGAAAGACGAATTCATCAATGGCATGTTGAATGGCACGCACCGCATTGCCTTTGGCCTGACCGAGCCTGATCATGGCTCGGATGCGACATGGATGGAAACCCGCGCCGTGCCGGAGACACGCGACGGGGTTGAGGGCTGGCTGATAAATGGCGAAAAAATGTGGAATACCGGCATGCATGTCGCCAATTACGATATGATATTCGCGCGCACATCCGGTGATGATGGCGCGGCGCGCGGCATTAGCTGTTTTCTGGTGCCGACCAATGCGGAAGGCTTCAAAATCGAGGAATATTTGTGGACATTCAATATGCCGACTGACCATCCGCGCATTTCCTTGACCAATGTCTGGGTGCCGGACAGTGCGATTTTCGGCCCGCGCGATGGCGGGCTGGCGCTGGCGCAGCATTTTGTTCATGAAAACCGCATAAGGCAGGCCGCTTCCGGCGTTGGCGCAGCGCAATATTGCATCAATGAAAGCGTTGCCTATGCCAAGCACAGAAAGCCTTTTGGCAAGCCGCTGGCGGCCAATCAGGCGATACAATTCCCGCTGACCGAATTGCACACAGAATGTGAAATGATACGCAATCTGGTCTATAAAACAGCGGCGCAAATGGACACAATGTCGAAACCGGAAGTGGCGCTTAACCTGTCGGATAAGGTTTCCATGTGTAATTATCGGGCCAATCGGCTGGTCTGCGAGGCGGCTGACCGCGCCATGCAAGTGCATGGCGGCATTGGCTATTCGCGCCATAAACCCTTTGAGCATATATATCGCCACCACCGCCGCTATCGCATTACCGAAGGTTCGGAAGAAATTCAAATTCGCAAAGTGGCCGGCCATTTATTCGGCTTTATCGGTAAATAATAGGGGCCCCTCATGAGCGCACCGCCTGATGGATGGCAGCTTTTTGATATGAGCGACCGCTTGGGCGCGGATACGCCGCATTTTCTGGCGCATATTGGCCCAATCTATGTGCGTGAAGATGATATTGGGCGTCATCTCGGCTTTCGTGTCATGCCGCATATGTGCAATCCGGTTGGTATTTGTCATGGCGGTATGCTGATGTCGGTGATGGATACCGGCCTTGCTTTTATTTTGCACAATGCGCTGAAAAATCCGCATTTTACGCCATCAGTGAGCTTTAATTTCGATTTTCTGGCCCCCGGCAAGGTGAATGATTGGCTGGAAGTGGAAGGCCAATGCACCCGCCACACAAAGCGCACCGGATTTGTCAGCGGGCTTTTGAACGGGCCGGACGGGCCGGTCATGTCGGCCAGCGGCATATTCAAAATTACCGGACAGGATGTCGATTTGGCGCGCCGCAAAAATACTTGACGTTGGCCAAGGCATTTTCTATATCAAGCCTTCATTTGCGCCCTTGCGACATGGCTGGGGCGTTGTGTTTTTGACGGAGAATGAGCATGTCACGTGTATGCGAACTGACCGGTAAATCGGTGATGAGCGGCAATAATGTGAGCCACGCGATTAATAAAACGCGGCGACGCTTTCTGCCCAATTTGCAGCGCGTGAGCCTGCCAAGTGAAGCATTGGGTCGGGCTTTGCGCTTGCGTATCAGCACACATGCTTTGCGCTCGGTCGAACATCGCGGCGGTATTGATGCGTTTTTGATGAATGCGGCAGACCGCGATTTGTCGCCCAAGGCGCAAAAGCTGAAAAAGCAGATTGGCGCCAAGCTGGCCTAGGCCGTCAGGCCATAGCGTCACCCGGTTAAATTGATTTTATGGGGTCGCGCCGCGCACCGGACGCGCTGCCGTGCGCACGCCGCCGCGACCGCTTGCCTGAGCAGCGGCCTGCCCGGCGGTCAGGCTTTTGGCTTCTCTCAAAGCCCCGGTCGCAACCCCTTTCACCGGCTTGGCGTCGGTCGGGTTATCGTCAAATAATTCGGCCAGCTTATCGGTCATGGCCCCGCCCAATTGCTCGGCATCAACAATGGTGACCGCACGGCGATAATAGCGTGTGACATCATGGCCAATGCCAATGGCAATCAGTTCAACCGGCGATTGGGTTTCAATATCTTCAATGACATTGCGCAAATGTTTTTCCAAATAATTACCGGCATTGACGCTTAAAGTGCTGTCATCAACCGGCGCACCATCGGAAATCACCATAAGAATCCGGCGCTGTTCAGGCCGCGCCAGCAGTCGGTTATGCGCCCAAATCAGGGCTTCCCCGTCAATGTTTTCCTTGAGCAGCCCTTCGCGCATCATCAGGCCAAGATTGCGCCGCGCCCGCCGCCAGGGTGCATCGCCGGATTTATAGACAATATGGCGCAAATCATTGAGCCGCCCGGGATGGGCCGGTTTGCCATTGGCCATCCATTGCTCGCGGGCTTGCCCGCCTTTCCAGGCGCGTGTGGTAAAGCCGAGAATCTCGGTTTTCACATTGCACCGTTCCAGCGTGCGCGCCAAAATATCGGCGCACATGGCGGCAACGGTTATTGGTCGCCCGCGCATGGAGCCGGAATTGTCAATCAGCAGCGTCACCAGCGTGTCGCGGAATTTCGTGTCGCTTTCCATTTTATAAGAAAGCGGCTGCATCGGGTCGGTAATGATGCGCGACAGGCGCGCCGGGTCGAGATAACCTTCTTCAAGGTCAAATTCCCAATTGCGGTTTTGCTTGGCCTGCAAGCGGCGTTGCAGGCGATTGGCCAGCCGCGCCACCACGCCCTGTAATTGCTGCAATTGCTGGTCGAGATAGGCGCGCAGACGGGTCAGTTCCTCAACATCGCATAAATCTTCCGCTTCAACCGTCTCATCAAACCGGCTGGTATAGACATTATAGGCCGATTTTTCCGGCGTTACCGCGCCGTCCGGCGCATAGGGCTGGGCGGTCTCACCGGCTTCCTCGCCATCGGTTTCGCCGTCAACCTCATCGCCTTCCATTTGCAGGCTTTGTTGGTCGCCCTCTTCCATATCGGCGTCACCAATTTCCATATCATCAGCCGACATGCCATCGGGGTTTTCGGCCTCGCCGCCTTCACCCTCCTGCTCGCCATTATCGCCATCTTGCCCTTCACCATCCTCGCCGTCGCCTTCCTCATTTTCATTGCCGGCATCGGTCAGCCCCAAATCGGCCAGCAAGTCGCGGGTCAGCCGGGCAAAGCCGGTTTGGTCATCAATCACGGTTTCGAGCTGCGCCAGCTTATCCCCGGCGCGTTCATCAATCCAATCGCGCCAGGCCGCAACCAGCCCTTGCGCGGCAGGCGGTGGTGCCTGACCGGTCAATTTTTCGCGCACCATAAAGGCCAAAGCATCGGCCAGCGGGGCGTCTTCGCGGCTCATTGTTTCGCCGTAGCCAAGCTTGCGGCAGCGCGCCTCATGCATGTCATTTATATTGCGGGCAATACCGGCCATATCGCGTGCGCCCAAAGCCTCGCAGCGGGCGATTTCGGCAGATTGAAAAGCCGTGCGCGCATCGGTTTCATCGGGTGCCAAACGGGTCGCCAAGGCGGCATCGTGATGGGCCAATTGCAGGGCGAAACTGTCGGATTGGCCGCGCACATTTTGCCGGTCGCCCGGCTCAAGGTCGCGCGCCGGATGCGGCAGGCGGGCGCGCAAACCGGCCAATGTCGGTGTCTCGGAGCCAAAGCTGACCGTCAGCTCAGATTCTTCGGCAATCGAGCGCATGGTCTGCGTCAGGGCGCGCTTGAACTCTTCTACTGGTTCATGATTGCTCATTTATCAATATCGCCGCTCTTGTTTCCGGATGCGCCGTCAACCAATCAGGCGCGGTTAAAGCTAGCCTGCCAGCACGCTGATGCTTTCGGCCGGTAAATCCTCGCCAAAGCAACGCTGGTAAAACTCGGCCACAGTGGCGCGTTCCAGCTCATCGCATTTATTGAGGAATGTCACTTGAAAGGCAAAGCCCAAATCGCCGAAAATCTCGGCATTTTCCGCCCATGTCAGAACCGTGCGCGGGCTCATAACCGTTGAAATATCGCCATTGATAAAGGCCGAACGGGTCAAATCAGCGACCCGCACCATAGCCGATATTTTCTCGCGCCCTTCGCTGCCTTCATAGCCGACAGCCTTGGCATGAACGATATCGGTCTCGCGCTCATGCGGCAGATAATTCAGCGTGGTGACAATATTCCATCTGTCCATCTGGCCTTGGTTGATTTGCTGCGTGCCGTGATACAGCCCCGATGTGTCGCCCAAACCGATTGTGTTGGTGGTGGCAAACAGGCGGAAGCAGGAATGCGGGCGAATAACCTTGTTCTGGTCAAGCAGGGTCAATTTACCGGCAACTTCCAGCACGCGCTGAATCACAAACATCACATCGGGGCGTCCGGCATCATATTCGTCAAAAACAAGGGCGACAGGATTTTGCAGCGCCCAAGGCAGAATACCTTCCTGAAACTCGGTCACTTGCTTGCCATCTTTCAGCACAATGGCGTCCTTGCCAACAAGGTCGATACGGCTGACATGGCTGTCGAGATTGACGCGCACGCAAGGCCAGTTCAGCCGCGCCGCCACTTGTTCAATATGGGTTGACTTGCCGGTGCCGTGATAGCCCTGCACCATGACGCGGCGATTATGGGCAAAACCGGCCAGCAGCGCCATAGTGGTGTTTTTGTCGAACAGATAATCCGCATCATAATCCGGCACATATTGATTGGGCTGGGAGAAAGCCGGAACTTGCATGTCAATATCAACACCAAACACATCGCGCGCCGAAACTGTGGTATCGGGCATATCCGGCATTGGGCCGCTATTTTGGCCAATTTCTTTTGCCTGCGCCGTTTTACTCATTGTCAATTCTCCCTGAGATAGAGGTTTGTGTAACCCCGAAAGCGAAAACTGTTACCAGACCGTGCGGCCCAATGCCAGTTAACAAAAGCCCGAGGCTTTCAAAAAATCATGCGCTTTGATGACTTTCTGCAAGCGTGCCTCATGGCGGCGGTCGCCACCATTTGTGTCGGGGTGATATTTTTTGACAAGCTGCTTGAAGCGTTGCTTGACGTCTTTGGCGCTTGCCGTGTCTTCAAGGTCAAGCACTTGCAAAGCGCGGCGCTGGCCGGATGTGACATGCGTGCCATCGGCGCGGCGGCGCATCTCGCCGGCCACCGGCCCGGCATGGCCCATAATTTCAAGCGGGTCGGATATGCGCCAGCCACCGGCATCGGGAATGGCGCGCCGCGCACCCATTGACCAAGTCGGCCTGTGGCCGGTTGTCGCGCCGCGGCGATAGGCTTCAATATCTTCGTCTGACAGGCCTTCAAAGAAATCATAGCTCTGATTATATTGCCGCACATGCTCGAAACAAAAATGACGCTGGCGCGACTGGCGCGGGCCGGCCGGTGCCGGATAGGCGGCCGTTTCGTCGCAATCGGGCCAATCGCAAATCTGGCGGTCGGCCTCGGCTATCGGTTCGCGCCGGCGTGACATGCGTATCATGTCAAAATATTTCGAGTTCAAATTCATTCTTGCCTTAAAGCCGTCCTTTTCGTGCGGGAGGATTATAGCAAAACTTGCCATGCTGTCGCGTCTGTTCATGCGCCTTCATATATGTCATAAAAAGACAAACCCAAATCGGAGACGCGGCTTGATTGGCGAGATTATCAAGGAAAAACTCAATCGACAGTTAAGTCCGCAAAATTTGCAAATCACCGATGAATCGCATTTGCATGCAGGCCATGTCGGGGCAAGGCCGGGCGGCGAGACGCATTTCCGTGTGAAAATCACCGCCGCCGCTTTTGCCGGGCTCAGCCGCGTTGAGCGTCAAAGGCTGGTGCTGGATTGTCTGGCCGAGGAATTGGCCGGGCCGGTTCACGCGCTGGCCATGCGGTGCTTGTCGCCTGATGAAGCAGAATAGCGCGCTGCGCTGTCTTATGAGGCGGCAGCCGGTTTGGCGCTGACCGGTGGTTGCAAAGGGCTGATGCGCACTTGTAATATCTGGTTGCGCTGGCGGCTGATGATGCGAAAGCGCAGCCCGTGAAACTCAAATACTTGGCCGATTTCGGGAATGGCACGGGCTTCGTGAATCACCAGACCGGCGACTGTATTGGCTTCGTCATCCGGCAAAGACCAACCCATTTCGCGGTTCAAATCGCGTATGGAGAGGGAACCCGCCACTTCCAGCGTGCCATCGCCGCGCTGGCTGAGTTCGCTGGCCGGGCGGTCATGCTCATCATCAATATGGCCGACAATCTCTTCAAGAATGTCTTCCATTGTGACCAGCCCCATCAGCATGCCATATTCATCCACTACCAGTGCAAAATGCGCCTTGCGGCTGCGAAACGCATTAAGCTGTTCGCCCAGCAATGTGGTTTCCGGCACAAACCAAGGCGGGCTTGCCAGAGCCGGAATGTCAATGCCGCCGGGGCCGACCGGACTATTGGCCAAAGCGCGCAACAAATCCTTGGCATGCAGCACACCGACAATGTTTTCCGGCTCATTGCGCCAAAGCGGCACGCGCGTATAGGGGCTGTCGAGCATTTGCCGGACAATTTCCTCGCTCGGCAAATCGGCATCAATCATCATGATGGATTTGCGGTGTATCATAATTTCTTCAAGATGCGTGTCATCAAGGTCGAGAATGCCGCCGAGCATATCACTGTCATTTTTGTCCACGCCGCCTTCCTGCAAATGCAGGTCAATCGTGCCGCGAATTTCCTCATGCGCCGGAAGCAATGACCCGGCCTGTGCCGATTTGAATCCGGCCAGCAGCAAAACGCTGCGCGAGATAAAGCCCAATAGGCGCGAAAATGGCGCCAGCAATATCACCAATATCCGCAAAATCGGCGCGGCGCGCAAAGCGGTCAAATCGGGGATGAGAATGGCATAGGTTTTCGGCAGCACTTCGGCAAAAGTCACAACCAGCACGGTCATGACCAATGTCGCATAAACCACACCGCTTTCACCCAGCACTTCCAAAAATACTGACGTGGCCAGCGCCGAGGCCAGAATATTGACCAGATTATTGCTCAGCAAAACGGCGCTCAGCAGCCGCTCTTTTTGCTCCAGCAAAAAAATCACCCATTTGGCGCGCCGATTGCCTTCGCGCTCAAGGCGCAGCATGCGCGCTTTGCTGGTCGCGGTCAGCGCGGTTTCCGAGCCGGATAAAAAGGCCGAAAACACCAGCAACACCAATATGAAACCGGCGGTCCACAACTGACCGGCGCTTATCTCATAGCCAAACAGCATCATTGGTCAATGGCTCCATTGGCCAGCAAAAAAGCCGATAAATCCGGCACATTGACATCATTGGCGATAAAACTGTCGCCGAGCGCGCGGGCCAGCACAAAGCGCATTTGGCCGGCCTCGACTTTCTTGTCCTGCTGCATGGCCTCAACCAGCGCCGACACGCCAAAACCATCGGGTGCAATATCGCGCATCCAAACCGGCAGGCCGGCAGCCGCCAGCACTTGGCGCAATCTGACACTTTCCGCTTCGGCGCAATGGCCGCGCGCGACGGAAAAATCAAACGCCATGACCATGCCAAGCGCCACAGCTTCGCCATGCAACAGCCTGCCGCCATAGCCGCATAAGGCTTCGAAGGCATGGCCGAATGTGTGGCCGAGATTGAGCAAAGCGCGCTCCCCGGTTTCGCGCTCATCGCGCGCCACAATATCGGCTTTGGCATGACAGCTTTGGGCAATGGCATGGGCTGTCGCTGCCGGTTCCAGCGCCAGCACGGCGGAGCCATTTTCTTCCAGCCAGGCGAAAAAATCGGCATAGCCAAGCGCGCCATATTTGACAATTTCGGCATAACCCGCCGCCAATTGCCGCGGCGGCAGGCTGGCCAGCACATCAGTATCGGCCAGCACCAAATCGGGCTGGTGAAATGCGCCAATCAGATTTTTGCCCTGTGCGACATTTATTGCGGTTTTGCCGCCAATCGAACTGTCAACTTGTGCCAGCAAAGTCGTCGGTATCTGGATGAAGCGTGTGCCACGGCGCAAAATGGCCGCCGCAAAGCCGGTCAAATCGCCTATCACGCCGCCGCCAAAAGCGACGATACAATCATTGCGCTCAATCTTTTTGTCGAGCAACCAATCGCAGACGCGCTCAAGCTCGCCGAAAGATTTGGTCGGCTCACCCTCCGGCAATATCATTGTGTCGGATTCAATTTGCGCATCGGCCAGGGCTTTTTGCAAAGCGGGCAAATGCGCACCGGCAACCGCCCGGTCGGTGATAATTGCCAATTTCGGGCGTTTCAAAAGCGGCGCTATCAGTTTTGCGGCATCGCCAAGCAGACCGCTGCCAATGACAATATCATAGCTGCGATGGCCCAATTGCACGGGCACGATTTGTCGGACAGGTGATTGCGAACTCATCTTTCTGCTTTCTCACCTGCCAGCCTTACGCAAAGCGGGCGGTTTTGTCCAGCCATCGCTTGCATCAATCATTGGCCTGGTCAAATTGCCGAACCGCTTCGATTATCTGCGTCACTGCCGCCTCATGGGCGCGTTCGGGCAGTGACACGCGAATATCGGCACTGGCATAAACCGGCCCACGCTCTTGCATCAGGGATTGCAGTTTTTGTCTTATGTCCACACCGGCCAATAAGGGGCGCTTGCCGGGCTTGCGCTTAACCCGCCTTTCCAACTCGTCAATCGGCACATCCAGCCAAATGGTAATCGCGCTTTCAGCCAACAGTTCGCGGGTCTGTGCGTCCATAAAGGCACCGCCGCCCAAGGCCAGCACTTGCGGCCCGCGCGCAACCAGCCGTTTAATCACCCGCCTTTCGCCGTCGCGGAAAGCGGCCTCGCCATGATTGGCAAAAATATCGGCGATGGGCATGCCTGCGGCTTTTTCGATTTCCGCGTCAGCATCAAAAAACGGCAATGCCAGCGCATTGGCCAACCGCCCGCCCAGCGAAGATTTACCGGCACCCATCATGCCAATCAGCACAAGCGGCCGGTCGGGCGCATGAAGGGAGACCGCGTCTTTCGGCCTTGATGTTTTGGCGTCCTCGGTCATTTTGCTCCGCTTACTGTCACTGTCTGTTACCGCCATTAATGGCCGATTGCAGGAAAATACAACAAATTGCCGATTTTTTGGACAATTTCCTGTGCACGCTCTCGCCAAAACCGCAAATAAGCCTATAATCCGCCGACAGTCGGATTTGCCCAGATGTCGCCATAATGCGGGCATATCAAAGAAGGCTGACAGCAGGAGTCGCGATAATGGATGCGAAATGGCCGGTAATATTGACAGTGGCATTGGTGCTTTTGGCCGGTGGCATTATCTATCTGGCGCAGGCGATAGAGCCGCCGCGTGAAACTGCGGTTGAGGTTCTGGACAATGACCGGTTTGCGCAATAGCGCCTTGCAACACAAAATAACAGCTTTTGCCTGTTTTTGTCTGACGCTGGCCTTGGGCGCAGACATTGTAAACGCGCAGGCAGACGCACAAGATATGCGCGCCATGCGCGCGCCGCTTTCCATTATTCCGCCGGCAGCGCAGGCCGATTTAACCGCCGGTCGGGCCGCGCCCAATAAGCGCACAGCCAAGCTGGCCCCCAATGCCGCTGCCCGCCAAATGAAACGCGCCGTGCGCGCTGTCGCTTCCGTGCCCGGCACGCAGACTGATATTGTGCAAATCGGCCAGCTTGGTGCTTTGGAAGATGCGCCAATCGGGCTTGAAGACGGGTTTGGCCGCGCTGTTTGGTCGGGTGCGCGGCTGGC
Organism: Parvibaculales bacterium; assembly: GCA_049597955.1. Lineage (GTDB taxonomy): Bacteria > Pseudomonadota > Alphaproteobacteria > RS24 > RS24 > JAYPAN01. The sequence goes on from JBMYND010000005.1 coordinate 96,995, forward strand.
CTATGTCAGCGATTTGCTGACCCGCTTGCCGGAAACCCATCAATTGGCGGCGCTGCGCGATATGGAAGTGACTTTGTTGCGCGGGGCGGCCAGCGCACCGGCCGGTTCGGTGCAGGGCACAAGCTGGACGGCGGCGCGCCTCAACCGGTTGTTGACGCTTGGTGAAACCCGCGATGTGATTGACTTGGCCAATCTGACCGGTGCTGCCGCCAATGATGCCTATGCGCTGCGTATATTGGCGCAAGCCCATTTGGCGCGCGATGAAAGAGACGCGGCCTGCGCATTTGACACGCCGCAAAAAGGCATGGTCGGTCAGCGTGACAGCAAATTATTTTTCCTGAAATTGCTTATTTTCTGCCAGTTAAATGGCGGCGAATATGACAAGGCGGCGCTGGCGCTTGATTTGAATGAAAAAACCTTGGCCGATGCCAATTTTTTCCGCGATTTGGCGTTTTTGGTGGCCGCGCAAGCGCCGCTGGAAGGCGACGATACGCAATTGCCGCCGCTTCCGGTTGAGCTTGATGTGCTGGATGTCGCCTTGCTGCGCCTTGCGCAATTGACACCACCGACCAATCCGGCCAGCCTTCCCCCGGCCTTTTGGCCGGTTATCGGCAATGATTATACTTTGCCGCCCGCCTTGCAATTGGCAGCGGCGCAAGCCTCTGTTCAGCGTGGCCATTTACCGGCTGACAGTTTTTCGCAAATCGGGCAATTGGCTGATTTGGAAGCCTATCGGGAATTGCTGCTGCCGCCGCAAAAGGCGGCCCTGCCCGAAGCGGTGCAAATGGCCATGAATTTGCGGTTGGTTGATGCCGCGCCGGTTGCGGCGCAAGGCCGGTTAATGGCGGTTTTGCTGAAACAGGCGGCGCGGCAAAATCGCTGGGCAATTCAAGTGCGCATATTGAATGACAGGCTGGTTGATTTATCGGCCAATCGCGCCGTGTCACTGCCCAATAATAATGCTGAGACAGGCCCGTCAAATGACCCTCTCACTGACCCAGTCATTGACACGGCAAATGAAGCCGCAAATATCACCGGCGCGGGCGATGGTGCAATAATGAGCCAAACTATTTTGGCCGACAGTTTTGACCTGCCACCGGCCCGCAATGATGACCCGATATTGCTGCCCGCATTATTATTGCTCAACGCGCCGGCAACCGAATATGCCGATTGGCCGATGCCGGAATTAATGACCCGGCTATTGGATGAGGCAAGCGGCAATATACCAATGAGCGAAGGCGAACCGCTTGCCGCCCTGTTTGCCGATGACGCCATGCCGGTTTTTGATACGCCTGATACGCCTGATACGCCTGATACGGATGTCACTTCTGTCGCTGTTGAAAACAATCTCGATATAGGCAATACGGATGCGGTGGGCGAAAATGGGGTTTCGGCTTTTCCGGCAACCGGTTTGCGCGCCGCGCCGGTCAATGATTGGGAAAGCTATATCAGCGCATTTCAGCCGACCAAAGGCGCTTTGCGCGCCTATTTGGCGCATGAATTGGCGGTCTGGCAGGGACAGGGCGTCGCTCTGCCGCCGGTTGTGACGGCGATGCTGGGCTTTGACGCGCAAACCCCGCAACAGGCGCGTTTGATGAAATTGGCGGAGAATGGTTGGGTTGGTGATTTGGTGCTGGCGCTGGTGGCCGATTTCGGCGCCCGACCGGTATCGGGCATGGCGCCGGGCGATGTCGCCGCCATATTGACCGCTTTGCGCCGAGCCGGGCTGGTGGCAGAAAGCGAAAAATTGGCGCGCGAGATTTTGCTGCACAGCGCCGCCGCGCTAATGGCGTCGGATGGGTTTGCTGAAGCTGTCGCCGCTGCTGACCCTGCCATTATTGGCGGCATGGTTTTTGACGATTCGGGGGAAGATGCCCTGCTGCCCGAGTTCAATGCCGGTGAGATGGTGCTGCCGGTCGCGCCGGATGGGGTGGTTGAGTGAGGCCCGCATGTCATATTTGGGGAAGAGCAGGGCATGACATCTGAGCGGCTGATAGGCTTGTTTTTGGATATGATGGTCGCCGAGCGCGGCGCGTCCGAGCATACTTGCGCTGCCTATCGCCGCGATTTGCAGGGGCTGGCTGCGTTTCTGGCGCAACAAGGCGGTGACATGCTGGCGGCGCAAGACACGCAATTGCAAGCCTATATGCGGCATTTGACCAAAAAGGGTCTGGCCGCATCGACCGCGGCGCGGCATTTTTCAAGTCTGCGCCATTTCTATAAGTTTTTGATGCTTGAGGGCTTGCGCACCGATAATCCGGCGGATGCGCTGGATCGGCCGAAAACCAATCGGCCGCTGCCCAAGCTCTTGTCTTTGGCTGAAACCACGGCGCTGATTGAGGCGGCGCGCGCCCTGCCGACAGCCAATGAGCGGCAAAAAGCCGACCAATTGCGGGCTGTTTGCCTGATTGAAATGCTCTATGCCACCGGCATGCGGGTCAGTGAATTGGTCGGCCTGCCGCGTCTGGCTTTGGATGGTGACAGCCGCGCGATTATTGTGCGCGGCAAGGGCGGGCGCGAGCGTCTGGTGCCATTGTCGGAACCGGCGCGACAGGCTTTGGCGGCATGGCTGGACTGGCGCGACGGGCAAAAGCAATGGCAGGAATCGCGGTTTTTATTTCCCGCGCGCAGCCGCCAAGGCTATCTGACGCGCCAGCGTTTCACGCAAATCCTTGAAAAGCTGGCCATGCTGGCCGGTATCGCGCCGCACCGTGTTTCGCCGCATGTGTTACGCCACGCTTTTGCCACCCATTTAATGCAGCATGGAGCGGATTTGCGTGCTGTTCAGCAAATGCTTGGCCATGCCGATATTTCGACCACACAGATTTACACTTATGTTCTCGATGAGCGCAAAAGGCAGCTTGTCGAGGCAGGGCATCCGCTGGCTGCCGGTGAATTGGGGTAGGGCGCCATGGCGGCGCAATGTCCATATTGACACAAGGCCACGGCACAGGAGATAAGACCAATATGCAAAATTATCTGGAATTTGAAAAACCGATTGCCACGTTGGAAGGCCAAATCCGCGAATTGCGCAGCGCCGGACAAAAAGACGGTGTTGATATTGTCGATGAGATTCAAAGGCTGGAAGGCAAAATCCGCGATCAGGTTGAGAAATTATATAAAAATCTTGACCCTTGGCAGAAAACCCAAGTGGCGCGCCATCCGCAGCGTCCGCATTGCATGGATTATATCGAGACGCTGGTGGAGGATTTCACCCCGCTGGCCGGCGACAGATTATATTCCGAAGACCATGCGATTATTGCCGGGCTGGGCCGTTGGCAGGGCCAGCGCGTGGCGGTGCTGGGCCATGAAAAAGGCTCTGACACGCAAGGCCGCCTGAAGCATAATTTTGGCATGGCCAGACCGGAAGGCTATCGCAAGGCGGTGCGGGTGATGGATATGGCCGAGCGTTTCGGCCTGCCGGTTGTTTCGCTGGTAGATACGGCGGGCGCTTATCCGGGGGTTGGCGCGGAAGAGCGTGGCCAGTCGGAAGCGATTGCACGGTGCACGGATAAATGCCTGCAAATCGGCGTGCCTTTTGTTTCGGTGATTATCGGCGAGGGCGGCTCCGGCGGTGCCTTGGCGTTGGCCACAGCCAGCAAAATCATGATGCTGGAACATTCCATTTACACTGTCGCCTCACCGGAGGCTTGCGCGTCTATTTTGTGGCGGTCATCGGCGCAGGCCAATATCGCGGCCACTGCACTGAAAGTGACGGCGCAGGATTTATTGCAGCTGGGTGTGATAGACAAAATCATTGCCGAGCCATTGGGCGGCGCGCATCGTGACCGCGGCACAATGATTGATGATGTCGGCCTGGCGGTCTCGCAAGAATTGGCGCAATTGGCCAATCTGACGCCGCAGCAATTGCGCGATGCCAGACGGCAGAAGTTTCTTGATATGGGGCGGCAAGGCATAAGCTGAGACTTGCCTCAACATTGCCTCAAAATTACTTGCGGCGCGGCTTAAAGCTTGCGCATAAAGTCCTGCACTTCGCCGACAAATTGCGGCCCGTCTTCCATGGCGGCAAAATGACCGGCTTGGTCAAAATCATTCCAATGCACGACATTATAGCCATATTCCACCATGCGCCGTGGCGGGAAGGTGATATAGGGTTCGGCGAAATTGCCAACACCGACCGGCACCTCAACCCTTTGGCCATCAGGAATATCGGCCCCTTCTTCCAAAAAGCCGCGATAAAACCATGTCGAGGTCACGAAATTATCATTGACCAGATAAATCATCACATTGGACAATAATTGATGCGGCGTATAGCGGCGCGCCAACTCGCGACGGCCTTGCGCGTTGAGATTGTCGCTCCAGCCGTGAAATTTTTCGACAATCCAGGCGCATTGCCCGACCGGGCTGTCGGCCATGGCAAACCCCAAAGATTGCGGCTTGGTCATTTGCAATTGCAGATAAGCGCCTTCCATTTGCATGGTGGCGGCCATTTGCATGGCCCATGCCTGCTCGGCTTCGGTTTCCGGCTGCGCGGCGGTGCGCGCGCCATACATGCTGATATGAATGGCTTTGCAGCCGCCGCCCTTATCCGTGCCGTGATGCAGGCCAAGCATGGCGGTGACCAGACTGCCCCAATCGCCGCCTTGCGCGACATATTGGTCAAAGCCCAGCACATCGCGCATCAGCCTGTCCCACATGGCGGCGGTGGATTTCGGGCCAATTGGCCGTTTCGGTTTGCCGGAAAAGCCATAGCCCGGCAGGGATGGGCAAATCACCGTCACGCCTTCTTCAGCCTTGCCGCCATAATTTTCCGGATGCGCCAAACGGTCAATCACATTGACAAATTCATAGACCGAGCCGGGCCAGCCATGGGTCATTAAAAAAGCTTGCGGATTGCTGCCTGAGCCATTTTCGCGGATGAAGTGAATATCAAGCCCGTCAATTTCGGCGGTGAAATGCGCAAACCGCTCAAGCTCGCTTTGCGTGTCCTGCCATTGATAGCTGTCGAGCCAATATGTGCATAAGTCGCGCATGGCAGCCAAATCGGCGCCATAGGCCCATGGGTCTTCATTGTCGCCAAGCAAAGGCGCATCGCCCCATTGATAGGCGGCCACGCGGTCGCGTATCCAGTCAAGCCGCGCTTGCGCCACTTTGATGTCATAATTTTGTGCAGCCATGTTTCCCCCCGCAGAAATCTCTCTGCCAGTCAAAAAGGCTTATTGTCGAAAGGCAAGTGATTTTTTGGCTTAACGCACCGCGCCATGGCAATGTTTGAATTTGCGACCTGAGCCGCAAGGGCAGGGCGCATTGCGCGGCACTTTGCGGAAAATTTCTTCCGGCAGCGCCGCCAAATCAATATTTGCGGCTTCTGTCGCACCGGCACCCCCCTGCAAATTGGGCGGGGCCATATCCGGCCCGGCCATATCCGGTACTGTCAGTTCCGGCGTTGTCAGTTCAGGCGGGCGCGTGTCGAGTTGCACACGGGTGATATAACGCACCACATCGCGGCGCAATTCGGACAGCATGTCAGAAAACAGCGTAAAAGCTTCCAGTTTGAACTCGGCCAGCGGGTCGCGTTGTCCGAAGCCGCGCAGGCCGACAATCTGGCGCAAATGTTCAAGCATCAGCAAATGCTCGCGCCAATGATGGTCGAGCGTTTGCAGCAAGACTGATTTTTCAACCTGCCGCATTAATTCCGGGCCAAGTTCGGCCGCGCGCGCCGCCAATGCGCGGTCACTGGCATCATAAAGCCGCGCCTTGATTTCCTCATCGGCAATGCCTTCCTCACCGGCCCAATCAGCCAGCGGCAATTGCAGGTTGAAAATATCGTCCACCGCCGCATTCAGCCCTTCAATATCCCATTGCTCGGCATAGGCGCGCGGCGGAATATGCGTCTCCACAAGCTCGTCAATAATCTGATGGCGCATATCGTCTATATTGGCGTCCACCGTATCGGCGCGCATAAAGTCAATGCGCTGCTCAAACACGACTTTGCGCTGGTCGTTCATCACATCATCATATTTGAGAATGTTTTTGCGAATGTCGAAATTGCGCGCCTCGACTTTCTTCTGCGCGCGCTCCAGCGCCTTGTTTATCCAAGGATGAACAATCGCCTCACCCTCTTGCAGGCCAAGGCGTTGTAACATGCCATCCATGCGGTCAGTGCCGAAAATGCGCATTAAATCATCTTCAAGGCTCAAAAAGAAACATGACCTGCCGGGGTCGCCCTGGCGCCCGGAACGCCCGCGAAGCTGATTGTCAATACGGCGGCTTTCATGGCGCTCCGTGCCAATCACGCATAGGCCACCAGCGTCCAGCGCGGTCTGTTTCAAGCGGTCAATATCGGCAAGTATCTCATCCTGTTTGCGCTTGCGCCGGTCGCCGTCAAGCCCGTCCAATTCCTGTTGCAGGCGCATATCGACATTGCCGCCAAGCTGGATGTCGGTGCCGCGCCCGGCCATATTGGTGGCAATGGTGACCGCGCCCGGCACGCCAGCCTGGGCGATAATCTGCGCTTCCTGCTCGTGATAGCGGGCGTTCAAAACATTATGTTTTATCTTGCGCTTTTTCAGCAGCGCCGCCAGCATTTCCGATTTTTCAATCGAGGTTGTGCCGACAAGCACCGGTTGGCCGCGCTCCTGACAATCAACAATCAAGTCAATAATCGCCGTGTCTTTTTCAGCCAGTGTCCGGTAAATCGCATCATCATCATCGGCGCGGGCAATTGGCGTATTGGTCGGAATCTCGACCACATCCAGCCCGTAAATATCAAGAAACTCATCGGCTTCGGTCAGAGCCGTGCCGGTCATGCCCGACAGGCGCTCATAGAGGCGGAAATAATTCTGGAATGTCACCGAGGCAAGCGTTTGGTTTTCCGGTTGAATCGCTACGCCTTCCTTGGCTTCAAGCGCCTGGTGCAGGCCGTCGGAAAAGCGCCGCCCTTCCATCATCCGACCGGTAAATTCGTCAATGATTACCACCCGACCATTATCACCGGCACCGCGCACAATATAGTCGCGGTCTTTCTGGAATAATGTATGGGCGCGCAACGCATTGGTGACATGATGCACCAGCGTCACATTGTGAATGTCGTAAATCGAACTGTCATCGGTCAGCAAACCGGCTTGCGACAGCAATGTCTCCATATGCTCATTGCCGGTTTCACTGAGATTGACCGAACGGGTTTTTTCGTCAATCTCGAAATCTTCTTCGCCGAGCTTTGGCACTAATTTGTCAATCGTGACATAAAGGTCGGAACGGTCTTCCAACGGGCCGGAAATAATCAGCGGCGTGCGCGCTTCGTCAATCAGAATCGAATCAACCTCATCGACAATGGCAAAGCCGTGGCCGCGCTGCACCATATCTTCCAGCCGATATTTCATATTGTCGCGCAAATAATCAAAGCCCAGCTCATTATTGGTGGCATAGGTGATGTCTTTGGCATATTCGCCGCGCCTTTGGTCATCATCCATTTCATTGGTGATGCAGCCAGTTTGCAGGCCAAGCGCCTCATGCACCACGCGCATCCAATTGGCATCGCGCTGGGCCAGATAATCATTAACGGTCACAACATGCACCGGCTCGCCCGCCAATGCGTGCAAATAGCAAGGCAAGGTGGCGACCAGTGTTTTGCCCTCGCCGGTTTTCATTTCGGAGATTTTGCCGTCATGCAAAGCCATGCCGCCGACAAGCTGCACATCATAATGGCGTTGGCCAAGTGTGCGCCGCGCCGCTTCGCGCACAGCGGCAAAAGCATCTTCGAGAATATCATCCAGCGTCTCGCCGTCAGCCAGCCGCGCCTTTAAGGCGGCTGTCACCTCGCGCAGCGCCGTATCGTCAAGCGCCTGATATTGCGCTTCCAGCGCATTTATCTTTTCAACGCGGGCCAGATAGGAACGCAACTTCCGTTCATTGGCCGAACCGAAAAGGCGGCGTCCAAGCGATTGCAATCCTAACATAAAACCTCTCTTTGGCGCAGTGTGCATCACTGCTGCCCCTTGCATGTAAGGGGCCGTTGGCGCGGTGTCAATTGCCAGCGTGAAAAGCATTTATGGCATGTCGGGGCAAAAAGGCTTGTTTGCCATATTTTGCCTGTGAAGTATGCTATAGCTTGGCGGATGAAAGAAGGGTTTCGACAGTGACGGGTAAAAGTTTTAAGCATTTCGGGACGGCGCTGCTTATGGCGGCATGTATCAGCATGACCGACTTGCCGGCAATGGCGCAAACCCCCAATGGCGGTGTTGTCGCAAAAGTCAATGGCACGGACATCACCTATGATGACATTGCGCTGGTCGAGGAAGAATTGCGCGGCTTTATCGGTCAAATGCCCGAACAGCAACGCTTTGAGACAGTTCGCGGTTATATGGTGGATCGCGTTTTGGCGGCGCAGGCGGCGCGCAAGGCCGGGCTTGAAAATGACCCGCAGGTGAAATTGCGGCAGGCTTTTATGGATAATAAGGCTTTGCAGGATGTTTATGTGGCGCGCGAATTAATGGCACGGGTCGATGAAAAGAAAATCGAAGCCTATTATCGCAAGGAAATCAGCGCCGCGTCGCGCGAGGAAGAAGTGCGGGCGCGCCATATTCTGGTTGATGACAAGGAAACGGCGCAGGACATTATCGCTCAATTGGCCAAGGGCGCCGATTTCGTGGCGCTGGCCAAGGAAAAATCGAAAGGCCCGTCCGGCCCGTCAGGCGGTGATTTGGGCTATTTCGGCAAGGCGGCAATGGTCGCGCCATTTTCCGAAGCGGCGTTCAAATTGGAAAAGGGCGGTGTGTCGGAACCGGTCAAAACCCGCTTTGGCTGGCATGTGATTAAGGTGGAAGACCGCCGCGTGCGCCCGACACCCCCATTGGAAGAAGTGCGCGGCCAGATTTTCGATATTTTACTCGGTGAGGCGCGGCGTGAACTTTACGGCAAATTGCGCGAAAATGCCGATATCAGTTTTGTTGACCCATCGCCGACCACAGAAGAATAGGGCATTATGACATCCAAACTTCCGGTTTCGCCTTTGGCCCCGAAAAAAACGCCGCGCTTGCCGCAATTGGCAGGTGTGCGCTTGGCGACGGCGGCGACCGGTGCGCGCTATCAGGGGCGCGATGATTTAATGCTCATGCATTTCGCCCCGACCACCACAATGGCCGGTGTGTTTACCCGTTCGCTAATGCCGTCAGCGGCGGTTGATTTATCGCGCCAGCATTTGAGCGACAGTCGCGGGCGGGCGGCGGCTTTGGTGGTCAATGCGGGCAATGCCAATGCCTTTACCGGCGCGGCAGGAGCCAAAGCGGCGATGGCTATGGCGCAAGGCGCGGCGGCGGCACTGTCGTGCAAAGCGGCGCAGGTCTATGTCGCTTCGACCGGTGTGATTGGCGAGGATTTGCCAAGCGCGCCCTTGGTGGACGGAATAAATGCCATTGCCCGGCGGTTTGAGGCCAAGCCGCAAGCCGGTGCCTCCGGACATAATGACCATAAAGCCTGGCTGGCGGCGGCGCGCGCCATAATGACTACGGATACTTTCCCCAAACTGGCCACGCAGACGGCGCGTTTTGGCGGCAAAACTGTCACTTTGAACGGCATTGCCAAAGGCTCCGGCATGATTGCGCCGGATATGGCAACCATGCTGGCTTTTGTGGTGACCGATGCGGCGATACCGGCGCGGGTTTTGCAAAGCCTGTTGGCGCAGGCCAATGAAACCAGTTTCAATGCGATTACAGTGGATGGCGACACATCCACTTCCGACACTTGCTTGCTGTTTGCCACCGGTGTTCACGCACTTGGCGGTGCGCCCTTGCGCTCGGCCAATGACAAGCGGCTGGCCGGTTTCAAAAAAGCCCTGCACGCGCTGATGCAGGATTTGGCGGTGCAAACTGTCAGCGATGGCGAGGGCGCCAGCAAGCTGATGGTGATTGACGTTGCCGGTGCACAAGATGATGCAGCGGCGCGGCGCATTGGCCTGTGTGTCGGCAATTCGCCCTTGGTCAAAACGGCAGTGGCCGGTGAGGACGCCAATTGGGGGCGGATTGTTATGGCTGTCGGGCGGTCGGGCGAATTGGCCGAACGCGACCGGCTGGCCATTGATATTGGCGGTGTGCCGGTGGCGCGGCGCGGTCGGGCGGTTAAGGGCTATGATGAAAAGCCGGTAGCGCGGCACATGCGCGGTCGCCGGATAGAGATAAAAATTTCGGTCGGCGCGCAGGGCGGCAAGGGCAAGGGCCGCGCCCGCATTTGGGCCAGCGATTTAACGCATGGCTATATTTCAATCAATGCCGATTATCGAAGCTGAGATGATATTGGTTGTGGCCTGCGCGCTGGTCGATGCCGATGGGCGGGTGCTGGTGGCGCAAAGACCGGCGGGCAAATCCATGGCCGGGCTGTGGGAGTTTCCCGGTGGCAAGCTTGAAGCCGGTGAGACCCCCGAAGCCGCGCTCATCAGGGAATTGAAAGAAGAGCTGGATATTGATGTCACCGCCGCCTGCCTTGCGCCATTGAGTTTTGCCAGCCATGCTTATCCTGATTTTCATTTGCTGATGCCGCTTTATGTGTGCCGCAAATGGCAGGGCATGGTGCGCCCGCGCGAGCATCAGAAACTGGCATGGCACCGCCCGCGCGAATTGTTTGACCTGTCCATGCCACCGGCTGACATGCCGTTAATTGCCATGTTGCGCGATAATCTTTAAGGCTGACGGTTTACCGGTTTGAAAAATCCGGTGTCAGATGGGGGCGGGCAGTTTTACGGGATGGCGCGGCGGCCTGTCCGGCGCGGCCTGACAAATAGCAAATCTCAAATTCGGCACAGGCTCTGCCATTTGCCGCTGCGGTATTTTGCGAGAAAATCTCCAAGGCGCGGGCCAGCACGTCACGGCGCAGGCCGGTTTTGTGGCGCGCCAGCAATATATTGGCCTCGCCCATGCCGCGTAAATCATGCAGGAGCCGCATCGGGTTTTGATAGCTGACCGGAATAATGTCGCTGTCGGAGACCGGGTCGCTATATCCGGTGCGCTGCAACAGACCGGCCAAATCGCGCAAATCGGCAAATGGGTGAATATGCGGCGCTATGCCGGCGGCCAGCTCGCTTTCGGCCAGCAAAAAAGCCTGTCGCAAAGCGGCCAATGTCGAAATGCCCGGAATCGCCGCCAGAAACAGCCCGTCCGGTTTCAGCGCGGCGCGTATTTGCACCAGCGTGCCGGGCAAATCATTGACATGATGCAGCCCCCAAAGCGCCACAATCGCATCGCAAGATTGCGGCGCCAAGGGCAGGCGCTCTTCGTCCAGCACAAGGGCGCGGCCATTATAGGGTCGGCGCGGCAGCATGGCGGGGGTTAAATCCGCCTCGCAAAGCCAGCCAAATGGTGCAGGCGTGGCCATATCGTCAAAGGCTGCTGTCAATAAGCCGCCACTGCTGCCCAAACACAGCGCGCGGTCAAAATGCCTGTTAAACCCATGCAGGCGTTGAGCCAATTCTGCCGCAATATGGCGGTGCAAAAAATCATGCTCGGCAAAATTGGCGGCGGCACGGGTGCGATTGGCGGTCAATCGCTGCCGGTCAAATATGGTCGGAACGGTATTCATTGCAGGTTTTTATGCAGGACAGCGGCGCTCATAGCGTGCAATATGGCACATGAGATGAGGAAAACAAAAACAAACGCACCCTTCGGTGACTTAACGCATGGTGAAACCGGCTTTGGCCCGTTATCCGGTGGGCGCCGTTTTATGCAGACGCAATTGGCAGGCTTGCTTGATTTTTTGGTGCCGACAAGCTGTCCTTTATGTCGGACGCGTGTCAGGTCAGAGCATGTGCTGTGCGCGGCTTGCTGGCGCGGTTTGACATTTATCACCGGGCCGGTTTGCGCGCGCACCGGCGCGCCAATGGCGCTGGATTTCGGGCCGGAAGCGGTCAGCCTGCCGGCGCAAATCAACCCGCCACCCTATTTTCGCGCCCGCGCCGCTTTGGCTTATAAAGGCAATGGCGCAAGGCTGGTGCGCTTGTTCAAATTCGGCGACCGGCCTGAATTGGCCGCCTATTTTGCCCCGCTCATGCTGAATGCTGCCAGTGCTTTATTCGATACAGTGTCGCCGGAAAATGAATTGCCTGCAAATGCGCCGGTCTTTGTGCCGGTGCCTTTACACAGGCGGCGGCTTTTATCGCGGCGGTTCAACCAGTCGGCGGAACTTTGCCGCGCCCTGCGTCGCTTGAGCGGGCATGAATGCCTGTTTGATGTATTGCGTCGCGTGCGCCCGACGCGCCAGCAAATCGGATTGACCCGTCCCGGTCGCCAGCGCAATTTGCAAGGCGCATTTGCGTTGAATGACAAAACCGGCCATTTGATAAAAGACCGCCCGATTGTGCTTGTTGATGATGTGCTGACCACCGGTGCAACAGTCGAGGCTTGCACCAAAACCCTGTTGCGTGGCGGGGCGGCACAGGTCAATGTATTGACCATTGCCCGTGTGGTGATGCCCGAAAGGCTGCGTTTGCCAAAGCTGTAAGCGGCACGGGCAATTGCCATGAGTGAGGAGACCGCGTGATGAAACTGGCCTGTGTGCAATTAACCACCGGACGCGACCCGGCGGCGAATCTGCCTGATATGATTGCCCGCATCCGGCAGGCGCATCAGGCCGGCGCTGATTTTATCGGCTTGCCGGAAACCTGTAATTTCATGGAAAAAGGCCGCAAGGCCATGCAAGCGCGTCTGCGTGCCGAAGCCGATATGGAAGAATTGGCTGCCTTGCGCGGTCTGGCGAAAGAGTTGGGCATTTGGCTGTTGGCCGGGTCAATGATTGTTGCGGTGGAAGACGCTGATGAAGGCGCCCCCAAAGCAGCCAATCGGTCTTTGCTGATTGCACCTGACGGGGAAATTGCCGCGCGCTATGACAAAATCCACATGTTTGACGTGACGCTGGCCAATGGCGAAAAGCACCGCGAATCCGACAGCTACCGCCCCGGTGGGCAGGCTGTTTGCGCCGCTATGGGCGATATGCGGCTGGGCATGAGCGTGTGTTATGATTTGCGCTTTCCCGCACTTTACCGTCGTTTGGCCGAGGCGGGCGCCGAGATTTTATCCGTGCCAAGTGCTTTTACCGTGCCGACCGGTGCGGCGCATTGGCATGTCTTGTTGCGCGCGCGGGCGATTGAGACGGGCTGTTTTGTTATGGCACCGGCACAGGTCGGGGCGCATGAAAATGGCCGCCATACTTTTGGCCACAGCCTGATTATTGACCCGTGGGGGCAGGTGTTGGCCGAAGCCGGTGAGACTGACCGGTTTATCATGGCAGAGATTGATTTGGCGCAAGTCAGTACGGCGCGCAGCCAGATTGCCGCTTTGGCGCATGGCCGCCGCTTCACCCTGCCGGATGGCGGCGAAGCGTCGGATTGAGCGGCTTAATCCTGTGCCGGTTTTTCCGCCATGCCCATATAATTGACACCCATATCGCCACCGCGCTGCCAGCGGTCAAGCAGCGGATTATAGCTGACACCGGTGCTGGTGGTGATGGCAAGCCCGGCCGCATTGGCCATTTGGTCAAGCTCATCCGGCGTGATGAATTTATGCCAATCATGCGTGCCGCGCGGCAACCAGCCCAGCACATATTCCGCCCCGATAATGGCCAGCGCAAAAGATTTCAATGTCCGGTTCAATGTCGCCAAAAACATAATGCCGCCAGGCTTCAAAAGCGATGCACAATGCTGCATGAAGGCAGGCGGGGCGGCGACATGCTCAATCACTTCCATATTGAGGATAATGTCGAAACGCGCGCCGTCAGCCGCCAATGCTTCGGCGGTGGTGGCGCGATAATCAATATCAAGGCCGGATTGGGCGGCGTGCAATGCGGCGGTTTTGATATTGGCATCGCTGGCATCGGCGCCGGTAACTTGCGCGCCCAAGCGCGCCATGGGTTCGCTGAGCAGACCGCCGCCGCAGCCAATATCAAGCAGGGCCAGCCCGTCAAACGGTTTCTCGGCCTGTGTGTCGCGCCCAAAATGGCGGCAGACATTTTCGCGAATATAGGCCAAGCGCGTCGGGTTGAATTTATGCAGCGGTTTGAACTTGCCGGTCGGATCCCACCATTCTGCCGCCATGGCGGTGAATTTGGCGATTTCCTCGGCATCAATGGTTGAAACAGTCTCACTCATTGCTTTGCTTTCTGCACTCATGGCTTGCCAGCCCTGTGTTTAATCGTGTAAGCGGTGCTTGTTCAAGCCCCTTTGCGATATAGCGTGTTTTGAAAAGGGGTCGAATGGAAAGGGTGTCATGGCACGTCTGGTCATGAAATTTGGTGGCACTTCGGTTGGCGATGTCGCGCGCATTCGCAATGTGGCGGCGCATGTCCAACGCGAAGTCGAGGCCGGTCACGAGGTTGCGGTTGTGGTGTCGGCCATGTCGGGTGAGACCAATCGGCTGGTCGGGCTGACCCGCGATGTGGCGCAATTGCATGATGCGCGCGAATATGATGTGGTTGTTTCCGCCGGTGAGCAGGTCAGTGTCGGCTTGCTGGCCATGGCTTTGCAGGATATGGGTATTGCGGCGCGCAGCTGGCTCGGCTGGCAGATTGCTGTTCAGACATCTGACATGCATGGCGCGGCGCGTATTGAACATATTGATGCCGAGAAATTAAACGCCCAATTTGCCGAGGGACGGGTTGCGGTGATTGCCGGGTTTCAAGGCCTGTCGGCCAATGGGCGGATCACCACGCTGGGGCGCGGTGGTTCTGATACCAGTGCTGTTGCCGTGGCGGCGGCGATTGGCGCAGAGCGTTGCGATATTTACACGGATGTGGATGGGGTTTACACCACTGACCCGCGCATTGTGCCGGCGGCGCAAAAACTTGAGCGCATTTCCTATGAAGAAATGCTGGAAATGGCCTCGCTGGGCGCTAAAGTATTGCAAACGCGCTCGGTCGAGCTGGCCATGGTGCATAATGTGCGCTTGCAAGTGCGCTCCAGCTTTGAGGCACCCGACGCGCCGCAAGCCGAAGACGGCATTGTCGGCACTTTAATTTGCGACGAGGATGAAATCATGGAACATGAAATTGTCAGTGGCATTGCCTATGCCCGCAATGAGGCGAAATTGACATTGCTCGGCGTGTCCGACCAGCCCGGCATGGCGGCGCAAATTTTCGGCCCGCTGGCCGATGCGGCGGTCAATGTCGATATGATTGTGCAGAATATTTCCGCCGATGGGCAAACAACCGATGTGACTTTCACTGTGTCGCAAGATGAATTGCCGCGCACGCTGGCGGTGATTCAGGATTTGCAGGCGACGCTGGGCTTTGACAAAGTGCTGGAAACCCCCGATATGGCGAAAATCTCCATTGTCGGTATTGGCATGCGCAGTCATGCCGGTGTGGCGCAGAAAATGTTTCAGGTATTGGCCGAAAAGGGCATTAACATTCATGTGATTTCGACCTCCGAAATCAAGGTTTCCGTGCTGGTTGATGCCGATTATACTGAATTGGCCGTGCGTGCGCTGCACGCGGCCTATGGGCTGGATGATGAGCGTGTGGCTGGTTGAGCCCATTTGCGCCCCATTCAAACTGCCGGACAAATATGATGCGAAAACGGAAAATTAAGCTGTCATGCCGTTAACAATGGACGGCCCGCGCACACTGTTGCGGCGCTTGCGTCAGGTGATGGCGGAAGACAGCGACAGGCAAAAGCGCCTCGACAAAATTGTCGAATTGATAGCGGTGAGCATGGATGCTGCCGTTTGCTCGGTTTATTTGCGCCGTGGCAAGGATGCGCTTGAATTATGCGCCACGGAGGGGCTGAACCCGGAAGCCGTGCATCGCACAGTGCTGCGCTTTGGCGAAGGTCTTGTTGGCGATATTGCCCAGCATAAAAGACCGCTTAACCTGTCGGATGCGCCAAGCCATCCGCGCTTTGCCTATCGGCCCGAAACCGGCGAAGACCCGTTCAAATCTTTTGTCGGCGTGCCGGTTTTGCGCAGCGGTGATGTGGTTGGTGTGTTGGTTGTGCAAAACAGCACGGCGCGCAGTTTTGTGACCGAAGAAGTCGAAGCCTTGCAAACCGTGGCCATGGTGCTGGCTGAAATGCTGGTCGCCGCAGATGAAGAATTGGCCGAGGGGGTGGGCAATCGCGCCGGGCCGCATCGGTTTGAAGGTATCGGCCTGACCCAAGGTCTGGCTATGGGCCATGTGGTGCTGCATGAGCCGCGCGTGGAAGTTACCCGACTTATCAGCGATGACCCGCAGGCCGAGACCGAGCGGCTGGAAGCGGCGGTTTACCAGCTTCGGCGCAATGTAGATGAAATGCTGACCAATGAAGATGTCAGCCATGCCGGTGAGCATTTGGCGGTGTTGCAAGCCTATCGCATGTTTGCCAATGACCGGGGCTGGCTGTTGCGGATGAAGGATGCGGTGCGCACCGGCCTGACGGCGGAAGCGGCGGTTGAGCGCGTCAATAATGCCATGCGGGCGCGGCTGGGCGGCCAGCGCGATGCATATTTGCTCGACCGGCTGCATGATTTTGAGGATTTGGCCAATCGGCTGTTGCGTATCTTGTCGGGCCGCGCCGAACTGGCCTCGCAAGACAAGCTGCCGCGCGATGCGATTTTGATTGCCCGCACAATGGGCCCGGCGGAATTGCTTGATTATGACCGCCGCAAGCTGCGTGGTCTGGTGTTGGAAGAAGGCGCGCTGGGCGCGCATGTGTCGATTGTCGCGCGGGCGTTGAACATACCGATGATTGCCAATTTGCGCGGACTTGTTGGCCTGGCCGATGACGGGCAGGAAATTATTGTCGATGCTGATAATGGCGAAGTGCATCTCAATCCGGCGGCTGATATTGTCGATGCCTATTCCAATCGTGCCCGTTTGCAGGCGCGCCGTTTGAAACGCTATGCGCGGGTGCGCGGGCTGCCTTCTGTGTCGCGCGATGGTGAAAAAGTGCGCCTTGACATGAATGCCGGTCTGCTGGTCGATGTCGAAAATTTGCAGGATAGCGGGGCGGAAAATATCGGCCTTTTCCGCACTGAATTGCAATTCATGGTGTCGGCGCAAATGCCGCGTCAGGACAGCCAATTTGAATTTTACAGCCGTATTCTGAAACTGGCCAAAGGGCGCGATGTTGTCTTTCGCACGCTTGATATTGGCAGTGACAAAGTGCTGCCCTATTTGCAAACCGGCCGCGAGGATAATCCGGCAATGGGCTGGCGCGCCATGCGTATGGCGCTTGACCGGCCTGCTCTGCTGCGCGTGCAATTGCGCGCTTTATTGCGGGCCGGTGCCGGGCGTGTCCTATCGGTTATGTTTCCGCTGATTTCAACTGTTGAGGAGTTTGAGGCAGCGCGCGATTTATTGCTGCGCGAACGTGACCGGCTGGTTGGGTTTGGCCATAAAGTGCCGGAGGATTTGCGCATTGGCACAATGCTGGAAGTGCCGGCGCTGGTTTGGCAATTTGACCGCTTATTGCCGCAAATTGATTTTTTGTCGGTCGGCACAAATGATTTAATGCAATTCTTTTTTGCCGCTGACCGGGGCAATCCCTTGACCGGCACGCGCTATGACTTTTTGTCGCTTCCTGCTCTGCGGCTCTTGTCGCATGTGCGGGCGCAATGCGCTGCCCATAATGTGCCGGTCTCTATTTGTGGTGAATTGGGTGGCCGCCCGCTTGAAGCAATGGCGCTGATGGGGCTTGGATACCGGCGCTTTTCACTGCCTTCGGCGGCTATCGGGCCGGTTAAGCGGACTTTGCGGTCAACCCATTTTGGCCGGTTGCAAGCGGCTATGGAAGACTTGCTGGAAAATCCGCCGGAAGATATTCGCGCCGCTTTGCAAAATATCGCTGATGCACAAGCGGTAAGGCTGTGATAGAAGAAAGACTGGTTTGCTCGTGAAAGATGCAAGTTTCGCTTTCTGGTTGAAGAGGCCGAGATGACGGAAATGTCTGAGGAAAATGCTGTATTGGGTATTGGCGAAGTCTTGCTGAAGGCGCGCGAAGCAAAACAACAGCCGCTCACCGACATATCGGCATTGCTGAAAATCCGCGAAGATCACTTGCAGGCGCTGGAGGATGAGAATTTCGCCGTGCTGCCGGGTGATGCTTATGCGATTGGTTTTATTCGCACCTATGCCAATCATTTGGGGCTGAATTCGGCGGAATTGGTGACCCGTTTCAAAGAGTCGCGCGAAAAGCCGCAATTTGACGAAACCAGTTTTGAACCGGATGCTGAAGTTGAGCCAATGTCGGCTCTTTTGAAAGTCGGCATTGGGGTTGCGGCTGTTTTTGTTGTCTATCTGGCTTGGCTGGTCAGTGTCGGGCCGGTGCAAAAAGAGACAAATCTTGCGCGCAGCAATGTCAATGATGACAGTGCCACGCCGCAAGCCAAAGGGTCGGTCGTGGTTGCGCCGGTGGTGGTTGCGCCGCAAGCTGTTTCGCCCCCGCGGCCAGCGCAACCCGCTTTGCAGGCGGTCGTTCCTGAGCCGACCAAAAAGCCTGCTCAAAAGCCAGCAGTGGAGCCGGCAGCCCCTGATACACAAACGGCAGAAATGGCCGAACCGGCCATTGCGGAAACGCCATCTGCACCCGCACCAAGCCAGCCATTGCCGCTTGATGCAAGTTCGGCCATGGACAGCCTGTCGCCGCAAGTTTCAGGCGTCGCGCCATTGCAAACGGCCAATGAAGCCGCCGACAATAATGCTGTCGCTGATGACGCCGCTCTTCGGGTTGAAATTCGCGCCAAACGGCGCACTTGGATGCGGCTTGAAAATGACGCGGGACGGGTTTTGTTTTCCAGCATTATCAGCCCGGGTGACAGTTTTGCCTTGCAAGATGAAGGCGATTACACATTGGCGACGCGCGATGCCGGTGCGCTGGAATTCAGCGTCAATGGCCGCACAATTGGCAATGTCGGGCGGCGCGGGCAAATTCTGACCAGCCGCCGTGTCAGCCGCGATGATATTCTCGCGCGCGACCAATAGGGTGAGCCAATGATACGTCCCTGGCGACATATTGAACGGCGCGTATCGCGGCAAATCATGGTCGGCAATGTGCCGGTCGGCGGTGATGCGCCGATTTCTGTGCAATCCATGACCAATACGCCAACCCATGACGCGGCGGCGACAATTGCCCAAATACACGCCATGCAAGAAGCCGGTGTGGATATTGCCCGCGTCTCCTGCCCGGATGAAGCCTCAACGGCGGCGCTGGCCGAGATTGTCAAAAATGTTGCCGTGCCGATTGTTGCCGATATTCATTTTCATTACCAACGTGCCATTGAGGCGGCAAAGGCGGGGGCGGCTTGTCTGCGTATCAATCCCGGCAATATTGGCGATGCGCAACGGGTTGGCGATGTGGTGCAGGCGGCCAAGGATTATGGCTGCTCCATGCGTATCGGGGTGAATGCCGGGTCGCTGGAAAAACATTTGCTGGAAAAATATGGCGAACCCTGTCCGGAAGCGATGGTGGACAGCGCGCTTTACCATGTCGGCCTGCTCGAAGAGCATGATTTCCGCGCCTATAAAATCAGTGTCAAAGCCTCGGATGTGTTTTTGACCGTTGCCGCCTATCAGCAGCTTGCCGAGGCGGTGGATTGCCCCTTGCATATTGGCATTACCGAAGCGGGCAGCCTGACCGGCGGCACGGTGAAATCCGCCATTGGCCTTGGCAATCTTTTATGGTCGGGCATTGGCGATACATTGCGCGTCTCATTGTCATCTGACCCGGTGGATGAGGTGAAAGTCGGGTTTGAATTGCTGAAATCGCTTGGTCTGCGTCATCGCGGTGTGACGATTATTTCCTGCCCGTCCTGCGCGCGGCAGGGTTTTGATGTGATTGGCACAGTGCGCGCATTGGAAGACCGGCTGGCCCATATTGCCGAGCCGATTACCCTGTCGGTGATTGGCTGTGTGGTCAATGGCCCCGGCGAGGCGCGCGAAACCGATATTGGCTTTACCGGCGGCGGCGGGCGTCACGGCATGGTCTATCTCGGCGGTCGTCCGGCGCATAAGCAAGACCATGATGACATGATTGACCATTTGGTTGGGCTGGTGGAAGCCAAGGCGGCCGAGCTGGCCGCGCAAGCGCAAACGGAAGCTTAGCCATGCTGCCTGCCGAAAAACTCGACGCCATTCTGGCGCGCGCCGAAGCCGTGCAATCGGAAATGAATGGCGATATTAATCCGGAACGCTTTGTCGCCCTGTCCAAGGAATATGCCGAGCTTGACCCGCTTGTCGGGGCGATACGCGCCTATCGGCAGGCGCTGAATGAAATGGCCGATTTGCAAGAGCTTGTCGCCGGTGATGATGCGGATATGGTCGAAATGGCCGAAGCGGAAATTGCCGAATTGCAGGAAAAACTGCCGGCGATGGAGCAGGCGCTGGAAATCTTGCTGCTGCCCAAAGACAGCGCCGATGAGCTGAATGTGATTCTTGAAGTGCGCGCCGGCACGGGCGGCGATGAGGCGGCGCTGTTTGCCGGAGATTTGTTCCGCATGTATGCCCGCCATGCCGATATGGAAGGCTGGAAAGTGGAAATGATTAGCCAATCCGAGGGCGAGGTGGGCGGCTATAAGGAAATTATTGCGGCGATACGCGGCAAGGGGGTTTTCGCACAGCTTAAATTTGAAAGCGGTGTGCATCGCGTCCAGCGCGTGCCGGAGACCGAAAGCGGCGGCCGGATACATACATCGGCGGCGACAGTTGCCGTGCTGCCCGAGCCGGAGGAAGTCGATGTGCAAATCGAGGAAAAAGATTTGCGGGTCGATGTGTTCCGCGCCTCCGGGCCGGGCGGGCAATCGGTCAACACAACCGACAGCGCGGTGCGCATCACCCATTTGCCGACCGGCATTGTGGTCAGCCAGCAGGATGAAAAATCGCAGCATAAAAACCGCGCCAAGGCGATGCAGGTTTTGCGCGCCCGCCTGTTTGAGGCCGAGCGCGCGCGGGTGGACAGCGAACGCGCCGCCGACCGCAAATCGCAAGTCGGCAGCGGCGACCGCTCGGAGCGCATCCGCACCTATAATTTCCCGCAAGGGCGGGTGACCGACCACCGCATTAATCTGACCCTGCACAAGCTGGATAAAATCATTGCCGGTGACGGGCTTGGCGAATTGCTCCAGACTTTGCTTCGCGAAGACCAGACGCGGCGGCTGGCGGCAATGGATGATGACGCCGATTAAATCGGATATGCCGCTTGCTGCGGGCATGACGCTGGCGCAGGCGCAACAGGCCTTAAAGGCCGATTTCGCCAAGGCCGGATTGGCGACGCCGGGACTGGATGCGCGGGCTTTGCTGGCGCATATTTGCCGGTTGGATGAGGTCGGCTTGGTGGTGCAGGCACAGCGCCAATTAACCACCGGTGAGGCGGTGCGGCTGGAAAAATGGCGCGCGGCAAGGCTGGCCGGCCGGCCGGTGTCGCGGCTGCTTGGTCGGCGCGAATTTTACGGCCATGATTTCAAAATCACCCCCCATGTTCTCGACCCGCGCCCCGACAGCGAGATTTTGGTCGGGCAAGTGCTGGCCGATTTTGCCGGTCGTGGCGGCCATGTGCTTGATCTTGGCACCGGCTCGGGCTGTTTATTGCTCAGCCTGCTCAAAGAAAATGACCGGCTGACCGGCCTTGGTGTGGATTGCTCAGCGGCGGCTTTGCGCGTGGCGCGGCTCAATGCCGAGCGGCTTGGCGTGCGTGCGCGCATTGCTTTGCGGCAAAGCGATTGGTTCGCGTCTGTGACGGGACGGTTTGATGCGATTATCGCCAATCCGCCCTATATTGGCGAGGCCGAGCGCGATGGACTAATGCCGGAAGTGCGGCTGCATGACCCGCATTTGGCGCTGTTTGGCGGGGCTGACGGGCTGGCCCCCTATCGGCTGATTGTGCCGCAAGCGCGGCGCTTTTTGAAACCGGGCGGGCGGCTTTATCTGGAGATTGGCCACAATCAGGCGGCGCAAGTCGGCGCATTGGTCGAACAGGCTGGCTTTGCCGATGTGCAGATACACAAGGATTTGGCCGGCCATGACCGCCTTATTATCGGCGAATGATTTGAAAAAATTAAAAAAAAGGTTTGAAAATTTGTTTTTTGCCGCTAGGTTCGGGGTGCTTCGTGAGTGCGGCGATGTTTCAGGCACTCACACGCACCATCCGATTGTCGACAAGCAAGACCAGCCCTGACGGGCGCGGGGTGCCATGAGCAGAGCTTCGCTTGAGAGGCGGCACGAAAATTGAGTTTTTAGCGAAAGCCCGGAAGCGGCATTGGGTCGCCAGGGGCATTGAAGAATTTGGGATGTAAAATGAAACGTTCACGCGGGCGCGGTCGCCGACAACAAAATCCTCTGAATCGGAGCTATGACAGTAACGGGCCGGAAGTGCGCGTGCGCGGCACGGCCAGTCAGGTCTATGAGAAATATCAATCCTTGGCGCGCGATGCCATGGCCAGCGGTGATCGGGTGATGGCGGAAAATCTGCAACAACATGCCGAGCATTATTACCGCATCATTGCCGCTTATCAGACACCGGTGACGGAAGATGAGCAAGGCGTCGAGGAAGACGGTGAAGCGGCGAGTATTGCGGCGGCTGAGGCTGTTGATGCTGACAGTGCCGATGCGCCTTTGGTTTTGTCGCGCAAAAATGCCGGTGAAGAAAATCTTGAGGGCAATGGCGCTGCGGTTAATGGTGACGGCATGGGTGACGGTGAAGAGGCCGCCGCGCCGAAATCGGGTCGCCGTCGTGGCCCTTTGCGCCGCCGTCGCGGGCAAAATGGCAATGATGCCGATACGGTCGAAGCGGCTGACAACAATGCCGGTGAGGATTTGTCGGAAGCTGTGGCGACCGGTGATGCGGTGGCGGGCGATGCGGGCAGCGATGACGCGGCCTTATCCGCCAGCGCCTCAGACTGACAGCGCCTCAGACTGAAAGCGGCCCAAATCTGACAAAAACATTTAACGCCCGCCAATATATCAATCTTGGCAGGGTCTTGCGGTGCCGCTTTGGCCTCCCCATATCATGCTTGATACCACTGCATGATGGAGGTCGGTATGGATTTGAACCGTTATACCAATCGCGTAAAAACACTTATCAATGACGCGCAAAATCTGGCTTTGTCCGGCAATCACACGCGGCTCGAAACTGTGCATTTTCTGGCGGCGCTGTTGAATGGCGACAAAATGCAGGGCGACAAGGATATGGCGGGCGCTATTTTGCGCGCTGCCGGTGGCGATATTGGCGCGCTTGAAAGCGCAACGCGCGCCGCTTTGGGGCGTTTGGCTGTGGCGCAAAATGTGCCGCAATTGAGCTTGGCGCCGGAAACCGCCAAAATGTTCGCCGATGCTGAAAAGCTGGCGCAAAAGGGCGGCGACAGTTTTGTCAGCCTGGAAATTCTGTTGCAGGCCATGGCGGCAGGCAAACATGATGCGGCCAAGCTGTTGGCTGATTGCGGCGTCACCGGCGAAAAATTGGCGCAGACCATTGCCGATTTGCGCAAAGGGCGCACCGCCGACAGCGATATGGCCGAAGATGCCTATCAGGCTTTGCAGAAATATGCCCGCGATTTGACCGCCGATGCACAAGCCGGACGGCTTGACCCGGTAATTGGCCGCGATGAGGAAATCCGTCGCGCCATGCAGGTTTTGTCGCGCCGCACCAAAAATAATCCGGTGCTGATAGGCGAGCCGGGTGTCGGCAAAACGGCGATTGCCGAAGGGCTGGCCTTGCGGATTATTGACGGCGATGTGCCGGAAAGCCTGCAAGGCAAGAAATTGCTGGCTTTGGATATGGGGGCGCTGATTGCCGGTGCCAAATTTCGCGGTGAGTTTGAAGAACGTCTGAAATCGGTTTTGCAGGAAGTTACTGACGCGGCCGGACAGATTGTTTTGTTCATAGATGAAATGCACACTTTGGTTGGTGCCGGGGCAGGCGACGGGGCGATGGATGCCTCCAATCTGCTGAAACCGGCTTTGGCGCGCGGTGAATTGCATTGCATTGGCGCGACCACTTTGGATGAATATCGCAAACATGTCGAAAAAGATGCGGCCTTGGCGCGTCGCTTTCAGCCGGTTTTCATCAGCGAGCCAAGCATTGAGGATGCGATTTCCATTCTGCGCGGGCTGAAGGAAAAATATGAATTGCATCACGGCGTGCGCGTCTCTGACAGCGCCATTGTTGCCGCCGCCAATCTGTCGCAACGCTATATTACTGACCGGTTTCTGCCCGATAAGGCGATTGATTTGGTCGATGAGGCGGCCAGCCGCTTGCGCATGCAGATTGACAGCAAGCCGGAAGAATTGGACGAGCTTGACCGGCGCATTGTGCAATTGAAAATTGAGCGCGAAGCGTTGAAAAAGGAAACCGACAAGGCATCCGCCGACCGGCTGGTCAAGCTGGAAAGTGAATTGGCCGGGCTGGAGGAAAAAGTCGCCGGTCTGACAGCGCGCTGGCAAGGCGAAAAAGACCGGCTGGCCGGCAGCCAAAAAGTTAAGGAACAGCTTGAGGCGGCGCGGCTGGAGCTGGAACAAGTGCAAAGGCGCGGCGAATTGGAACGCGCCAGTGAACTGGCCTATGGCATTATTCCGGCACTGGAAAATCAATTGGCCGAAGCCGAGCAGGTCGCGCAAGAGAGCGACCAAACCATGCTGGAAGAGGCGGTGACAGAAGACCATATTGCCGCCATTGTCTCGCGCTGGACCGGTGTGCCGGTTGAAAAAATGCTGGCCGGTGAGCGCGAAAAATTGCTGGCAATGGAAGATAATCTGCACCGCCGGGTGATTGGTCAAAATGCGGCCATTGAAGCCGTATCGCGCGCTGTGCGCCGCGCACGCGCCGGTCTGCAAGACCCGTCGCGGCCGATTGGCAGTTTTTTGTTTCTTGGCCCCACCGGGGTCGGCAAAACCGAGCTGACCAAGGCGCTGGCCGAGTTTTTGTTTGATGATGAAGCCGCCATATGCCGGATTGACATGTCCGAATATATGGAAAAACACGCAGTCGCCCGCCTTATCGGCGCGCCGCCCGGCTATGTTGGGTATGAAGAAGGTGGCGCCCTGACCGAAGCGGTGCGCCGGCGCCCCTATCAGGTCGTGCTGTTTGACGAGGTGGAAAAAGCCCATAATGATGTGTTTAACGTGCTGTTGCAGGTGCTGGATGACGGGCGGCTGACCGATGGGCAGGGTCGCGTCGTCGATTTCCGCAATACGCTGATTATCCTGACGTCAAATCTGGGCGCGCATCATTTGGCGGCGCTGGAAGAAGGCGCGGCCGCCAATTCGGTGGAAAGCGAGATTATGGAAGACGTGCGCCAGCATTTCAGGCCGGAATTTTTGAACCGGCTGGATGAGATTATCCTGTTTGACCGGCTGCAAGCGGCGCAAATGGGGGATATTGTCGATATTCAGCTTGGCCGGTTGGAAAAATTACTGGCCGCGCGCAATATGCATATTGAGCTTGATGAAGCCGCTCGTGACTGGCTGGCGATGCGCGGCTATGACCCGGTTTATGGCGCCCGCCCGTTAAAGCGGGTGATTCAGCGCGAGGTGCAAGACCGGCTGGCTGAGGAGATACTGGCCGGAAATCTCGGCGATGACAGCGATATTTTCCTGACCGTTGACGGCGACCGGTTGAGCATGAATGGCGGCCCCAATAAAACGCTGGTTCACTGATTGCGGGTTGTTAGCGGCAGGCTTTTTCTTAGCGCCTACCGGCAAGCGGCAGGCTTTTTCTTAGCGCCTACCGGCAAGCGGCAGGCTCTGCAAAACATTAAATTGGGCGGCCATATCCGCCATGCGGGCGCTGGTTGTCTCACGGGTTGCCGATAATGTTTGCAATTCAGCCGAATTTAATATCCGGCTGCGCGGCAATTCAATGGCGCGTGGATTGACCGGCTTTTTATTGTGCCAAACCTCATAATGCAGATGCGGGCCGGTCGCCAGACCGGTGGCGCCGACATAACCAATCGTCTGTCCTTGACGCACTGTGCTGCCGCGCCGCGTATTGCCGGCAAAACGGCGCATATGGGCATAGACAGTGCGATAGCCATTGCGATGGCTTATCGCCATATAATTGCCAAGCTCGGCATTTTTGCCACGTTCGACAATTTTTCCGTCACCGGCGGCAAAAATCGGCGTGCCGCGCGGGGCAGCAAAATCCAATCCGCGATGCAGCCTTGTATAGCCGAGAATCGGGTGGCGGCGATAACCGAAGCGCGACGACAGCCGTGCCCCATCGACCGGCGTGGTCATCAGCAAACGGCCAATGCTGCGACCATTTTCGTCATAATAACCATGCCCGCCATCTGCGTGTTCCAGTCGCCAATAAGCGTGGCGGCGTCCGCGATTGGTCAGTGCGGCAAAAATAATCTCGCCTTCTTCAGCCAGTTCATTGGCCTCGTCAAAACGGCGCGTATAAAGCACTTCAAGCTGGTCGCCTTCGCGAATGTCACGCTGGAAATCAATGGCAAATGAAAACAGACGAATGAGTTCAACCACCAGCTTGGGTGCCATACCGCCATCGCGCCCGGCTTCATAGACCGAGCTGGTGACCAGTGAATCGGCCAGAAAATAACGGTCGGTCAGTGGCCGGTCTTGTTTAATGGCATGGAAGCGGTCATCGCCGGTGCGACGGATAATTATGCGCTGGCGCGCCACCGGGATGAAATCAAAACCGGCAAAGCGGCCGGAACTGAAATTTTCCGTTTGCGCGCGCTCAATGTCAGCCGGCCATTCCCGATAGAGCCGGATTTCCTGGCCCGGTTGCAGGCGACGCGGGTCATAAATGCTGCGCAAAGTATCAAGCGCGGCATCGGCGGTCACCGGGTCTATATTTTGGCGCTCCAACAAACCGGCCAGCGTGTCGTTTTCGCGCAAGCTGCGGGTCTCAAAGCGGCGTTGCATGGGCGGCAGGGCCAATAATAATGGGCTTTGCGGCGCGGCACGCGGGGCTGGTTTGGCGCTCAGCGACGGCTCGCCCAATCGGGTATCCATAAACCCGTTCAGCAACCAAACCAGCAATAAGGCCATGGCGGCAAAAGCCAGTGTAAAGCGGCGGCGGGCGCGCTTGCGTCGCCGCGCCAGCCGCGACGGGCCGGGCGGGGGAGGCGTGTCCGGCTCAGGCGGGTAAAATGGCTCTTGTGCCTGTTTGTTAACACTGTCGAATGTCGAATCGGACATGCCGGAAGTCACTCATAATTGCATCAGCCTGTGCGCCGGAGCATTGGCCAATCCGGATTTGCTGTCAAGCATTGGGTTTTCGTATTGCCAATTTGGCGAGAAAGCCCCGTATATGGTGGTATCAAGCCCGTCTTGTGCACAAGTTACGGTGTTTTCAAAAAAAAATACATTTTATTGGTTTTTTGTGAAAAAAGCCTTTGACAGGCATGGGGCAGGTGGATATACCAGCGCTCACGTTCGCGGTGCATGAGTAACCCGGGCGTCACAGTTCGGGTGACCGCAAGCAGGGCTTATGCCCAAGGGTAAATGCTCAAAGCTAACTCTGAAAGGCTTGTGTTTAGTTGAGCGATGTGTCATAAATACTCATCCTTTAAGGCAGTCGATTTTTGAACCGGCCACGCAGCCGGGTGGAAGTCGTCGCGCCTCAAAAGGTGTCTGGCCCGGTTTCGGGTGGGCAAGCTGTTTGACATGGTAGATATTGAAAGAGAAACGTGGACGGCGGTGTCCTGGCGGTCGGCTTATGCCGACACAGAACACGCAATCGACAATATGTTGACGTTCGCGTTTCGCCACTCCCATACTCGTGCCGATTTATCGGATTGGGTATGGAAGAGTGGGAACTCGTCAAGGCTCCTGGTGACAGGAGCCAACGAACGCAGAAACAGATTGTGACGATTGCTGGA
>JBMYND010000006.1:0-120507 GCA_049597955.1 Parvibaculales bacterium
AGAAAAAAAAGAACGCCATAGCCAAAAAAACGCGCAACCTTTTTGAGTTGATTGAAAGTCAAGGAGCCGTTCTGCAATTTTTTCAAGGGTATTTTTATTTGCCCGGCAAAATCTTCCAATTGCAACCGCACCTGTTCACAGCACCAGACAATGCGCGCCGGGTTGATACCCTCAATTATACCTCTTTGAGCCATCATAATTTGTTATCATGGTTTGCCATTGATTGTCATCTGACCGCACCCGCATCCGGCGACTTTTGGGCAACATGTGTGCTGCAGAAAACAGTTTTTCTTGGGGCAATCCATAATATCCTCCGCTTCTTGAGTTTTTTCGATACGCGAGAACAGAAATGCAGGCTAGCCGAGGGCTTCTTCCCTGTCAATTCGGGCGCGCATGTCCAAAACTTGCCCCCTTTTTCATCTTGCCCCCTTTTTCATCTTGTAAGTGCATTAAAATAAACTTAACTTTATCGGGCTTATATCCGGTGCTTATCCGACTTCGGTCGGGTTGCCCGCCAAATACAATACCCTCGCGGGAATAGGCGGGGATTTCCAAAGCACTGGATATAAGCACAGCCCGGCACTTGCCGCGGCTGGCTGCGGTTGACTATCCGCACAGTTCTCAGCGTTTCCTGTTCCGCCCAAGTAATAACAGCGATTGGGCATCGCCATAAAACGGAAAAACGGAGTTTCTGATGACTAATTTTCGTGTGATTACTGCTATCATCCTTCTATCCAGTGGAATCCTTGCCGCATGTGCATCAATTATTGACGGGGGTCCCACCAAACCGGTCAGAGTTAATTCTGCCATCACAGGTAAACAATTCATTGTTCGAGACAAATCGGGCAAAATTGTGCATCGAGGCACGACGCCTGCGACTGTCAACCTACCTCGGAGTGGTGACGGTTGGGCCGAAGGGCAACGCTATACAATTTCTTTTGAGGACGGTTCATCAAGCGCGGTCGTTAAAAGTTCCGCTACCGGTTGGTATATTGCTGGCAATCTGGTATTCGGCGGCTTAATTGGCTGGTTGCTTGTCGACCCGATCACGGGCGCAATGTACAAATTGAGTCCGGAAGAAGTGAGCCTTGGCGGCTAGACCAAAAACCTAGGCTCTTCAGAAAGCATAACAGCGAAGACGTTATCGCCATTGGGCCAATCTGGCATTTCTGACGGCAGCCCCCCACACAAACACCCCCTGCCCTTTGGGCGGGGGGATTGTGCTTTTTCAGAAATTTCATGTCCAAAACTTGTCCACTAGCCAACACCGCGCCAAATGGCGAAATTGGCCAAATCTGACAATATATTGATAAAACAGGAAAAAATGGCGCACCGGGGAAGATTCGAACTCCCGACCCCCAGATTCGTAGTCTGGTGCTCTATCCAGCTGAGCTACCGGTGCGTGACTTGGCTGTCTTAATGGCTAAACCGCGCGATTGCAAGCGCAAAGCAGCCGCAATCGCCCTCCCAATCGCCCTCCGAATGGCCCCCTCTATTGACCCTTGAGGCGCCTCTCAGTCAATCGCGCCGCGATAGCGGCTGCGATAGGCTGGCACATCGCCCAAATCATCGGCCAGCCAGACACCGCGACACACGGCGCGCGCCACGCAATCAGCCGCCAGCGCCCCCAATTCAGCCAGTTTGAGCGGCCGCAAAGCCGCCTCATCGGCCAGAGCTGTTTCGCCCGTCGCCAGCACAAACAGCGCATCGCCGTCAAACGGAGTATGGATGGGGCGAATGGCGCGCGCCAGCCCGTCTTGCGCCATAATGGCCACGCGCTGGGCCTCGGCCACCGTCAAATCAGCCGACACGGCGACCACGCCAATGCTGGTATTGGTGCCGGGCAAAGCCGCCGCCAGCTTGCCGCCCTGCATTGGATGGGCTTGCGCGTCCGCCGCCTGTCCGGCCAAAGCGGCATGGCCATATTCCAACACACCTTCATGCATTAACGCCAAGGGTTGCGCCCAAAAGCGCCCCGCCGCATCGCAAACCGCGCCGACCGGATTGGCCGCCACCAAAGCCGCCACCGCACCGCCATCGGCCATTTGCACCGAGGCCGAGCCAAGCCCGCCTTTGAGCTGACCGGCCTGTGCGCCATAGGCAGCACCGGCATTGCCGAGCGCGAAATCCGTATCGCAAGCGGCCAGCGCCGCGCGGCCCAGCTTCTCATAGGGCGGTGTCGCCCCCCATGATTTATCGCCGCCATTGGCCAAATCGAATAAAATCGCCGCCGGCACAATGGGCGAAACAATTGGCGCGCCGGTTTGAAAACCACGCCCTTGCGCGCCCAATTCAGCAGTCACACCGGAAGCGGCATCCAGCCCGTAAACCGAGCCACCGGCCAGCACCAGCGCGTCAACCCTATCAACCAGATTGGCCGGTTGCAGCGCATCGGTTTCGCGCGTGCCGGGCCCGCCACCGGGTATGGCGCACGCTGCCACCGCCGCCGCATCGGGCAGAATAACCGTCACACCGGTGCGCGCATCTGCGTTATGGGCATGGCCAACCCGCAGCCCACCAACATCGCTGAGCAGGTTTTTCGCGCCCGGCGTGATAGGCGGCGCGGTGCGGGGTGAAATGTCAGAACCGGTCATGCAATATCCTTTATGCCGGGCAAGCCTACAGGCCGGTTGGCCGAAAATCAATGAGTGGCAGCCGCTATATCCGGCCCTGTTTCTGGCCCTGTTTCCGGCCCTGTTTCCGGCTCTGTTTCTGGCTCTGTTTCCGGCTGTTCCGCTTGTTCACCAGGCGCATATTTCGACGTCAGCGGCAGGCTTATCAAAAAATGCGTGCCGTTCAAATCGCTGCGCAGCAGCTCAATCGTGCCGCCATGCCATTGCACCAAATCGGCGACAATCATCATGCCAAGGCCGGTGCCATCGGGCAGCGTGCCGCTCATATGCGGGGTCAGCGCGGCTTGCGCCTTGTCGCGCGACATGCCCTGACCGGTATCGCTAATGCGTATCAGGCATTGACCATTTTCATGGCGGGCGAAAATTTTCAGCGCGCCGCCTTGCTTGTCTTTTTTCATCGCCTGCACGCCGTTCAGCGACAAATTATAAAGAATACGAAACAGCAATGTCCGCTCGGCCAGCACGGTCAATTCGGGCGGCACTTGATTGACCAGCCGCACACGGCCATGCGGGTCGTGCAAGCGCACAAAATTTTGCACTTCGGCCACCAGCGGGGCCAGTTTTTGCAGCCGCAAATCAATGTTTTGCCGCTTCTGGCTGGTATACATGGCGGCCCAATCAACCAGCGCCAAAGCCTGCTGCAAAGAGTTTTCCAGCCTGCGGCCAAATTTGCGCTCGGCTTCGCCATCCATTTGCATCAGCCTTTCGGCATTTAATTGCAGGCTGGCCAGCAAATTGCGCACATCATGGGCCAAAAAGCTGGCCGCCGCGCCCAGCGAAGCCAGCCGCGCCTGCTCGTCAACATGTTCGCGCAGGCTTTCCTGAAACTGCTCAACCGAGTCAAACAGACCGCGCGCCTCATCCGGCATGCTCGGTGACGGCTCCAGCTTGCGGCCATAAAGCATGACAAACAGCGCATCGAGTGAGCGCAAAACCGCACGGCGCACAAGCCGCGGAAAAACCAGCGCCACCAGCAGAAACACAATCATCATCGGCCCCAGCAAACGCCAGAACATGGTTATCAACATATCGCGGAAAATGCCGCGACTGGACACGGCCTGCACTTGCGCCGCGCCGGGCAAAGCCGGATTGGACAGGGCTATCAAACTGTCAGGCGGGGCGGCAAACAAGCGCGCGACCATGCCGACCCGCGCCAGCCGTGACACATCACTCAGCACAAATGTCTCACCAATTGGCTGTGGCGCGGTTTCGGAAACCAGCCAAATAAGCCGCGTTTCACCTTCCGGTGCCGACAGCAAAATACCGCTCAGGGGCAGCGCATGGGTTTCGCCCGGCGGGCGGGCGCTCGGCGCTTCTTGCAAATTGCCAAGCTGTGCCATGAAAGCGGCCTGCTCGACCGTTTCATTCATGGTGCGGTAAATATATTGCGACAGGTAAAACGGTGCCAGCGCCGAAAAGCCGACAAAATACAGCAGCACGGCAAAAATACCGGAAATCTGAGGCAGATGCGGCAGGGAGATATTTTCCTGCCGACCCGCTTTTTGACCCCACCCGAACATGGCCCCCTCAACGCAACACAAGGATAAGTCTATCGCAGCATAAAGGCGTTAACAAAAGGTTAATCGCTTGGCGAGAAGCTGTTACCGGCGCAAGGCAGCCAGCGCGCGCACGATTTTGCGGGTGCGATGGCTGAACAGGCTCGGCGTGTAATAATCGCCGGCCGCGCGTTTGCCCGCCTCGCCGCGTGTCGGATAGGGCGCAACCGTGCCGGCCATGGCCGAAATCGACAAGCCTTGCGTCAAGGCCAATGTCCACGGGGCCAGCAAGTCACCGGCATTTTTGCCGACAATCGACGCGCCAAGTATCCGGCCACTGCCGCTTGTGACGATTTTAACCATGCCGGTCTCATCGCGCTCGGCGCGGGCGCGGTCATTTTCGGCAAACGGCCAGCGCAGGCATTTGACATCGGAAAATTGCTGCCGCGCTTCCGCTTCGGTCAGCCCGACCTGCGCCAGTTCCGGCGCGGTATAGGTGACGCGCGGCATGGCGCGATAATCAGCCTTGGCCGGCAAGAAGAACAATATATTGCGAATGACAATACCGGCATCATAACCGGCGGCATGGGTGAATTGCGGCCCGCCGCGCACATCGCCAATGGCGAAAATCCGCTTATTTGTGGTGCGCAAGCGCGCATCGGTTTTGATATGCGGCGCATGGTCGGCACCGGTTAATTCGACCCCGGCCTTGTCAAGCTCAAGCCGGTCTATATTGGCGCGCCGACCGGTCGCCACCAAAATATGCGAGCCGCTTATCTTGCCGCGCGCCGTGTCCAGCGTGATTTTGGCCTTTCTGCTGCGCGGGGCATAAGCGATGCTGCGAATATGGGTTTTGCTGTGAATTTCAACCCCTTCCGCGGCCAGCCGCTCGGTGACAAAGCGGCTGATTTCCGGGTCTTCGCGGCCCAGACAATCGCCCGCCTCAATCACGCTGACCGCGCTGCCGAGCCGGTTGAAAGCTTGCGCCAATTCCATGCCTATCGGCCCGCCGCCAATGACCAGCAAATGCTCGGGCTGGGCGGTCAGGTCAAACACGGTTTCATTGGTCAGATAGGGGGTTTTGTCGAGGCCACGCAAAGGCGGCAACAAGGCGCTGGAGCCGGTGGCAATGACAAAGCGTTTGGCGTGAATGGTCACATCACCGGCGGCCAGTGTGCGCGGCCCGGTAAAGTGGCCATAAGCCTCAATCACCCGCACACCAAGCTTGGAAAAACGCTCAACACTGTCCATTGGCGCAATGCCGTCAATCACATCGCGCACATGCGCCATGACTTTGGAAAAGCTGACCCGCTTGTGCCCGCCACTCAGGCCAAAAGGCGCGACATCACCATAATGGGCATGGGCGGCAGCCGCCAGCAATGCCTTGGACGGCACGCAGCCATAATTCAAGCAATCACCGCCCATTTTGCCGCCTTCGACCAGCACCACATCAGCGCCCATTTGCGCCGCCCCGGCTGCCACGGACAAGCCGCCCGAGCCGCCGCCAATCACGCAAATATCGGTTTTGAGCGTCTCACTCATATTTATCGTCTCCGCTATTGTCTCCCTTATTGTCTCTCGGCGTCGCCGCGCTTGCCGCATCCAATTCATCGGGCAAATTAACCGGCGCGCCGAAAAACCGCCGCCAGACCACCGGCATCAGCGATAAAAGCGCCAGACCGGTCAGCGGCAGCATAATATCGGGCCGGGTGACAATCGACAGATTGGGCGCTTCGCCCGCCTGCAAAACAACCGAAATGCCATTGCCAATTGAAGCGAAAACAAAAGTCGCGGGCATAATGCCGAAAAAAGTCGTGACAAGAAAAGTCGAAAACCGCGCACCGACCAGCGCTGCGCCCAAATTGACGATAAAAAACGGGAAAATCGGCAAAAGCCGCAAAACCAAAAGATAAGAGGCAGCATCGCGGTTGAAAGCGGCCTCAAAGTTTTTCAGCCCCGGCCCGGCGCGTGCGCGCAGCGCGTCACCGGCCAGATAGCGCGCGACCAGAAACAATAATGCCGCGCCGCAACTGGCCGACACAACAATCAGCAAGCCGCCTTGCAATGTGCCGAAAAGCAGGCCACCGGCAAGGCTCAACCAAATCGCGCCGGGTATGGAAAGGGCAACGACCAGCACATAAACCGCCATATAAAGCGCGGCGGCGATAAAGGGCATCCGCGCCACCAAGGCTTTCAGCGCCGCTTCATTTTCGGCCAGCGCCTGAAAACTCAGATAATCGGTTAAGCCGAACAAATAGACCAATGCCAGCGCGGCGGCCAATAAGGCGGCCACAACAAGCCGCGCCGCGCCGCTATCCGGCCTTGGCAATGCGGCAATATGAGAGGGGGAAACAGGCTTACGCATGACCAAGATATAACAAGACTTGCCGGCCGGAGTAAGCCTTGAAATGGGCGAATTTCGGTGCCGGCAGCAAGATTATGCCAAAAGCTGGTTTTTCGGCCATTTTTCCGCTATTTTTCTGTGCGGCATGCGTTGACTTTACGGGGATTTTTGGCTAAATCGGCCTCTTGAATTGACCGGCGCGGGTATTTTCCCGCCTCGGTTCGCCAAAGGAGTGGGTGACGTGAAACGGACTTTCCAACCAAGTAATCTGGTGCGCAAACGCCGCCATGGTTTTCGCGCCCGTATGGCCACCAAGGGTGGGCGTCTGGTGTTGGCGCGTCGGCGCGCACGCGGTCGCAAACGCCTGTCAGCCTGATTTTTCATTATGTCGGCACGCTCGGGGCATGACACGCCGGATAGGGGCGGGTCGCCGCAGCTTCTGACATTGCGCGCGCGGCGTGATTTTTTGGCCGCCGCCAAAGGCATGAAGCAAGTGCGGCAGGGGCTGGTCTTGCAGGCCCGCCCGCATGAGACCAGCCGCCAAGAATATTTGCGCGGCGCCACGCAACCGGCCATTCGCTTCGGCCTGACCGCAACCCGCAAAATCGGCAATGCGGTTATCCGCAATCGCGTGAAACGCCGCTTGCGCGCATTGGCATATGAGCTTTTGCCAAAACATGGCCAAGCCGGATATGATTATGTGTTGATTGGACGCATTCATACGGCAGGGCGCGAGGCCACACAATTGCGCCGCGATGTCATTTCCGCCTTGAAGGCCATCCACCGGCCCCTTAAAACCGAAAACAGTTCCAACTGAGAGGAAGCCTGCCGTGAACGAGCAACAGAATTTTCTCGCCGCCATTGTCCTCAGCCTTGCGGTTTTGCTTGGCTGGCAGTTTTTTGTGGTCGAACCGCGTATGGCGGCTGAACGCGCCCAACGCCTTGCCGCCGCGCAAAGCGAAGAGGCCGTTGCGCAAAATGGCTCGGATATGGCCCCGCAGGCAGAAACCGCGCCGCAAGCCAATGCCTCAAACGGGGCGGCGCCGCAGCCGGGCCCGACCGCCGTGCAAAGCACAGCAATGCAAGCATTGGCCGACAGTCCGCGCCTGCCAATAAGCACGCCGCAGCTTCAAGGCTCAATCGCTCTTGTCGGCGCGCGCATTGATGATTTGACCCTGACCGCCTATCGCCAAAGCATTGATGAAAATGCCGCCGGTCAGAAATTGCTGCAACCGGCAATTGGCGAGACTTATTGGCAGGCCCGCCATGGCTGGGTTGCCGCCGCCGGCAATGGCATCACCCTGCCCGATGAAAATACGCTCTGGCAGGTTGAACAAGGCACGGCTTTGACCCCGCAAACGCCGGTGACGCTGGTTCATACCACGCCGGAAGGCATTGTTCTGCGCCAGAAAATTGCCATTGATGAAAATTATATGTTCACCATCACCCAATCCGCAGACAATGACAGCGCCGCCAATGTAACGCTTTACCCATTCAGCCAAATTGAGCGGCGCGGCCTGCCCGACAATAATAATCTGTTCATTCTGCATGAAGGCGCGATTGGCTATTTTGGCGAAACCGGCTTGCAGGAAATTGACTATGACGATGTGCTCGAAGATGGGCAGGTCAAATATGAGGCAATGGGCGGCTGGCTCGGCTTTACCGATAAATACTGGGCCAGCGCGATTATTCCGCCGCAAGATACGAAATTCACCGGTCGCTTTGTGGCCAGCCGTGCCGGTAATGCGCAAGCCATTTATCGCAGTGATTTTCTGCTGCCCGGCATTGCGCTGGCCGCCGGGGCGCAAGCAGTCAGCGAAAGCCGGTTTTTCGCCGGTGCCAAACAGGTGGAACTGGTTGATGCCTATGCCGATAATGGTGTGACGCGGTTTGATTTGATGATTGATTGGGGTTGGTTTTATTTCCTGACCAAACCCATGTTCAAGGCGCTGCAACTGTTTTATCAATTGCTCGGCAATTATGGCCTGTCCATTCTGATTGTCACTGTGCTGGTCAAGCTGGCCTTTTTCCCGCTCGCCAATCGTTCTTACGAGACCATGGCGAAAATGAAAAAGCTGCAACCGCGCCTGTTGCAAATCCGCGAAGTCTATAAAGATGACCGGCAGGCGCAACAGCAGGAAATGATGAAAATGTATCGGGAGGAAAAGCTCAACCCGCTGGCCGGTTGCTTGCCCATGCTGTTGCAAATTCCGGTTTTCTTTGCGCTTTACAAAGTCTTGTTTGTCACCATTGATATGCGCCACCAACCTTTCTTTGGCTGGATAAATGATTTGTCGGCACCCGACCCGACCTCGCTGTTCAATTTGTTCGGCTTGCTGCCCTATGATGTGCCGTCAATTTTGCTGATTGGCGTTTGGCCTTTGATTATGGGCGTCACCATGTTTGTGCAAATGCAAATGAACCCGCCCCCGCCCGACCCGGTGCAGGCGCGCATGTTCCAAATCATGCCGATATTCTTCACTTTTTTGCTGGCCAGCTTTCCGGCCGGTCTGGTGATTTATTGGGCGTGGAATAATTTCCTGTCCATATTGCAGCAAGGATTTATCATGCGGCGCAATGGCGTAGCCATTGAATTGCTGGCCAATTTGGGGTTTGGCAAACGGGCGCAAGCAGAGGCCGGTGAGGATGCCGGAAAAAGCGGCAAAGATGCCGGATAATCAGGCCGAACAGGCGCTTTTGACAGCCGGTCATTGGCTGTTTGCGCAAGGTTGCGAATTCACAAAAGGCGTGGTCAGCCTTGAGGCTTTACCGCCTGCCGACCGGTTGGAAATCGCCTTTGCCGGACGTTCCAATGTCGGCAAATCGAGCCTTATCAATGCGATAACCAAGCGCAAAGGGCTGGCGCGCACCTCCAATACGCCGGGCCGGACGCAGGAGCTGAATTTCTTTCTGCTGGCCGCCAATATAACCGGTCAGGGCGATATAAAAGGCGCAGGCTGGCTGGTCGATTTACCCGGCTATGGCTATGCGCGCGAAAGCAAGTCGAAAATTGCCGCTTGGAACCGGCTGCTCAATGCTTATTTGCAAGGCCGCCCCAATTTGCGCCGGGTCTTTGTGCTGGTGGACAGCCGACACGGGCTTAAGGCCAATGATTTGGCCATGCTGGGGGATTTGGACAAGGCCGCGGTTTCCTATCAAATCGTGTTGACCAAAATCGACAAGCTGAAGCGCGGCGCGCTGGAAACAGTGATGGCACAAACCCAAGACGCTTTGCGCAAGCGCGCGGCTGCCCATCCGCAAGTGCTGGCCACCTCATCTGAAAAAGGCGACGGCGTGGACAATTTGCGCGCGGCAATTGCAAGTCTGGTTGATTTGCCCGCTTTGGGGTATAAGGCAGAGCTGAACGACACGCAGGCAGGTTAGGCAAATGGCAGGCAGGAAACCAAGCGGCAAATCCCCCGCCCCGAAAAAGCGGGCATCGGCAAAAACCGCACAAAAGACAGAGCGGGGCGCGCCAGCCCCTGAAGCATGGCTGAAACAGGCGCATGTGCTGACCGAAGCACTGCCCTTTATGCAACGCTATGACCGCAAGACAGTGGTCATTAAATATGGCGGTCATGCAATGGGCGATGCGGCACTGGCCAAGCTGTTTGCCCATGATGTCGTGCTGCTGAAACAGGCCGGTATCAATCCGGTGATTGTGCATGGCGGCGGGCCGCAAATCGCCTCCATGCTCGACCGGCTCGACATTAAAAGCGAGTTTCGCGACGGCTTGCGGGTTACTGATGCGGCAACAATTGAAGTGGTTGAAATGGTGCTGGCCGGTGCCATTAACAAGCAAATCGTCACCGCGCTTAATCAGGCAGGCGGGCGCGCGGTCGGCATATCCGGCAAGGATGGCAATTTGATATTGGCGGAAAAAACCCGCAGCCGCAAAAATGCGCGCTCCAATGTCGAAAAAGCCGCCAATCTCGGTTTTGTCGGCTCGCCCAAAACCATCACCACTGATGTGCTGGATGTGATGCTGGCCTCCGACATTATTCCGGTCATTGCGCCAATTGCCACCTCGGCTGATGGCCAGACGCTGAATGTCAATGCCGATACGGCAGCCGGGGCGATTGCCGCGGCCGTGCAGGCCGAGCGCCTGCTGATGCTGACCGATGTGCGCGGCGTTTTGGACAAAAAGGGCAATCTTGTCTCGCGGCTCGGCGTGCGGCAGGCCAATGCGTTAATACGCAATGGCACGGCGCAGGGCGGCATGATACCGAAATTGCAAACCGCCATTGATGCGGTCAAAAACGGCGTCGGCGCGACCGCTATTCTCGACGGGCGCGTGCCAAATGCGATTTTGCTGGAATTGTTTACCGCCATGGGGGCCGGCACGCTGGTCGAATAATGACCCGCCGGAATAAATCACGCATGATGGTTTCGAGACTGCCTTTCACACGCTTGGCTTTTGCCGCATGGGGTATGCTGCTTGCCCTGTTGACAGTGCCGCAGCCGGCCGAGGCACAATTGCGCATGTGCAATGAGACCAGCTATGTGCTGCATGCCGCAGCCGCTTTCAGACAGGGCGTAGCCAGCAAAACCGAAGGCTGGTTTGTGCTGATGCCCGGCTCTTGCGAAACCGCTTTGGAAGAAATGCCGGAGGGCGCACGCGCTTTTGTTTATGCCCATTCCGACCACACCCATGCCGGCAGCGGATTGGTGTTTGACGGCAGCGAGAGATTTTGTATTGGCGGGCGGGAATCGCGCTTCACCATTGAAGGACGCCGCGAATGTCGCCGCCGCGATTATATGGAAGCTGATTTTGCACCGGTCGCTGTCGGTGCCGGTCGCCCGCAAGTTGACTTTACCGAGCGCGCCGATTATGGCCGCCGCCGCGCCCGCATGGCCGGTGTGCAAAGATTATTGACCGATTTGCGCTATGATATTGGCGATATTGACGGCTTTGGCGGCGAGCGCACACGCGAGGCGACCTCTGCTTTCAAATTGCGCTATCGCATTGAGGGCAATCCGACGGGTGAGAAATTGCTGCGCCAATTGCACAATACGGCCAGCCGTGTCGGCGGCGAGCGCGGTTTGATATTATGCAATAAAACCGGCCATTTGGTATGGGCGGCAACCGGCAAAGTGCGCGATTTCGGCTTTGAAAGCCAAGGCTGGCTGCGCCTTGACGCCGGAGCGTGCAAACAGGCGGTTAATAGCGATTTGACCGAACGCTTCTATTTCTACTATGCCGAAGCCGTGACCGAAAAGGGCCAGCCGGTCATGGAAGGCGGGCGGCAGAAAATATGGACGGGCGATTTTCCGCTTTGCGCCAAGCCAACCCGCTTTCAGATTACCGGCAATAATGATTGCGCCGAGCGCGGCTTTGATGAATTGCTGTTTCACAAAGTCGATGCGGGAAATGCGGTTAAATGGCAGATTGATTTGGATTAAGGCGGGTCGGTTTATGCGTAAATTCAATGAGATTGAGGCTTGGGTGTTTGACCTCGACAATACGCTTTACCCGCTGCACCATAATTTGTTCGAGCAGGTGGACAAGCGCATGACCGCCTTTATTCAAGACGCGCTCGATGTTGACCGCGACCAGGCCTATTTCCTGCAAAAAAGCTATTTGCGCGAATTTGGCACCAGCCTTGCCGGGCTGATGAAACGCCATGGCATGAAGCCGGATAATTTTCTCGAATTTGTCCATGATATTGATGTGTCTGTGCTGGCCCCCGACCCGGCGCTGCATGATGCGATTGCCGCCCTGCCCGGGCGCAAATTCATTTTCACCAATGGCACAACGCGCCATGCCGAAAATGTCGCCAATCGGCTAGGCGTGATGGGGCTGTTTGAAGATGTGTTCGACATTGTGGCGGCCAATTACATCCCCAAACCCAATGCTGATATATATCCGGCCATGCTGGAACGCTTTAACATCAGCGCCGATAAATCGGCGTTTTTTGAAGATATGGCGCGCAATTTGGCCCCGGCGCATGAGCTGGGCATGACCACTGTGCTGGTGCAGGACACCCAAGCTGACGCGCAAGCGCGCGCCGCCGCCCATATTGGCGACCGGCAAGCCGATAGCAGCTTTATTCACCATGCCACCGATGATTTGACCGGTTTTTTGACCTCTATCGGTAAATTGCACAATAACTGAGCCTTTGGTGCCGTTATGGACTGCGCGCATCAGGCCGATTGACTTGCGGCCACGGCCTGTTAATTTGCCGCCAGAAACCAATCAAAGAGGAGCCATGATGATGGAACTTCAACAAACCATTGAAGCCGCTTTTAGCGATATTGCCAATGTCACGGCAGAGACCAAGGGCGATATTCGCGACGCGGTGGAAAACGCCCTGGCCATGCTGGATAGGGGCGAGATGCGCGTGGCCGAGCGCGACGGCAATGACTGGCGGGTCAATGAATGGCTGAAAAAAGCTGTGCTGTTATCATTCCGGCTGAATGATATGAAACCGATTTCGGGCAATGTGAATGGCGCGTCGTGGTGGGATAAGGTCGATTCCAAATTCAATGGCTGGCAGCCGGAAGATTTCACCGCCGCCGGATTTCGCGCCGTGCCGAATTGCGTGGTGCGCCATTCCGCCTATATCGCGCCGGGCGTGGTGCTGATGCCAAGTTTTGTCAATCTTGGCGCTTATGTTGACAGCGGCACAATGGTTGATACTTGGGCGACGGTTGGCTCCTGCGCGCAAATCGGCAAAAATGTGCATATATCCGGCGGTGCGGGCATTGGCGGTGTGCTGGAACCCTTGCAGGCCAGCCCGGTGATTATTGAGGATAATTGCTTTATCGGCGCGCGCTCGGAAGTGGCCGAAGGCGTGATTGTGCGCGAAGGCGCGGTTTTGTCGATGGGGGTTTTCCTGTCCGGCTCCACCAAAATTATTGACCGCGCCAATGGCACGATTTATCGCGGCGAAGTGCCGGCCTATTCAGTGGTCGTGCCGGGCAGCCTGCCCGACCCGCATGGCGGGCCGTCACTGGCCTGTGCGGTGATTGTGAAAACCGTGGACGCGCAAACCCGCGCCAAAACCTCGGTCAATGAGTTGTTGCGAGATTAATATGTCCATTGATGCGGTCGCTTTTGCAGCCGAATTGATACGCTGCCCATCGGTAACGCCGGAAGATGCCGGTGCGCTGGATGTGTTGCAGGCAGCACTTGAAAAGCTTGGCTTTGCCTGCACCCGCCTGCCATTTGAAGAAGACGGCACAGCGCCGGTTGACAATCTTTATGCGCGGCTTGGCACGCAAGGCCCGCATTTATGCTTTGCCGGTCATACTGATGTTGTGCCGGTTGGCGCGGCCGATGACTGGCAGGTTGACCCATTTGCCGGTGAGATACGCGACCAGGCGCTTTGGGGGCGCGGCGCGGCCGATATGAAGGGCTCGATTGCCGCCTTTGTCGCTGCCATTGCCGCTTATATTGAGGCCAATGGCGCGCCGGACGGCTCCATCAGCCTGCTTATCACCGGTGATGAAGAAGGCCCCAGCATTAACGGCACGCGCAAAATGCTTGGCTGGCTGCAACAGCAGAATGAAATTATTGATGATTGTATTGTCGGTGAGCCGACCAATCCGGATGTGCTGGGCGATATGATAAAAATCGGCCGGCGCGGCAGCGTCAATGGCGTCGTCACCGTCACCGGCACGCAAGGCCATGTCGCCTATCCGCATCTGGCCGAAAATCCGGTGCCGCAATTAACCGCCATGATGACCCATTTGGCGCAAACCCCGCTTGATGAGGGCAGCACGCATTTTCAGCCATCCAATCTGGAACTGACCGGTTTTGACGTCGGCAATATGACCACCAATGTCATTCCTGCCCAAGCGGTCGCGCGGTTCAACATTCGCTATAATGACCATTGGACGGCGCAAACCGTGTCGGAATGGATCGGCGCAAGGCTGGATGAAAGCGCCGGTGTGTCGGGCTATCAGCTCGATTTATCGCATACGGGCGATTGCTTTCTGACCGAACCCGGCCCGTTTGTTGAGCAATTAAGCGCGGCGATTGAGGAAGTGACCGGACGTATGCCGCAATTGTCCACCACAGGTGGCACGTCGGATGCGCGCTTTATCAAGGATATTTGCCGGGTTGTTGAGTTTGGGCTGGTCGGCAAAACCATGCATAAAGTTGATGAGCGTGTGCCGGTGGATGATATTCGCCAGCTTGTTGAGATTTACCGGCTGGTGCTGAACAGCTATTTTGCCGTCTGAGCCGGTGCGGCCAGCGCCGCTTCGGGATAGTCAACCGACATGAAAGTCAGCCCGCAAGCCGGAGCGACCGGCGCACAGGCGGTGCGGTCACATGCCGCCAGCGCCGCCGCGCAATCATCTTTTGACCATTTGCCTTCGCCGACATATTTCAGCGCACCAACCAATGAGCGCACTTGATTGTGCAAAAATGACCGCGCCGAGGCGTGTATCTCTATCACCCCATCTGTGCCTTCATCCGCCTTATCATCCGCCTTATTCGTGACCGCGCGCACTGTCAGCGCGTCCAGCGTGCGAATGGGGGATTTGGCCTGACACTGGCTGGCGCGGAAAGTGGTGAAATCATGCTGCCCCAGAAAAACCGGCGCTGCCGCCTGCATGGCCGCGACATTCAATGCTTG
This sequence comes from Parvibaculales bacterium, assembly GCA_049597955.1. Classification (GTDB taxonomy): domain Bacteria; phylum Pseudomonadota; class Alphaproteobacteria; order RS24; family RS24; genus JAYPAN01. The sequence continues at coordinate 15,059 of JBMYND010000006.1, forward strand.
CGGCACCCACCAGCTTTGCCCGCCATCCAATGCCAATGGCGCACGCCGTGAGACAAGCCGATATTTATAATGGCGCGCAATGGCCGAAAACCGGGCATCGAAATCGGCCCGGGCATAAGCCGCATGAATCACCACAACCGGCAAGGGTTTCAGGTGAAAATTCATCGCATCGCGCAATTTATCGGGGCGCACCTCTTGTTCGAGGTCAAGATGGGCGACTTGGCCGCGCGCGTGAACGCCGGAATCAGTGCGCCCTGCGCCAAAAACCGTCACTTGCGCGCCGCAAAATTTTTCCACCGCGTCGGACAGCGCATCCTGCACCGCATGGCCGTCAGCTTGCGCTTGCCAGCCGCAAAAACCGGCGCCGTCATATTCTATGGTCAGGCGATAGCGCATCACGCCAAAACCTGCCCCGGTGCCAATGCCGCGCCACGCATGAAAGCCGCGCCATCCATTGCAGCCTTGCCAGCGCGCTGCACCCGCAGCAATTGCAGCGCCCCTTCACCGCAGGCAATACTGGGCGCATTATCAAGCACTGTGCCGGGTGCTGCCGAACCGTCAATGGCGCGCGCGGCGAGGATTTTCACCCGCGCCCCGTCTATTTCGCACCATGCGCCGGGAAAGGGCGACAGGCCGCGAATATGCGCGTCCAACGCCGTCGCCGATTGCTGCCAGTCAATGCGCGCCTCGGCCTTGTCAATTTTTTCGGCATAGGTCACACCCGCCGCGCTTTGCGCTTGCGGCGTCAAATCTTCCAGCGTGTCCAATGTCTCAACAATCGCTTGCGCGCCCAAGCCGGACAGCCGGTCATGCAATGAGGCAGCCGTTTCATCGGGGCCGATTGGCGTGGTTTTTTGCAACAAGACCGGCCCGGTATCCAGCCCCGCCGCCATTTGCATAATGGCAATGCCGGTCTGTTGGTCACCGGCCATAATGGCGCGCTGAATCGGTGCGGCACCGCGCCAACGCGGCAGTAAAGAAGCATGAATGTTGAGACAACCCAGAGGCGGTATATCCAGAATCGCTTGCGGCAGGATAAGCCCATAGGCGACCACCACGGCCAGCTCGGCCTGATAAGCGGCAAATTGCGCCTGCACCGCGTCCGATTTCAGCGTGTCGGGTGTCTGCACCTCAATCCCATAATGCTCGGCCTGGGCGTGAACCGGCGAGACACTCTGTTTCATCCCGCGTCCCTGGCGTTGCGGTGGGCGGGTATAAACCGCCGCAATCTCATATCCGGCTTGTTTCAGCGCAATCAAGGATGGCACGGCGAAATCCGGCGTGCCCATAAAAACAATCCGTCGCCCCATGACTGCTCCTAACGCCTTGTATCAGGCGGAAACTGCCTGTTCGCGTTCGGCCTTGCGCAGTTTTTTCAAAATCCGGTCGCGCTTCAGGCGGGATAAATGGTCGAGAAAGACAATGCCATTGAGATGATCCATTTCGTGCTGGATACAGGTCGCCAGCAACCCGTCACAGTCAATCTCCTGCGCCTTGCCGTCATAATCAAGGAATTTAACACGGCATTGCGCCGGACGCGCCACATCATCATAAAAGCCCGGCACGGACAGGCAGCCTTCCTGATAATTATTGGTTTCTTCCGACGCCCAAACAATCTCCGGATTGACGAAATAGCGCGGGCCTTCATGCGCATAAGAAGATAAATCATAGCGGTCTTGCTTGGACGCATTGTCATCTTCCAATGCCGCTTCCTCAAAGTCAGCCTGCGCATCTTCCTCCGCATTTTCCAATGAGGGCGATAAATCCATCACAATAATGCGTTGCGCCACGCCGACCTGAATGGCAGCCAGCCCAATGCCCTTGGCGTCATACATGGTTTCAAGCATGTCATCCATCAGCACGCGCATTTCATCGGTCACCGCATCTACCGGTTCGGAAATCGTACGCAGTCTTTTGTCCGGCACTTCGATAATTGGTCGAATCGTCATAACTATCAGATAATCCCTGTATGCCGGAGCGTCAAGAGAGGGCTTTGAACCGGTTTCTCTCCTGTGCCGTCGCGGCGACAAGAGAAAACGCAAATGGAGGGGCGCATGGATGTGATAACGGTGATTGGCTTGTTTGCAATGCTGGCTGTCGGCTTGCTGGCAGGGCTGTGGACCGCCGGTCGGTCGCAGCAAAGCGGCGCGGATGCCGAAGCTGCCCGCGCTGAAGCCCTGCAAGCCGAAGCAATGGCGCAGGCGGAAAATCAGGCCATGCGGCAAGCCCTTGAGCAAATGTCGCGTCAGCAAAATGAAATGGCCGGTCGCCTCGCCTCTTTTGCCGAGGCACAAGAAGCCGCGCGCGGTGAACTGACCCGCACATTGTCAGAGCAATTGATTCAGGTTTCCAATAATGTGAACCAGAACCTCAAGGACAGCCGCGAAAAAACCACCAAAAGCCTTGGCGATTTGGGCGAACGCCTGTCGCTGATTGACAAGGCGCAAAAGGAAATCACCGCCCTGTCGGGGCAAGTGGTCGAATTGCAGCATATTCTCGACAATAAGCAAGCGCGCGGGGCGTTTGGCGAAAGCCAGCTTGCCGATATTGTGCGCGATGGCCTGCCCGATGCGGCCTATGAATTCCAGCACACATTATCCAATGGCAAGCGCGCCGACTGCCTTATCCGCCTGCCCAATCCGCCCGGGCCGGTGGTGATTGACAGCAAATTCCCCTTGGAGGGCTATCAGAAATTGCGCGTGGCGGAAAATGATGCCGATATGCGCGCCGCGCTGAACCAATTAAAATCCGACACGCTGAAACACGCCCAAGACATTGCCGATAAATATATTCTGCCCGGTGAAACCGCCGATGCGGCGCTGATGTTTCTGCCGTCGGAAAGCGTGTTTTCCGAATTGCATGTGCGCCTGCCCGATTTGATAGACAAAATTCGCAATTTGCGCGTCTATCCGGTCTCGCCCAATACCATGTCGCTGACGCTGAATACGGTGCGCGCCATTATGCGCGACGTCAAAATGCGCGAACAGGCCGGGCTTATCCAGAAAGAAGTGCGCACATTGCTTGACGATGTGACGCGCCTGTCTGAGCGTGTCGGGCAATTGCGCCGTCATTTCGAGCAGGCCGAAAAAGACATTGAGCAAATCGAAGTGTCCAATCGCAAAATCAGCGGGCGCGGCGAAAAAATCACCGATATGGAATTACAGGACAAAACGCCTGCTTTGCTGGATGATGATTCGCTGACCGGCTGATACATTTTGTTACAATTTTCCGGTTTCGCGCCATCACCCTGATACATAGCTGCGGTTAATTCGTGTCATCAGAAATGCTGTTGCAAGGAGTTTGACATGTTGACACTGATGAGACCGAATTTTTCAATGCGTGTTTTGCCGCGCAGCTTGCTGGCTGTATGTTTGATGCTGGCCATCACCATGCTGACCGGCCTGACATCGGCGCGGGCGCAAGACAGCGAAATTGAAGCCGCCCAGCAGGCTGCCGCCAATGCGCTTGCGGCGGCGCAAACGGCAAATGCGGCCCAAGCCGGCAGCCAGGCCGGTATTGATGCGGCTGAAGCAGCTTTGCGCTCGTCTGTTGAAGCCAATAAGGCGGCGCGCGATGCCAATAAGGCGGCACGCAAAGCCCTGTCACCGGAAGTGCGCGATGTGATGAAAGCCAATCGCAGCGAAGCGCGCGAGGCCGCCGAGGCCGCCGCCGATGCCGCGCTTGAAGAGGCGCTGGCCGGTGGGGCTTCCAGCCGTGAAGCCCGCAAAGCAGCCAAAATGGCCGCCCGCGACGCGACGCGCGAGGCCATGCGTGAAGCCGTTTCTGCCGCTGGGCTGGAAGTGGATGAAGCCTCATTGGCGGCGCGTGAAGCGGCCAAGGCCGCCCGCGAGGCAGCCCGTGAAGCGGCCCGGGCAGCGCGCGAAGCCGCCGGAGAGAGCTTTGCCTCAGTGCGGGAAAATGTCCGCGAAGCGACCAAGGAATTGCGCAAGGAAATGCGCGAAAACATTAAGGAACGCAGACGGGCTTTTCGCGACTGAAATAGCGAATTTGTGCAATCGCAATTTTAATTGCATGACCCTCCCACATGATTGCACGAATATGCGCCCCCTCTTCTTGGGGGCGCATTTTTCGCTATAATGGCACGGTTAGGAGTGGATGCATGCTTTTGGTGGTTGATGATGATGCCGACATCCGCGACAGTCTCGGCGACTATCTCGGACAAAATGGCCATGACGTCCGATTGGCCGCCAATGCCGAGGAGGCGCGCGCCTGCTTGCGGGATGGGCGGATTGATTTGGCGATTGTCGATGTCATGATGCCCGGCGAAGATGGCTTGAGCCTATGCCGCCATATTTGCGAACATGTCGGCGTGCCGGTGATTTTGCTGACCGCGCTGGCCGAAGATATGGACAGGATTATCGGGTTGGAAATCGGCGCGGATGACTATCTGACCAAGCCGTTCAACCCGCGCGAATTGCTGGCCCGCATTAAAGCCGTGTTGCGGCGCAGCGCAGGCGCTCAACAGGCAAGCGGCGTGGCGGGTGATGCGGCAGGCGCAGCTTTATGTTTCGGCGATTATCAGTTTGACCTATTGCAGCAAAAATTGACCCGCGCGACCGGCGAGATTATCGAATTGAGCAGCGCCGAAGCGCGCTTGCTGGCGCTTTTGGTCGAGGCACCGGGGCGGGTTTTCTCGCGCGAAACCTTGCTGGCACAGACCAGCAATCGCGCGCTTGGCGTGTTTGACCGCAGCATTGACAATCAAATCGCCCGCTTGCGCAAGAAAATCGAGAGCGACCCGAAAAAGCCGGAATTGATAAAGACCGTGCGCGGCGGCGGCTATCGATTTGCCGCGCCGGTGACAGGGCAGGGAAATAAGGCATGAACCGGCTTTCCTTGCGCTGGCAGATTGTCACGCTATTGCTGGCTGTGCTGGCGGCGGCGCAATTGGCGACGCTGTATTTGCTGGTCGGCGAAAAATTATTTATCGACCGCGCCCAGCAGCTAGACAATGCCGCCTATCAATTTGTCACTCTGGCGCATTTGCTGGACACAACGCCCGGCTATTTGCATGAGGAGATATTGCTGTCCAATAGTGACGGGCGGGCGCAATTCAGCCTGTCCGAAAGCCGGCAGCTTGATGCGCCCTCGGATACCCGCTTGTCGGCAGAAATCAGCGCGCGGTTTTTTGCCTATCTCGACAAAATGGATTACGGGCTTGGCGATGCGAGTTTTCGTCTGGCCAATGACGTATCAGATAAGGCGAGGGGGTTTTTCGGGCATCGGGCATCGGTTGAATGGCTGGAAATTGAAGCGCAAATGCCGTCGGGCAATTATCTTTCCGCCCGTTTCGGCCTGGCGCGTATTTCACTTTCCCTGCAAGGTCGGCTGCTGGCTATTTTATTGCTCAGCCTCGCCTTGATAGCCCTGACCGGTATTGTGATTTCGGCCAATATCACGCGCCCGCTGGCCCGGCTGACACGTGCCTCGGCTGATTTTGGTGCGGGCAAATCCGTGCCGGTGCTGACCGAGACCGGCCCGGCTGATATTCGCCAAGCAATTGCCGCCTTTAATGAAATGAATCTGCGGCTTCACGAAGCCATGCGCGCGCAAAAGCAAATGCTGACCGCTATGGGCCATGATTTGCGCTCGCCGCTGACCAGTCTGCGGCTGCGTGCCGAAACTTTGCCCGACAGCGCGGCGCGCACAAAAATCATCGCCACGCTGGATGAAATGGCGGAAATGGTAAAGACGATATTGCAATATGCTGTCATGCAGGCCGGGGACGATATGGCCGAGGCGACGGCTGCACAAACAATGCTTGATGTTACGGCATTAGTGTCGTCGCTGGTGGCTGATTATCAGGAGACCGGCCGGGCGTGTCATCTTGAAAGCATGCCGCCCGCGCCGGTCAGCATTATCGGCCATGATATTTCCCTGCGACGCGCTTTGCGCAATGTCATTGACAATGGGCTGTATTACGGGTCGCACGTCACCATTGCTGTTCAACTGGCGCATGACCAGCTTGAAATTACCGTGCGCGATAACGGGCCGGGCATTGACGCCGCCCATATTGCCGAGGCCGTGCAACCCTTCTTCAGAGCCGACAGCGCCCGCAGCCGGGAAGGCGCGGGCGGCAATGTTGGCCACGGATTTGGCATGGGAGCTGATATGGGGGTTGAGATGGGATTTGGCAAGCATATTGGGATGGGGCTGGCCATTACCAATGCCATTATCACCGCCCATCATGGCACGCTTGAACTGGCCAATACCGGCTCCGGCCTGCAAGTGCGCCTGTGCCTGCCGCTTGCCACATCCGACAGTGTTTAGACAAATAACAAGACCAGCGCGCAGGTCAGCGCGGTCAAACCGGCAATGGCCAGCAGCAAGGGCCGGTCGGCCAAGGCATGGGGAGGCGTATCGCGATAATGCTGCCACAGCAAATCGGGCTCCGGCGCGGGCGGCGGATCGACGAGGCTGACAAGCAACATAATGGCAAAGCACAAAAGCGCCATAGGCAGCGGCACAAACAGATAATGAATATCAATCCAATTCAGCACATTATTGCAAATAGCCGTCAAAATGGCCGCACCCAGCCCCAATACCAACGTATAAAAGGCCGCGCGGGCCGTGGCGCGCGGCCAGAAAATACCGGTCAAATAGACCACCACAAAAGGCGTCACAGAATAAGACAAAACCCCCTGCACATATTCAAATAATGAGCCGAAACTGCCAATATTGGGCGCCCAAAGCGCACTTACCAATATTGTTGTGACAATCACTATCCGTGCCACATAAATCAAAGTGCGGGCCGATGTTTCAGGCCGCAAGCGACGCACAAAATCCATGGTGAATATGGTCGAAGCGGCGTGCAGCGTGCTGTCTGTATTTGACATTAAGGCGGCGGTCAGCCCGGCCATGACCAATCCCATCGCGCCGACCGGCAAGAGCTCAGTCATCAACACCGGATATATCCGGTCAGGCTCGGTCATGCCGGGAAATAAAATCGCGGCAAACACGCCGGGCAACACAATAATGAACATGACCGGCAATTTCAGCAATCCGGCAAACAACACACCAAATTGCGCGTCGCGGGCGCTGCGCGCGCTCAACACCCATTGCACCATATTCTGATTGGTCAGCCAGAAATAGGCACATAAAACCGGAATGCCGGTCAACAGACCCGGCCATGGCACGGCGCGGTCATCTATTGGCCGGAACAGCGACAAGCTATTCTCAGGCAATTCGGCCTGCCAATCCGGCAGGGCACTGACCCGCAAAAAGGCGAAAACCGATATAACAAGCGCACCGGCAATCACCACAATGGATTGCAGCGTGTCGGTTCGAGAAACAGCGCGCATGCCACCTGCAATGGAATATATGCCGGTGAAACTGACGACCAGAAAAATCACCATGCTCGGTGACAATGAGGGAATAATCGAGCTTATCAACAGCCCGCCAACATAAAGCGCGCCGGCAAGGTCGATAAAAATCAGCAAAAAGACGAGAAATATCGAATAAATCACCATGCTGCGTTGGTCATAGCGACGGGCGAGAAACTCTGCCACGGTGAAAATCCGGCTGCCGCGCAGCACTTTGACCAATGCCAGCGCCATAAAAATCAGCGCAAATATCCCAACCCATTCATAATTGTAAATCGCCACACCGGTGAGATAGGCAGCACCGGTAATGCCAATCAGCGCCGAAGCAGAAAAATTTGTGGCAAACAGCGAGGCCCCAATGTGATACCAGCGCAAGGAACGACCGGCGAGGAAATAATCTTCCGCCGCATCATGGCGTCGCTTGCCGGTCAGGCCGAGCAGCAAAAACCCCGCGACAAGGCTTGTCAGCACCAGATAATCCAAACCGGCCATGAATATCGACTCCAATTGCGCAGGCCCACCAAGAACTGACTATAGGTTTTTTTGGCCGCCCGCCAAAGCGGATAGCGAGGTTATGGGAGAAACAAATAGAAGCAATAAAAATGGGTGATACCGCTGGGGAGAAAAGAAGCAGTATCACCCAAAATGGATACGCGCAGGTATCATGGTCTAAATAGCATATTGTCCAACATTGTCAATTTTTTTATTGTCCTAAAGACAATTTTATTTTGGGTATAATTTGATGGGATTTGACACATATTGAGGGATTGAATACATCACAGAATATCCTGTCGGCTTGGATAAGTTGAAAAGGATAAATCAAGCATCCGGTTTGATTTTCAAACCGCAAGCAAAGCAGGGACAATATGTCTTCACAGCCATGCCAAGTGCAAAATGTCGGCAACAGCAAAACACCGGTTTTGGTGTTTGATGATTTTCATGAGAATTGCGCCGAGATTGCAGATTACGCCGTCAATAAAGCTGATTTCACCAATGCGCCGAGTGATGCCTTTCCCGGCTATAAAGCCGCCCTGCCGCAAGATTTGACTTTGGACATGCTGCGCGCCGTGCTGCCCGATATTTACACGCATTATGCCGTGCCGCGCGATTTGCGCATCAATGTAATATCGGCGTTTTTCGGGCTTGTTTCAGACCCTGACGACACGCTGGATGCCACGCAAAGCCGACCGCATTATGACCATGCCCTGCCCTGTTCTTTTGCGATTTTGCATTATGTCAATCCCGGGCAATTTGGCGGCACCGGCTTTTTCCGACATATGCCTTCCGGTTTTGAACTGATTACCGGCGACAATCAAAAAGACTATCACCGCTCGGTTGACGGGTTTTTATCGGAACATGGCCTGCCGCAAGGCTATGATATGACGCAGCAAGACCATTACAAATTGCTTGATGCTGTCGATTATCACACAAATCGCCTGCTGATTTATCCATCCGGGCTTTTGCATTCCGGACTGATAAACCCGCCGGAGGATTTAAGCCCAGACCCGGCGCTTGGTCGGCTGACCAGCTCGATTTTCATCAATTTTTACGCACCGGACGCCGCCGCATCCTGATTGGCGCATATTAATTGCTGGAACGACACGCTTCGCCCGTGCCATCCGGGCATTGATAGACGCGCACATAATCAACCACAACCGATTTCGGGAAATCCATGGAGAAAAAGCCGACATTATTGTTTTCTTCCGGCCATTTGCCGCCAATCGCCAGATTCAGAATAATGTGAAAACGTTGGTCAAAAGGCGCATTGGCGCTCTCAGTATTGGCGGCGGTGAACCAATCATCCTGCGTCAGGGTCGAAAAATGCTTGCCATCGACATACCAGCGCATTTGCGTCGGCTCCCATTCAATCGCGTAAGTATGAAAGCCGGTCACTGGCGCCGTTAAATGTGTTTCCCTGCTCGTATGGGTGTTTTTCGGCGGTGACTTACCGAAATGCAGCGTGCCATAGACACGATCTTCGCGCCCGCCCTCACATTCAGGGCAGTCCATACCGAGATTTATTGCTTCCATAATGTCAATTTCACCCGAAAGCGGCCAACCGCCATAAGCCCAATCGGTTGGCAGCATCCAAAAGGCCGGCCATGCGCCCTGCCCGGTCGGCAATTTCATGCGCGCCTCAAACCGGCCATATGTCCAGTCGCCCTTGGTTTTGGTGGTGATGCGACCGGAAGAAAATGGTCGCCTGACTTTTTCAAAACGCTGTTTGCCTCTGAGTTTCATGCCTTCTGTGCCGGCGCGCCAGCTTTTCGGCCAAGCATAGCCTTTGGTGGTTTTTTTCAGCGCGGTGATATTCAAAACCCCGTCTTTAACCGACACATTTTCCGTCTTGTCAGTATAGCATTGACGCTCATTATTGCCGCCGCCCCAGCAATCTTCTTCATAATTCCACTTGGTCGTGTCCAAGCTGTCGCCGTCAAACTCATCTGACCAGACAAGCTGCCAACTCTCTTTTGCGCTTGCCTTTTCAACAGCGCCGTAAAAACAACCAAAAATTAAACACAGCAGAACAGAGAAAGTGAATCGCATTAATTGGCACCCATATATTTCATAAGATATTGCTCGTGGGTCGGCACGTCCCTTAATCTTTCTTCAATTGGCAGGTGAAGGCCGTCCAAAAAGGTTTTTAATTCATCATCCGACATTCGCGCCGTCAGTTGATGCCAACTTTCTGGCTTCAAGCCCTGACCCAACATGACCTGCACCCAACTTTCCTCTTCAAAAAGCATATTATCTCGGTAAGGAACGGATCCTGTGGCAATAAACAGATCGACCGCAGCCTTCACCGAGGCTGGCACCTCAACCTTTTGACATTTCTGCCAAAATGGCTCCGGGCGATTATTGAGCAAATAATGAAGAATAATGAAATCTTTTGTTCTGTCCCAATCATCACAGGTTTTCTGATTAAACAGGTTTACATTATCAGGCTTATGCTCAATTGATACTTGGTGACGGATAAACTTCAAAAGAGCTTCGTGAATAAAGAAAATGCTCGTGGATTCCAGCGGCTCCAAAAATCCGGCCGACAAGCCGACAGCCAAGCAATTGTTTTTCCAATGTTCGCGCCTCATTCCCGGGGTAAACCGAATATGATTCGGCTTGCTGATAACCTCGCCATCTACGGATGATAAAAGTTTATCTAATGCTGCCTCATCATCCAGAAATGCTGAGGAATACACTATGCCATTGCCCGTCCGGCTATTCAGCGGTATCCGCCACTGCCAACCTGCCTCGTGGGCAATTGACCTTGTATATGGCACGGGCGCTTTAACTTTTTCGGTTTGGACTGCAATCGCCCGATCACAAAACAAATGATGCGACCAGTCTTCGAATGGAACGCCCAACGCCTCGCCTATCAAAAGGGCACGAAAACCAGTGCAATCAATAAAGAAATCACCCGCGAAACTGCGCCCGTCACTTAACTCCAATGAAACAATGTCGCCCGATTCACTGTCTTGATTGACTTTAGATATTTTACCTTCCACACGCCGAACCCCTGCCCGCTCGCATTTTTGACGAAGCAATTTGGCATAGGCGGCCGAGTCAAAATGATAGGCGTAAGTTATGCCGCAATCATGAGAAAAAACGCCGCGCTCTGCCGCCACAGCTTCGGCACTAAAGGTGTCATAAGGATAATCCAACCCCCTTTTTTCGGCTGACAACCAGTAATGTTGGAAGGACGCTGCCCAATGTTTCAAACCCGTCTCTCCAAAGGCATGATAGTAAGATGCGCCCTGTTCCTTCCAATTCTCAAATTTAATGCCAAGTTTGAAACTTGCATTAGTCGCGGACACAAATTGTGCCTCGTCAAGACCAAGAATGTGATGAAAAGTTTTTATTGGTGGTATGGTTGCTTCACCAACGCCAATTGTTCGAATCTCATCGGACTCAATCAACACAATATCCGCAACATGCTGCATAAACTTGCTTAGCACCGCGGCAGCCGACCATCCGGCGGTTCCTCCACCGGCAATAATGTATTTCTGTTTTTTTTCCGTCATCTGCTATCTCATCTCATTTAACTGATACATCGCAATACCCGCACAACCCGGCTAGGCAACGCTCTCAAATTCGGCTTTAAGATAGTCCGAATGACCAGGCATCAGCCCTACCTTGCGACCAATGTCGCGTGAAATTTGTTCAAGAAGGCCCAAGATTTGGGTCTCTGACATATCATAAACCTTTGGGTGAACTGATTTTGGCATAATCCCCTGCCCCAGCATGACTTGTATCCACGAGTTTTCAGTGAATAAATCCTCCAAATTCCTGAAAACAGAACCCGTTTGTTCGAATAAAGCTACGCGGTGACGCAGGCTTTCGGGCACATTTAGGTTCTGGCATTCCTTCCAAAATGGATTGTCTTTTTGATTAACCCAATAATGCAGAAGCAAAAAATCTCGCGCTTGGAGAGCCTCTTTTTCCACCAAATTATTGTATTCTCGAATGCTCTCAGACGGTGTTTCGCCTAATGAGAGAAGCCGTATCAAGCGAGAAAGACTGAAATGAATCAGATGAATACTCGTCGATTCCAATGGTTCCAAAAAGCCTGCTGATAGACCAATGGCAATACAATTTTTATACCATTGTTGTTTCCGAACACCTGTCCGAAACTTTATAAAATTAGGTTTGGAAATTGGCTCTTCGTTCAAATCACTGAAAAATTGATTATATGCGCTATCGTCATCCATAAAATGACTGCAATATATGAAGCCATTTCCTACCCTATGTTGCAAGGGAATTTGCCAGCGCCAACCTGCACTATGCGCGACAGACCGTGTAAAGGGAGGCTGTTCCCCCTTTAGTTCAGTTTGAAACGCAATTGCGCGGTCGCACATAAGCAGGTCAGACCAATCATCATAACCAATGCCGAGTGCTTCGCCGATTAGCAGCGCCCGAAAGCCAGTGCAGTCAATGAAAATATCTCCATTTACGAGCCTGCCATCGGTCAAATGCAGAGAGGCAATTTCTCCGGTTTGCGGGGCCAAATTCACTTTTTCTATTTTTCCTTCCAATCGCGCCACACCGCGTTTTTCTGAGAGGCTTCTGAGAAACTTTCCATATAATCCCGAGTCCAAATGATAGGCGTATGACAATCCATATTGCCGTGAAAATTTATTATGGGCAGCTGCAATACTTTCGAAACTGTAAATATGGTAGGGGTTTGGGTTGCCGAGACCCTTAGCACCAAGCCAAAAATGCTGAAAACCGGAGGACCAGTGATCTATGCCTGTTGTTCCAAAAGAGTGGAAATAATCGACACCTTCCTGAGACCAGTTTTCAAAATTAATACCCAACTTAAATGTGGCATTGGTCGCGCGCATAAAGTCATCTTCATCAATGCCAGCCAATTCGTGAAATTTGCGAATGGTCGGAATTGTCGCCTCGCCGACGCCAACTGTCCCTATCTCATCGGACTCAACAAGAATGATTTCAAAGACTTTGCCAAATAGATTACTCAATAGCGCCGCAGCAGACCAGCCAGCTGTGCCACCACCGGCAATGACAATTCGTTTTTGTCGTGATATCTGCAAAACAAACTCCCTATCTGACCAATTTAGTCTGCAAATACCGGCGCAAATAATTTCCGGTTCTCGGCGTCAATTTTTCATGAATGCCCATCGCATTGCTTGGTATGTGTTCAAAAAGTTCAGGCCTATGATTGAACACATAGGAATCAAACATTTCTTTCCAAAAGTCTTTCTTATCTTGCGGTAAGTCCCTGATAGACCAAAGCGCATGCCAGAGGGCGTATTCGGGTTCGCCAAGAAAGGCACCGTCTTCGTGCCACCAATAATTCACCAATATGTTGAACTTTTGCAAACCCTCAACATGATGCCACCACATGCTTGGAATAAAAATCAGGTCGCCCGGTTCCAGCGTCGCCTGATAGGCCGTGGAAAGCGCCTCTGAAAATCTCGGATATTTTTCAAAATCCGGATTGGCGAAATCGACCATGCTGATAGCACGCCCTGCCGGCGTCTTGTGCATTGGCCCCAAATAGAGATTTTTATACTGGTCGGGCGGAAACAAAATGAAATGCCTTTGACCTGCGGCAACACAAGCAAAGTTATCTGTATAATCACTGTGTGCCGGAATGCGTGTTTTGGTTCCTGTCCATATGGAGCAGCGGACTGAATTGCGATCAAATTCGAAGGGATTGTCATCGACAAAACCGGGCAAATGTTTTCGCACCTCCAGCGAACCGGAATAAATCATCGACTGACAAGCATCGAATTCAGAATTCTTCATATCCTCAAAAATTGAGGCCAGGTTTTCACTGGTTTCAATAAAGTTTAAGTCCATTTCAGAGGTATAAGTTACATAATTGCCCGCTTCAGGCTTACCTCTAAAGACACCGCAAGGGCGGCCTTCATAAAATGATAGTAGATAGCGGCGCGCGTCATCATTGGATTTTTGACTGGCTTTCACAAGGGGCCAATCAGAAACAATGCCTCGAACAATAAATGGCTTGCGCTCCCCAATGTGCTGGATAAGGTCACCCACATTGTCTACAGACTTGGTCTCAATACTATTCGGTATTTTTAGATTCGTAACTTCAGTCTCTGAACCAATTGGGCTTTTGTCATCAGGCCGCATCTGCTTCCTCCGCCTCAAAATAATTTGAAATTATTTATCAATAAGAGCGTTTTTTCGTTCAATTAAATCTCCAAGCCGAGCCAATGACGCAACGGCCAAATAACACGGCATAAGATAGCCTTTATCACTCAGTTTTTTGAGCGACTGCGCGGGCAACTCGTTTAACCGCTCAACGTTCACGCCATAAAACCCGGTAATTGTTTTCTGCGTTTTATCTTTGAATTTTAAGTCTGCATTAAACGGTTCGAGCAGGTCGTAATCGCGCAGCATTTGGATGAAGCCTATTCCTTTTTTGCGACCGCTATAACATAGCTCCAATTGAGAAATACGGCCTTTTAAGAATTCAGTGTGTTGCCCATTTTCATCAAAGAGGGCCTCCCCCTCATCAGGGTCAGTCGTTAATCGACTGCTTGAAGTATCTATGAAAACACTACCCCTCTGGGGATCATTGGGATCCTCGCCCACCATGAAGGGACGAATTTTCATGGTCAAAGGAAATTGAGGATTGGGGTAGCCTTGAAGGTTAAGGAAGAGATTTTCATTCTGCTCCAGCCCCATCAATGCGACGCAAAGAAAATCATCGCCGTCGCTATCCACATTTTCCCGAAAAATGAGCGGAAAGTGCCCGGAAAGCACGACAAACTCTTCCGGAAATGTGACAGCTGCCATGATGTTGTCACCAAAATCTGATGAAAAGCCCTGCTTCACCCTAAGGTTTGCATGCTTTACGGATGACAATATTTCGACGTTGCTCACGTTTTCACCTCCAAAAATAAAATGGGCAGCGCCTCTAAAACACTTTACGCATTTGAAAGGCGCTGCCCTTATATTATGGAAAAAGTTCTACATTTTCCAACGCAAACCAATATAGTGTTTTGCGTGACCTTGGCTAACCCAAGTTACATATGCTGGGTTATTCCGCTCAAATGTGCGACGGCCTTCCTCACCGAGGTTTATGCCATCATAGGTGATGGTAATCCCAGCTTCCGGAAACGAGTAACTCAAGTTGACATCAATAGACTCATACTCTTCCGTATAGCCAGATGATGTGCCGCTATAGTTCAAGAAACGGTCACGCCAGTTCCATGCAACCCTACCGCTAAAGTCACCTTGTTCATAGTAACCGATAAGGTTGGCACTGTCACTAATGCCGATAATGGCAAACTGACTGTCTGCTTGAGAATTCGGAACAGTATCATCATATTCTGCATCAGTATCGACAAGGGTCATATTGGCAATAATGCCAAACCCTGAAAGATCCAGACCAAAAAGCGTTCTGTCGCTGAAATCATGTTGAATGGCAAGCTCGAGACCTGACACGTCTTCCTCACGATCACTTACAGCAGGCAGTGCGTTTCTAAACAACACAAGCTCATTGGTATCATCGGCAAGGATTGATGAACCCGGCCCAGGATTGGTTACCGGTGTGCCATCGGCCAAGTAAGCCGGGTTACGGATGCCCTGGACATTAATATAACTAATTCCAGACCCAACGTAATTGCTCACGGTTTTTTGGAAGTAACCCAATGACGCATAACTTCTGTCACCATAGTAATATTCTGCTGAGACGTCATAGTTGATTGTCTCAAATGGTTCCAGCGCCGGATTACCCGATGAAGAATTACCGGTTTCACCCTGCGTGCCTTTTTGGGCACTCAACAGAGGATTAATGGCAACGCCACCGCGAAGGTTTCCATAGCCTTGCCGCGTAATTGTCTTGCTGACAGCGGCACGGAGCTTCAATTCATCCGAATAGTCTATGTCAAAATCAATAGACGGCAACAGAACATCGTAGCTCCCTTGACCCGACGAGGCCACATTGTTACCCGATGGCGGAGCATTGATATCATCCGCACCATCAACCCAAGTAGGTTGACCATAAATAGGCACCAATGAGGATGAAGTCACGTCCGTTTCTTCATACCGCAAACCGACAACCACTGAAGCGGGCTTGTCCATCAGGTCAAAGTCTTTGTTTGCCTGAACATAGAATGAGGTTGTTTCCTCTTCGAAAGTATCGAAAGTGGTATAATCGGCTTTACAGTCAGCAATATCGGCGGTTCCGCAGATAAGAATACCAGCATCGCCAGGATTGTCTCTTTGGAAGCCTGAATATGCCTCAAAGTAACGGTCATAAGTTGACCTGACAAATTGCGGGAATATCAGATTGCTGCCACCCAGACGGTCAAAATATTGCCGTAAATCTGTGAGGCCAGATGCCCATATTGCCGTATCGTGACGTGATCCAACTTCGGCAGTGCCCCATTGTGGAGCCAAGCCACCCCAGTTACCGGCGGCAATTTCACCAAACGCACTCTCGACCGTATTGGTATGAAGTGACACACCAAACTCAAGCGTGTCTACATAGTCCTCAAAATCACTGCCAGCCGCATCAAACACACCATTCACTTGGAGCTGCTCGATTTCAGCCATGTTACGGCTGTTAATGTTGGTCGCACCGGTAAAGAATGACTGAGTTGGCTGGATGACATCAGCCAACACTTGATCATCAAACCGCATGACGATGTTCGGAATCTCTTGGTCATAATTGACAGTCCAATTATTGGCCAAAGACCTGATAGCACCAATCGAAGCCGAAGAACCATAAGGGCTCAAAGGCAGAGATTCAGACTGGCTGTCATGATAGTCGAAAGCCAGAACAAGTCTTTCGGACGCGTCCCACTCAAGATTGAGGCCGACCGATTCCATCTCTGTAATATTGTTTTGATACATCATTGCAGAGTCGAGGTCGTCTGTGCCACGCCCGTTATCAAGGTCAGCAGGGTTGCCGTCGCGTCCCCATGTGTTCCAGGCCGCATGATTATAGGTCATGGAAATCGGAGTAGCCGGATTACCCGGGCCCCAAACAGTGTCCATGCCATATTGCTGCCAAGATGCATCCGATGACCAAACAGTCAAACGAGATTCATTGACCTCATGCTCCAATTCCGCCGAAGTGTAATCCAGAGTCGCTGTCAGATTATCCATCAATTGTGCTTGGAATGTTATCTGATAGTTATTGCGGTCTTGGTCAATTTCGTCGACATAATAGCCTGCGCCATCATGAAGGTTTGCAATCAATACGCCATCAGCAGGCGCATTGGTGAGCGTATCCCCATTGTAGAGACCTACTTCGTCATTGGCCTGAACTTTTATGTTAGAACCCATGGCCTCAAAGCCGCTGGCCCAGCTATGCCGGAATGAACCAACCGTGTGGTGCGTGCTGTTTTGAATAGCGGTAACGGCCACGCCAACCCGGTCATCCAAAAACGTTCCCATGGCGAGAAACGACACTTCATTGCCGTTTTCCGGATCTGAGTCGTCTTGGACTGATTTTACACCCACGGTTGCGCTAAAGCCAGGCGCATCCAAAGGCCGCGAAGTGCGAATATCAATGGTTGAGCCGACGCCACCTGATGCGGTTTTGGCTTTGGCTGTTTTATAAATATCAACCCTTGAGACAGCTTCTGGCGCAAGATTGCCAAAATCGAATGACCGCGTGCTCGGCGCGCTGGCAAAGTTACCCAATGTGGAGGTCGGCATTGTCCGACCATTCAGCGTCACCAGATTGTAATCTGCGCCAAACCCGCGAACAGTGACATATTGACCTTCGCCCGACAGGGTTGAGCGGTCAATAGAGACGCCTGTTACACGCTGCAGTGATTCCGCCAAATTGGAATCAGGGAATTTACCCATATCTTCTGCAGAGATTGAATCGACGATACCTTTAGCATTTCGCTTGATATCAACCGAACGCTCCAAACTGCCGCGAATGCCTTTTACGACAACTTCATCGACATTATCTGACGCTTCCTGCGCCAGAGTTGCGCTCGTTGTGAGAACAATTGCTGCGGCCGAAGCGCCGGTCAGCAATGCACCTTTCATGGTGCGGTTGGACGAATTGAATTTCATAGACTCCCTCCTTGAAAACCCAACTGATCTGGTCAGACGACCGGATGAAGGAGAAAAAAGCGTAATTGTCCATCATTGTCAATAAAACTTTTAACGATAGGACAATAATACTGTCATCAATTGGCCACATTATTGGCACTGAGACAAAAATGTCACAGGCTGGAAAGGACAATAAAGCCCGGCTCAAAGGAGATAATTGGACAAATAGCCGGCGCGCGGCGGCCCGGCAGGTGCCGGTAAACCGTCAAGTCACGGCGTTAACGCATGACGTTAAATCAAGGCGTCAAGTCAGCAAGATTTTGGGATAGACGCTATCTGCCCGTGACAGCGGATGGCAAAGCCGCAGAAATTGGCGCATCCGCCGTTGATTGGCGCACATGCAGCTTATGCGGCAAAATGCGGATAATCGGGTCAAATTGGTCAAGCTCGGGATATTTGCCAAGCTGGTTGACCGCCTCAGCCGCAATATCCTCAAAGGGCTGCGAAACCGTGGTCAATTGCGGCCAAATCACTTTGGAAATATAGGAATCGTCAAAGCCGACAATCGACAAATCTTCCGGCACACGATAGCCCATGCGATTGGCAATCATCAGCGCGGCGGCGGCCATTTCATCATTGGCACAAAAAATGGCGGTTGGCCGCTGGTCTTCGGGCAGGGACAATAATTCTTCCGTGCAGCGCAGGGCCAGCTTAAAACTAAACCGCCCTTCGCGGGTTAAATCTTGTGGATTATAATTCAGTTTCGCCCGCAAAATCGCATCCTCAAAGCCCTGATAGCGCAACAGCGTGGCGACATGGCCCATATCGCCGGAAATATGGGCAATGCGCTTATGACCCAAATTAACCAGCAAATTGGTCACTTCCGTCGCCGCCTGCTTTTCATCAATCAGCACGGAAACCGTTGACGGCACAGTCCGCGAGGGCGAAATCAGCACGAAATTAACATCATTGGCGCGCAATAAGGCATGCAATTCGGTAGAATCGCAAAGCGGCGGCACCAGCACCATGTTTTTTATTTTGGTGCGGGTCAGGAAAGAATCGACCTGGCTGGCCCAGTCACTGCTGGTTTCGTCAAATAATTCGACCACCAAATAACGCCGCGCTTTGGAGCAGGCGCTCAAAAAGGCGTGATTGAGGCTGGCTTGATAGCCACTGCTCGGATCGCCATATAACATGCCGATACTTAAGGAATCGCCGAGCCGCATTTGCCGCGCAATGGAACTTGGCGAATAATCAAGCTCATCAATCGCCGCCTGCACCTTGCTGCGCGTGCGCTGGCTGATATGCTTATAATTGTTCAAAACCCGCGAAACGGTTTTAATCGAAACGCCGGCTTTGGCAGCGACATCATGGATTGTGCTCATATGCTATTCTCACTTTTTCCATATGTTGCCCCAAACCGGTTTACAAAGCCAGAAAATTTGCAACATAACTCTCTATATCAACAAAACCGCAAACCCATCATTTGCTCTAATGGTTTTGTCTTCAAAATGTCCCATAAAATGTTGACATTGTCCAATAAAGACAATAACCCATAATCTTTGTCAATGGGAGGTCAAAATGTTGTCAGTCAAAAAACGCCTGTTCGGCGAACGCACCAGCCAAAAATCCGGCGAAAAATTTTTTTCTCCCAGACGCGCTGTGCAGTCGGTGGTTTTTCTTTCCGCAGCCATGCTGCTGGCGGCTTGTGAGCCTGCCAAACAAAGTCAATTTGACGAAAAAGCCAAGGCCATATTGGCCAAAATGACTTTGGAAGAAAAAATTGGCCAAGTGCTGCAGGGCGATATTTCGGCAACAACACCGGAAGATGTCCGCAAATATAATCTCGGCTCAGTGCTGAATGGCGGCAATTCTGCGCCAAAAGGTGGCAAAACCGCCGACTGGCAAGAATGGGTCGATTTGGCTGATGCTTATTGGCAGGCCTCAACCGATGCCTCTGATGGCGGTGTGGCGATTCCTTATATTTGGGGAACCGACGCGGTGCATGGCCATAATAATCTGCAAACAGCGACGATTTTCCCGCATAATATTGGTCTTGGCGCGGCCAATGATGCCGATTTGGTGCGCCGCATTGGGGAAGTCACAGCGCGCGAAGTGCGCGGCACCGGTCTTGACTGGACATTCGCGCCGACATTGGCGGTGGTGCAAGATGATCGCTGGGGCCGCAGCTATGAAGGCTATTCCGAAGACCCTGAAATTGTCTCGCGGCTGGGCGCGGCCATGCTGGTCGGGCTGCAAGGCGCGCCGAACAGCGATGCGTTTCTTGATGAATATCACGTTATTGCCACTGCTAAACATTTTGTTGGTGATGGCGGCACGCAATATGGCATTGACAAGGGCGATTTGATTGGCACGCCGGCAACTGTCCGCGCCACCCATGCCTATCCCTATGAAGCGGCAATAGGCAATGATGCGCAAACCGTCATGTCTTCTTTCTCCAGCGTCAATGGCGTGAAAATGCATGGCGCGAAGGATTTGCTGACCGGCCTGCTGCGCGATGAGATGAAATTTGACGGCTTTGTGATTGGTGACTGGAACGGCCATGCCGAAATCCCAGGCTGCACCTCAACCGATTGCCCTGATGCCTTGCTGGCCGGTGTGGATATGTATATGGCACCTGATAGCTGGAAAGGGCTGTATGAGACATTGCTGGCACAAGCCAAATCGGGCGAACTGCCAATGGCACGCCTTGACGAAGCCGTGTTGCGTATTCTGGAAGTCAAATTGCGCGCCGGTGTGTTTGATGCCGGCCTGCCCTCCAAGCGCGTTGGCACAGATGAGACCGCGCTCGGCACTGAAGCCAACCGCGCCGTCGCCCGCGAAGCAGTGCGCAAATCGCTGGTATTGTTGAAAAATAATGATGCCACATTGCCGGTCAATCCGACCAAGCGGATTTTGGTGGTGGGTGATGCGGCCAATTCCATGCAGCAACAAACCGGCGGTTGGACATTATCATGGCAGGGCAATGACAATGCCAATGAAGAGTTCAAAACCGGCGAAACCATTTATCAGGGGCTGGCAACCGCCATTACCCAAGCCGGTGGCCAAATTGATTTTTCTGCCGATGGCAGTTTTGTTGAAAAGCCGGATATGGCGATTTTTGTGTTTGGCGAACAACCCTATGCCGAATTTGTTGGTGACCGCCAAGACACAGTCTATGAATTTGAAGATGGCGCGCATTTGGCAATGATTAACAAGCTGAAAGCGCAAGATATTCCTGTCGTGTCGGTTTTCATCACCGGTCGCCCGCTTTGGGTCAATCCGCACATCAATGCTTCCGACGCTTTTGTTGTGGCTTGGTTGCCCGGCACGGAAGCAGGCGGCGTGGCTGATGTGCTTGTCGCCGACAAACAGGGCAAGGCGCGCCATGACTTTGCCGGTCGCCTGTCCTTTTCTTGGCCCGGCGACGGCACAGGCATGCCGATAAATGGCGCTGAGGCGACCGGCGCACAATTCGCGCTGGGTTATGGCCTGAATTATACACAAGCCACGCAATTGGCTGCGTTTTCGGAAAATCCGGGCGTTGCCAAAGCCTCTGACGCCTTTACCGGGCAGATTATCGCGCGCGGCGCGGCGTCGACACCGCTAAGCATGTTCCTTGGCGACCAGACCAATGCCAATTCTCCGGCACCGGCCTTTAACACGGCCAGCCTTGGCGGCAGCATTACCTCATCCGGTGTTGACTATCGCGCGCAGGAAGATGCGCGGCGTCTGAGCTGGGCCGGTGACAATGAAGCCACCCTATCCGTGCGCGCACCGCGCCCTGTCGATTTTGCCCGTATCGGCGCGACCGACGAGCTGGCGCTTAAGTTGACCTTACGGGTTGATGCGGCAGGCAATGGCCCGATATTTGCCGGCATGGCTTGTGGTGATAATTGCGGCGCACGGCTTGATATGACCAAGCTGTTGGGTGAAGGCGCGATTGGCGAATGGCGCGAAGCGGCAATTCCGCTTTCCTGCTTCACCAAAGCCGGTCTGGATGCCAGCAATGTCACCGTGCCGCTGGCCATGCAAACGGCCGCTCAATGGCAAATATCCGTGCATGATGCACGGCTCGGCACAGCCAAAGCCGCGCGCTGCCCATAAGCCACAGCCCAAAACATATTGGCCCCAAGCAGAAAACAAAAGCCCGGCGCAAGCGCCGGGCTTTTAATTTGCGAGAAAAATGCAAGGCTGGCTAATTGCCGCGACAGGCAATCGCCGTATCCGTATCGCCCTCACATTCATAGACGCGCACATAATCAACCAGCATTTGTTTGGGGAAGCCGGTCGAATCAATGCCGCGCTGATTGGCACCGGTTGGCCAGTCGCCGCCTATCGCCAGATTCAAAATCAGGTGAAACCGCTCATCAAATGGCGCATAGGCATTGCCCGATGCCGCATCAGAGCGCCATTGTGTGTTTGAACGGCGCACATATTCCTCACCGTCAACCAGCCAACGCATTTCGTCGCGATACCATTCCAGCGTGTAAGTATGGAAGGCATTAATATCATCCAAATGGGTTGAGCCGCCCGTGCGTGCCTGACGCGGCCATTCACCGCCAAAATGAATCGTGCCATGCGCGCGGTCTTCAATGCCATTGTCACAGCTGCTGCAACCGCCAGCGCCGAGATTGACCGTTTCCACAATGTCAATCTCGCCGGATGCAGCCCAGCCGCCATAGGCTTGCGCGGTCGGCAACATCCAAATAGCAGGCCATGTGCCTTGCCCGGTCGGCATTTTGGCGCGAATTTCAAACTTGCCATAAGTCCAGTCACCCTTGCCGGATGATTGCACGCGACCCGATGTGTAGGTTCGCCCCTGCGCCAGACCGGTTTCCGGCCGCGCTGTCAGTACCAGATTGCCGTCAATAATAGATATATTATCAGCGCTGTCCGTATAGCATTGCGCTTCATTATTGCCGCCGCCATAGCATTGTTCACGGCCCCAGCTGTCCGTGGTGCTCCATTTGGTCAAATCAAGGCTGTCGCCGTCAAATTCGTCAAACCACAACAGACGCCAATTGCTGGTCGGATTATCGCCACCGCCATTATTGCCGCCATTATCGCCACCGCCATTATTGCCGCCATTATCGCCACCGCCATTATTGCCGCCATTATCACCGCCGCCATTATCGCCCGGTGCGGGTGGTTGCGGCGCGGGATTGGGGGTGCTGCCGCTGCCGCTGCCGCCACCGCCACCGCCACCGCCGCCGCCCAGAGCAAGGGCAACCAGCGCCAGCGTGCCGGCGGTTTTGACCATTGTGCCGCCAGCGGATTCGGCCACACCATAGCGGGGATAACCCGTCCAATGTCGCCAATCGCTATAATCGCGATTTTGGCCGGCGCGCCAGCCCGACAGGGTGAATGTCAGCCCGACAAAGACATCATCGCGTCCAATATCATCATAATATGTTGTGCCAAGTTTCAGATTCAGCCCAAATGGCAAATCAGCCGACAGGCTGCGTGCATGGCCATTTTGCGCGCCGCCATGGGCAAACCGGCTGTGCCGGCTGAAGCTGCGATGGTGGTAAGTCACGCCGGGCAGCAAAGGCAGGGGCATGGCAATTTCCAGCGCCCCGCCGCGCTCATCATAATAGAGTTCTTGTAAATTGGCGGTCTGCAAAGCGGCAAAATGCGGGGCCAAGCGCCCCGCCTTTTCCGACGCCACCGAATGAGACCCGGCCAGAGCCGGGCTTGTCGCGAGGGCGGACAGTGCCGCCCCCGCCACCAAAGCGGATGTTTTCATCCGTATCGTCCTTTACCAGAACACCACATAAATCAGCGTCAGCAGGACAGCCACAGTAATCGCCAGCCGGTTGAATACAGGCGCGCTGTCAAAGCTGATGCCTTGCGTATCGACCACTTGCGACGCGGCCGACGGTGCGGTGCGGGTTGAAACCACAAAACCCACCACCAGACAGGCGAGGAAAACAATCCAAATCCGGATGACAAAAGCCATATCCGGCGCGCCGATTTTCATGGCGATATTGGCCAGCACGGAGACAATCAGCATGGCAAAAGCGCCTGCCGCATTGCAACGCTGCCAGAACATGCCCAGCAAAAACACCGATACAATGCCCGGCGCGATAAAGCCGGTATATTCTTGAATGGTCTGAAACGCGCTTTCCATGCCGCCGAGAAACGGGCGCGCCAGAATAACCGCAATGACAATAGCGGCGACAGCAGTTGCCCGCCCGACCATCACATAATGGCTCTCTGTGCGGTCTTTCGCCAGATAGTCACGATAAATATCCATGGTGAAAATGGTTGAAATGGAATTCATCATGGAAGCCAAAGATGACACAATAGCGGCAATCAAAGCGGCAAAAACCAGCCCGCGCAAACCTTCCGGCACCAGCGTCATCAGCACGCCATAAGTGGTGTCCGGGCTGGCCTGCAAGGCTGCCATATCCAGCTTGCCATTTTGCGCCAGCCACAAAGCGGCAATGCCCGGCAGCACCACAATCACCGGTATCAGCAATTTCAAAAACGCGGCAAAAGCCAGACCTTTTTGTGCCTCGGCCAGACTTTCCGCGCCCAAGGCACGCTGGATGATATATTGATTGAAACCCCAATAGGAGAAATGCAGCACCCAAAGACCGCCAAGCAATGTCCAAATGCCGGGCAGATTATTATAGCTGGGATGGTCATCGGCCAGAATCATTTTGAAATGGCCGGGTATCTCGCTCATCAGCACACCAAGGCCGCCAAACATCCCGCTGCCCTGACCGACCAGCGCCAGCACAATGCCGGTAATGGCAAAACCACCGGCGACCAGCACCACGACTTGTATAATATCGGTCAGCGCAACCGCTTTCAGCCCGCCATAAAAGGAATAAAGAACGGCAAATAAAGCCAGCCCCATCATGGCATACATAACACTCCAGCCGGTCAGCGCATTAAGCGCCAGACCGCCCAGCCACAAAACAGCCGTCAGATTGACAGCAGTGTAAAGCACCACCCAGAAAACTGCCAAAATCGATTTGATTTGCGGGCCAAAGCGCAATTCGAGAAATTGCGGCATGGTGTAAATTTTCTTTTCCAGAAAAATCGGCAGGAAATATTTGGCGACAATAATCAGCACAATCGCGGCCTGCCATTCATAGGCGGCGATTGCCAGACCTACCACAAAACCCTGTCCCGATTGGCCGATAATCTGCTCGGCGGAAATATTGGCGGCAATCAGCGACGCGCCAATCGCCCACCAGGGCAGGCTTTTGCCGGCCAGAAAATAATCCTCACTGTTGATTTCATGGCCCGGCGTGGCGCGCGATACATAAAGCGCAACCGCCAGCAAAGTCAGCGCATAAAGCGCGATAATGGTTAAATCAATTGATGTCAGCATTTTGCTGCCCCCTCCTGTTTGCCCCAAGCCTACCTTATATTTTCCGTAAACTTTAAGGTTTCCCTCACCGCAAATGCCGGATTTCCGGCAATCCGCCCTGATTTTTAACCAGAGCTGACAACGATGTCAATTTGTTATCACGCCATGCCCCCAGCCCGGTTAACGGTGCCGTTTTGACAACGGTGTCAACGTTTTCATGGGCTATTTTCAGCTTGTCCGGCGCGATTTCATGGCGGCGACCAGCGTGCCATCATCGAGATAATCCAATTCGCCACCAACCGGCACGCCATGTGCCAACCGCGAAACGGTCAAGCCGCGCCCGTCCAGCATATCGGTGATATAATGCGCCGTTGTTTGTCCCTCGACTGTCGCATTTGTCGCCAAAATCACTTCTTGCACGCCGCCTGCCGCAACCCTTGTTTGCAAGCCTGCCATATTCAGCTCTTCGGGCCCGACACCATCCAGCGCCGACAGCGTGCCGCCCAGCACATGATATGTCCCGCGCAAGGCTTGGGCGCGCTCCAAAGCCCATAAATCGCCAACATCTTCAACCACGCAAATTACGCTTGAATCGCGGCGCGGGTCGGCGCAAATCGCGCAAGGGTCAATCGTGTCAATATTGCCGCAAATCTGGCAGGTTTTTATCGCCTCACGCGCCGCCAGCAGCGCATCGGTCAACGGGTTGAGCAATGTCTCGCGCCGCCGCATGAGTTGCAGCACAGCACGGCGCGCCGAGCGCGGCCCCAGCCCCGGCAGACGGGCGAGATATTTGACCAATTCCTCAATTTCCTGCCCCGCCATGCCGCCTATGCGTCCATATCGGTTTCGGCATCATCGCTTTCGGCCAAATTATCGGTGCTGTCATCGCCCATCTCGCCATTCGCATCCGCCTGCATGTCAAAATCGGTTATCGACACAATTTCGGCACCGGGAAACGCCGCCATGGCGGCTTGCACATGCGGGTCGGCCAGGGCTGATTGCTGGCGCCGGTCGGCCGCTTCCTGACGCGTGCTTTCAATGGTTTGCGCCCCGGCTGCCTGCGACAGTGACACCACCCAATGCTGCCCTGTCCAGTCGCGCAATTTGCGGGTCAGTTCTTGCGCCAACCCGTCATAAGCGCCATTCAGGCGAATTTCGAGCCGTCCCTGCCGGTCGCCGCGCGCCGCTTCAAAATTGACCAAATGCACGCCGCTTTCCAGCGCATGTTTCAGCGAAATATCGCGCTTTTCAGCGGCCAGCGCCACAATATCGGCAAAATTGTTGAGCTGCGGCGCAATAGCGACAGGCGCTTCGGGCATGGGCGCGGCTTGGGCGACCGGCCCCGCAGTGCCGCCGGATGCGGAGGCGGGCCTTGCGGCCTGTGCGCTTACCGCTTGCGCTGTTTGACCGCTTGGCGGCGCTTCCGGCGCGGCGGTAGAAGGCACGGAAGGCGCGGCAGAGCCGCTATTTTGGGCCGCTTCCCATTGTTTCAGCAATTCTTCCGGCGTCGGCACATCGGATAAATGCGCCAGTCTTATCAGCACCATTTCAGCAGCCGCTTTCGGATTGCTCGCATTGAGTGTTTCCTGATGGCCATGCAGCAAAGCCTGCCAGACACGCGACAATATGCGGGTCGAGAGTTTTTCGGCCGCCGCCAGGCCGCGCGCGCGCATATCCGCCGAATAAGTGACATCGGCACCGGCATCGGCGACAAATTTCAGCCGCGTCAGCCAATGGGTCAATTCAGCCAGCGAGGCAATAATCATGGACGGGTCGGCACCAAGCGCATATTGCGCGTCAAACTCGGCCAGCGCACCGGCCACATCGCCGGACAGGGTGAGGTCGAATAAATCAAAGCCGCGCCCGCGATCGGCCAGCCCCAGCAAGGCGCGCATGGTTTCCCCGTCAATCGCCGCATCTGCCGCGCCTGCACCGGAAGCACCTGCGCCATGCGCCAGCGCCCGGTCAAGAAGCGACAGCGCATCGCGGGCCGAGCCATCGGCGGCGCGCGCAATCAGCGTCAAAGCTTCTTCCGGCAAGGAAACCTGCTCGGCGGCGCAGACTTTCTGCAACAGGCTTATCGCTTCGCTCTGGTCGAGCCGTTTCAGGTCAAAACGCTGGCAGCGCGACAAAACGGTTACCGGCACTTGCCGGATTTCCGTGGTTGCAAAAATAAATTTCACATGTTCGGGCGGCTCTTCCAGCGTCTTCAGCAGGCCGTTAAAGGCCGCTTTGGAGAGCATGTGAACCTCGTCAATAATATAGACTTTATAGCGCGCCGAAGACGGCATATAGCGCACATTTTCGATAATCTCACGAATATCGCCAATGCCAGTGCGCGAGGCCGCATCCATCTCAATCACATCGACATGTGTGCCTTCCATAATCGCCTG
Organism: Parvibaculales bacterium; assembly: GCA_049597955.1. GTDB lineage: Bacteria > Pseudomonadota > Alphaproteobacteria > RS24 > RS24 > JAYPAN01. The sequence goes on from JBMYND010000006.1 coordinate 42,628, forward strand.
ACAATGCACACCAAGCGCATCAAGCGCGACCGAAGGGGCGCTGACCGTTTCGGTTTGGTAATTCAGCGCGCGCGCCAATATGCGCGCCGTGGTGGTTTTGCCGACACCGCGCACACCGGTCAGCATAAAGGCATGGGCAATGCGCGCCGTTTCAAACGCATTGGTCAATGTGCGCACCATTGCATCTTGGCCGATAAGGTCATTGAAATTGGTCGGACGATATTTACGCGCCAGCACTTTATAGCTGCCGCCATTATCATCGCTGTCGCCAATGCCGGTTTCAGCCTTTGGTGCTGCAACAGGCGCATCAACAGCTTCACTGGCGGCTTCATTGGCCGCATCAGCCTCACCCAGCATATCAAAACCGGGCGCGTCATCGGAGAAAACCGGCGGCTCCGGCTCGGCCATATCCGTGCCATGCGATTGATTATCTGTTTGCGACAGCGTGTCTTCGGGTCGGGCGGCGGGGTCGTTCGGGTCTGCCATATTGTTACCGGTCATATTCCTGATTTGCTTGCCTGTCGCGCCGATTCCGACGGGAATCGGGTGGGAAACTGGACAGGCAACCCGCACCGAACTCGTTAGGGCTGCTTCCTTCCGGACCTGACCCGGTTGGCGAGGGATGCGTCTGCCGCCAGTTTCCCAATCGCAATATAGCAGGCCAAGCCCGTCCGCACACCCCCGCCATGCAGATTATTTCGGGGACGAAATTTCCGCCGCCAAAATTCATTTCTGGTATAGTCGGCCATTCATTTCAACGAGGTTCACCATGCCCCTGCCCGAAAGCCCTATCATGTTCGCCAATAATCCGCTCGACCGCGCCGGTCATTTGCGCGGTAATCCGGACTGGCTGGCGGCGCAATTTGCCGATGACAGCGCCCTGTTTGTGCCGCTTTGGCATTTGCAGCCCTTGATTTTGCCGGAGCTGAACCGCGGCGACGGGCGTGATGTTGGCTGGCTGCCGCGCGCCGCGCTGGGCGCGGCCCTGCACCCGGACAGCCTGTCGGTTTTTCTTGGCATGAACCGGCGCAATAAGCCGCTTTTTGCGGTCGATGTCAGCCGATTATCCAGCCCCGAAGATATTGGCCCGTTTAAGGGCATGGGGCATTTTGAGGATTTGCGGTCACTGGCCGCCGCCGGCGATATGGCGCGCACCGAGCTGGCCATTCTGGCGCAAGCCAAGGCCATGCTGGACTGGCATTTGCGGCATGGCTTTTGCGCCGTATGCGGTGCGCCTTCGCAAATGGGCGAAGGTGGTTACAAGCGGGTTTGCCCGTCTTGCGGGGCGGAGCATTTTCCGCGCACCGACCCGGTGGTTATCATGCTGGCCACGCATGGCGATAAATGCCTGCTCGGTCGGCAAAAGGGTTGGCCGGAGGGCATGTATTCGGCGCTGGCCGGATTTATGGAGCCGGGCGAGACGATTGAGGAGGCGGTTGCGCGCGAATTGCACGAGGAAGCCGGTATTCACGTTTCCGCCGTGCGCTATTATGGCGGCCAGCCCTGGCCTTTCCCTGCTTCTTTGATGATTGGCTGTCTGGCCGATGCTGACAGCACGGAAATCATTCTTGACGATGTTGAGCTGGAAGACGCCAAATGGGTGGCGCGCGGTGATGTGCAGGCCGCGTTTAATGGCGCGGGCGGGGTTGCCATACCGCCGGAAATGGCGATAGCGCATCAGCTTATGCGGGCTTTTGCGGACGGCAATTAGGCCAAACCGGCTCAATCGCTTTTCAGGGTTTTGCGCTCCGGTGCCGCTTTGTAAACGCCCAAAACATCCATCTCCGAGCAATAGAAATTCAGCTCTTCCAGCGCCAGTCGCACCGGGCGGCTGTCGGGATGGCCTTCAATATCAGCATAGAATTGCGTCGCCATAAATCCGTCCGGCTGATAGCTTTCCAGCTTGGTCATATTCACCCCATTAGTGGCAAAGCCGCCCAAAGCCTTGTAAAGCGCCGCCGGCACATTGCGCACCCGAAAGATGAAGCTGGTTATCACATCACCGGCATCCGGCTCGGCATCGTCCGGCTTGGCCGACATGATAAGAAAGCGCGTTGTGTTGCGCTGGCTGTCCTCGATATTCTCGCGCACCACATCCAACCCGTAAATCTCTGCCGCCAGCTGGCTGGCAATGGCCGCATGTCCGGCTTCGGCGCGGTCGGCCAATTCGCGCGCCGCACCGGCCGTATCAGCCGCCACAATAGGCTGCAAGCCCATTTCATCAATCAGCTTGCGGCATTGTCCAAGCGCCATTTCATGGCTGTGAACATGGGTTAACGCACTGGCATCCGCGCCTTTCAGCGCCAGCAGGCAATGGTTTACCCGCATGAAATGTTCGCCAATAATGTAAAGACCGGAGCCGGGCAGCAGCCGGTGAATATCAGCCACGCGACCGGCCACCGTATTTTCCACCGGTATCATCGCCAAAGCAGCCGCGCCGGAAGCCAAAGCCTCAAACGCATCGTCAAACCGTGTGCAGGGCAGTATTTCCATATCCGGATACAGCGTGTTGCAGGCAATATGCGAATTGGCCCCCGGCTCACCCTGAAATGCTATTTTGACCATTGCTCCCTCTCTTGCTTCAAGCCGGATTATCCTGCCCGCTCAGCATGGCATCCGCAAGTGCCAGATCATCGGGCGTATCAACGCCGACCGGCACAGTATCGACACAGGCCACTGCCATTTCCATACCGGCCTCAAGCGCGCGCAATTGCTCCAGCTTTTCGCGGGCTTCCAAGGGCGAAGGCGGCAGAGCAACAAACCGCGCCAAGGCTTCGCGCCAATAGGCATACAGCCCGATATGATGATACAGCGCGCCGTCGCCATAAGGGGCGGTCGCACGGGTGAAATACAGCGCGCGCGCCGGTTCGGGCGGTGTCCGCATGGATAAAACCGCTTTCACGACATTCGGATTGTCGCGCTCTTCGGCTTGGCTAATTTCCGCCGCCAGCGTGGCAATATCGCCATAGGGCAGGCAAGCCAGCGCCGCGCCAATCAGCGATGGGTCAAGCGTCGGTAAATCGCCTTGCAAATTGACAATCGCATCATGGCTGCCGGACGGGTCAATTTGCTGCAAAGCGGCGAAAATACGGTCGGAGCCGGAGGGTAAATCAGCATCGGTCAGCACCGCTTCACCGCCTTCGGCGCGCACCGCTTCCGCGATTTCCGGCTCTGCGGCGGCGACCACCACACGGGCGCAATCGGCCTCGCATGCACGCCGCCAGACCTGCACAATCATCGGCGCGCCACCGCACAAAGCCAAGGGCTTATTGGGCAGGCGCGTTGAAGCCATGCGGGCGGGAATCAATATCACCGGATTGTCAATTTTGCGCGCCATGGCGGCACCCTCAATGCTTGCGACTCAACTGTTCATTTCCTAGTCTGTGCGACGCTACGCCGCAAGTCTTAATCGCCGATAAGATTGTAGGTTGCACTCGCTAAGCAGGGCATTGACCCGCCCGCAATTTATGGCCATAAGCGAGCTGGCAGGCGCATATGCCGGCAGGTTAAAGAGGGTGACATGGATAGTTTTGAACTCAATAAAATTGCCGGTGCGGTGCTTTTTACCCTGCTGGTCTATCTCGGCGTTCAAAATCTGGGCGACATATTGTTTCACAGCGAACCGGCCAATCCGCAAGCCTATATTGTCGAAGGCGTGATTGAAGAAGGCGCAAGCATTGACAGCGCCGCCGCCGCCGAGGAAACCGTCAGCATTGCCGAATTGCTGCAAACCGCCTCCGTCGACAAAGGCATGAAAGTGGCCAAGAAATGTATTTCCTGCCACAGTTTCGAGCAGGGCGGCGCCAATAAAATCGGCCCGGCTTTGTGGGGCATTGTTGACCGCAAAATTGCCGATGATGCCAGCTTTAAGTATTCCGGCGCTTTATCCGGCCTTGGTGGCAATTGGGATTATGAGCAGTTAAACGGCTTTCTTGAAAATCCGAAAAAATATGCCGCCGGCACCAATATGGCCTTTGCCGGTCTGCGCAAGGCCAAAGACCGCGCCAATATTATCAGCTATCTTGACAGTCTGAAAGACTAGCCGCCTGCCACTTGACCGGAGAATGAGGCGGGCCGGAAGGCAAGGCGGGCCGCTTGCTTGCGCCGCCCATCTCTGCTTCACTTGCCCGATTGGTATCGTGGCCTCACTGACGGGAGAAGCCCATGCAGCGTGTAATTTTGCGACAATATAGTCTGTGGGTGGCTGTTTTCAGCCTTACATTAGGGGCCATTGCGCCTGCCCTTGCAGAACAAAGCCCTGTTGAACGCCATGGCATATCGCTGTTTGGCACACCGGCTTTGCCGAAAGGTTTTGCGCATTTTCCCTATGTCAATCCGCAAGCCCCCAAAGGCGGCACGCTGAATGTGGCGGCAATTGGCACATTTGACAGTGTGAACCGGTTTTCCATTAAGGGAAATCCGGCCGAGGGCCTGCCATTGGTGCATGACACGCTGATGGTCGCCAATCTTGACGAAGCCGGTTCCGGCTATGGGCTGATTGCGCAGACGGTCAGCCATCCGGCTGATTATTCATCCGTCACCTTTACTTTACGCAAAACGGCGCGGTTTTCCGATAACAGCCCGATTACCGCCAATGATGTCGCCTATTCACTCGATGCGCTGCGCCAAGCGCATCCGTTTTATCGCGCCTATTATAATGATGTCGAAAACACCGAAATTTTAGGCCCGCATAAAATTCGCTTTGTCTTTTCACAGACCGGCAATCGGGAATTACCGCTTATTCTCGGCCAATTGCCAGTGCTGTCGAAAGCCTGGTGGACGACAGGGGGGCGCGGCCTTGACAAGACCACTTTGGAACTGCCTGTGACCTCCGGCGCTTATCGCATTGCCGCGCTTGAGCCGGGACGCAGCATCACCTATCAACGGCTTGCCGATTATTGGGGTCGCGATTTGAACGTCAATATCGGCATGCATAATTTCGATACAATAAAATATCTGTCTTTTGGCGATGACACAGTGGCGTTTGAGGCGCTGAAAGCGGGCGAAGTGCATTATCGGCGCGAATATTCCTCGCGCGTTTGGGCGACCGGCTATGATTTGCCATCGGTTGAGAAAGGCCAATTGCAGCGCGAAACCGTGGCGCTTGAAAACAGCCACGGCATGCAAGCCTTTGTGATGAATACGCGCCGCGCGCCCTTCAACAATATCTATGTCCGCGAAGCACTGAATTGGGCGTTTGACTTTGAATGGACGAATAAAAACCTGTTTTACGGGCAATATGCCCGCACTGGCTCATTTTTTGAAAATTCCGAATTGGCGGCCACCGGCAAGCCAAGCGCGGCCGAGCTTGAGGTGTTACTGCCCTTGCGTGACCAGTTGCCGCCGGCTGTGTTTGACGCGCCGCCCGCCAATCCGGTGACCGATGGCAGCGGCAATATACGCACGCATTTGCGCAAGGCCCGTGCCCTGCTGCAACAGGCGGGCTGGACAATAGAAAATGGCAAATTGCAGAAAAACGGCACGCCGATGGAAATCGAATTTCTGTTGGTGCAACCGGCTTTTGAGCGCATTGTCGGTGCCTATATCCGCAATTTGGAAAGGCTTGGCATTGATGCGCGCATGCGCACCATTGACCCGACGCAATATCAAAACCGGCTGACCAATTATGATTTTGATATTTCGGTCTATAGTTTTCGCCAATCGCTGTCGCCGGGCAATGAGCAACGCGATTTTTGGTCAAGCGCCGCCGCCGACCGGCCGGGCGGGCGCAATTTGATTGGCATTAAAAACAAGGCAGTGGATATTTTGGTCGAAAAGCTGATATTTGCCCCCTCACGCGACCGGCTTGTCGCGGCCAGCCGGGCGCTTGACCGCGTCTTGCGCGCCAATCATTATGTGGTGCCGCAATGGCATGCACCGCATGAGCGTCTGGCTTATTGGCAAGGCATTGCCCATGCTGCCCGCCTGCCCAAATATGGGCTGGGCTTTCCATCTGTCTGGTATCGCACCGCACCGCATATTGGGCCGCAACCCTAAGCCACAGACCACGCGCTATGCGCGCCATCATGCCCCTTGCCGGAGCCTCCCCATATCGGCATACTGACGGCGTTCCTGGCCATTTTCACCGGCTATTTCAAGGAGAACCAAGCCGCCATGTCAGCCTATATTTTGCGCCGATTGCTGCTGATGATTCCGACGATTTTCGGGGTCATGGCGATAAGCTTTGCGTTGGTGCAATTCGCGCCGGGCGGGCCGGTTGAGCGCATTATTGCACAATTGCAGGGCCATGATGTCGGGGCGACAGCGCGTTTCACCTCTCTGCAAGAAGGTGCGATGAGTGGCACGGGCGCGGCGTCCGCCATGGCCAGCAAATATCGCGGCGCGCAAGGGCTTGACCCGGAATTTATTGCCGAATTGGAAGCCCAATTCGGCTTTGACAAACCGATGCATGAACGTTTTGTCAAAATGCTGGCTGACTATCTCCGCTTTGATTTCGGCCAAAGCTATTATCGCGATATTGCGGTGATTGACCTGATTGCGGAAAAACTGCCGGTTTCCATCACGCTTGGCCTGTGGTCAACCTTGCTCACCTATTTAATATCGATTCCGCTTGGCATTGCCAAAGCGCGCCGCGACGGTACAGCTTTCGATATGTGGACATCGGCAGTGATTATTGTCAGCTATGCCATTCCCGGCTTTTTATTCGCCGTGGCGCTCATTGTGCTGTTTGCCGGCGGCAGCTATTTTAACTGGTTCCCCTTGCGTGGCCTGACTTCCGACAATTTCAGCGAGTTGAGCTTTATCGGACAAGTCGCCGATTATCTCTGGCATATTTTCCTGCCGGTTCTGGCATTGACCATTGGCGGTTTTGCCACCACCTCGCTATTGACCAAAAACGCCTTTCTCGACGAAATTCGCAAACAATATGTGATGACCGCGCGCGCCAAAGGGCTGGATGAAAAACAAGTGCTGTATGGCCATGTTTTCCGCAATGCCATGCTGATTGTAATTGCCGGTTTTCCCGGTGCCTTTATCGGAGCATTTTTCACCGGCTCGCTGTTGATTGAGACAATTTTCTCGCTCGACGGGCTGGGGCTGCTCTCCTATGAAAGCATTGTCAATCGCGACTATCCGGTGGTTTTCGCTTCGCTGTATATTTTCGGGCTTATCGGGCTTGTCGTCACCCTATTGTCGGATTTGACCTATATGTTGGTTGACCCGCGTATCGACTTTGAAGCACGCGGGAGGGGTTAGCTGCATGGCCAAACGCTTTTCCCTGTCGCCGCTCAATCAACGCCGCTGGCGCAATTTCAAAGCCAATAAGCGCGGGTTAATATCGCTTTACCTATTCGCTGTTTTATTCACCCTGACCTTATTTGCCGAATTTCTGGCCAATGACAAACCGCTGCTCATCCTGCTCGACGGGCAGGCTTATGTGCCGGTCTTGCAAGCCTATCCGGAAACCGAATTTGGCGGGGACTTTGCGACAGAGGCTGATTACCGCGACCCATTTGTTGTGTCGTTGATTGAAGATAAGGGCGGGCGCATAGTCTGGCCGATTTTGCGCTACAGCTATGACACGATAAATCTTGACCTTGAGCGCCCCGCGCCTGCGCCGCCCAGCGCCGCCAATTGGCTTGGCACGGATGACCAGGGCCGCGACGTGCTGGCCCGGCTGATTTACGGGTTTCGCATTTCTATCCTGTTTGGCCTGACCCTGACATTGGCTTCCTCGCTGGTCGGGATTTGCGCCGGTGCGGTGCAGGGCTATTTTGGCGGCTGGGTGGATTTGGGCATGCAGCGTTTCATCGAAATATGGACATCCGTGCCATCGCTTTATTTGCTGATTATCATCGCCGCCGTGATTGAGCCGGGCTTTTGGATTTTGCTCGGCATTTTGCTTTTATTTTCATGGGTGGCGCTGGTCGGCGTGGTGCGCGCGGAGTTTTTGCGGGCGCGCAATTTTGAATATATTGAGGCCGCCCGCGCGCTCGGCATTGGCAATGTCACCATTATGTATCGCCATATTCTGCCCAATGCGATGGTTGCCACACTGACTTTCATGCCCTTTATTTTGAATGCCTCCATCACCACTTTGACCTCGCTTGATTTTCTGGGCTTCGGCCTGCCGCCCGGCTCGCCCTCTTTGGGGGAATTGCTGGCGCAGGGCAAAGCCAATTTGCAAGCCCCCTGGCTTGGCCTGTCCGGCTTTTTCACCATTGCCATTATGCTGTCCATGCTGGTCTTTATCGGCGAAGCGGTGCGCGATGCGTTTGACCCGCGCAAAACCCTCGGATAGGCCAGACCCATGACGCCGATTGAAGAACCCAAAGATAAATTACTGATGGTCGAAAGGCTGCATGTCGGCTTTCGCAGCGATGGCCAAGATATTGATGCGGTGGATGATGTTTCTTTCGACCTCAATGTCGGCGAAACATTGGGGCTGGTCGGCGAAAGCGGCTCCGGCAAATCGGTTTCCGCTTTGTCAATTTTGCAATTGCTTCCCTATCCGACCGCCTTTCACCGGCGCGGCACGATATTGTTTAATGGTGAGGATATCAGCATGGCGACGCAAGACCGGATTCGCCAATTGCGCGGCAATGATATTTCAATGGTGTTTCAAGAGCCCATGTCTTCGCTCAACCCGCTGCATGCGATTGGCCGACAAATCAGCGAGGTGATTTTGCTGCACCGTCCGGTATCAGCCAAAGCCGCCATGCATGAGGCGGTTCAATTGCTGCACCGTGTCGGCCTGCCCGATGCCGAGCAGAAATATAATGCGCTGCCGCATGAGCTTTCCGGCGGGCAAAGACAGCGCGTTGTGATTGCCATGGCGCTGGCCAATCGCCCGAAATTGCTGATTGCCGACGAGCCGACCACGGCGTTGGATGTGACTATTCAAAAGCAGATTCTCGAATTGCTGAAACAATTGCAGGCCGAAACCGGCATGGCGATTTTGCTGATTACCCATGATTTGGGCATTGTGAAAAAAATGGCTGACCGGGTTTGTGTGATGCAAAATGGCAAAATTGTCGAACAGGGGCCGGTTCGTCAGGTGATTGAAACCCCGCAACATGAATATACGCAAAAGCTGGTTGACGCCGAGCCGAAAGGCGCGCCTGTCGCCTCGCCCTCTTTGACCTCGATAATGTCGGTCAATGATTTGAAAGTCTGGTTTCCGCTGAAACGCGGCCTGATGCGGCGCACTTATGATTATGTGCGGGCGGTGGATGATGTTTCCTTCACCATTGCCGAGGGGCGCACTTTGGGCATTGTCGGGGAAAGCGGCTCGGGTAAAACCAGCCTAGGCCGCGCCCTGCTTGGCCTGCTGCCGGCGCGCGGTCGGGTGGTGTTTGACGCGCGCGATGTGCTGGAAGCGACCGCCGCCCAGCGCCGTGCCATGCGTCGGCATTTGCAAATCGTTTTTCAAGACCCGTTTGGCGCGCTTTCCCCGCGCATGCCGGTTAATGAGATTATTGCCGAGGGGCTGAAACTGCACGAACCCGACTTATTGCCGGAAGCGCGCGCCCGTCGGGTTGGCGATATTTTGCGCGAGGTTGAACTTGACCCGGCAATTGCCAATCGCTATCCGCATGAGTTTTCCGGCGGCCAGCGCCAACGGATTGCGATTGCCCGTGCGCTGATATTACAGCCGAAATTTCTGGTGCTGGATGAGCCAACAAGCGCGCTTGACCGTCCCGTGCAGGCACAAATTATTGACTTGCTGCGCCGTCTGCAAAATGAAAAAGGGCTGACCTATCTGTTCATCAGCCATGATTTGAAAGTGGTGCGCGCACTGGCCCATCATATTATGGTGATGAAGGATGGAAAATGTGTTGAGACCGGCCCAACCGAGTCAATTTTCACCCGACCGCGCAATCTCTATACGCATGAATTACTGCAAGCGGCGCTGGATAATTAACCGCCATTTTGGTGCAGTCGTTTAATGCAGCGCAGCGGGCCATCGGTTTTTTCAATACGCGCGCAGGCTTCGGCAAAATCTTCCTCGACAACGCGCATATGGGTGGCATTGGCGTGAATCAGCCGGTCAGGCGCGGCCAACAGGCCGACATGGCCTTTCCAGAAAACCAAATCACCGGCTTCGCCCGTCGCCACTTCCTTGCCCAGCACCGCTTCTTGCATATCGCTGTCGCGCGGACAGGCCATGCCGCATTGGCGCAGCGCAATTTGCACAAGGCCGGAACAATCCAGCCCCAAGCTTTCCCGCCCACCCCATAAATAAGGTGTGCCGATAAAATGTCGGGCAATCGCTATCGGGTCATTGGCGGTTTGCGACAATGGGGCAATATCATCAGCAATGATAAATGCCCCATCCGCCAATTCGGCAAAGCGGCCCTGCATGGCACGCACGGCCAGCCTTGCACCCATGGACAGCGCCATAAGCGGGCGCGATTTAATATCGGCATCAGTATATACGAAACTGCGCAAGACGCTCAGTTGATGGGTTGGGGTTTCAACCGGCCCCAAATCTTCCAGCAGCGCATAGCCGACATAATCATCCTCGCGCGATTGGCCCCAAGCAAAAGCGCCGCGCCGTTCATAAACGCGAAAATGCTCACCATGCAAAAGCTGGCTGTCCATTAAGGCGCCATGCGCCGGTGCGCGCCGCAGCGCCGTGACCGGCGCAATCACACTGTAATCTTGCCCGCTGACATATTGGCGTGCCTCAACCTCGCCGCGCAAATGCGCCGCCGCCAAATCATCGCGCCAAGGATTAATGCGCGGGTCGGGCTTTTGCGCAAAACCGGCGGCGCGACCAAGCGGCCTATTGCCGCGATTTTCACCGCCCGCCTCAGCCATCGCCGCCCTGCCCAAAACGTTGTTCCAGCACTTGCAAAACCGCGCGGATCGATTGCGCCTCACCACCGACCGGACGGCCGGGACGCGATTTGGCATTCCACGCATAAACATCAACATGCATCCAGCTTGGCGTGGCCTTGACAAAACGGGCAAGAAACAGCGCGGCGGTGATTGAGCCGCCCATGGGCGAGCTGCCAATATGGCTGACATCGGCAATCTGGCTGTCGAGCCAGCCATCATAGCCCGGCCAAAGCGGCATACGCCACATCGGGTCATGCACGCCGGCACCGGCCTGCATAATTTCTTCGGCCAGCGCGTCATCATGGGTGTAAAAGGGAATGACTTCCGGCCCCATAGCGACCCGCGCCGCGCCGGTCAGCGTGGCAAAATCGACCATAATCTCAGGCGCTTCGCCATCGGCTTCGGCCAGCATATCGGCCAGCACCAAGCGTCCTTCGGCATCGGTATTGCCGATTTCAACGCTCATACCATTGCGGCTGGCCAAGACATCGCCGGGCCGGAAAGCGCCCGGGCCAATGGCATTTTCCACCGCGCCGACCAGCACGCGCAGGCGGACATCCATATTGGCCGCCATTATCGCATCGGCCAGCGCGAGGCATAAAGCCGCCCCGCCCATATCCTTTTTCATCAAATCCATATAATTGCCGGTTTTGAGATTTAGCCCGCCCGTATCGAAACACACACCCTTGCCGATTAATGTGACGCGCGGCGCGTCTTGGCGGCCCCAACGCAAATCGAGCAGGCGCGGCGCTTGTGTGGCCGCCCGCCCGACCGCGTGGATCATCGGATAGTTTTCAGCCAGCAAATCATCGCCGACAATGGCCGAAAAATCAGCGCCATGCGTATCAGCCAGCGATTGCATCACCTGATGCAAGGCTTCCGGCCCCATATCCTCAGCCGGTGTGTTGATAAGATTGCGCGCCAGAAACACTGCGCGGTTCAAACGGGTGATGGCGGCCAAATCAGCCTTAGCAGGCACAACAAGACGCGCCATGTCTTCGGCTTTGGCATTATTGGCGGCGGCGGCATGGCTGCGATAGGCGGTGAAACGGTAATGACCGAGCGCCCAGGCCAAAGGTGCCATTTTGGCCAATGGCGGCGGGCAGGAACTGTCGAGCCGATAATGGCCCGGCGGCAATTGGCGCGGCAAGCTGGCCAGCGCGAAAGGGTCGGCCTTGCGCCCCAGCCCCAGCAACACAGCAGACAGACCGCCGGCACTGTCGGGCAGCAAAAGCACTTCATTGGCTGCCGCCTTGAAATTTGTGGTCTCAACCCATGCCAAATGCTGGCCGCTATTGGCTTGTTTCCAAATCTCAAGCTGTTTTGGGTCAAGCGCGTAAATCAGGCAGGCCGGTTTACCCTTGTCCACGAGATACAGGCCATTGAGACAGGCCATGCCATTTTCAACCGGGTCAGACATTGCCGCCTCTCATGCACAGATTGTTACGCTGATTCTACCCTAGCGGGCGGTTTGGCCGTAATCAACCACCAGTTCGGCGGCATTGACATAGGATGAGGCATCGGAAGCGAGAAACACGACAACGCCGGCAATTTCTTGCGGCTGACCGGCGCGTCCGCCCGGCACGCTGACCGCGCTCAATGCGTGTAAGTCAATCCGATTGGCACCTTCGGCCATTAAATCAGGGTTTTGTTCGGCAATGGCAGCGATTTCCTTGCCCCATATCTCTGTATCAATCAGCCCCGGATGCACGGAATTGGCGCGAATGTTCAATTCGCCCTGCGCACATTCCATCGCTGTCGCCTTGGTGAACAGGCGCACACCGCCCTTGCTGGCGCAATAGCCGGCCAAACCGGATGCGCCGACCAGGCCGGCAATTGAGGAGATATTGATGATTGAGCCCGCCCCGCTTTCGGCCATCAGGGGCAGCGCATATTTGGTGGCCAGAAATACGCCATCCAGATTGACCGCATTTTGCCGCCGCCAATCTTCCAGCGTCATGTCGACAATCGTGCCGCCAACCGCGATACCGGCATTATTGACCAGCACATTCAGCTTGCCTTCATGGGCGCGAATATCGGCAATGGTTTGCTGCCAAACCGCTTCATCGGTGACGTCCTGCACCAGGGCGCGGGCTGTGCCGCCCTTATCGGTGATGGATTTGGCCGCTTCATGGATGCGGGTTTCATCAATATCGCTGACGACCACATGGGCGCCGGCTTCGGCCAGCGCGCTTGCACAGGCCAGCCCAATGCCGGTCGCCGCGCCGGAAACCAGCGCGACTTTACCTGTGCAATCATTTAATTGTGCGTTCATTGCCCTGATAAATCCAGTCGCGGCAATTCTAGTCGCGGCAAATCACGCTCATATGGGTGTAGCCTTTGACAAAATTGGAAATGCTCCGCGTCGGCTCTTTAACCACTTCGATTTTCGAGAAGCGTTTCAGCATTTCATCCCACAGAATTTGCAATTGCAATTCGGCCAGACGATTGCCGAAGCAACGGTGAATCCCGAAACCAAAAGCAATATGATTGCGGGCATTGGCGCGCTCAAAGTCAATCACATCGGGATTGTCAAATTTGCGCGGGTCACGATTGCCCGATGCATACCACATAGCAATCTTGTCGCCTTTTTTAATCGTCTTGCCGTGCATTTCCACATCTTCCAGCGCGGTGCGGCGCATATAGGAAAGCGGTGTCTGCCAGCGAATGATTTCGGCAACCGCATTGGGGATGAGGTCACGATTGGCGCGCACTTTTTCCCATTCGGAGGGGAACAGATTGGAGCCCCAAATCGAACCGGACATGGAATTGCGCGTGGTGTCATTGCCGCCGACAATCAGCAAAACCAGATTGCCGAGATATTCCATTGTGTCCATATTTTTGGTCTCTTCGCCATTGGCCAGCATGGTAATCAGGTCAAAGCCTTGCTTGCCCTGCCTTTGCTGCCACAGCCCCATAAAATATTCGACACATTCCATCAGCTCGGCGCGGCGTTGGTCGTCGCTTTCAACAATGCCGCTTTCCGGCCCGGCAGTTGCCACATCCGACCAACGGGTCAGCTTGCGGCGGTCTTCAAACGGGAAATCGAACAAAGTGGCGAGCATCATGGTGGTCAGCTCAATCGACACAGTATCAACCCAGTCAAACTCTTCATTGACCGGCAGCGTATCAAGCAGATTTTGCGTTCTCTCACGGATAAGCGTTGACATATCGGCCAAGCTCATGGGCGAGACAATCGGGGCAACGGTTTTGCGCTGCACATCATGTTTCGGCTGGTCCATGGCGATAAACATGGGCAGGGTAAAATCTTCCGCCGGATTGGGCAGCACAATGGCCGGCTCAGAGGAAAAGCGTTTATGGTCAGTATCCACCGCCATAATATCATCATAGCGGGTAATCGCCCAATAGGGGCCAATCGGCTCGGTATCTTCGGGGCGGAACTCGGATTCCCAAGCATTTTCGACATAATGAATCGGGTCTTCATCGCGCAAACGCTCAAAAACCGGCCAATAGGCTTCATTCGGCCATAAATCCAGATTTGACGGATCCAGCTCCTTCAAAGGCGTGTTATAGGCATAATCCTCGCCCGGACGCGTTTCGTGTTTGATTGCCTCGCTCATGGTTTTCCTCCTGGTTCTTTCTCGGAACCCAAATAATGACGCCTGCGTCATTGATTGTAAGCATGGCTCAAAATTCAAATCAAGCGGTTTTTAGGCGCGCGGCTTTGGCGGCGTGACCCCAGGCGCGCTCAGCCAATTCCCAAATCAACTTCCAAATGCGAAATCGCATTGACGAAATTATTCGGCGCATGCGCCTGTTGGCCGGTCCATTGCACATTGGGAAAACGCTCCAATATGCGTCGATAGGCGGTTTCCAACTGCATGGTGGCAATGCGCTGGCCAAGACACACATGCGGGCCAGTGCCAAAGGCCAAATGGTCGCCGGCATTATTGCGGTGAATATCCATCCGGTCAGGGTCGTGAAACACTTCCGGGTCACGATTGGCCGCGCCATACCACATCACCACTTTCTCGCCCGGCATGATTTTCTGGCCGGAAAATTCCGCCTCGGCCAGCGCCGTGCGGCGCATATACATAACCGGCGAGACCAGCCGCAAGGCTTCCGGCACCAGCTTGGGTATCAATTGCGGGTCATCGAGCAGCATTTGTTTCTGGTCGGGAAATTGCGACAAAAGCCGCATCGTGCCGGACAAGGAATTGCGCGTCGTGTCATTGCCGGCAAAAATGATAAGCAGCCATGAGCCGTCAAGGTAAGACTGGTCCATCGGCTCGCCATCAACCTCGGTGGTGGCAATCACGGTCAATAAATCATCGCGCGGATTTTTGCGCCGCTCTTCGAGGATTTTCTGCCCGAAGCGGAACATTTGCCGGATATTCCACATAAATTTCATCACGAAAAGCGGCGATATTTTAGCGTCCGGGTCGGTGGTGATATATTGCGCCAGCTCCAAATAATGCATCCAGCGGACGATTTTCGGGCGGTCTTTTTCATCAATGCCGAGCATTTCGCACAGGGTAAACATGGGCAGCCATTCGGAAAAATTGGTCACCATATCAACCTTGCCGTCATTCTTTTTGGCCTTGGCTTCCATGCCGTCAAGCAGCCGGTCGACTTCCGCCGCCACGCTTTGTTGCAGGCGGGCAATATAATCGGGCGTGAAAAACGGCCGATGCGCCATGCGCAGCGGGATGTGGAAGGGCTGGTCCATATTTATCATACTGTTGAGCGCGGCGGCGCTCAGCCGTTTGGGGCCGCGCGATTCAGCCGAATAACCCATTAAAATGCCGCCCGTGCCGGAAGAAAAAGTCTTGGCGTTCAAATCGCACGCTTTCACATCCTCATAGCGCGACAGCGACCAAAAACCGGCCACATCTGTGGTTGCGGGTGGCTGCCACCAAGAAACCGGCGCGGCCTCCCGCAGGCGGTGGAAATAGTCATAGGGCTGGCCATGGTCACGAAAGGCCATAATATCAAGCAGGTCAAAGCCATCCGGCGTGGCGTATTTTATGCCTTGCGGCGGCCGGTATCCATTGTCTTCCGGCTGGATGATTTCGGACAGCGCTTCCATGCATTTCTCCCGTTCAAACAAAATGACGCCTGTGTCATTTTGATAATATATCTGCAAAACGGCGCGCTTCAAGGGCCGAGATAGGGCGTTAAGTTTGCGGTTCATCGCCCCCAATACGCCTCTTGAAATTATGGTCATGCAGGATATAACACACGCCATGCGGAGAGGTGCCGGAGTGGTCGAACGGGGCGGTCTCGAAAACCGTTGTGCCTTTGCGGGTACCGAGGGTTCGAATCCCTCTCTCTCCGCCATACATTCTTTTAAGTTATTGTTTTATATTGTAAATTAGCTGGCGCACCAGGGTTTTTTGCCGGGCTTATAAAGCCGCGCCAAATCCGCCCCCATCAGCGCACCGGCCAAATCGCCCTTGCCGCTTTGCACCGCCGCCAGCAAGCGGCCATAACGCCCGCGCCCGCGCACGTCCAGCATGACCGGCGGCACGGAAAGCCAATCGGCGGCAAAGGCTTTGGCGGCGCGCGCAAGGCGCTTTTCGCGGTCGCATTTGCCCCGCAATTCCGGCGTATCAATATCGGCCAGGCGCACGCGCACATGAAAACCCTGCCCGTCAGCCAGCGCCAGAACAGCATCAAATGTGTCACCGTCAATCACCCGAATATCGCTCACCTGCACTTGCAAACCGCGATTTTTCCAATCGGCGGCATGGACATTGGCGCTCATATGGGCCGGTGCGAGCATGAGCAACACAAATATAAAATATCGCATTCCTACTCCCTGACCCCGCGCCACTGCCAACAGGGCAGCAGCGCGAGTGCCGGGGCGTTGAAAACCGACACGTTCATCGGCGCGACGTATTCGCGTAAAGCATTATTCCGCCACCGCCCCGACAGGGCGGCGAGGTGTTATTTAAGAAACGGCCCTCCACCGTTTCGAACGTGTTGGGTTTTCAAGCCCGGTGCAATATGCACGTTCACACATTGCCATGCTTCTCACCCTTTTGGCCAATTTTTTCCGCGCGGGTTTTAGGCATGGCGGGTTTGACAGGACGCGGCGCCCTATGGCCGGTCGAGCGGCAGCTTATACAGCAATTCGCGGCGACCTTGGTCATTGATGACGGCAAAGCGCATTTCGGCGGCCCTTGGGTCAATCTCAATCAGCGAAAAACTGCCGGTTTTGACGTAAAGCGGTGAGATTTGCAGCGCGTCTTGCTCATTCGCCGACCTCCAGGGCGCATTGGCCGAGCCGACCGTCAATTCGGTGAATTGCTCTTGCGTGCCATCGGCACGGGTGACCGGTTCGGAGCGGTAAAAGGCACTGATATGCCGGTCGCCGGAAACAAAGGCCGCAACACCGCCCTTGCGCGCCGCCACAGCCTGCAAAAGCCGCCTGCGCTCCAACGGAAAATTGTGCCATTTTTCAAAACCGTGGTCGCGCGCCAGCACTTGAATGGAAGACACAATCAGCCGCACATCCGCCGGTTGCGCCAATTCCTGCTTCAGCCATTGCCATTGCGCCTTGCCGAGCATGCTGGCGGCGGCATCCATATTAACGGCATAGCGGAGGCCGCGCACCACGCGGTCATAAAAGCTGGCGCGGGTCAACGGCGCACGAAACCAGCGCGTATCAAGCATAATGACTTGCACATCAACCCCGCCAATCCGCCGACGGAAACTGTGATACAGGCCGGGGCGGAAGCGGCGCGGGTCATTATCGGCCACATTGAAATGCTCAAGAAACAGCGCCTTTGCCGCCTGTTTATGCGGATAATCAGCCCCGCCATCATTGCGGCCATAATCATGGTCATCCCAAATCGCCTCAATTTCGGCAAAGGCTGACAGGTTAAACTTGCTGGCCGCCATGCGATAGGCGGCTTTAAGATTGGCCAAATCAGCCGTTTCACTGTCGCCATAAACATTGTCGCCGAGCATCAGCAAAAGCGAGGGGTAAGTGTTGGCGATTTGCGAAACAATCGACGCATCGCGCTTTTGGTCAAAGCAGGAAACCAATGCCATTGTAAAAGGCGCCATTGAGGGGGGAGTGTCGGCGGCAATCAACCCACCGGCCAAAGTCTCGCGCATGACCGGCGCAGGCAGCGCGCCCTCGCTTTGGGCATGGGCGGCAGTGGCCATGAAGCCGGCCAGCATCAGGCAAAGCAGCCATGTGTATGTTGAATTCATCATGCTTGATTGTGTCATGACTTATTGTGCCAAAGCTGAGCATAAAATGAAAGGCGGCCTGTCAAATTGTGACAGGCCGCCCTGAACATTTTTGCGAGCAAAGGCTCAGAAGCGATATTTTACACCCAGCTTCACTGCCCACAAAGATACATCTGAATTAACCGAAGACACGGTTGGCGTGCTGAGATTTGAATAGGTGATGGTTGTGCCATCATCGCTTAAATCGCCGTCAACCACATTTATCATGCGCGGAAAACCGGGTTCATCCAACACACCCCAATCGCTGTTCAGGAAATTGGTCAGATTTTTCATCACGAAATAGGCTGATGCTTGGCCATAGCGGTCATCTTTATACAATTCCTGCTCGGCATAGAGATCAATTTTGAAGAAATCGCTGCCCTCAAGCGAATTGCGGGGCAAAACCTGACCCGCATAGGCCATTGCACCAACTTCGCGCAAATAGTCGAAGAAACGCTCTGTCTGCGCAGCATTCGTGGCCGCATCATCACTGAAGTTGAAATTGACCAACGGGTCATTTGCCCCGGTAGGAATATACATCAGCTTGGAAGATGTCCGGAAAATTTGGTTGAGACCAAATGAACTTCCGCGGTCATATTTATAAGTCAGGCTATAGGGACGCCCCGTATTGCCATTGCCCGACAGCGAGAATTTCGTTTTGCGGTTGGGCATGAACTCAGTTTCATAACGAACACGGAATGTGTAGCGATTTTCGACGCTGAAATTGGTGCGCGACAAATTGCGGGCTTCCGGGTCGTTAAAAGCACTATTCATATAGTTGGAAAAAGCTACTGAACTGGTCATGGAATGTGTGTCTTCAGCGTCCACATGAGCGTAGGAGACAACCCAGCTTAACCCATTATCATATTCGCGACCAAGGCTTGCCGACAAAGTCAGGCTTTTGCTTTCACCAGAATTGGTCAGCACCCAAGCATCGGGGCTTGCGACATCATCATAGGTTGGGAACAAACCGCCAAGAGCTGTGCCACTGGCCTGTGCTTCGGAGGCCACAATTCCGGCCTGATCGTCCGATTGTGAAATCAGCAGGTCGAAATTAAGCACATATTCACCCAGCAATTGCGTGCCGCCAATGGCATATTTCCATTCAGTCGGTATGTCGAAATTCGGATCAAGCACATTCATTTCAAAACCCGGCGAACCGGTGCCGGCCACAAGCGCATTATAAAGGTCGGTTGGTGTGCCATAGCCCGGGCAGGGTGCCGTCTGACCGCCACGACAATTTGACCAGGCAATGTCAAACAATGTGTTATCCGCCGCAAAGTCTCGCTGGCTGGGTTGCAATTGGGTCAGGAAATCGCCGGTCATATTATTGGAAATCCAGACTGTCGGATTACCGCCCCCAAATTGACCAATACCACCCCGCAAAGTGAGCACATCTGACATGTCATAGGTCACGCCAAGGCGCGGCAAGAGAAGGCTTTTACCATCCAGATTGGCAGTATTTGCATAGCCATAGGCATCAACAAAATCACTGTTGAGCTGCGGCGTGTCATCCATTTCATACCACTCATAACGCAGGCCCGCGACAAGCTCCAATTTGTCCATAACCATTGTGTTCTGCACAAAGGCCGTATTCACTGTATAGCCCCAATCAGCAGCAGCATCGGCGACATTGCCTGACGGTGCATTGCCGTAATACAGAACATTGGCAATACCGGCTTCAAAATCGGCAATTGAGTCAAAGCGGGTTTCCGTCAAATTATGTTGCACAAAAATATTGTAAATGTCAGACGCCTCACGCTCATAACCGAACAGCAATTGGCCATATGCGCTGTCGTAAAACGCTTTGGCCGACAAGGTGGTCGTGTCATAGGCCATGCTGTTGGCGTGGCGGCTGTCATCCGAGCCAATATAGACAGTTGCCTCATCATTATTGGCATTGGCCACATCAATTTGCATTTCGCCGAACACCAGACCATCTTTTGAAATCTGACGGTTTTTCAGGTCAAAAAAGCTGTAATTAAATTCGGTCGATAATTTGTCCGACCATTGTGACTTCAGTGAAGCGCGATACGAAGTCATTTCCGCGCCGCGCTCATAGAGATGTTTGTCAAATTCAAACTCATTCGCATCACCGTCGGATTCAGAAATATTGAAGCCATCATTATAATTATAGACCAAACCAATTTGGTGGCGGTCATCGAGCAAATAATCAAGTTTGATGAGATATTTTGTGTCATCGACAGGCACTGAAGCTGGCGTGCCGCCGACATCATAACCATATACGTCACGCGCAATACGGATAATGTCATTATAATTGGCTTGCGTCAGACCGGCGACCGGCTCTGCAGCTCCTGACGTCTCGTGACCGCGCTTGAAAATATCCTCGCCGGAAAAGCTTTCATAATTAATATAGAAAAACGCCTTGTCCTTGATGATTGGGCCTCCGAAAGAAAAGCCCATTTTATCTTCCGAATAAGAAGCGATATTGACCGACTGGCCCTGCAACTCATCGCCTTGCAGGCTGTCACTGGCCATTTCAAAAAAGAATGAACCGCCGAATTCATTGGTGCCGGACTTGGTTACCGCATTGATGTTACAACCGGAAAAGCCACCATATTGAACATCGAAAGGGGCCAACTCAACAGCAATAGTTTGCAAGGAATCATAAGAGAAAGGCATGCGTTGTGTGGGATAGCCATTGGAATTCAGACCAAAGCCATCATTCATGCGAACGCCGTCAACCGTTGTGCTGTTAAAGCGCGGGCTGGCACCGGCACATTGAACGGAGTTGACAAAACCCTCATCCACCCAAAGACGTGGGTCAGATTTAATCATATCGACCAAATCCCGATTATAGGCAGCTGCCGTATCCAAATCCTCTTCCGAGAAAACGGCGGACGGGCCGGTTGCCAATTGCGCAATTGAAATCGCTTCGGCCTGCACAACCACCTCATCTGTGGCTGATGCCGGTTGCAGCGTAATATCGGCGGAGGCGGTTTCACCGAGACTGAGGAAAATGCCAGTCACTGTGCGGGCGCGATAATCTGCGTCGGCCACAATGACTTCATAAGGGCCACCAATGTTCAAATTTGGCAGTGTCACCAAACCATCTGCATTGGTGCGGCCACGCCGGGTCGCGCCTGTTCGCGTATCGCGAATAACGACTTCAATATTCGCGCCGGGCTGGCCAGCATTATCCAGCAAACGGGCGCGAAATGCCGAAGATGTGTCTTGCGCCATGACCGATGGTGCGGCCATGGTCAGTGCAAGAGCAATTGAAACTTTAGGTAAAAACTTGTTCAGAGGGGCCATAATTTACTCCTGTCATGGGTCAGTATGTAAAACCACCCAAACGCGACAAAAACGCGACAATACTGTTGACTTATTGTGATTTAGAAAAATTTCATACAATTCAAGTGGATTTTTATTCATTTAGATATTTATCTAAATAGAGATGAAAATTATTTTTCGAAACAAAATTTCGGTATTGATAATGTTGGCAGCTATGGCCGCGCCGGCACCGGCATGGGCGTGGGGTAAAACCGGCCATAGGGTCACGGCCGCAATAGCTGAAGATTTGCTCAATGCCTCGGCCAGGGCAGAAATTCGTCGCCTTTTGGGCCGCGAAACCCTCAGTGAGGCCGCCGTTTGGCCAGATTTCATGCGATCCGACCCGTCTCCCTTCTGGCAGAAAACATCATCGCCTTTGCATTATGTCACTATTCCGGACAATCGCCGCTACAGGGAAACCAAGCCGCCGGTTAAGGGTGATGCCATGACGGCGCTGGCGAAATTTACCTCTGATTTGCAAGACGCGCAGGCCAAACAAGCTGATAAGGCGCTGGCGCTCAAATTTATTATTCACATTATTGGCGATTTACACCAACCCTTGCATGTTGGCCGCCCCGGCGATGCTGGCGGTAATTTAATAAATGTGACCTATTTTGGCACGCGCACCAATTTGCACCGGTTGTGGGACAGCGATATGATTGACGGCGAAAAACTCTCTTTCAGCGAATATGCCACTTTGTTGAAACAGAGTTACATGCCGCAAGAGGCGGCCGCACTGGCCGGGCTTATGGTCACTGACCCTCATGTCTGGATAAACGAAAGCCAGGCAATACGTGCCGAACTTTATCCCAAAAGCGACACCAAACTTGGCTATGACTATTTTTTTTCCCATCGCGACACGCTGCGCCAGCGTCTGTGGCAGGCTGGGGTGCGCATTGCCGCCTATCTCAATATGATATATGACGCGCCGTAAGTCAGGTGACGACTTTGTCAATATGCAGCGCCTTGTAAATACCCAATTCTGTCCAGTATTTTTCATTCATTTCATTGGCTTCAATAATACGTATTGTCAGGCTTCTGACCAGCGCCCGCAAAACCGGGTCAGCCTCGGCCATGCGTGCTTTCATGGAGGCCGCGCTCAACACATTAATCACACAATCCGTGGCCGCAACCGCACTGGCCGAACGGTGATGTTCACTCAGCACAGAGGCCATTTCCCCGAATAATTCGCCTTCGCCCATTTCAGACAGTTTCAGCCCTTCGCGGGACATAATATGCACCGTGCCGGAATGTATCAGGTAAATCTCATCGCCGTCTGTATCAATGTCGAAAATTACATTGCCGGCCTTATAGGCGACAGTTTTTACATTTTTTGCCAGTGCTTTTTCGCTCATGCCGCAACTCCATAGACTTTTAACCTAGCACATAACTGGTTACGACGGAAAAGCCGGTATTGTTAATGCGCCACCAGGCAAGACCGGCAAAGCGTTAAGAGGCGGAATTGCGCTTTTCTTCGGCCAAACGCCGCTCAATTGACCGAATCCAACGAAACGCATCCTTGGCCACATCATCATCATCACCAGCTTTGCGAAACGCTTTAATCGCTTCATCATAGGCTTCAATGCGGGTGCGGGCTATGCCGAGCAAAAGCCAAGTATTGGCCTCATTGTCAAGCCCGCCCTTATCCAGCGCCTTTTCAAGCGCAGTGCTGGCTTGTTTCCATTTTTCATCCTGCAAATAGGATTGGCCCAATTGCTCATAAAATGTGCCTTTGTCGGATTTTTCAGCAGCAATGGTCAGCGGCTTGACGGCTTTTTTCCACTCGCGCGAATGCATGAAGCTATTGGCCAAAAGCTCGTAATTTTTCTCGGTTTTTTCAATTGTGCCGTCTTCCAGACCTTTTTCAAGAATCTGCGCCGCCTTAATCGGTACGCCATGATAGAGATAAAGCTGCGCCATGCTGGACAGTTCTTTTGAGCTGGTCAACATGCCCTGCACAAACATGGCCTGTTGCGCCACAAACGCCATTTTCTCGTCATCGGCGTCATAATAAATAACAGTCAATTGCTGCCAGAAGATTTTTTCGCCCGGCCAACGCTCAACCGCATCTTCCAGCACGGGACGCGCATCCTTATATCTTTCCTGCTGCAACAAAATGGACAGCAAAATCCGCGTCCAATTCTTTTTCGGTGCCTCAACCATGGAAAGCGCCTGGCGGATGGCTTGCTCGGATTTCGGCAAATCTTCAAGTATCAGATGAATCTGCGCTTTCAGGCCATAAGCATCAGCCGGTGGCTCGCCCTCGAAATTGGCAAACCATTGCTCAAGCAATTGCAGTGCCTTGCGATTATTGCCTTCGGCCAGATTGAGTTGCGCCAGATTATAGGTCAAATCATTGACCACGCGGGGCGGCAATGCACCCGTCGCAATAGCGCGCTCAAATGTTTGCAAGGTCATTTTATAATCACCCTGCCCGGCATAAATAAAGCCCATTGTCTGAATCGCGACGGCTTTTTCATAAGGTTTGAATTTATCGCTGTCGATGACCGCCTGCAATGGCACCATAGCCTCGGCATATTTTTCCTCACCCATCAGAATCTGGGCTTCTTCAATCCGCTTAAATGCGGCTTTGCCCAATACTTCCGAACGCCGTGTCTGTGGTTTGGAGGGTTTTTCCTTTTTCTTTTCTTCCTGCGCCTGCGCTTCGGCCATATGCGGCGCGATAACCGGCAGGGCTAATAAACCACCAAAACCAAGAGCCGTGGCAAGGGCAAATTGCAAAGCAAGCTGGCGACGCATTCTATCCTCCTGCCGAGCTAATCGGCTATCTCAAAACTGATAAGTTGGCGCACACCATAACGGGTTTGCGCGCGGCCATCTTCAACCATAGGTTTATATTTCCACCGCTTCACCGCATTAATCGCCGAACGGTTGAAAATATTGGGTGGATCGGCCTCAACGACAATCGGGTCAATCGCCAGACCAAGCTCACTAATGGCAAATTCCAGCAACACCCAGCCTTCAATACCGCGCGACAGGGCGCGGGTCGGGTAGCGCGGCAAAACCCGCACAATGGCCAGCGCATCGCCATCCACCGGCGCGTCGAGATTCATGCCGCCAAGGTCAAACTGGCCCAAATCGGCCGACATGGATGCATTATTGGCATTGGGGCGGCTGACATCATTCAGCTTGGGCGGCGGCGGCGGCTCGTCAGGCTGTTCTTTTGACGGACGCTTGGGCGCACGGCTTTTGGTGTTCACATCTTCATCGCGCTCAACCCGCACAAAATCAATGCCAAGGCTGGCAATTTCTTCTTCAATTTCATAATCGCGCCCGGTGACCAGCACTTTCATGGTCAAAAACAGCACCATGGTGGCGACCAGCGCCGAGCCATAGACAATCAGCATACGCGGGGCGATAAAGGCGGGCATTGGCTATTTTTCCTCCGCCGCAATTGAAATGGCACCGACACCGGCCAGTCGCACCTGATCCATAATTTCGACCAGCACGCCGGTTTGCGCGCCTTTATCAGCCTGAATCACAGCCCCGCCTTGCGGGTTTTCCGCATGCAGGCGCTCCACATTGGCACGCACAGCCGCCAAATCAACCTGACGGCGATTAATCCAAACCTCATTATTGTCGCGAATGGCAATCAGAATACCGACGCGCGATTGTTTGACGGCGGTTTCAGCATCCGGTCGCGTCACATCAATACCGCTTTCCTTGACGAAAGTGGCGGTGACAATGAAGAAAATCAGCATGATAAACACAATGTCCAACATGGGTGTCATGTCGATGGCTGTGTCATCTTCCTGTTTGGCATGTCTACGACGCATAATATCCCCTTTTGCCGGCCCGGCGGGCCGTTTCATCCCTTAAAGACTAACCCAAATCCAAGTCGTCTTCCAATTGTTCCACCGACCGACCGGCCATACGTTCGAGTGTCGAGGTGAAAAACAGCCCCGACAACGCCACCACCATGCCTGCCATAGTCGGCAAAGTGGCCTTTGAAATGCCCGATGCCATAGCGCGGGCATTGCCCGAGCCGGTCACCGCCATCACGTCAAAAACCTCGACCATGCCGGTCACAGTGCCCAACAGCCCCAGAAATGGCGCCAGCGCGACCAATGTCTTGATATAGCCAAGATTGGCCTGTGCCTTGACCCGCGCATCGGAAATAATCATTTCCCGAATCCGGTGGGCATGCCAGCTTTTATGCTCCGGACGCTGCTGCCATTCGGCAATGCGGGCTTCAGCCAGCCGCTTGAAATCGCCGCGAAAATAGCTGAAGCGTTCAAAAATAAGCAACCACAGCACCAGCGTTTCCAGCATAATCAGCATCAGCACGTCGCCACCCATTTCGAGGAAATCGCGCACGCCGCGAATGGCCTCGAAAGGGTTCACAAACATCCAGATGATATCGTTGAATTCCATCTGACCGACGCCCTATTTGCTCTCTGCATGTTGGGCAATCATGCCCGCAGCCTG
Source organism: Parvibaculales bacterium (assembly GCA_049597955.1). Classification (GTDB taxonomy): domain Bacteria; phylum Pseudomonadota; class Alphaproteobacteria; order RS24; family RS24; genus JAYPAN01. The sequence goes on from JBMYND010000006.1 coordinate 68,377, forward strand.
TTCTTCGAGAATTTGCACAATCTCTCTTGAACGCGCCGAGGCGACTGAATGCAGCAACAAAATCGGAATGGCAACCACCAGCCCCAAAACCGTTGTTATCAGAGCTTGCGAAATACCACCGGCCATCAGCTTGGGGTCCCCCGTGCCGAACAGCGTAATTGCCTGGAAGGTCAAAATCATACCGGTCACCGTGCCGAGCAGACCCATCAGAGGCGCGACACCCGACAGGAGTTTCAGCAAGGCGAGATATTTTTCCAGCGCCGGCATTTCCTTCAAAATAGCATCATCAAGCTTAAGCTCCAGCGTCTCGACATCGGCCGAACTATTGGACTGGTATGCCGCCCAAACGCGCCCCAAGGGTGTATCACCACTGGCCTGACCGCTTTTCAACTGCTTGCGCACTTGACGCGATGTCAGGGTCAGGCGGGTAATCCGCTCCAGCGCGACAGCGACGCCAAACAGGCCGAGCCCTATAATAATATAGCCGACCAAACCGCCCTGATTGATGCGCTCAACAAGGGTTGGCATTTGCAAGAACAGGTTCAAAATCGCCCCGCGTGACGGGTCAACCGGCGCGGCAACAATCTCGCCGGCATCGCCATCAAGCAAATCATCGGCAGCGTCACCAAAACGTGCCGGTGGCTGGCGACCCAAATCGGCAAACCGGTTATTGCCGGCATAGCGGACAAATTGCCCGTCAGCCAAAGCGGTGAACGGGCCAACGCGCAGCACTTCGCTTTCGCGCACTGTGCCGTCAAGGTTGACCACTTCACCGGCAAAGCGTTTCACCTCGCCTTGGGCAGTCATTTCCTGTTGCAGAGCAAACCAGAGATATTCAAGCTGCTCCATTGCGGGCAGACCCTTGGTCTGGGCCAGCTTGGCCAGCGGCTCCGAACGGCCTTTAATTTCGCCGGAAATCACGCTTTCATCGACTTGCGCCCGTGTCTCCCCGGCAACTTGGCGGACAATGCCGAACAATTCGCCAAACACGCCCAAACGCTCATTCAGCAAGCCTTCCAATTCGGCCAGCTTGAGCTCATTTTCGTTAAACTCGCCTTCGAGGCGCTCACTGCGCGCTTCCTCGCGGGAAATCGCCCTTTGCGTCTGTGTCAGCAGGGCTTTTTGACGGTCGCGATTTTTGCGGAACTCCGCTTCGCGCTGCTCGAAGAAAGAATTATCGGTCACCCGGCCATTGCGCACTTGGTCAAGCAATTGTTGCAGGGTTTTGGCATCCGCATCGCCGGATGGGCCAGCCTCTTGCGCCATTGCCGGCGGCAGGCTTGCCGCCAAGCCAAAAGCGACGAGCAGACAGACAGTTGAAATCAGTTTGGTCAATTTGGTCATGTCCGCGTCCCCTTATTTAACCGTTACCGGCACGACCATCAGGTCAGGCGCCGCTTGTTGTTTGGCGATACGCAGCGCACTGCGCAAATCGCTGTTAAAGGCGCCGTCAAGGTCAACAAAACTCTTGCTGTCCTGGCTCCAAACGCCGCTTTTGGCGCCATCCAATGTTTGATAAATCAGCGCAACACGGCCAATCCGCAGGAAAGACACGGTGCGCGCCGCGCCGTCAATTTCCATTTCGCCTTCATAGGCTTCAATCGTGCGGCCATATTCATTTTCAATTTCATAAGCTTCGAGGATTTTGCGATATTTCTCAGCCGGATTGGCATCCGAGCGATCCATCAAGGCCGACAAATTGGCGACCCGCGCCTTGCGCTCATCCAACATGAATGGCACATCAAGCGAGACAAACACCTCAAGCGCCTCAATCATCCGAAACATAAGCGGCATGATGGAGCGGTCAACATTGGTGACATCTTCAATTTGCTGGCGAATGGAGACCATTTCCGCCTTTTGTGCGCCAATCAACTTTTCAAGCTGGGCATTATATTCGCGCAAGGAAGCCAATTGCTTCAACGCGGCGCGATATTCGCGCACCAAACCATCGGTTTCGTCATCCAATTGGTCAATCCGTCCTTGCGAAGCGACGCCTTCGCTGGTGCCGGATTGGGCAATTTGGACAACATTGTTCAGCTTCTGCGCATGTGCCAAGGAAACAGAAACAGCAATAGCGCAGCTCGCCATTAAAAGGCGGTGATAAAAAGTCATTGAACCCCCCACAGGTTTGGTCAGCAATGTGTTACAGACGGAACCCTCCCCGACACTCACCGCAGGGTGCGGGTGAATTGCCAATTTCAGAAAGGGTCTGACGTTTTCGCACACTAGCGGCACTTAACATCCAATTCAAGAGCCGACTTATGAAAATCATGAAAATGTAAAAAAAGGGGCGACCCAAAGGCCGCCCCTTCAAGATTTACTGAAGTTCAGCTTAGAAGCTGTGTTTCAGACCCAGCTTGACCATGCGGCCAAACGGATTGTGCGTATATGGGTCATAGCTCAAATCGCGACGCACCATTGGCGGATCTTCATCGGCAATATTATAAACCGACAAATACAGCGCCGACCCGTCAGAGTTCAACATGTCGCTGACATCTACATTATAATGCAGGTCATATGTTGTGTGCTCCTCAATCATACGGGCAACCAGCGGAATACCGACAATCGACTCGGAGTCCTTATAGCTGTCAGTATAATTCATCACCAGATTGACCACATGGCGGTCTAATGCGTAGCGCGCACCCAGCTTGGCTTTCCATTCGACAATCGGACGCAGGAAGCTCATATCGTCGTTCAGACGACCGACAGCGTCACCGCCATATTGCGTCAGGGCGCTCGGCAAAGCCCCCTCGGCAACATCATAGCTCATGACCTGCGTTGCATTGGCGCTGATTTCGGCGCGGCCATCAAACAGGTCAAAGCCATATTTGACGGCAATGTCGAGACCATCCGTGTCAATGTCCGGGCCATTAATGATTTTCACATTAATCCGCGACAGAGTTGCGACGCTCAGACCGTCACAACCGCCCGTGCCACAGGTAATCCGATTATAATAATCGGCAGCAGCAGAGCCAACATTGCCGGGGAAGACATTGGAAACGATTGAATTAAAGTTCTCTTTAATAATCGGATCCTTGAAGTTGAAGCTCCAATAGTCAACTGATGCGAAAATGCTGTCATTCTCACGCAGCGCATCTTCCATTTGGAAAATTGCCCCGACATTGAATGTATTGGCACTTTCAGGCTCCAAATCCGGATTGCCATCCGTGTCAACAGCCTTAAATGTGCCAAGCGCATTGACATAGGACAGGCTGGTGCCACGACCGCTCAATTGGTTCAGCGTCGGACCACGGAAAGTCGTTGATGCAGAACCCCGCAGCGTGATGCTGTCTGCCAACTGGTAGCGAACAGCAACTTTCGGATCGAAAGAACTGCCGATTGAACTGCCATAATCCTCATATCTGGCTGACAATTGGATATCCAGCTCATCACTTGGCGAAATAGCCAACTCACCAAACAGCGCGGTAATATCTTGGCTTTGCGACGAAGGCGTCGTGCCGGCCAAGAAGATATAACGACCAGCACCCTGATAATCATCAGCAGCGCCAGCGCCACCAAAGATACCATCTGCCCCCGCACAATTATCTGTGCCCTGGGCATTGGAATAGGTGCGTCCAGAATTTCTGAACTCGGTATTTTCCGCATCCGTGCGGCACGGATATTGGTTCAAATCCGTTGTCGCCAGCGGCGCAATATCATAATTCTCGGAACGCAGTTGGATACCTGCCGCCCAAGAGACCATGTCGGAAAAACCGGGGCCCGTAAAGACCGCATCAAACACTGTCAGTTCACTGTCCACCTTTGAACCAAGCGGCTCGGTCATCCAGGGAATCAAGACATCTGTGTTATTGGCCACATCAGCATTGTAATTCGGATTGGGATTGCCAGCAGTATACGAGGTGTATTTTTGCTGCCCATACTGAATTGCATTGGTGAACGGGTTGTAATAATAGCAATCGCCTGCGCCGGGTGTGCCGGTCGCACGGTCACAATTGGGCCCGCCAAGACCTTCAATCGCAGCCGACCAACGCTCGGTAATCGTGTCATAAGAGCGGTTATTGCCTTCCGACGTCGAATAGGTAAATGACGTGGTGTAATCAATGTCACCACGCGACCCATCCAATGCCAGAACCAGACGATTGGTCTTGTAATTACGCGAACCGCGCGTTTCGCCCGGGCCGGAAGCCCCGAACGGACGCCCTCGGTAATACAAGCAATCAGCATCAGTGCCCAAGGCGCAATTGGCATTCACATAAGTCGCCAAAGCGCTGTCTGGAAATTCCGCCAACATGTCAACCAAACCCGGGTGGTCAGACTTGACCACACGCGAAATCCGCGGGTCAGTGTCATAGTCTGTCTGCGGCGGATAAGTCGGCGATGTATACCAATTTGGCACATCTGTTTCCGCCATCAGCAATTCACCTGACAGGGTCATATCACCGAGTTGGTGCTCGAATTCGACAAATGCATTTGTGCGCTCTTCTTCTTCGATAAGATTATCGAAGTAAGTGTAGTTATATGTGCACCGGCTGGAATTGGTCGCCGCCGAAGCACCGGTCGCTGCCGTGGGGTCACCCGAACCGGAAGCCAATGGCGTGTCCAGCAAGCCGACACCCGCATAGGCCAGATAGGCAGGCACATTAATGTTGGAGAAGTGGTGCAATGGGAAATAACCCACAACATTGGCACAATCAGGGTCAATATATTTGGTTGCCTCTATTGGCAGACCATTGGCATCTACGCCAACATAAGAACCCGGGTGTGGCGAACTGGAATAGCCGGTGAAATTGCCGTTTTCGGCCCTTTCATGGATGGCCCAATCGCGATCTTTCACCATTAGTTGCGAGCGTGTATTCATGCCAAAACTGGCCACGATACGCGTATTTCCGCCATTCAGGCTGGTGCCGTAAATCAGGCCGAAATCCTGGTCACCGTCACTGCCGTCAATGCTTTTGTGGCTGGCGGTGACTTCCAAACCCTCGAAATCAGAGCGGGTAATAAAGTTAACCACACCGGAAATCGCGTCCGAACCATAGGTCGCGGCTGCACCGTCTTTCAGCGTTTCAACACGCTGAATGGCGATTGAGGGAATATTATTGGTGTTCACAAAAAGCTGTGCCTGCTCGGCAATCGCATAAGGGTGAAACACATTACGCCGGCCGTTCAACAATACAAGGTTCCGGCCAGAGCCAAGACCCCTGAGGTTAATGTTGGATGTGCCTTCCAGACCATTTGACTGGAACTGGTTGGTTTCACCATCCGTGCCGGAACTGGTATTCATCGATTTAATCATCTCGGTAATTGATGGGCTACCGACATCAAATAAATCCTGATCGTTCATAACATCCACCGGCAATGGCGCATCGCCTGGTGTCTGCTTGATATAGGAACCGGTTACCACCACTTCCTCGACAGCCCCGTCCTGTGCCAGTGCCGAGGTCGATGCCATCAGCACCGCCGCGAGACCGACCAGACCGGTTCGTCTAACCTGTCTTAAAATATCCATTATTTCTAATGTCCTCCCTAAAATGCGGGTCGGCGAAAAACCGACCTGCACAACTCTAGCTTTCAAAAATCTGATAACACAATTAGGGGTTGAGTATTTTTCGCGCCATTCCCATCGGTGTGATGCATTTTTGCAACAAAAATGCCATAAATCTTCATAAATCATGGCATTATGCTGGTCAGCCATTGCCAAAATCGCGTCAATTCAGACCAGCACCCGCCATGAAGCGAGGAAAATGAGAGGAAACCGCATGCGCGCCTTACAAGTTACCGATTTGCTGCCCGATTTTGCCGGTTGCCAACTGGCCGAAACCGCCATGCCGGAGATTGGCGCCAATGATGTGCTGGTTAAAATTCGCGCCGCCGCATTGGGCTTTCCCGATTTGCTGATGACGCATGGCGGCTACCAGCACAAGCCTGACTTGCCGTTTGTGCCGGGGGCAGAATTTGCCGGCGAGCTGGTCGCTTGCGGCGATGCGGTGCGCGGTTTTGCTGTCGGTGACCGCGTGGTGACCGGACGGCTTGGCGGCTTTGCCGAATATGCCGCCTGCCCGGCCGATATGGTGCGCCATGTGCCGGATAATATGAGCTATGCCGAAGCAGCGGCCACCGGTGCGGCTTATTTGACCGCCTATGTATCGCTGGTGCGGCGCGGCCATTTGCAGGCCGGTGAATGGCTGCTGGTGCATGGCGCAGCCGGCGGGGTTGGGCTGGCGGCGGTTGATTTGGCGCGGCATTTGGGTGCGAAAATCATTGTTACCGCCTCAAGCGCAGAAAAATTGGCCATTATCCAAGAAAAATACGCGCCAGAAGCCGCCTTAAACGTCAATGACGGCTTCCGGGAGCAGGTGAAGGAAATCACCGGCGGCGGGGCGGATGTGATTTATGACCCGGTGGGCGGCGATGTATTTGATGAAAGCGTGCGCTGCATTGCTTGGGGCGGGCGTTTGCTGGTGGTCGGCTTTGCTTCCGGGCGCATTCCCGCCATCACCGCCAATATGCCCTTGATAAAAGGGTTTTCCGTGGTTGGTGTGCGGGCCGGTGAGTTTGGCCGCAAAGACCCTGAAAAGGGGCGCGAAAACACCGAAGCCATATGGCGATTGGCGGCGCAAGGGGCGATAAGCCCGCATGTGCATGATATTGTGCCGCTTGCCGCTTGGCGCGACGCATTTGAGGCGATGCGCGCGCGGCAAATTGTCGGGCGCATTGTCATTGACCCAAGCCGCTGAAACAGCCGGTAAAACCCCCTGTCGCGCTGGCGCGCAAGGCCATTGAAAATTGCCCGGTTTTGCCCCCCATTTTCGCTTGACTTGGGGCTTTGCGGCGGTATATTCGCCGCTCATTCGCCGCAGCTTGCTCGCGGCGGTTTTCACGCGGGGTTTGCCCGCCAGGAATGACCACCCGACAGGGATGAAGACAATGTTTGCAGTTATCCGCACAGGCGGTAAACAATATAAAGTCAGCAAGGATGACATTATCACGGTTGAGCGCCTTGAGGCCAAAGCCGGTGAGAAAGTCACATTTGATGATGTTTTAATGCTGGGCGAGAACGGCAAAGAGCCGAAAATCGGCGAGCCGACAATATCCGGCGCCAGCGTGGTCGCTGAAGTGGTTGACCAAGGACGCGCCGACAAGGTGACGGTCATTAAATTCCGTCGCCGCAAAAATTATCACCGCACCAAAGGCCATAAGCAGCACCAGACGGTTTTGAAAATCACCGATATTGCTGCCAAAGCGGCCAAAAAGGCGGCAGCAAAAGCCGAAGCACCGGCAGAAGATGCGGCTGAAAGCGGCAGCGAGGAGTAAGAGATGGCACATAAAAAGGCAGGCGGTTCATCCCGTAACGGGCGCGACAGTGAAGGTCGCCGCCTCGGCGTCAAGAAATTCGGCGGCGAGCATGTGATTCCGGGCAATATTATTGTCCGCCAGCGCGGCACAAAATGGCACCCCGGCGACAATGTCGGTATTGGCAAAGACCATACAATTTTTGCCACGGTGGAAGGCAATGTGCAATTTTCCGTCGCCCGCGGCGGACGCTCATTGGTTTCGGTAACGCCATTGGCCGACGCGGCAGAATAGGCCGACACGCGGCCTGCAGCGAACGGGCCGATAAATATCAGGGAGATGGCCCGCCATCTCCCTTTTTTTATGCCGGCAGATAAAGCTGTTGGCAGGCAAATGGCGGATAGCTCTAGGCAGAGGCGCGCAAAGCCCGTAAATTAGCTTGGCGCATGAATGGGAAGCGAAGGCATGAAATTTCTTGACCAAGCGAAAGTCTATATACGCTCCGGCGATGGCGGCGGCGGGTCGGTCAGTTTCCGGCGTGAGAAATATGTCGAATTTGGCGGCCCGGATGGCGGCGATGGCGGGCGCGGCGGCGATGTGATTGCCGAATGTGTCGATGGGCTGAACACGCTGATTGACTATCGCTACCGCCAGCATTTCAAAGCCGGCACAGGCGTGCATGGCATGGGGCGCAATCGCAGCGGGGCCGATGGCCACGACGCCATATTGAAATTGCCGGTCGGCACGCAAATTTTTGCCGAAGACAATGAAACCCTGCTTGGCGATTTAACCGAAATTGGCCAGCGCGTGGTTCTGGCCAAGGGCGGCAATGGCGGGTTTGGCAATGCCCGTTTCAAAGGCCCGGTCAATCGCGCGCCGCGCCATGCCAATCCCGGTCTGGAAGGGCGCGAGGCATGGGTCTGGCTGCGGTTAAAGCTGATTGCCGATATTGGACTGCTTGGCATGCCCAATGCCGGTAAATCAACCTTGCTGTCGAAACTGAGCCGGGCGCGACCCAAAATTGCCGATTATCCCTTTACCACTTTGCACCCCAATCTCGGCGTGGTTGGCAGTCGTGGGCGCGAATTTGTTATGGCTGATATTCCCGGCCTGATTGAAGGCGCCAGCGACGGGGCCGGGCTGGGCCACCGGTTTCTGGGTCATGTCGAACGCTGCGCCGCGCTTTTGCACTTGGTTGATGCGACACAGCAAGATGTGGTCAACGCCTATCAGACCATCCGCGCCGAGCTGGTCGCCTATGATGCGGGCATGGCCGCCAAGCCTGAATTTATTGCCCTGACCAAGGCCGATGCGCTTTCTGCTGACGCATTGGCTGAACAGCTCAGCGCCCTTGCCGCGATTTGCGACACGCGCCCTATGGTGATTTCCGCCGTCAGCGGTGCCGGTCTGGCCGAAATGCAGGACGCTTTGCTGGCCTATATTGATGCGGCGCGCAATGGCGAGCAAGCCGCCAATGTGAGCGGCACAGGCGATAATCAAATCGGATGGCATCCTTTGGCCAAATCCGGCGGGGACTGAGCAGATGCATAAGGAAATTACTGAAGCCCGCCTGATTGTCATTAAAATCGGCTCATCCTTGCTGATTGACAAAAATCGGTTGCATATGGGGTGGCTGGCCGCCATGGCGCAAGATATCGCCGCCTTGCGCGCCAATGGCGCGCGGGTGGTGGTGGTGTCGTCCGGCGCGGTCGGGCTGGGCGCGGGACAATTGGGTCTGGCGCGCGCCACCATGACGCTGGAACAAAGCCAAGCCGCCGCCGCAATCGGCCAAATCGCTTTGGCGCGCGGCTGGCAAGAAGCCTTGGCCGGGCTGGATATACCGATTGCCCAAATCTTGCTGACCATTGAAGACACAGAGCAGAGACGGCGTTATCTCAATGCCCGCAACACCATTCACGCGCTGCTCGATTTGGGTGCCGTGCCAATTATCAATGAAAATGACACAGTGGCGACGCAAGAATTACGCTATGGCGATAATGACCGGCTGGCGGCGCGTGTCGCCGGAATGGTATCGGCTGATTGCCTGTTGCTGCTGTCCGATATTGACGGCTTTTACACCAGCAATCCCGACACGGACACGCAAGGCGCGGCGGAGCTGATTGAGCAAGTCAGCGAAATGACCCCGCAATTGCGCGCCATGGCCGGTGGCACGGGCAGCAGCTATGGCTCCGGCGGCATGGTGACCAAACTTGAAGCCGCCGATATTGCCATGCGCGCCGGCTGTCACATGGTATTGACCACGGGGCGGCCTCTGCGTCCGCTGCAAGCCCTCCAAAATGGCGGGCGCTCAACCCTGTTTCGCGCCGCCGACAATCCCTATGGCGCGCGCAAAAATTGGATTGCCGGCAGTCTGCAACCTTCCGGCAGCCTGCATATTGATGCCGGTGCGCTGGATGCGCTGCATCAGGGCAAATCGCTTTTGCCGGTCGGCATTAAATCGGTTGAGGGCCAATTTGAGCGCGGTGATTGTGTGCATATTATCGGGCCGGATGGCGCAATGATTGGGCGCGGGCTGAGCGCCTATGCCAGCGCCGATGCGCTGCTTATTATCGGGCGGCCAAGCGGCGAAATCAGCGATGTTCTCGGCTTTCAGGGACGCGCCGAAATGGTGCATCGCGACGACCTTGTTATGCAAATCGGCGAAAACCCGTTATAAACTTATGAGCCGGGACGCGCCGCAAACAGGAGACACAAACATGTCCGACAAGCTGACAGAAATTATGAACGCGCTGGGCGCCAATGCGCGCCGCGCCGCACGCACGCTGGGTGTGGCGTCAACCGCGCTGAAAAATCAGGCTTTGCAGGCCGCTGCCGATGAATTGCGCAAAGACAGCACAGCGATTTTGCAAGCCAATCAGGAAGATTTGAAGCTGGCCGAGGCTGAGGGCGTCAACAAGGCGCGGCTTGACCGCATCATGCTTGATGAGGCGCGCCTTGAAGGCATTGCCAAGGCGCTTGAAGCGATTATTGCCCTGCCCGATCCGGTCGGCGAAAGCATGGCGCGCTGGCAAGTGCCAAGCGGGTTGGATATTGACCGCGTGCGTGTGCCTTTGGGGGTGATTGGCGTGATTTATGAAAGCCGCCCCAATGTTACCGCCGATGCGGCGGGGCTGTGCCTGAAATCGGGCAATGCGGTTATTTTGCGCGGCAGTTCGGAAATCCAAAATTCGGCAAAGCTGATACATGGCTGTTTTGCCCGCGCGCTGGAAAGCGTTGGGCTTGACCGCGATTGCGTCCAAATTGTGCCGAGTGCCGACCGCGCCGCTGTTGGCCTGATGCTGGCCGGTTTGGACGGGGCGATTGATGTGATTGTGCCGCGCGGCGGCAAAGGTCTGGTCGGGCGTGTGCAGGATGAAGCGCGCGTGCCGGTGTTTGCCCATCTTGACGGCGTCTGCCATGTCTATGTGCATGATGCGGCTGATTTGGACATGGCCAAGCAGGTTTTGGTCAATGCCAAAATGCGCCGCACCGGTATTTGCGGGGCCGCCGAAACCTTACTGGTCGATGCCGCTTGCGCCGACAGCCATTTGGCCCCGCTGATTGGCGCATTGATTGACGCCGATTGCGCCGTGCGCGGCGATGCTGCTGCTTGCGCCGCCGATGCGCGGGTGACACAAGCGCAGGAAGATGATTGGTATGAGGAATATCTCGACGCCATTATCGCCGTGCGTGTGGTGCCGGATATAGAGGCCGCCATGGCGCATATCACCCAATATGGCTCCGGCCATACAGAAGCGATTGTGACCGGCGATGCTGAAGCGGCGGAGACTTTTCTCAATAATGTGGACAGTGCGATTGTCATGCATAATGCCTCGACGCAATTTGCCGATGGCGGTGAATTTGGCATGGGCGCGGAAATCGGCATTGCCACCGGGCGGTTTCACGCGCGCGGGCCGGTCGGGTTGGAGCAATTGACCAGTTTCAAATATAAAGTGCGCGGCCATGGTGAAACGCGCCCCAAATAGCCAAGATGAGTCAGCATGTCAGACATTATCCGCGCGGCCTGACCATTGGTCTGTTTGGCGGCAGTTTCGACCCGCCCCATGACGGCCATCGGCAAGTCTCACTGGCGGCGCTGAAGGCGCTCGGCCTTGATTATGTCTGGTGGCTGGTCAGCCCGCAAAACCCGCTCAAAACGCGCGCGCCCGACACAATGGCTGGCCGGCTGGCGGCGGCGCGAAAACTGGCCGCGCATCCGCATATCCATGTTTCCGACCCGGAAACCGCGCTTGGCACGCGCTATGCCATAGACACGGTGCGCGCCTTGAAAGCACGCAATCCCGGCGTCCATTTTATCTGGCTGATGGGGGCTGATAATTTTGCAAGCCTGCACCATTGGCGCGACTGGCAAGGCTTGATGGCGGAAGTGCCAATAGCGGTTTATCCGCGCCCCGGCCATACGCTGCGCGCCATGACCGGCATGGCGGCCATACGCTTTGCCCAATATCGCCACGCCACGCAAATGGCAGGCGCTTTCAAACATTTCCGCGCGCCGGGCTGGGTTTTGCTGCAAGGCCGGTTGAACCCTGCCTCATCAACCGCCCTGCGACACAATCGAGACAGGCAAAAAGCCGATTGAAATATGTAACAAAGCAGGGTTACACTCAGCCTCAAGGGTCGGATGACCTTTACGCTTTGTCTTTATGCTTTGTCTTTGGACAGAAATGGGGAAACGCTCTGAGCGACAAAACGCCATTGGCACAATCACAGAGACCCGATCAGTGGGACGGCTCTCTGCATAATTTGGTTCTGGACAGCCTTGATGATGATTTGGCGCAGGACATCACATCAATTGACCTGAGCGGCAAATCGGCGATTGCCGACCATATGGTGATTGCGACTGGACGCTCGCAACGCCATGTTGGTGCGCTGGCCGACCATTTGCTGCGCAAATTGAAAGCGGTCGGGTGCAAAAATGTCCGCACGGAAGGACAAAATGCCTGCGATTGGGTGTTGGTTGACGCCGGCGATGTGGTGGTTCACATTTTCCGCGCCGAAGTGCGCGCCTTTTACGGGCTTGAAAAAATGTGGGGCTCTGAATTGCCGGAAGAAACCGCCCTGTCGCATGAGGCCGACACAAATGACAGGACGGGTCAGGCCGGACTGGGCGCATAGGGCGGCGACGCCGATATGCTGCTGAAAATTGTCGCCATAGGGCAGATGCGCGGCACAGCGGAAGCCGATTTATTTGACACTTATCGCAGCCGCGCCGCAGCCGCCGGCCGGGCGATTGGCCTTGGCGGCCCTGAACTCATTGAATTGCGCGACCGCAATAAATCTGCCGGTGACGCCCGACAAGCACAGGAAAATGACTTGCTGACCCGCACCAAAGAACAGCAGGAAGGTATCGCCATTATGCTGGATGAACGCGGCAAAAACCTGACCAGCCGCGCCTTTGCCGAAAAGCTGGGCGGCTGGCGCGATAATGGCGCTGCCCAAGCGACATTTTATTTGGGCGGCGCGGACGGGTTGACGCCGGATTTGCGCGCACAGGGCGATTTGCTTTTATCGTTGGGGGCGATGACATGGCCGCATATGCTGGCACGGGTGATGCTGGCTGAGCAGATTTGGCGCGCCGTCTCCATTCTCTCAAACCACCCTTATCATCGGGATTGACCATGTTGCGCTTTGCCTGTCCGGCCAGAATATATGCCCCTGCCATGCCGACCGGATTTGCACTCTGGCTTGCGCTTGCGCTTTTGCTTGGGCCTGATTTGGCAAAGGCGCAATCTGCCCGAAACGGGCTTGACGCGATTAACAGCGAGATTAAAAACCGCGAGCAGCGCGCCGCCGAATTGCAAGCGCAGGCCGATGCGGTGCAAGCGCAACGCAAGCAATTGCAAAAACGCATTATCGCGCTGGCAGCCGATTTGCGGGCGATTGATATTGAACGCACGCGGCTGGAAGACAGGCTTGGCGATTTGGCTTTGGCCGAGAGCCAGCTTGATGCCCGCTTGCAGGCCGACCGCGCCGCCCTGTCGCGCACTTTGGCCGGACTGCAGGCCATGCAAGTGCAACCGCCGCCCGCCTTTGCCGTGCATCCCGATGACGCATTGGCCGCCGTCCAGGGTGCGCTGGTCATGACCTCCATTGTGCCGACCATGCAAATGCGGGCCGATGATTTAAGCGACCGACTGACCGAATTATCGGCCATTCGCCGCCGCATTGACAAGCAATCAGCCGCTTTGGTGACTGCCGAGCAAGATGCCCAATCCGCCCGCGCCGAATTGGATATTGCTTTGGCCGGTAAAGCCGAGGCCGAAAAGGCGTTGCGCGCGCGCGCCGAAAAGGAAGCACGCGTCATTGCAAGGCTGGTGCGCGAAGCGCGCTCCTTGCGCGAATTGTCGCAGAAACTGGCAGAAAGACGTCGCCGCAATGCGCCGCCCGAGGCCAAATCCGGCTTTGCTTCGGCGCGCGGCCTGCTGCCCTTGCCGGTAAATGGCGAGATTATCTCTGATTATGGCAGCAATGGTGACACTGGCGTGCGGCAGCAAGGCATGACGATTGCCGCGCGCGCCGGGGCGCAAATCACCGCCCCCTATGATGGGCGGATTCTTTATGCCGGGCCATTCCGCCAATATGGCAGTATCATTATCTTGTCTTTCGACACCAGCTATCAGATGATATTGGCGGGGATGGACAAAACCCGTGCCTATGTCGGCCAGCAAGTGCTGACCGGTGAGCCGGTCGGTGAACTTCCGGTTGCCAATGGTCTGGTCAGCACAGATTTGGACACGCGGCGGCAACTCTATATGGAATTGCGATATGATGGCAGCCCCATTGACCCGTCGCCCTGGTTGCGGGATATAAGCGGGTAGAGTGAACAATGTTTGGAGCGCATAACATGGCAAGAAAACCACATAATACAGGCAAAAATACATGGCAGGCCGTGGCATCTTCCCTGCATGTCTTGATAATGGCGGGCGCTTTGCTGCTGGCCGCGCCAATCACCGCACGCGCCGCCGATAATGACGGAGAAACCGACAATAGTGAGCTTTACCGGCAATTGACCCTGTTCGGCGATGTGCTGGAACAGGTGCGGCAAAATTATGTCGATGCGCCCGGCGATGAGGAACTTATCGAGGCCGCATTGACCGGCATGTTATCCTCGCTTGACCCGCATTCGGCTTATTTGCCGCCCAAGGGTTTTGAGGATATGCAAGTGCAGACCAAAGGCGAGTTTGGCGGGCTTGGCATTGAAGTGACGATGGAAAAAGGGTTGGTCAAAGTGATTGCCCCGATTGATGACACACCGGCCCAGCGCGCCGGTATGCGCCCCAATGATTTGATTTCGCATCTTGATGGCGAAGCGATTATGGGCCTGACACTGGCCGATGCGGTTGAGCTTATGCGCGGCGAAAAGGGCAAACCCATTACGCTGACCGTTTTGCGCGAAGGCGAGGATGAGCCGCTCGACATCACCATTATCCGCGACATTATCAAAATCCGCGCCGTGCGCAGCCGGGTTGAGGGGGCGGATGAAAATATCGCCTATATTCGCATCACCACATTTAATGCGCAGACCACGCGCAATTTGAAAAAAGCCCTGTCCGAATTGCCGGCGCAAATCGGCAGTGCCAAGCTGGCCGGTTTCATTATCGACTTGCGCAATAATCCCGGCGGGCTGTTGAGCCAGGCGGTGAAAGTGGCCGACACGCTGCTTGATTATGGCGAGATTGTCTCAACACGCGGACGCCATCCCGATGACAGTTCGCGCTATTCGGCACGGCGCGGCGACATGGCGCGCGGCCATCCGGTGGTGGTGATGATAAATGGCGGCTCGGCCTCGGCATCAGAAATTGTCGCCGGTGCGCTGCAAGACCATCACCGCGCCATTGTGCTAGGCACGCAAAGTTTCGGCAAAGGCTCGGTGCAGACGATTGTGCCATTGCCCAATAATGGGGCGGTGCGGATGACAACGGCGCGCTATTTCACCCCGTCGGGACGCTCTATTCAGGCGCTTGGCATTACGCCGGATATTGTTGCCGAACAAGTGCTGCCGGAAGATTTGCAAAAGCGCGAAGGCCGCAGCGAAGCCGATTTGCGCGGCTCGCTGGATGGTGTTGACATTGACGGGTCGAGCAATGAGACCGAGCAGAAAAAACGCAAGCGTCCGGTCGCTTATATTCCGCGCGAGCCGGAAGAAGACGCGCAATTACAAACCGCCATTCAATTGCTGACCACGCTGAAAAAGGCCGAAAGCGCGGGCCTTGATGCGGTGCAGGAAGATTTGGCCAAATTGGGCAATCTATGAACGGGCCAATGCAAGCAGATAGCACCAATGCCTATCGCGTGCCGGATTACGGGCCTGACCATCCGGCCCAAAAGCTGAGCTGGCGGCCCTGTGTCGGCATTGTCGTTTTCAATGATGACGGCCTTGTTTTCACCGGCAAAAGGCGGCCCGACAAGCTGCCCAAAGACGCCCCGCTCTGGCAATTGCCGCAAGGCGGCATTGACGCCGGTGAGACACCGCTGGCGGCCGCTTTTCGGGAATTGGAAGAGGAAACCGGCATCCAACAGGCCGCGCCGCTCTATGAGCTGCCCTATTGGCTGAGCTATGATTTGCCGGAGCAATTAATTGGTCAGGCGCTGAAAGGCAAGTTTCGCGGCCAGCGGCAAAAATGGTTTGCCATGCGCCATACAGGCAATGACAGCGATATTCGCCTTGACGCCCATGAGCAGATTGAATTTGACGATTGGGCGTGGCGGCCCTTGGCCGATTGTATTGGGCTGGTAATTGATTTCAAAAAACCGATTTACACTGTGCTGGCTGAAAAATTTGACCCGCTGATAAAAACCGCCTGCCATATCGGAGCCGCTAAATGAGCATGGCGCAATTGCCGGTGATTTCTTTTGCCGCCTATGCCAGTGGCGACGCAACAGCGCGGCTTGCTTTGGCCGAGGAAATTGACGCCGCCGCCAGAGAGGCCGGGTTTTTCTATCTGACAAATCACGGCATTGACCAAACCATTATTGAGGCCGCTTTTGCCGCTGCCGCAAGATTTTTTGACCAGCCGGAAAACAATAAGGCAGAAATTGCCATTGCCAACTCGCCCTGCCATCGCGGTTGGTTTCGCGATGGGGAAGAAGCCCTGGATGAGCTTAACCATCCGCAAGGCGATTATAAGGAAGGTTTGAAAATCGGCCAGGATTTGCCGCCCGACCACCCTCGCGTGCGCGCCGGCCTGCCCCTGCATGGTGCCAATCAATGGCCGAAGCTGTCGGGCTGGCAAGATATTATGACCGATTGCTATCGGGCGTGTGAAAATCTGGGGCATCAATTAATGGCCTGTTTTGCCCTCGCCCTTGGCCAGCAGGAAGATTATTTCGAGCCTTGGCTGACCCTGCCCATGGCGACTTTGGCCCCTTTGCGCTATCCGCCCCTAAGCGCCGATAAGGCGCGTGTTTCAGCCGGTGCGCATACGGATTTCGGTTGTTTGACCCTGCTCATGCAAAGCAATATGGGGGGGTTGGAAATCCGCCTCAAAAATGGCGATTGGCTGGCTGTGCCGCCGCGCGAGGGGCATTTGGTGGTCAATATAGGCGATATGCTGGCGCGCTGGTCAAATGACCGCTATGCCTCTACCGTGCATCGGGTGATGAACCGCGCTGACACGCCGCGCCATTCAATGGCATTTTTCTTTGACCCCGACCCGCAAGCCGAGCTTTCTGTTCTGCCCGGTTGTTTGGCGCAAGGTGACACGCCGCATTATCCGCCAGCTACGGCGCTGTCGCATTTGCTGGAAAAAATTGACAAGAGTTTTGCCTATCGGCAGGAAAAGGTCTGACGCCATGCATCGATATATTCTCACCCTGTCCTGCGCTGACCGGCCCGGCATTGTCGCCGGTGTCTCGCAAAGTTTGGCCGCACAAGAATTGAACATTGTCGAAAGCGCCCAATTTGGTGACGCTGACAGTCAGCGGTTTTTCATGCGCGTGGCGTTTGACAGCGCCGCGCCCATCACACAGGCCGATTTCGCCGCCCTGTTCACATCAGTGGCAGATATATTCGACATGGATTGGCAGTTTTTCGACACGCAAAAGCCGCCGCGCAGCCTGATATTGGTTTCCAAATTCGACCATTGCCTGATGGATTTGGTCTATCGCGCGCGCAAGGGCAGTGTGAAACTTGATATTGCCGCCATTATGTCCAATCACCAAGCAGGGCGCCATTGGGCCGACATGTTCGACATTCCCTATCATTACTGGCCGGGCGAAGGCGCGCATGGCAAGGCCAATCGCGCCGAGACAGAAGCCAAGCTTCTGGCGCTGATTGAGGAAGAACAAATCGAACTTGTTGTGCTGGCGCGCTATATGCAGATTTTGTCGCCGCAAGTGACCGAGAAAATGTCAGGCCGCATCATCAATATACATCACAGTTTTCTGCCCAGTTTCAAAGGGGCCGAACCCTATAGCCGCGCCTATCAGCGCGGTGTTAAAATGATTGGCGCAACGGCGCATTTTGTCACCGCCGATTTGGATGAGGGGCCAATCATCACACAAGGCGTCGCGCCGATACGCCATGATATGCGGGTGCCGGATTTGGTTGATGTCGGACGCGAGGTCGAGCAGCGCACATTGGCGCGCGCCGTGCGCCTTTACAGCGAACGCCGCGTCTTGCTCAATGGCTTGAAAACAGTGGTGTTTGAATAGACGCTTAAGCGTCAGAACCGGTAATCGTCTCCGCCAGCACGGTGACGCCTTCCGGTGTGACATCGGCAAAGCCGCCATCGAGCTGGTATTCGGTCACTGTGCCGTCATTTTCGACACGCAGCACGCCTTCGCGAATGACCGACATGACCGGGCTGTGATTGGGCAGCACGCCAAAATCGCCTTCGGCACCGGGTATCTGAACCGCATCGACCTCAGCCGACAGCACCAGCCGCTCCGGTGACACCAAATCAAATTTCAGCTTTGCCGCCATAATCTCACTCTCCTGCCAAGCCGGTTAGGCTGCCTCGGCAGCCATTTCCTCGGCTTTGGCAATCGCATCTTCAATCGTGCCGACCATGTAAAATGCCGCTTCCGGCAAATGGTCATAATCGCCTTCGCACAGACCCTTAAAGCCTTTAATCGTGTCAGCCAAATCGACCAGCACACCGGGCGAGCCGGTAAACACTTCGGCCACATGGAAAGGCTGCGACAGGAAGCGTTCAATTTTACGCGCCCGGTTCACTGTCTGCTTATCTTCTTCCGACAATTCATCCATGCCGAGAATGGCAATAATATCCTGCAGGGATTTATAGCGTTGCAAAATCGCCTGCACGCGACGCGCAACCGCATAATGCTCTTCACCGACAATGCGCGGCTCAAGAATACGGCTGGTTGAGTCCAGCGGATCCACAGCCGGATATATACCCTTTTCGGAAATGGCGCGTGACAACACGGTCGTCGCATCCAAATGGGCAAAGCTGGTGGCCGGTGCCGGGTCGGTCAAATCATCCGCCGGCACATAAATCGCCTGCACAGATGTAATCGAGCCTTTGGTGGTGGTGGTGATGCGCTCTTGCAGCGCGCCCATATCGGTCGCCAATGTCGGCTGATAACCCACAGCAGACGGGATACGGCCAAGCAGTGCCGACACTTCCGAACCGGCTTGCGTGAAGCGGAAAATATTATCAACAAAGAACAGCACATCCTGGCCTTGGTCGCGGAAATTTTCAGCCACTGTCAAGCCGGTCAGGGCAACACGGGCGCGCGCGCCGGGCGGCTCATTCATCTGGCCATAAACCAGCGCGCATTTGGAGCCTTCGCCGCCTTTTTCGACATTCACGCCGCTTTCAATCATTTCCCAATATAAATCATTGCCTTCGCGTGTTCGCTCACCGACACCGGCAAATACGGAATAGCCGCCATGCGCCTTGGCCACATTGTTAATCAATTCCATGATGAGAACGGTTTTGCCCACACCGGCGCCGCCAAACAGGCCAATTTTACCGCCCTTGGCATAAGGCGCCAGCAGGTCAACAACCTTAATGCCGGTGACCAGCAATTCGGCTTCGGTAGATTGCTCGACAAATTCCGGCGCTTCCTGGTGGATAGCGCGGGTTTCATCGGCTGCGACCGGCCCGGCTTCATCTACCGGCTCGCCAATCACATTGATAATACGCCCCAGCGTGCCTTCACCGACCGGCACAGAAATCGGCGCGCCCGTATCGACAACCGGCTGGCCACGCACCAGACCTTCGGTTGAGTCCATGGCGATGGTACGCACTGTGCGCTCGCCCAAATGCTGTGCCACTTCCAGCACCAGCCGCTCACCGCCATTGTCGGTTTCCAGCGCATTCAAAATTTCCGGCAAATCGCCGTCAAAATGCACGTCCACAACGGCGCCGATAACTTGCGCAATTTTGCCCGATGCGGTTGCTTGTTGCTCTGCCATGATAATCGTCCTCAGTCTTGCGGGTTTCCTCTCCGGTTACAGCGCTTCCGCACCGGAGATAATTTCAATCAGTTCCTTGGTAATTTGTGCCTGACGCGACCGGTTATAAGTAATGGTCAAATCGTCAATCATCTCGCCCGCATTGCGGGTGGCATTATCCATCGCGCTCATCCGCGCGCCCTGCTCGCTGGCGGCGTTTTCCAGCAAGGCACGCAAGATTTGCACAGTGATATTGCGCGGCAAAAGCGCGTCGAGAATTTCATTTTCTTCCGGCTCATAATCATAGGCCGCGCCGCCCAAATCGGGGGTTTCGGCAGCATCTATGCTGGCGGGAATAATCTGGCGGGCGGTCGGGGTCTGGCTAATCACCGATTGGAACTCGGCAAAATACAGCGTGCAAATATCAAATTCATCCGCTGCAAAAGCGTCCAAAATCTGGGTCGCCACGCCTTGCGCTTCGTTAAAGCCGACCGATTTCAAACCTTGGTAAGAGACCAAAGGCAGCAATTCTTCGTCAAAATCGCGCTTCAGCACTTCATGGCCCTTGCGCCCGACACACAGGATTTTAACGCTTTTGCCTTCGGCTTTAAGCGCGCGCGCTTGTTCGCGTGCCAGCCGCGCAATAGAAGCGTTAAAGCCGCCGCACAGGCCGCGCTCTGATGTGGCGACAATCAGCAAATGGCGCTTGTCGCTGCCGGTGCCGGCCAGCAATTTCGGCGCTGATTCCATATCTGTGATACCGGCAGCCAGATTGGCCAGAACCGCGCCCATGCGGTCAGCATAGGGGCGGGCGGCTTCCGCCGCTTCCTGCGCGCGGCGCAGTTTCGACGCCGCGACCATTTGCATGGCACGGGTGATTTTCTGCGTTGCCTGCACGCTGGCAATTCGATTGCGAAGCTCTTTCAATGAGGCCATTTAGACCGGCTCCCTTTCCGTCTCACACCCAGTTCGATTTACACGCAAGGCCGATTTGCCTCAGGCAAAATCGGCAGCATAGGCATCCACCACTTTTTTCAAAGCCGCTTCGGTCACATCCGACAGCGCCTTTTCATTGCGAATAGCATCAAGAATCGCGCTTTCCTTGCTGTGCACAAGCTCCAGCAGACCCTGTTCAAAACGCCCGACATCGGCAGTCTCAATCTTGTCGAGATAGCCGTTCACACCGGCATAAATCACCACAACTTGCTCTTCCACTTTCAGCGGCGCGAATTGCGACTGTTTCAGCAATTCGGTCAAACGCTCACCACGGCGCAGCAATTGTTGGGTGGCCGCATCAAGGTCGGAGCCGAATTGGGCAAAAGCGGCCATTTCACGATATTGCGCCAGCTCACCCTTAATTTTACCGGCAACTTGCTTCATCGCCTTGATTTGCGCCGCCGAGCCAACGCGCGACACGGACAGGCCAACATTCACCGCCGGGCGGATGCCCTGATAAAACAGGTCGGTTTCAAGGAAAATCTGGCCGTCAGTGATGGAAATCACATTGGTCGGAATATAGGCCGACACATCATTGGCCTGGGTTTCAATAATGGGCAGAGCGGTCATCGAACCGGCGCCGAAATCATCATTCATTTTGGCAGCACGCTCAAGCAGGCGCGAATGCAGGAAGAACACATCGCCCGGATAGGCTTCACGCCCCGGCGGGCGGCGCAGCAGCAAGGACATTTGCCGGTAGGACACAGCCTGTTTCGACAAATCATCATAGGTAATCAGCGCATGCATGCCATTATCGCGGAAATATTCGGCCATGGTGCAACCGGTAAACGGCGCGAGGAATTGCAGCGGCGCAGCTTCCGACGCCGTGGCCGCGACAATGATTGAATATTTCAGCGCGTCATTTTCTTCCAGCGTTTTAACGATTTGGGCAACCGTTGAACGCTTCTGGCCAATCGCCACATAAACGCAATACAGCTTGGCGCTTTCATCATCGCCGTCATTTATCGCCTTTTGGTTCAACATGGCGTCAATGGCAATGGCGGTTTTGCCGGTCTGGCGGTCACCAATAATCAATTCGCGCTGGCCACGGCCAATCGGGATAAGCGCATCAACCGCTTTCAGGCCGGTTTGCATCGGCTCATGCACAGATTTGCGCGGGATGATGCCGGGTGCTTTCACATCCACTTTCATCCGCGTCTCAGTGTTTATCGGGCCTTTGCCGTCAAGCGGATTGCCGAGCGGGTCAACCACGCGGCCAAGCAATTCCTTGCCGACCGGCACAGACACAATATCGCCGGTCCGCTTGACCGTATCGCCTTCACGAATATCGCGGTCGGAGCCGAACACCACCGCACCGACATTGTCTTCTTCAAGGTTCAGCGCCATGCCGCGAATACCGCCGGGAAACTCAACCATTTCACCGGCCTGCACATTGTCGAGGCCGTAAATCCGGGCAATCCCGTCACCGACCGACAGCACTTGACCGATTTCGGACACTTCCGAACGCTGGTCAAAGCCCTTGATTTGCTCTTTCAATATCGAAGAAATTTCCGACGCTTTAATATCCATCAGCTGGCCTCATTCATGGCAGTTTTCAGAGAATTCAGTTTGGTGCGCAGCGAGCCGTCAATCATCCGGCTGCCGAGTTTGACAATCATGCCGCCAAGCAGGGACGCATCGGTCTCTACTTCGACAATCACAGATTTGCCCAGCGCGTTTTGCAACTGGTCTTTCAGCGCGTCAATTTGTCCGTCATTCAGCGCGCGCGCTGCGGTTATGCGGGCAATCAGCTCATCGCGATTGCGCGCCACCAGCGCGGCATATTGACCGGCCATTTCAGGCAGGGCAAAGGCGCGGCGTTTTTCAATCACCAGCGCGACAAAATTCATCACCAGCCTATGCGCGCCGACGCGCGTTAAAATCGCCGCCATGGCGTCGTTTTGCTCGGCGGCAGAAATCACCGGGCTGCGAATCAGCTTTTGCAAATCGGCGCTGTCGCTTATCAGGGCTTTCAAACCGGCCAAAGTCTCGGCAATGGAGGCGGCTTCTTCCTGCGGTAAATCCTGCGCCAGTTCAAACAGCGCGACCGCATAGCGCCCGGCAAGACCACCAACTACATTTTCATCTGAAGACAAAAGAATATCCCGCAAATAATGTTTTTCCAACCTGCTTGCACCGGCATGGAAGCAATCAGCAAATGCGCCGTTTCCACCCCCGAACAAGCCCGTCAGAGCAAGTTCGGGAGATGGCTTATCATGCTATGGGACAGCTTGCAACACCCCATATAAGCGCAAGGAAAAAGCCCTGTTTACAAGCTGTTTGGGGCTGTTCTGCCGAGTTGCCAAATGCCGCCCGCTCAAAAACGACAGGGGTCACAGAAAACTGTAAGGGTCAATATCAATATGCAGCCGGATGCTGCCGCGCCGCCTGACCTGTGCCAGCCATTGCGCCAAATAGTTTTGCATGGGCGCGCCGCGTGCGCCCTTGACCAAAAACCGGAAGCGATAGCGGTCGCGGATGCGGGCAATCGGCGCCGGTGCCGGCCCCAGCACGCTAATGGCCGCATGTTGCGGCACCAGCCGCGCCATATCGCGCACAAAGGCTTGCGCCTCATCCATATTGGTGGCCGAGACAACCAAGGCAGCCAGCCTGCCAAAGGGCGGCATGGCGGCCATTTCGCGGGCGGCAATTTCGCGGTCGTAAAACGCATCGCGGTCACCGGCGACCAAGGCCTGCAAAACCGGATGGTCGGGCATATGGCTTTGCAACATGGCGCGCCCGCCAATTTCGGCCCGACCGGAACGCCCGGCCACTTGCGACAAAAGCTGGTAAGTGCGCTCGGCGGCGCGCAAATCACCATTGCCCAAGCCCAAATCGGCATCGACCACACCGACAAAGCTCAATTTCGGCAAATGATGACCCTTGGCGACAATTTGCGTGCCAATGACAATATCAGCTTCGCCCGCCGCAATGCGCCCGATAAGCTCACGCATTTGCGCCGCGCCGCCATGGTCGGAAGACAAAACAATCGTGCGCGCATCGGGAAAATGCGTCAGCACTTCTTCGGTAATGCGCTCAACCCCCGGCCCGCAGGCAACCAATTGCCCGACCTCGCCACAGGCTGTGCAGCTCTCCGGCACTGGCTCGGCATGGCCGCAATGATGGCATTGCAAGCGGCGCTGGAAGCGATGTTCAACCATCCATGTATCGCAAGACGGACACATATAGCGATGACCGCAAGCACGGCACAAAGTCAGCGGCGCATAGCCGCGCCGGTTCAAAAACACCAATGCCTGTGTGTCGCGCGCCAATGCATCGCCAATCGCGGTGACCATTTCCGGCACCAGCCATTGCCCGCGCGGCGGCGTTGATTGGCGCATATCAACCAGCTCAATTTCCGGCAGGCTGGCCCCGCCATGCCGGTGGCTGAGCCGGTGGCCCTGATAGCGCCCCTGCTGCGCATTGACATAAGATTCCAGCGACGGCGTGGCCGAAGACAGCACAACAGGGCAAGATGCCAGCCGCCCGCGCACCACTGCCATATCGCGGGCATTGTAAATCACCCCGTCTTCCTGTTTGAAACCGCCATCATGCTCTTCATCGACAATGATTGCGCCCAGATTGCGCCAGGGTAGAAACAGCGCCGAGCGCGCACCGACCAGCACTTGCACGCGGTTTTCCGCCACTTCGCGCCAAGTGCGCCGCCGCTCAGTAGGGCCAAGGCCGGAATGCCAAAGCGCCGGCGCACAGCCAAAGCGCGCCTCAAACCGGTCGAGAAATTGCGCGGTGAGCGAGATTTCCGGCAGCAAAATCAGGCCCTGCCGCCCTTGTCGCAAGGCTTCCGCCAGCGCCTCAAAATACACTTCGGTTTTGCCCGAACCGGTCACGCCATCAAGCAAATGGGTGGAAAAGCTGTCATCGCGCACAGCCTTGACCAGCGCATCGCCAATCGCCTGTTGCGCGGCCGACAAAACCGGCGGCGCGGCATCGGGGTCGGGCGTCTCAAACGGGCGGTGGCCGGGCGCTTCATGTTCGGCCAAATGACCGGCAGCGACCAGCCCTTTAACCACTGAGCCACTGACCGCGGCAGCGCGCGCCAAATCAGCCGCGCTCAACATGCCCGCTTCGCCAAGCGCCTCAAACACGCGCTGGCGTGCCGCTGTCATGCGCTCAGGCCGTGTCTGGCCATCGCGCAGCATGACAAGCGGCTTGGCCGGTTCAAAAGCCGCCGGCACGCGCATCACCTGACGCAAAACCAGCCCCGGCGGCGACATCACATAATCCGCCACCCAATCAACAAATTGGCGCAATTCTTCGGCCAATGGCGGCACATCCAATCGCGCCGTGACCGGTTTCAGCTTTTGCCGGTCGGCATCGCCCGCGCCCGGCCCCCAGACCACACCATTCACCCGGCGCGGCCCCAAAGGCACGCAAACAAAATCACCCGCCGCCAAGCTCATATTATCCGGCACGGCATAGTCATACGGCCCCGGCAGGGCGAGGGGAATCAGAACGCTGACGAGCTGCATGGCGCTACTGTGAGACAGGACTTGCCGAAAGGCAAGCGGTCGGGCATGGTGAGACATGATTCTCAGCCGATTCTGATTGCCAAAGGAGCCGATATGCAGTTTTTCATCGACAGCGCCGACACAACAGCCATTGCCGAATTGGCCGCGACCGGCATGGTGGACGGGGTGACGACCAATCCGTCGCTGGTCGCCAAATCGGGCCGCGATTTCAAGCAATTGATTGGCGAAATCTGCGCCATTGTGGACGGGCCGGTTTCGGCTGAAGTGACCGCGCTGGAAGCCGATGCCATGCTGGCCGAGGCTGATGAATTGCTGTCCATTGCGCCCAATGTCTGCATTAAAGTGCCGCTGACATGGGATGGTTTGCGCGCCACGCGGGCGCTGGCCGATAAGGGCGTGAAAGTTAATGTAACCTTGTGCTTTTCGGCCAATCAGGCTTTGCTGGCGGCCAAGGCGGGGGCGGCCTATATTTCGCCCTTTGTCGGGCGGCTTGACGATATTGCCACTGATGGCATGGGGCTGATTGCCGATATTCGCCAGATTTACGATAATTATCCGGAGCTGGAGACCGAGATATTGGTCGCCTCGGTGCGCTCGCCGGAGCATATTCGCCAATCGGCGCTTATCGGCGCGGATGTCGCCACTTTGCCGCCGGATGTGCTGCGCGGGCTGATTAACCATCCGCTGACCGATAAAGGGCTGGCGGCATTTTTGGCCGATTGGGAAAAAACCGGCCAGACCATCAGCTAATGGCACGCCCGGCCCGCGCGCCTGCTGCCCTGCCGGTTCGGGAAGATTTGGCCAATCAAATCACCGATTGGCTGGCTTTTATGCAATCTGAAAAACGCTTGAGCGCGCATACTTGCGATGCTTATGCACGCGATATCGGACAATTTTGCGCTTTTCTGGCCGAGCATTTGGGCGCCCCGCCCGGCCTGTCGGATATGGCCGAGCTGGCTCTGATGGATGTGCGCGCCTTCATGGCCAAGCGGCGGGCCGATGGCACACAGACGCGCTCGCTGCGCCGCCAGCTTTCCGGCCTGCGCCATTTTACCGGCTTTCTTGAGCGCCGCGACTTGCCGGTTTCTGCCGCATTTGCCTTGCTCAACCCGCCCAAGCAAACGCGCAGCCTGCCGCGTCCGGTCGCGCCGGAAAAATTGCGCGAAATGATAGAGCTGGCGCGCACTACGCCCAAGCAAAGCTGGCACGGGCTGCGCGATGCGGCGCTGCTGCTGCTGCTTTACGGGGCGGGCTTGCGGATTGCCGAGGCACTGCAATTAAACGCAAATGACTGGCCGGCCCGGGCTGAGGCCGGCTTGCAGGTGCGCGGCAAGGGCGGCAAGCCGCGCCATGTGCCATTGCTGCCCATTATCCATCAGGCCATGCAGGAATATCTGGCGGCTCTACCTTTCGACCAGACAGGGCCTTTCGACCAGACAGAAAATGCGCCGCTGTTTCGCGCCGCGCGCGGGGGGCGGCAAAGTGCAAGACAGGTTCAGTCCATGCTGGCGGGGCACAGGCGCGCGCTCAACCTGCCCGACAGTGTGACGCCGCATGCGCTGCGCCACAGCTTTGCCAGCCATTTGCTGGCCGCCGGTGGCGATTTGCGCACGATTCAGGAATTGCTCGGCCATGCGCAACTTTCATCGACGCAAATCTACACGCAAGTGGACGCGCAAAGCCTGCTCGAGACTTACAATAAAGCCCACCCCCGCGCGAGGTAGGGGGGTTAACTTTTCGGTGGGTCATATTCCGGCGGCCGCGTGATGGTTTTGCCCGCATCGGTGACCGCTTTGGGTAAAAGGCTATCTGCTACATGCTGCCGCGTAATCTGCTTGAAATCATCAGCAATCTGCCGAAGTTCGGAATTCCCCCGATTAGGCGGTGCCAATATTCTTATTGTGATTTCGGGAAATCTTTTTTTGATGAGCTTTATTGGCCCGACCATATCAGTATCGCCACTAATCAGAAAAATTTCGTTACAAGACCGGTCGTAACAGGCTTCCATCATATGAATGGCAATATTCACATCCGTTTCCTTTTCTTCATGACCAATAAAGGATTTGCCACAAATTTTACATCGTCTTTTTCGTTTTTTGAATTTCCCCATAATGACCACTGCCCCTTGCATCTTCAGAGCGGCGACATATACACGGTGGCGTCCTTTTGCTGTAGGGCGATGGTCTGCATAGGCAGAAAAGTAAAGTGTTCCTAACATCTCGTAACTTGGTTCACCCACAAGAATAACCGCCAATTTACCAATATCTACCCATTTCAGAAAATTGTCCCGACCTTTGGACTTTTTTACTTCATCACAAATGCCGTGATAAAGATTATAGCCATCAACGAAAACGAGAATGCGCCTTTTAAGGGTCATTTTTCTTTTCTGATACCATTCTTATTATATCAATGTCGCGGCCACCTTCGCCGGATAGACCCAAGGAAGATGACCGCAACGCCGACAGCACCTTACGTCTGCCGGGCAGTTAAACCACACAGTATCAAAGCGCTTTTTGCTGTCAATAAAGCTATTTTCAAAAATTGCTTTTCGCCCGCCAGAGTGACGTAAGACGATAAGTTAAATCGGGGGGAATAAAAAATAATAAGAGCCTTGTGGCTCAAGGGCCGGATATGCATGTCTTATCTACTAACGAACAAAGTAAGAACTTTGTTGAAGCGAGCGGAAAGACGGCCATCAGATGCACCGAGACGATTGCACAGAACTGATTCTTGACTTTCTTTCCGAGCATCCGGCCCAATTCTCTTCCCGAAAGAAAAACAACAGGGCTGATCCCAAAACGCCGGAAGGAAAAGCCGCTATTCGCGAAATAATTAACGCCGCGCGGGAAAGGAAGCCCAAACCTGCAATACCGAAAACAATTCCAGACCCTGTAGTCGGGCTTATCCTCCAAGAGTTTTACTCGGTTAAAAAGAGTGAAATCGAACGGGTTGAAACAGAACACAAATATGCAATGGCGGCCGAAAACATTATTGGTGAACTTTTGGAGAGATATATTGAGAAGAAAAGCGAAGAAGCGCAGGCGGACTGGTGCAGAGCACATGGCGACGTCATAAAATCGGTTGATTTTCTGCGCCGGAAAAATGGCTCATGGGAAGTTTTGCAAATCAAAAATCGAGACAATTCGGAAAATTCATCCTCTTCCTCCGTGAGGGACGGAACGGATATAAAAAAATGGTTTCGCACATTTTCCAAAACCGGCAAGACCAATTGGGCGAATTTTCCGGACGATGAATTGAAGAATAGGCTAAACGAATCAGATTTCCGCGATTACGTTAGGGACTATCTTCGGGAGATTAAGGCATGAAGACCCTATCATTTTTCAGCGGGTGTCTTGGATTGGATTTGGGCCTGCAGCAAGCAGGTTTCGAAACTCTGCTCCTGTGCGAAAATGACCCGCAAGCGGCGGCGACAATAGCCAGAAACAAACCCCGTATTCCGATGATTGCTGACATTATGAATCATGATGCGGCGTCAATCCTGAAGGCGGCAAAAGCAACCCAAAACGACATCGACATTATTGTTGGCGGGCCGCCCTGCCAAACATTTTCAACTGCAGGCAAAAGGGCAAGCTTTACAGACCCCCGAGGAAACGCCTTCCTGCATTTCATTCAAATCATTGCGGCCATTCGTCCAAAATATTTTATCATTGAAAATGTTCGGGGCTTGCTGTCCGCCGCTCTCGCGCATCGCCCGCATATTGAAAGAGGGGCCGGATTTCCCCCATTGCAAAATGAAGAAAGGCCGGGCAGCGCCCTCAATCTCGTTTTGGACAAACTGGCGGCGACAGGATACACAATCTCCTTCAACCTTTACAACACGGCCAATTACGGTGTTCCGCAAAAGCGGGAACGGCTCATTATTATGGGCTGTCTGGACGGAAGAAAAATACCATATCTGCCGCCCACCCATTCCCAATCGGGCCTTTGGGGTCTCGAAGAATGGGTTAGTTTCGGAAATGTTGCCGGTGATTTGAATCATGACGAACAAGAATATGTGAATTTTCCGGAAAAGCGCCTCAAATACTACGCCATGTTATCGGCGGGACAGCATTGGAGAGACTTGCCCAAGGAGATAATCAGAGAGGCAATGGGCGCCAGTTATAATGCCAAAGGTGGAAAAACGGGCTTTTATCGCAGAATTTCTTGGGATGAACCCTCCCCTACCTTGGTTACCCATCCGGCGATGCCGGCAACCGACCTGTGCCATCCTGAACGCCAAAGACCGCTTTCCGTTGAGGAATATAAACGGATTCAACAATTCCCTGATGATTATGAGCTGGTCGGGACGACTTTGCAAAAATACAAGCAAATCGGCAATGCAGTGCCTGTCGGCTTTGGCAAACAAATTGGCGAATTGGTCATGGCCCATTTTCACCGGAAAAATTTGGATGACACAAAATTTGTGAACTTTCCCTACTCAAGATACAAAAACACCAGCGATGCGAATTGGGCTTTTTCCGTTGCGGCGTCAGAAAAACAAACAGCCTTCCAATTGTGAACGCGCCCGCCAGAGTGGCGCAAGGCGATAAGTTAAATCGGGGGGAATATCTGAAAATAGGCTGGTTGTGGCCGCGCGGTGGAATCGGGTAGCTGATGGGCATGATAGAGAAGCGGCACCTGACATTCAAACAACGCCATGGCTATGAAGATTTGCCCGCGGCCATGCGCCCTGGCGAACTTTCGCCAGGTTTCCGGAGAAGGCTGTGGGATTTTTTCTATGGTTTTTTGGAAGCAGCAAAGCAACCTAGGTATTATGGCGGGGGTGTATATTTCAAAGCTAATATAGAAAATTTCGTCAAAGAGGTCATTGGAGATTATCTTCGTCAGGCTCAAAGCGATATAAACACCGACGTTTCTCAAGTTATGAAAATCTTCAGACACGTGGCACTTGAGGCGAAATATGAAGATGTCATGAAATTTGTTGAATTTGTCATCCGAACAGATTATGGCGCGGTAAATCTTGCCAAAGGTCTTAAGGAGCTGTTTGAACAACAGGCCGCCCCGTGTTTCATCGACCTTGACCAAAAACCCTATTGCGTTGTGCAACAGTCCAGTGGTGAAGAAGTCAGCGCAACTTTAACTTCGCTTGAAGCGGTGAAAGAGGCGGGTTTTGACAGTTCGCTGACCCACCTTCGAAGCGCCGCCGAGCATTTGAATGGGGGGCGTTATCGCGATTCGATAAGAGATAGCATCCATGCCGTAGAAGCGATTGCGCGGAAAATTGAACCATCGGCCAAAACCTTGGGGGACGCATTGAATCCGCTTGAGGAAAAAGGAATTATAGGCCACTCGGCACTGAAGACCGCGCTGTCAAAACTATATGGCTATACGAGTGACGAGGGCGGCATCAGACATGCCGAATTGGATGACAATGACAGCAATATCGGCCTGCATGAAGCAATGTTTTTTTACAGCGCATGCGCCGCCTTTGCCGGATATCTGGCCAATAAGGAGCGGGAATTAAACCGCAAGGACGGTTAACCCCCCTACATATGCAAAGCGCGGTTATCGACGGCGAGGGCGGCTTCCTTCACCGCTTCGGTGAGGGTTGGGTGGGCGTGGCAGGTGCGCGCAATATCTTCCGCGCTGGCTGAAAACTCCATCGCCACGGCGGCTTCGGCAATCATGTCGCCGGCTTGCGCGCCGAGAATATGCACACCCAAAACGCGGTCGGTTTTGGCGTCAGCCAGTATTTTCACAAAACCGTCTGTCGTGCCATTCACCTTGGCGCGGCCATTGGCCATGAAGGGGAATTTGCCGACCACATAGGCCGTGCCGGCTTCTTTCAGCTCTTCTTCCGACTTGCCGACCCAAGCCACTTCCGGCGCGGTATAGATCACGCCGGGAATGACATCATAATTGACATGGGCCGGTTTGCCCGCCAAATGCTCGGCCAGCGCCACGCCCTCATCTTCCGCCTTATGCGCCAGCATTGGCCCGGCAATGGCATCGCCAATCGCATAAATGCCATCGACCGAGCTTTTGAAATGGGCGTCGGTTTCCACCCGACCGGCCTGGTCTTGCTTCACGCCCAGCGCCTCCAGCCCCAGCCCCGCCGTATAGGGGCGGCGGCCAATCGCCACCAGCACGCGGTCGGCGGTCAGCGTTTCTTCCTCGCCCGCGCCACTGGCCGGCGCCACACTGACTTTAACTTGCGTCTTTTGCGCCACCGCACCGGTGACTTTGGTGCCAAGCTTGAATTTAATGCCCTGCTTTTGCAGCACACGCTGGAATTGCTTGGCCAGCTCGGCATCGACGCCGGGGGTGATGCGGTCGAGAAACTCAACCACTGTCACTTCCGCGCCAAGCCGCCGCCAGACCGAGCCAAGCTCCAGCCCGATAATGCCGGCACCAACAATCAGCAAATGTTTCGGCACATCAGGCAGTTCCAACGCGCCGGTGGAAGAAACAATGCGGTCTTCGTCAATCTCAATGCCGGGCAGCGGCGTCACTTCCGAGCCGGTGGCAATGACAATGTTTTTGGCGGTCAAGGGGCGGGTGCTGCCATCGGGCAAAGCCACGGCCACTTGACCGACCGCTTCAATGCGCGCCTCGCCGATAATTTCTTCAACCTTGTTCTTCTTCAAAAGAAAAGTGACGCCTTGCGTATTGCCGTCAATGCCGTCTTGCTTATAGGCCATCATTTTTTTCAAATCGACTTTCACCTCGCCGACCGAAATGCCCATTGTCTCGGCATGGCGGGTTTCTTCCAGCACTTCAGACGCGTGCAAAAGCGCCTTGGACGGAATGCAGCCAACATTCAGGCATGTGCCGCCGGGCGCGCCGCGCTTGTCAATACAGGCGACTTTCAGCCCCAATTGCGCCGCGCGAATGGCGCAGACATAACCGCCGGGCCCGGCCCCAATCACCACAAGGTCGAAATTATCATTGCTGTTTTGGCTCATTTTGCGCTTCGAGGCTCCTTTTCGCTTGGCGTTTATATGTCGAGCAGCAGGCGTTCGGGAGCTTCCAGACACTCCTTCACCCGCACCAGAAATGTCACCGCTTCCTTGCCGTCAACAATGCGGTGGTCATAAGACAGGGCCAGATACATCATCGGGCGCACCACCACTTCGCCATTGACGACGACCGGCCTGTCCTGAATTTTATGCATGCCGAGAATCCCGCTTTGCGGCATGTTCAAAATCGGCGTGCTCATCAGCGAGCCATAAACGCCGCCATTGGAAATGGTGAATGTGCCGCCCTGCAAATCTTCAATCGCCAGCTTGCCGTCGCGCGCCTTGCGGCCCATATCGCCAATTGTCTGCTCAATTTGCGCCAGCCCCATATTCTGCACATCGCGCAGCACCGGCACGACCAGCCCTTTTTCCGTGCCGACAGCCACGCCCATATTGACGTAGTTTTTATAGATGATTTCATCTTCGGCAATTTCCGCATTGACGGCGGGAATCTCATGCAGCGCAGTCACGCAGGCGCGGGCGAAAAAGCCCATAAAGCCAAGCCGCACGCCATATTTCTGCTCAAACAAATCCTTATAGTCGCGCCGCAATTGCATCAGCGCGCCCATATCAACCTCATTGAATGTGGTCAGCTGGGCGGCGGTGTTTTGCGATTCCTTCAGCCGCGCGGCAATGGTTTTGCGCAAGCGGGTCATTTTCACCCGCTCCTCGCGCACGCCATTATTGGCCAGCGCACTATTTGCAATGGCCGAGCTTAATTGCGCCGTGCCGCTATCCATCGCCTGCACCACATCGGCCTTGGTCACGCGACCGCCCTTGCCGGTGCCGTCAATCGCACCGGCGTCAAGATTATGCTCTTCCACCATGCGGCGCACGGCGGGCGACAAATCAGCATCAGCCGCTTTGGCCGCGCCTGTTTCGGGCGCTTTTTCCTCTGTTTTTTCGGGTGCTTTTTCTTGTGCAGGGGCGGCTGCTTCTGGTGCAGCTTCTGGTGTAGAGGCGGGTGCAGGCGCGCCTTCACCCTCAGCGATTGAACCAAGCAGCGCGCCCACTTCAACCGTTGCGCCTTCCTCGGCCAGCACTTCGCTCAGCACACCGGCACTTTGCGCCGGCACTTCAATCGTCACCTTGTCGGTTTCCAATTCGCAAAGCGGCTCATCCATCGCCACCGCATCGCCGGGCTTTTTATACCATTGCGCAATTGTTGCCTCGGTAATTGACTCACCGAGGGTGGGAACACGGATTTCATTGCTCATAGCAGTCTCCAGAGGGCATCAACTTATCGGATTGGTCAGCGCATCGGCCAGTAATTTGGCGCGCTCTTCGAGATGGCGGCTCATCAAGCCGGTCGCGGTAGAGGCGGTGGAACGCCGCCCCGCATAGGCCGGACGTGTGTGCTTGGCACCCAAATGAATCAGCGCGTCTTCCAGTTCCGGCTCGACATGGCTCCACGCACCCATATTGCGCGGCTCTTCCTGGCACCACACCATTTCGGCATGGACAAGGTTTTCAAGTTCCGCCATAAGCGGGCCTTTCGGGAACGGATAAAGCTGCTCCAGCCGGATGATATAAACATCATCAATGCCCGCTTCTTCGCGCGCTTCCAGCAGGTCAAAATAAACTTTGCCCGAACAGAAAACGACACGGCGAATATTTTTCGCCGGTTTCAGCGTGCCGCCCAGCCGCGCATCGGCATCATCCCACAAAACGCGGTGAAAGGTTGACCCGGTTTCCATTTCGGCCAAAGTTGAAACGCATTTTTTATGGCGCAGCAATGATTTCGGCGTCATCAGCACCAGCGGCTTGCGGAAATTACGCTTTAATTGGCGGCGCAAAATATGGAAATAATTGGCCGGTGTGGTGCAATTGGCGACTTGCATATTTTCCTCAGCGCATAATTGCAAATAACGCTCCAGCCGCGCCGAACTATGCTCCGGCCCCTGGCCTTCATAGCCATGCGGCAGCAGCATAACCAGCCCCGACATGCGCAGCCATTTAATCTCGCCCGATGAAATAAACTGGTCGATAATCACTTGCGCACCATTGGCGAAATCGCCAAATTGCGCCTCCCACATGACCAGCGCATTGGGCTCGGCCAGCGAATAGCCATATTCAAAGCCCAAAACCGCCGCTTCCGACAGCATGGAATTGACCACTTCAAAACCGGCTTGCCCGTCGCTCACATGATCAAGCGGGCGATAGCGGTTTTCGGTTTTCTGGTCTGTCCAAACCGAATGGCGTTGCGAGAATGTGCCGCGCTCACTGTCCTGCCCCGACAGGCGCACCGGATAACCTTCATGCAACAGGCTGCCAAAGGCCAGCGCCTCGGTCGTTGCCCAATCAAAACCTTGGCCGGTTTCAAACATGTCGCGCTTGGCTTTCATCTGGCGTTGCAAGGCACGGTGCTGGTTAAAGCCTTCCGGCACATGGGTCAGCGCCGCCCCGATTTTCTGCAAAATATCGGCTTCAAC
The DNA here is from genome assembly GCA_049597955.1 of Parvibaculales bacterium. GTDB lineage: Bacteria > Pseudomonadota > Alphaproteobacteria > RS24 > RS24 > JAYPAN01. Next base: position 102,908 of record JBMYND010000006.1, read on the forward strand.
ACCGGTATCGCCGCGAATAACCGCATCAGCCGCATCGCCATGCTTGCGCTCCAGCCCCGACCATTTGCCGTCCAGCCAGTCAGCCTTATTCGGCTTATAGCCATTGGCTTCTTCAAACGCGGCATCCAGCGTCGCGCGATAATCGGCGCGAATAGCTTCCACTTCCGCCTCGCTGACCAGCCCTTCACTGACCAAACGGCGGGCATATTGGGTGGCCACCGTCTCATGCTTGCCGATTTTATTATACATATGCGGCTGGGTGAAAGCCGGTTCATCGCCTTCATTATGGCCGAAGCGGCGATAGCAGAACATGTCTATCACCACCGGTTTCAAAAATTTCTGGCGAAATTCAGTCGCCACTTTGGCGGCATAGACCACGGCTTCCGGGTCATCGCCATTGACGTGAAAAATCGGCGCTTCCACCATTTTCGCCACATCGGAAGGATAGGGCGAGGAGCGCGAAAAGCGCGGATTGGTGGTAAAGCCGATTTGATTATTGACGATAAAATGTATCGCGCCGCCTGATTTATGGCCGACCAGACCGGACAGGCCAAAACATTCCGCCACAATACCCTGACCGGCAAACGCCGCATCACCATGCAGCAAAAGCGGTATCACCGTGCTGCGGTCGGCCATGGCGCGGCTGTCGGTTTTGCCCTGGTCTTGCTTGGCGCGCGCCTTGCCCAGCACAACCGGGTCAACCGCCTCCAAATGCGACGGGTTGGCAGTCAGTGACAAATGCACTTTATTGCCGTCAAATTCGCGGTCGGAAGAGGCGCCAAGGTGATATTTCACATCGCCGGAGCCTTCAATATCGTCCGGATTGGCCGAGCCGCCCTTAAACTCATGGAACAGGGCGGTGAAAGGCTTGGCCATCACATTGGTCAGCACATTCAGCCGCCCGCGATGCGGCATGCCAATCACAATATCTTTAACGCCCAAATTGCCACCGCGCTTGATGATTTGCTCCAGCGCCGGAATCATCGCCTCGCCGCCATCAAGGCCGAAACGCTTGGTGCCGGTATATTTGACGTCGATAAACTTTTCCAGCCCTTCGGCTTCCACCAACTTTTGGAAAATCGCTTTCTTGCCTTCGCGGGTAAAGGTGATTTCCTTATCCGCCCCTTCCACGCGCTCCTGCAACCAGGCTTTTTCTTCAGGGTCGGAAATATGCATAAATTCAATGGCAAAAGTGCCACAATATGTGCGCCGCAAAATCGCCAGCATTTCATTTATGCTTGCCGTTTCCAGCCCCAGCACATAATCGATAAAAATCGGCCGGTCGAAATCTTCCGGCGCAAAGCCGTATGAGGTCGGGTCAAGCTCCGGATGGCTGGCCGGTGGCTCCAGCCGCAAGGGATCCAAATCGGCAGCCAAATGACCGCGGAAACGATAAGCGCGTATCATCATAATGGCGCGCACCGAATCCAGCGTCGCGGCGCGCACGGCGGCATCATCGGCACCGACCATGCGGCTTTGCACTTTTTCCGCCAACGCACCGGCAGAAGGCAGTTCTTCAGCCCAATTGCCGTCCAGCACAGCGGTCATTTCGCCATTTATTGCCGGGGGCCAGTCGCCACGCTGCCATGATGGGCCACCTGTGATACCCCCAGTGATACCACCAGTGCCATCTTCATTTTCCAATGATTGAAAATAGGCTTGCCAGCCCTCGCCAAGAGTTTTATCGCCAGCGCGAAAACGCTCATAAAGCGCCTCCAGATAAAGAGCATTGGAGCCATCAAGCGACGGTATTGCAATGCCGCCCTTGTCAGACTTGCCCGATATATCCTGTGACATACTGTCCTTCCGGTTTATCAGTCACCATATCTTTCAAGACACTAGACCAATTTATAAATCGTGAACACTGTTATCTTGGCAAAAGCCTTACTCAGCCTTGCAAAACCTCGACCAATGTTTTGCCCAAAGCGGCAGGCGATGGCGAGACGGTGATACCGGCTGAGCGCATGGCTTCCATTTTATCCTCAGCACCGCCTTTGCCCCCGGCGATAATCGCACCGGCATGGCCCATGCGCCGCCCGGGAGGCGCGGTGACGCCGGCGATAAAGCCGACCATTGGTTTTTTCACTTTCGACGCTTTGACCAGCTCAGCCGCTTCTTCTTCAGCCGAGCCGCCAATTTCGCCAATCATAATGATGGATTCGGTTTCCTCATCGGCGAGGAACATTTCCAAACAATCGATAAAATTCGTGCCATTGACCGGGTCGCCGCCAATACCGATACAGGTTGACTGGCCAAGACCGGCAGCGGTTGTTTGCGCCACGGCTTCATAGGTCAGCGTGCCGGAGCGCGACACAATACCGACCGAGCCGCGATTGTGAATATGGCCGGGCATAATACCGATTTTGCACTCGCCGGGGGTAATCACACCCGGGCAATTCGGCCCGACAAGGCGCGTCTTGGAACCTTGCAAAGCGCGTTTCACCTTAATCATATCGGCCACCGGAATGCCTTCGGTAATGCACACGGCCAGCTCAATACCGGCATCAATCGCCTCCAATATGGCATCCGCCGCAAAGGGTGGCGGCACATAAATGGCGCTGGCTGTGGCACCGGTCTTGTCAACCGCTTCGGCCACTGTGTTGAAAACCGGCAAATCGAGATGGCTTGACCCGCCACGCCCCGGTGTGACCCCGCCGACCATTTTCGTGCCATAGGCAATCGCCTGCTCGGAGTGGAAAGTGCCTTGGCTGCCGGTAAAGCCCTGACAGATAACTTTGGTATCCTTATTGACCAGAACAGACATTATGCACTCTCCTTCACAGCGGCGACAATTTTTTCAGCCGCATCGTCCAAATCATCGGCAGGGATGATGGTCAGGCCCGACTCGGCCATGATTTTCTTGCCCAATTCAACATTTGTGCCTTCCAACCGCACCACTAAAGGCACGGATAATTCGGTCTCGCGGGCGGCTGCGACCACCCCTTCGGCAATCACATCGCAGCGCATAATGCCGCCAAATATATTGACCAAAATGCCCTCCACATTGTCATCCGACAAAATGATTTTGAACGCTTCGGTCACTTTTTCCTTGGTCGCGCCGCCGCCAACATCAAGGAAATTGGCCGGCTCGGCGCCATAAAGTTTAATAATGTCCATTGTCGCCATAGCCAGACCGGCACCATTGACCATGCAGCCAATTGTGCCATCGAGCTTGATATAGCTGAGGTCGAACTCCGAGGCTTTGACTTCCGCCGGGTCTTCCTCGTCCAAATCGCGCAGCGCAACAATATCGTCATGGCGATACAGCGCATTGGAATCAAAATTGACTTTGGCATCAAGGCAAATCAATTGCCCGTCGCCGGTCACCACAAGCGGGTTGACTTCCAAAAGCGACATATCGGTTTCAACAAAAGCGCGATAAAGATTATTTATCAGCGCGCTGGCCTGTTTTACCTGATCGCCCTCAAGGCCCAACGCAAAGGCGATTTGGCGGCCATGATGCCCGGAAATGCCACCCGCCGGGTCAACGCTGACGGTGAGGATTTTTTCCGGTGTTTCGGCCGCCACTTCCTCAATATCCATACCGCCCTCGGTTGAAGCGATAAAGGAAACCCGCGATGTGGCGCGGTCAACCAGCGCCGACAAATAGAGTTCGCGGGCAATGTCGGAACCCTCTTCAATATAGACGCGCCCGACAATACGGCCTTCCGGGCCGGTTTGATGGGTGACCAATGTCATGCCCAACATGCGCTCGGCTTCGGCGCGCACCTCATCGATTGATTTGACGACTTTAACCCCGCCGCCCTTGCCGCGCCCGCCGGCATGAATTTGTGCTTTCACAACCCAGACCGGCCCGCCAAGTTCCTCAGCGACTTTGACCGCCTCATCCGGTGTAAAAGCCACACCGCCGCGCGGCACAGGCACACCAAATTCGCTCAAGACCTGTTTGGCCTGATATTCGTGGATATTCATGAACCCCTCTTTCGTCTGGATAGAACAAACTGTGCAGATGTGCCGAAACCTAGCCCAAGCAGGCGGCGGTCTCAAGCCCAAACGACTTTGCAAACAGGATTTTCAAACCACAAATACGGGGACTGGCAAAATCGGCTTTCCGGCGCAATTTATTTGACGATAATCTCGCTATTGCCGCCATTGACCGGCGCGGGCAAGCGAATATGCATGCCGTCATCAGCCATAATCGTGCCGCTTTTGCGAATGTCGCGCACACCGCGCATGAATATGCGCTCAACCAAGCCACTGGCCGGAGACGGTGCCATATGGGTGAAAACCAGCATTTTGGCATTGGCGCGATTGGCGACTTTGGCAGCTTCGGCCGGGCTGGTGTGATAATCATGCGTGTCATAAATGATTTTGCCGAGATTTGGCTGGCCCATTTCCGCCAATGTTTCCGACGTCATGCTCACCAAATCGCGTTGCAAAACTTCATGCACCAGCACTTCGGTGTTTTTGGCCTCGGCCACCAGATTGTCGCTGTAAGCAGTGTCGCCACTTATCACCAGCGACCGGCCGCGATAGTCAAAGCGGAAGCCGACAGCAGGTTCAATCGGCGGATGCGGCACGGCAAAAGCCGATATTTTCAGCCCGTCTTCATCAAAAATGACATTGCTGCCCGCTTCCGGCACGGCAAAGGGTTTCGCCACAAATCCGGAATGCGCCGACGGCATCGCCGCCTCGCCGTGATGCGCTGTGCGGTAGCCATAATCCAACTCATAAGCCAAATTAAAGCCATCTGCGACTTTCTGCACGCCGGGGCCGCCATAAAGCGGCAATTGCCCGGCTCGCCCGCGCGCCCAGCTGGCCAGCTGCAATTCACCAAGAGAGGAAATATGGTCGGAATGGAAATGCGTCAGCAAAACGCCGTCAAGGCGTTCAACCGGCAGAGCCATATTGACGGCTACGGCTGTTGAGCGCGCGCCGCTGTCTATCATGAAAAACTTGTCACCGGCCAGCACGCCCATGCATTGCTGCGCCCGTCCGGTATTGCCCATGGGCGAGGCGGTGCCGCAAAACACCAAATCCAGATTATCGCCGCCATAAGCCGCGCCGCGTTCCATTTGCTGCGCGACAGCGCGCGTCAGCGCGCCCTTGGCCAATCGGTCTTGCAAACCGTCATGATTCAGCACCAGAACCACCAGCCCACCGGCCAGCAAAACCAGCACAAGGGCGGCCAGCACGGCCCGCTTCCACCATTTTGCCAATAATGATTGCATGCCACTCTCCCCTTATTAAAACCGATGCGGCAAATCGGCCTTAATTTGGTGTAGCGGCAATAAGCTGCCAGGGCAAGATAAATCTGGCACTAATCGTGCCGATAGTTTGTGCCTATTTGAGAGACGGATCGATTTTCTTGCACGCCGCCAACAGGCCGCTCACCGCATTGACCGATTTTTTGAACATGGCGCGCTCTTTGGCATCAAGCTTAATCTCAACCACGCGCTCCACGCCCTTGGCACCAATCACCACCGGCACGCCGACATAAAGATTGCGCTGGCCATATTGGCCATTCAAATTGGCGGCGCAGGGCAGCACGCGCTTTTGGTCTTTCAGATAGGCTTCGGCCATTTCAATGGCGCTGGCGGCGGGCGCATAAAAGGCCGAGCCGGTTTTCAACAAGCCGACAATTTCGGCACCGCCATCGCGTGTGCGCTGGACAATATCGTCAATTTTCTTCTGCGTTGTCCATTTCATTTTCACCAAATCCGGCAAGGGAATACCGGCAACGGTCGAATAGCGCACGGATGGCACCATTGTATCGCCATGACCGCCCAACACAAAGGCGGTAACATCTTTGACGGAGACGTTAAACTCCTCAGCAAGAAAATGACGGAAGCGCGCCGAATCCAGCACACCGGCCATGCCGACCACTTTATTTTTCGGCAGGCCGGAGAATTTTTGCAACGCCCAAACCATCGCATCAAGCGGATTGGTAATACAAATCACAAACGCATTGGGCGCGTATTTCTTAATGCCCTCGCCCACTTGCTTCATCACTTTCAGATTGATTTCAATCAAATCATCGCGGCTCATGCCCGGCTTGCGCGGCACACCGGCGGTGACAATCACCACATCCGCACCCTTGATTTGGGCATAGGATTTTGTGCCTTTCAGCGAAGCGTCAAAATGGCTGACCGGCGCGCTTTGCGCTAAATCCAAAGCCTTGCCCTGCGGAATACCGTCAACAATGTCGAAAATAACGACATCGCCAAGTTCCTTGAGACCTGCCAAATGGGCCAGCGTGCCGCCGATTTGACCGCCGCCAATAAGTGCTATTTTGTTACGAGCCATAATGTCCCCCGTGAATATTTGTCCATGGCAAAGGGTGGTAGCGCGTTTAAGCGCGCCTTGCAAGACTAGCCGCTTGCCGCACCGGCAATATGGGGCAATTGCAAATAGTCGCGGCTTTGCATTTCCATCAGCCGTGACACAGTGCGTTCAAACTCAAACGCCCCGTCACCTTTCGGGTATAAGTCAGCTGGCGCGCCATCAGCCGAAGCCAGCAGCTTGACCTTATGCTCATAAAGCGCATCAATCAGCGTCACAAAGCGCACCGCCTCATTGCGCTTGTCGGGCTGCAATTTCGGGATATTGTCAATCAGCACAGTGTGAAAATGCTGCGCCAAGACAAGATAATCTGCCGCGCCGCGCGCCGCCACACATAAATCGGCAAAAGAAAGGCGCGCAATACCGCCCGCTGCTTGCGGCACCGGCAAAGTGCGGCCTTTCAAATGCAATTCAATCGGGGCAACCGCCACACCTTCGCTGAGCGCATGAAAACGTTCATCCAGCGCGGCGCGCGCCTTCGGCCCACAGGGCGTAAACCAAACCGGCCGCGCTTGCAGGCGCGCCAGCCGATAATCCTGCGCCGCGTGCAGTTGCAGAACATCAAGCCTTTGTTTCAGCGTATCGATAAAGGGCAAGAAGCGATGCCGGTTCAGCCCGCCTTGATATAAATCATCGGGCGCGCGGTTTGAGGTGGCGACCATGACGATACCGGCATCGAGCAGCAAGCCAAACAAGCGCCCCAAAATTGACGCATCGGCAATATCCTTGACCTGAAATTCATCAAAACACAAAAGCTGCACTTGCGCGGCAATTTCCTTGGCCACTGCCGGCATCGGGTCGCCATCATGGCGCGCCGATTGGCGGAACGCATGAATGCGGGCATGGGTTTCCTGCATAAAGGCATGAAAATGCACACGTCTTTTGCGGGGCACTTGCGCGCTGTCAAAAAACATATCCATCAGCATGGATTTGCCGCGCCCGACCGCGCCGAAAATATACAGGCCGCGCGGTGCTTGCACCGGCTTGCCCAACCATTTTTTGACATTCCGGCTCAGACGGCTCTGGGCCTGCCAATGGGTGAGTTGATGATTCAGCGCATCAAGGCGACGGGCGGCCTCAAACTGCGCCGCGTCAGCCGATAATTGGCCACCATCCACCATAGCCTGAAAACGCTCTGCGACATTTGCTGATTGTGTGGAAGATTGCGCTTCTGTCATGCGGGCGGAGTTTAAGAGCCAATCTTGAGAAGGTCAATCTTGAGAAGGTCAATCCAGAGAGGGTCAATCTTGTGCAGAAGCAGGCGTGAAAATCACCCGCGCCATGAACAGGGCAAGCAGGGCACCGGCAATTTGCGCCAACCAAAAGCCGGGCATGTCAGCCGGGCGAATGCCGGAAAAACTGTCGGTGAAGCCGCGCGCCAGCGTCACGGCCGGATTGGCAAAGCTGGTAGAAGAGGTGAACCAATAACCGGCTGTTATATAAAGCCCGACCAAAGCCGGCACAGCATGGGCGCGATAGGCCAGCCCGCCCAATATGGTGGCCAGCAAGCCAAATGTGGCGACCGCCTCGCCCAGCCATTGCCCGACCCCGCTGCGCGCATTTTGCGACGGGTCAAGCAAAGGCAGCTCAAACATGGCATGGGCCAATAGCGTGCCGCATATCCCGCCACTCGCCTGCACCGCAATATAGGCGGCCAAAAGCGACAGGGATAATTCACCGCGCAAAGCAAATACCAGGCTGACGGCCGGGTTGAAATGCGCGCCGGAGACCGGCCCGAAAATCGTGATAAGCACATAAAGAATAGCGCCAGTGGCGATTGTATTGCCCAATAAGGCGATACCGTCATTGCCGTCGGCCAGATTGACCGCCATTATGCCGGAGCCGACAACGGTGCAGACCAGCAGCAAAGTGCCGGAAAATTCGGCCAGCAGCGCGCGCATATCAGACTGATTGCCCATCCAGAAAAGCGTCTATGCGCGCCTTTATCATGGCGAAAACCTCGTTGAAATGGGCGCGCATTGCGTCTTCATCGCCGTCAAATTTGGCTGGGTCGGGAAACGGCCAATGGTCGGTCACCGGTAGGCCGGGCCAGACCGGGCAAGCCTCGCCCGCCGCATTATTGCAAACGGTAATCACAAAATCCATTTGCTGTGCTTGGCCGCCGCCAAACGCATCCCATGATTTCGAGGCCGCGTCCGCCGCCTCAATGCCATGCGCCGCCAATGTTTCGAGCGCCATGGGATGGACAGTGCCGGTCGGCGTGCTGCCTGCGCTATAGCCGCGCCACGCGCCTTTACCCGCATGTTTGCCCGCATGGGTCAAATAGGCTTCGGCCAGAATGGAACGGCAACTATTACCGGTACACAGAAACAATACAGACTTCATAACCGCCTCACTATAGGCCGGTCATGACAGTTTTGTGAAGGGGTGAGGAAAAAGCTTTATACTTCCCGCGTCACCATCATTTTCTTGATTTCCGATATTGCCTTGGCCGGCGACAGACCTTTCGGGCAGGCTTTGGCGCAATTCATAATTGTGTGGCAGCGATAGACACGGAACGGGTCTTCCAAATCATCAAGCCGGTCGCCGGTCTTTTCATCGCGGCTGTCAGCCAGCCAGCGATAGGCTTGCAACAAAACGGCAGGGCCGAGATATTTATCTGAGTTCCACCAATAAGACGGGCAGGAGGTTGAGCAGCAGGCGCATAAAATACACTCATACAGCCCGTCAATTTTTTCGCGGTCTTCGCGCGACTGCTTCCATTCGGTTTGCGGTTGCGGCGTGTCGGTTTTCAGCCAAGGTTCAATCGAAGCATATTGCGCGTAAAGGTCGGTCAAATCCGGCACCAAATCCTTGACCACCGGCATATGCGGCAGCGGATAAATGCTGATATCACCTTTTACATCATCCAGCCCTTTGGTGCAGGCCAGCGTGTTTTGCCCGTCAATATTCATGGCGCAAGAGCCGCAAATGCCCTCGCGGCAACTGCGCCGGAAAGTGAGGGTGGAATCAATCTCATTTTTGATTTTAATCAGCGCATCCAGCACCATTGGCCCGCAATCATCGGCGTCAATTGTATAAGTATCGACGCGCGGATTTTCGCTGTCATCCGGATTCCAGCGATAGATTTTAAGATTGCGCGGTTTCGCCATTTCGCTTTTGGCAGCATGGGTCACACCCTTGCTGATACGCGAATTTTTCGGCAATGCAATTTCAACCATGGTTACGCCCCCTAATACACACGCGCTTTCGGCTCAATATAGCTAACCTCATTGGTCAGCGTGTAATTATGCACACCGCGATAATCGATTGTCGCCTTGCCCTTGCCATCGACATAGGCCAGCGTGTGCTTCATCCAATTTTCGTCATCGCGCTCCGGAAAGTCTTCGCGCGCATGGCCGCCACGGCTTTCCTTACGGGCATTGGCACCCTCAACCGTGGCAATTGCCTGGACAATCAGATTGTCAAATTCAAGCGTTTCAATCAGGTCGGAATTCCAGATAAGCGAGCGGTCAGCAACGCCAATATCATCCATGCCATTGACCACATTTTGCATACGCTGACAGCCTTCTTCCAGCACATCGCCAGTGCGGAACACGGCGCAATTTTCCTGCATGGCGCGCTGCATTTCAAGGCGCAGCTCGGCGGTTGGTGTGCCGCCCGAAGCGGTGCGGAAACGCTCCAGCCGCGCCACCGCCTCGTCACCGGCATTGGCCGGCAATGGCGCATGGCTGTCACCGGGTTGCACCACTTCGGCCGAACGAATGGCCGAAGCACGGCCAAACACCACAAGGTCAATCAGCGAATTGGAGCCAAGCCGATTGGCACCATGCACCGATACGCAAGCCGCCTCGCCAATCGCCATCAGCCCCGGCACGGTGCGCTCGGCATCTTCCGGCGTCGGGTTCAAAACTTCGCCATGATAATTGGTCGGAATACCGCCCATATTGTAATGCACGGTCGGCAGCACCGGAATCGGCTCTTTGGTGACATCGACGCCGGCAAAAATCCGCGCGCTTTCCGAAATGCCCGGCAGGCGCTCGGCCAGAACATCCGGGTCAAGATGGTCAAGATGCAGATAAATATGGTCTTTATTCGGCCCCACGCCGCGCCCTTCGCGGATTTCAATGGTCATCGAGCGCGACACCACATCGCGCGACGCCAAATCCTTGGCCGAAGGGGCATAACGCTCCATAAAGCGTTCGCCTTCCGCGTTAATCAAAATGCCGCCCTCACCGCGCGAGCCTTCCGTTATCAGGCAACCGGCACCATAAATGCCGGTCGGGTGGAATTGCACAAACTCCATATCCTGCAAGGGCAGACCGGCGCGGATAACCATGGCTGAGCCATCGCCCGTGCATGTATGCGCCGAAGTGGCTGAGAAATAAGCGCGGCCATAGCCGCCCGTGGCGAGAATGACCTGCTTGGCCTGGAAGCGATGCAGCGTGCCGGTCGCCATTTCAAGGGCTGTCACGCCAACGCAACGGCCCTCATCCATAATCAGGTCAAGCGCGAAATATTCGATAAAAAATTCCGTATCATGGCGCAGCGACTGACCATAAAGCGTGTGCAAAATCGCGTGACCGGTGCGGTCGGCGGCGGCGCATGTGCGCTGGGCAATGCCCTCGCCAAAATTGGTGGTCATGCCGCCAAATGGCCGCTGGTATATTTTGCCTTCTTCAGTGCGCGAAAACGGCACGCCGAAATGCTCCAGCTCATAAACCGCTTCCGGCGCATTGCGGCACAGATATTCAATCGCATCTTGGTCGCCCAGCCAATCAGAGCCTTTTACCGTATCATACATGTGCCAGCGCCAGTCATCATCGCCCATATTGCCAAGCGCGGCGGAGATACCGCCCTGCGCGGCAACTGTATGGCTGCGGGTCGGAAAGACTTTGCTGATACATGCCGTACGCAGCCCGCGCTCGGCACAGCCCAAAGCGGCCCGCAAACCGGAACCCCCGGCACCAACAACAACCACATCAAACTGATGGTCGGTGAACTCGTAACTGCTCATTTTTTCGCTCCTATGGGCCGCGCAAATCCGTGTGACGCGACCGGCTTTTTCAACTCTATGACCCGATAACCAATTTCAGCACAGCCAATGTGCAGGCCGCGCCAATCGTAATGGCAAAAAATGTATTGCCGACAAGCAACAGTAATTTTGTCGCCTCGGCATGGATATAATCCTCAATCACCACTTGCAAACCCAGCCGCATATGCATCACCGCCGAGACAATAAGCAGCAGCATAATAAGGCCGATAAAGGGATTGCCCAGAAAAGACACAATTGCCGCATGGTCTTTGCCGGCATGAATGACCAGCATGGCCACCATGAATAAAGTCAGCGGGATATTGGCCAGCGCGGTGACACGCTGCGACCAAAAATGCGCCGTGCCTTTTTTGGCCGAGCCAAGCCCACGGGCGCGTGACAAAGGTGTGCGCATATCGCTCATGACCATGCTCCCATATAATAATAGGCCATCACCCAGACAAACACGGTCAGCACGGGCGGCACAAAGGCCGAGATACGCGCCAAAATCTCAACAACGCGCAAATCAAAACCGCGCCCGGTATCCCAAATAAAATGGCGCAGACCGCCAAACATGTGGTGAAACAGCGCCCAGCTATAGCCAAACAGAACCAGCTTGCCATACCAGGCCGCCGATACTGCTTGCACGCTGGCATAGGCTTCCGGCCCGCTGGCCGCGGCCAGCAGCCACCAAGCCAATAAGGCCGTGCCGGCATAAAGCGCAATGCCGGTTGCGCGGTGAAGAATGGACAGCATCATGGTCAGCGTCCATCGGTAAATCTGAATATGCGGCGATAAGGGGCGCTGCATGGGGGTGTTCTCCGACATGGTTACTCCTGATAGGCTCGGCTCAACTTATAACACTACACGCTGGCGTGGCTTTACGCTATCCGAAAGCCAGCGACAGGCTGCCGCATGATGGAAAAGCCGCTCAGCGCGGCATCAGCCCCCAAATATCAAGGTCAAGCACCATTTCAGGGGCGCTCTGCCCGCCCTCGCCATTATCTGCCGGGCCGGGAAAGCCGCTCTGGTCGCGATTTTTCAGCACGATATGACGCACTCGCAGCGCACCGACATCATCGCGACCGGCCAGCTGTGCCTTGTCCAGCACTTGCGACCAGCCATAAAGCGTATCACCGGCGAAAACCGGCGCGGCATGTGTGCCGCCATTGAGACCGGCCAGCGCCACCATATTTTCCAGCCCGTTAAAACTCATCGCATGGGCATGGCTGATAATATGACCGCCATAAATCAGCCTGCGGCCAAAGCGCGATTCTTGTTGCGCCAGCGCATCAAAATGCACTTCCGCCGTATTTTGATAAGCCCGTGTCGCCATCATATGCTCGGCTTCTTCCATTGTCGTGCCGCCGCCATGTGATAATTTTTCGCCAATCTCATAATCCTCAAAGCGCCGCGCACTGCCCGACAGCGCCGTCTCTAACCGCGAAAAATCAATCTCCGGCAGGTGCAAGTCAGCGGCGGTCAAATGCGGTGCCGGTGTCGGCCAGACCGGCTCCGGCGGCGGGCTGGCCGCGTCGCGTTTTTTCACCATCACCCAGCGAATATAAGACAAGACCGGCGCGCCTTGGGCATTGAAACCGGTGGTGCGCGCCATGACCAGACCGGTTTTGCCATTGCTGTTTTCTTTCAGGCCGATAATTTCCGAGCGCGCCGATAAAGTGTCACCGGCATAGACGGGTTCGAGAAAGCGGCCTTCGGCATAGCCGAGATTGGCCATGGCATGGCGCGACACATCCGGCACGGATTTGCCAAAGACGATATGAAAGACCAGCCAATCGGGCAAGGGCCGGTCGGCATAACCCATGGCTTGCGCCGCCGGTCGGCTGCTTTGCGGCAAATGCCGCCCGCCATATAAAGCCTGATAAAGCGCCACATCGGCGTCGCTGACCGTGCGCGGCGTGGCGTGGATAAGCGTTTCGCCGACCGAGAAATCTTCAAAATAACGCCCGCTGCTCATGGCTTAACTCCAGGCTCAACTATCGCGGGCGGCAATCGCTTCAGCAATCGCCAGCCGCCGCGCGGCAATATCGCGGTGCAGTAATTCGGTCATTTTGCCATTGACCCGCAACACGCCTTTGCCGGCATTTTCCGGCGCATCAAAAGCCGCCACAATTTGCCGCGCCTCGTCAATTTCAGCTTCGGACGGGCCGAATATACGATTGCAAGCGGCAAGCTGGTCGGGATGTATCAGCGTCTTGCCGTCAAACCCCATTGCCATGCCCTGCCCGCATTCCGCCTCAAAGCCTGCGGTATCGGCAATATCATTGAACACGCCGTCAATCGCGGTCAGCCCATGCATGCGCGCCGCCATCAGCGCCAGTGACAGGGCGGTCATGAGCGGCGCACGCATTGGCACAAATTGCGCCTGCATTTCCTTGGCCAAATCATTTGTCCCCATCACAAAACAGCTCAAAGGCGTATCTGCGGCGCGCGCCGCCAGCGCCTCAATGTTGAAAATCGCCTGCGGCGTTTCTACCATGACCCATAATTCGCAATGCGGCGGCAGCAAAGCGGTCAGCGCGTCAATTTCCGCCGCGGTGGAAACTTTCGGCGCCAGCACCGCATCGGGACGGGCATTTTCCGGCAAATTATTGAGCGCGGCAAAATCATCCGCCCCCCAAGGCGTTGACAGCGCATTGACCCGCACCACGCGCTCGCGGGCGCCATAACCGCCTTCATTCAGCGCGTCAACAAGCTGGGCGCGGGCCATATCCTTGGCGTCCGGGGCAACCGCATCTTCAAGGTCGAGCAACAAGCAATCGGCATCCAATATCCGCGCCTTGGCCAATGCCCGCGCATTGGCGCAAGGCATGTAAAGAGCAGAGCGGCGGGGACGAATGGTTTTTGTGGTTGTCATCCGAGTGGGTTCCTTCGTAAACTATGCGGGCAGTGTAACGCGTTTTATGGCTGGCACAATATGAGTGAAAAAAATTCTATTCTGGTTATCTCAAGCACTATTGGTAGCGGTCAGGTTGGGCTTCAGGCCATCGCGCCGGGTCTGCGCACCCTGTCCTATGAAACGATTGGCCTGCCAACAATATGGCTTTCTGCCCATCCTGCCGCTTTTCCCGAAATGGGCGCGCCCAAGGGCGGGCCTGTGTCGCCGGAGCAAATGCTGGCCTCGATTGACTGGCTGCTGGCCGCCGGCGCATTGGATAATTGCGCCGCTATTTTATCGGGCTATATGCCCAGCCTTGAACATGTCAAAGCCTGCGCCGCCATTGTCGATAAGGTAAAAGCGACCATACCGGATGTGATATATTGCTGCGACCCGATTTGCGGCGACCATGACCAGCTTTATCTGCCCAAATCGGTAGCCAATGGCCTGCGCTCCAGCTTGCTGCCCCGCGCCGATATGGCAACGCCCAATCTGTTTGAATTGCAATATTTAAGCGGCCAATCCAACGCATCAGAAATGGAGGCGCTGGTCGGCGCGGCGCGCGCCCTGCGCTGTCCGCATATTGTGGTGACGTCAGCCCCCGCCCCGGAAGGGCGCATTGCAACTGTGGCGATTGGCGAAGAAATACATCGCTGCGAGACCGCCAGCGCACCGCATGTGCCGCATGGCATGGGCGATTTATTCGCCGCGCTGTATTTGGGCTTGCATCTGAAAGGGGAAAGCAAGGCGCTTGGCATTGCCACCGGCACAATGGCCGCCATTGCCGCCGGACGCACCAATGCGGCCAGCCTGCCGCATGGGCCGCTGAGCCTGACACCGCCAAGCTTGCAAGACAAGGTTTTCCTGCCCGAGCCGGCCTAGTTCAAAACGATTTCGGCACGCGGCTTGGTCAGATATTGCCCAATCAGCAATTCGGCAATCTGCACGGCATTAAGTGCGGCGCCTTTGCGCAAATTATCCGACACCACCCACAGATTAAGACCATTTTCCACTGTCGGGTCAGTGCGCAAGCGTGAAACGAAAGTCTCATATTCGCCGACACATTCAACCGGCGTGACATAGCCTTCATCCTCGCGGCGATCGACCAGCAAGACGCCGGGCGCGGCATCCAGCGCGGCGCGCGCCGCTGCTTCGCTGACCGGGTTTTCAAATGCGACATTGACCGCCTCACTATGGCCAACAAAAACCGGCACACGCACGCAAGTCGCGGTCAGTTCAATATCGGCACCCATCATTTTCTTGGTTTCGCCGACCATTTTCCACTCTTCCTTGGTGCTGCCATCTTCCATAAACACATCAATATGCGGGATGACATTAAAGGCAATCTGCTTGGTGAAATTTTCGCGCTTCAACTCATCATTGACGAAAACGGCGCGGGTTTGGGTGAACAGCTCATCCATCGCCGCATTGCCGGCCCCCGACACGGATTGATAAGTCGCCACCACGGCGCGACGTATTTTGCCAATATCATGCAAGGGCTTGAGTGCCACCACCAATTGCGCAGTCGAGCAATTGGGATTGGCAATGATATTGCGCTTGGTGTAACCGGCCAAATCCGCCGGATTAACCTCCGGCACAATCAGCGGCACATCATCATCCATGCGATAAAGCGAAGAATTGTCAATCACCACACAACCGGCGGCGGCGGCTTTCGGAGCATATTCCTTGGTCGGGCCGGAGCCGCAGGCAAACAGGGCAATATCGGCCTTGGCGAAATCGTAAAACTCCAAAGCCTGACATTTCAGCCTTTTGTCACCAAAGCTGACTTCCTTGCCCTGACTTTTGCGCGACGCGACAGCATCTACACGGGCAATCGGAAATTTGCGCTCATCAAGAATATTGAGCATTTCGCGCCCGACATTGCCGGTCGCGCCGACAACAGCGACAACATAAGCCATCACCCATCCCCCAATTCATCCAGAGCCGCCAATATCGCATCGCCCATGCCGGACGTGCCGGTTTCAACCATGCCCGGCTGCATAATATCGCCAGTGCGAATGCCTTGGTCGAGAACACGGGTGACGGCATTTTCCAGCAAATCAGCATCAGCGCCACGGTCAAATGTATAGCGCAATGCCATGGCAAAAGACATGATGGAGGCAATCGGATTGGCCTTGCCCTGACCGGCAATATCAGGTGCCGAGCCATGCACCGGCTCATATAAGGACTTCGCCCTGCCGGTTGCCGCATCCGGCGCGCCCAGCGATGCCGAAGGCAGCATGCCCAATGAGCCGGTCAGCATGGCGGCGACATCGGACAGCAAATCGCCGAACAGATTATCGGTCACCAGCACATCATATTGCTTGGGATTGCGGACAAGCTGCATGGCGCAATTATCGGCCAGCACATGTTCCAGCGCGACATCAGGAAATTCGCTTGAAATCACCTTGGTCACTTCTTCATGCCAGAGCAGGCCGGATTCCATCACATTGCGCTTTTCAGCCGATGCCAGTCTTTTATCGCGCTTCATCGCCAAATCACCGGCGACACGGGCAATGCGCTCAATCTCATAAGTGTCATAGACTTGCGTATTGACGCCGCGCCGCTGGCCATTGCCCAAATCCTCAATGCCGCGCGGTTGACCGAAATAAACGCCGCCGGTCAATTCGCGGACAATCATAATATCAAGCCCCTCAATAATATCGCGCTTCAAAGAGGAGGAATCAGCCAGCGCCGGAAAACATATGGCCGGGCGCAAATTGGCGAACAGCTCAAGCTCACCGCGCAGCCGCAACAGCCCCGCTTCCGGGCGCGCCTCATAAGGCACATTGTCCCATTTCGGGCCGCCCACCGCGCCGAGCAGCACTGCGTCTGCCGCTTTCGCCAGCGCCATGGCGGCATCGGAAATTGCCGCGCCATGCGCGTCATAGGCGCAGCCGCCGACCAACTCTTCTTCAATCTCTGTTTCAAAGCCGCGATGAGTGCCAAACCAGTCAATCACGCGGCGCACTTCGCCCATTACTTCAGGGCCGATGCCGTCACCGGGCAGTATCAGAATCTTTTCCATTTTGCTTTCCTTGCGGTGCCGGTCTAGCGCCAGGGCTGGTCGGCGAGGCCGGTTTCATAAGTGTCAATCGCCTCGGCCTTTTGCAGCGTCAGGCCAATATCATCCAGCCCTTCCATCAGACATTGCTTGCGGAACGGGTCAAGCTCAAAGCCAATCACGCCGCCATCAGGGCCGGTAATTTGCTGGTTTTCCAAGTCAATCGTCACTGTGGCATTGGCACCGCGCGCCGCATCATCAAGCAATTTGTCAACTTCTTGCTGCGGCAGAACAATCGGCAAAATGCCGTTTTTGAAGCAATTATTGTAGAAAATATCGGCAAAGCTCGGCGCGATAATGCAGCGTATCCCGAAATCCAGCAATGCCCAAGGCGCGTGTTC
>JBMYND010000007.1:0-107834 GCA_049597955.1 Parvibaculales bacterium
TGCCGGTCAGGCAAGCCCGGTGCGCCTTGCGCCAGCGAGGTGAAACCGAGACGCGCTAAAAGCACCCGCTTGCCGGTCAGGCAAGCCCGGTGCGCCTTGCGCAAGCGAGGTGAAACCGAGACGCGTTAAAAGCACCCGCTTGCCGGTCAGGCAAGCCCGGTGCGCCTTGCGCAAGCGAAGTCGGCCCGTATAGGGCTTGCCAGCCCCGCTATAAAAAGTGAGGCAAGAGCGCGATGGGTGGCGGCATTTATTGGCATGTTTTCCGATAAATATTTGCCAGATTTGGGCGAACATGGCACAGTCCGGCAGCATTTATTTGGGGGAAGAAACCATGAAATTATTCGGTGCGCCATTGTCGCCATTTGTTCGCAAAGCCCGCATTGTGGCGGCAGAAAAAGCCATTGACTATGAGCTTGACCCCTCGCCCAGCCCGCTGACCGGTTTCAGCGATGCGTTTCTGGCCATGAACCCGCTCAAGCGGATACCGGCCTTGCTGCCCGACCCGGCGCGGCCCGATTATGCGATAAATGACAGCTCGGCGATTTGCGGCTATTTCGAGAAATTGCAGCCCAGCCCTTCCGTCTATCCCGACAATGCCGAAGATTATGGCCGCGCCCTGTATTTTGAGGAATTGGGAGACACGGAATTGGCGGCGCAAGTCGGCATGGGGGTATTCCGTCCGGTGTTTTTCAATGTCGCCACCGGCAAGCCTGCCGATTATGAAACAGCGGGGCAAGGTTTTGAAAAATTGCTGAACGGGCTGCTGGCCTATCTTGAAGACCAGCTTGACGGCAAGACATGGCTGGCCGGTGACAATTTCTCAATCGCCGATATTGCCGTGACCACGCAATTATTCAATGCCGCCCATGCCGGTTATGAAGTGCCGGCGGCGCGCTTGCCGCGTCTGGCCGGGCTGGTGCAAAATTGTTTGGCGCGCGAGAGTGTGGGGCAATTTATCGACGCCGATTTGCGGTTTTTTGAAAAAATGGGCATGCAATTGCCAAAACAAGTCACGGCCTGAGTTTGCCTGCAGATTGCGCCTTGTTGCGGCTGCATGAAATCTGTTAATGTTTTTGTCTGTTAAGCGACCGCTTGGTTAAGAGGAAAAGGGTTATGTTGCGTTATTCATCCGTATTGCGGTCTTCCAATGTCAGCTGGCGGCAGCTCAGCTATAATCGCCTGACCCCCAAGCCGGATGATGCCGACCCGGATGCGCTGAAACCGAAAAAGCTGAAACTCAGCCTGCGCGATATTATGGCGCTGCTCATGCCCTATTCCGGCGTGCGGGTGTTTGAGCAGATGAAGGCGGTCGTGCCTTTATCGCTTTATCTGGTGCTGTTTCAAATGCTGATTTTGCGCCAACCGATTGAAGCGGCCATGATGCTGGTCGTCGGTCTGGCGGCGGTGATTATCGGTCTGGCGCTGTTTATGGAAGGGTTGAATGTCGGGCTGATGCCGTTTGGCACGCTGATTGGCGACAAATTGCCGAAAAAAGCCTCCATGCCGGTCATGCTGGTGATTATTGCCATTCTCGGTGTCGGGGTGACTTTCGCCGAGCCTGCCATTGGCGCTTTGCAGGCTTTTGGCGCGTCGGTGGATGTTGAAAAAGCGCCCTATCTCTATGAATTGCTGAATAATTGGACAATGGCGCTGGTCTTGCTGGTCGGCGCCGGTGTCGGGCTGGCGGCAGTGCTTGGCACGCTGCGCTTTGTTTATGGCTGGTCATTAAAGCCGATGATTTTCGCCGCCCTTGCGCCGACATTGGGGCTGACATTGGTCGCCTATGCCAATGCTGATTTGCGCGCCATTCTCGGGCTGGCTTGGGATTGCGGCGCGGTGACGACCGGGCCGGTGACCGTGCCATTGGTATTGTCGCTCGGCATTGGCATTGCCAATTCCGCCGGTAAGGGCGGTGGCGATAATTCGCTGTCGGGCTTTGGCGTGGTGACATTGGCGTCGCTGTTTCCGATTGTCGCGGTTTTGTGCCTGTCGCTTTATGTGTCATGGCAAATCACGCCGGAAGAAATCATCGCCGCCAGCAAGGCCGGAACCACGGCAATTGCCGCCGAGGCCAGCATTTGGGCCAGCTCACCAGTGCAGGAAATTGTGCTGGGCGTGCGGGCGATATTGCCGCTTGTGGTGTTTTTGATGCTGGTCTTGTTTGTCGTGTTGCGTGAAAAATTGGCCAATACAATGGTCACCGCTTATGGGCTGGTATTGTCGATTATCGGCATGTGCGTGTTTAATGTCGGGCTGACTTATGGCTTGGGCGCGATCGGCGCGCAAACCGGCGCGGTGCTGCCTGCCGCTTTCATGGAAATTGCGCTGAGTGACGTATCGCCGATTTATACCGCCGGGCTGGGGCTGACTTTGGTGATTGCCTTTGCCTGGGTGATGGGCTTTGGCGCGACATTGGCCGAGCCGGCGCTGAATGCGTTGGGCCTGACAGTGCAGACATTGACCAATGGCGCGTTTCGCAAATCCATGCTGATGTATTCGGTCGCCGGCGGGGTGGCTTTCGGCATTGCGCTGGGCATGGCGAAAATCCTGTTCGCGCTTGACCTCGCCATGCTGCTGATACCGCTTTATTTGCTGGCATTGGGCCTGACCGCAATTTCCAGCGAAGAATTTGTCAATGTCGCCTGGGACAGTGCCGGTGTGACCACCGGGCCGGTGACCGTGCCTTTGGTGCTGGCTATGGGGCTGGGGCTTGGCAATGCGGTCTCGGCGGTGGAAGGCTTTGGCATTTTATCCATGGCCAGTATCGGGCCGATTATCGCGGTGCTTGGCACCGGTCTTTATATTCGCTGGCAACAGCGCGACGCCAATTCATCCGGCGCGGCGGATGCGTAGAAAGGAAACATTATGGCCAATCGACAAATTACCTATCTGAGCGATGCTTTGCTGATTACCTGTATTGTGCAGGCCGGTCATGCCGATGCGGTTGTGCAGGCGGCGCAAAATGTCGGCGCACAGGGCGCGACCATAAATTATGCGCGCGGCACAGGCATTCGCGAACGCATGGGGCTGATGGGCGTGGCGATTGATGAGCAAAAGGAAATGATACGGGTGATTGTTTCCGAAGAACAGGCTGACCGCGTGTTTGAAGCCATGTATCTGGCCGGTGATTTGGACACGCCGGGCATGGGCATTATGTTTATGAATAAGCTCGACCGGCTGGCGACCTATATTCCCGATGAATTGCTGGCCGAGGCCGGGGCGGAGTAAGGCGCATGATTTACGAAATAGGCGCATTTTTGCATAAGGGTGAAGGCGGTGCGATGGCCGCCAAATTCGCCGAGGATGAGCGCGTGCTGGGCGCTTATGTGGAAACCGCGCGCACCACTGATTTGTTTCGGTTCCGCGAATTCGGCTCGGCGTCGGAAAATGATATTCTCACCCTTATCGTGCATCAATCAGCAGCGGATGCGATATTTGACGAATTGGCTGAGGCTGCCCGCTTTGACGAGCCGCAAACCGGAATTATCTTCCGCCTGCCCCTGCACCAGCGCAGCAGTGTTGACGAAAAGACCGGCTGAGCCGCCTGTCACGCGTGGCGCGGCAATCTGGCTGGGCCTCGTGCTCGGCCTGTTTTTTGCGCCACCGGCCAATGCCGAAACCCGCTATTTCAAAGCCGAATATGAATTATATTTGCGCGGTATATTATTTGGCCGCGCAGAGCTGCGGGCGGATATTTCAGACAGCGATGTCAGTCTCAACGCGCATGTAACCTCGGCCGGTATTGCGCGGCTGTTTTCAACCACCAATTTTGCCTCAGGCGCCACAGCCAAACGCACACAAAACGCGCTGGTGCCCATCGCTTTGCAGGCGCAATGGATTTCCGACAATATTATCAAAACAACGCGCTTGAGCTATGCCAATGGCGCGCCGGTTGCCTTTGTGTCGGGCTATGTGCCACCGCCAGATGCCGAACGGGTCGAACCGGTCAGTTTTGACATTGCCGGTGACGATACGCTCAACCCGTTTCTTGCCCTGCTGGCACCGCTTGAAAATGGCAATCTTGAGACATTGTGCCGAGGCGAGACAAGGCTGTTTGACGGGCGGCGCTTGGCGCGCCTTTCGGCCAGCGCCGGTGTCAGCCTGCCGCCGGGCACACATGGCTATCCAATAAATGCACCTGTTCAAAGCTGCACAGTCGCATGGCAGCCCTTGGGCGGCTATTCCAGCCGCACCATGGCGCGGGTTGCAGAGTTCAAACCGGCCAATACACTATGGGCGCAATTGGCCGATAGCGGCTTTGCCGCACCGGTTGAGATAAACGCCCTCACCCGCCTCGGTCGGTTGAGCGTGCGCGCGACGGCGTTTTTTACCCAAATGCCAGCGCCGCAACCATTGGCTGCGCTGGAAACTTATTTGCAAAAAGACCAGCCGCAAAAACGGCGCGGACGGCGTTTTAACTGACACGGCTGCCCGACTATAGGGCCAGGGTGAAGCCGCCATTGACCGGATAGGTCTGGCCGGAAATCCATTCGCTGGCATTGGAAGCCAGAAACAGTGCCATATTGGCAATATCATTGGGACGCCCGGGACGCCGAACAATATATTTCGACATGGTTGCCTTCATCCGCTGTTCATCGGCCAACCAGCTTTGTGTCGCCGGTGTTTCGGTCAGGGAAATGGCGATATTATTGGCGGTTATCTGATGGCGCGCCATATTGCGTGCAACACCGCGCATGAAACCGGCTGCCCCGGCCTTGGCGCCACCATAGATTTCAAGCCCGATATCACCAAACCGGCTGGCATCGGAAATAATGGTGATAATTCGCCCCGGTGCCTGCCGGTTAATCATGCCGGGAATAACCGCACTGACGCAATTTATCACGCCGTAAAAATTAACCCCAATGGCTTCATTCCAGACAGCCGGGCCGGTTTCCCAAAATGGTTTCAACCGTTCCGGCGACGGATTGGCGCCCCCATTGCCGGCATTATTCACCAAAACACCGACCGGGCCCATTTCCGCTTCGATTTGGCCGACCATGTTTTTGACCGAGTCCAAATCACTGACATCAGCCTGCACGGCCATTGCCTTGCCGCCCGCCGCACGAATTTCCTCGGCCACGGCTTCTGCTCTGTCCAAATGGTAATCATTAACGGCCACGCCGCCTGAATTGGCCGCGCCCGCCATGTGCAAAGCGATTTGTCGCCCCACGCCTTGCCCGGCACCGGTGACCAGCGCCAGCCGTCCCCCCAAATCAAGAATATCATCGCTCATAAAACCCTCCCCTTTTCAAAAAAAGGTTAGAGGGCGCAGCGCGCGATTGCAATATATGTCGTCTGTTTTGGTGTCAGCGCGTCAGCGTTGAAGCGCATCCGGCCCGAAATCGCTGTCCGGCAATTCGGCATTAATATGCAACACACCGCGATCAAGATGGGTGACCGAGCCGGTTTGCAGATTTTCCATCACCGAATAGGCAATTACCGGCAGCCCGTCAAAGCTTTGAAAACCCTTATTGGACAGTCGCTTCAATTCGCGGTCGCGCTTGTCGAAAAATGTCACCGAACGAATAGTCTTATTGCTTTTGCGGATAACCGAGATGAACCGCGCATAATTATCTTCTTTGTCTTTCGGGCGGCTTTCAACATACACATTGCGCTCATCTTCGCGCACAATACGGTGCGTGTCCTGGTCGAGACTGCGACCGGCAATATCATTATAGGAGAAATCGGAGCCGAAAAAACTGTCATTGGCGTCATTGCCCTTAATTTTGCGCAAGGAGCCGAGCGAGGGCAGATAAATCCAGCTCTCATGGCCACCATCAGCGTCTATCAGTGAGGCATAGCCAACGCCGCGCGCCGAGTCGGGGGCGATAAATTTGGCGATGATTTTGGTATTTTCGTCGCTGTGCTTGGTTTTCAGCACGAGCTGGCGCTCGCGCGATTTGCCCTTGCTCTCAACTTTCAGGTCAATCTCCGCCATCACGGTCGGAAAGTGATTCATCAGCGCATAAGCGTCGCGCATAATATCGCGCCCGCTCGGCTTGTCACCGGCATGGTCATCCGCCCCGGCCGGCATAATGGCAGCACTGGCCAGAAACAGGCTTGCCAACAATATTTTCAGTTTTGCCAACTGATTTAACAGGTGATTTGAGAGAGAAAAAGACGCGAACATAAAACCTCCGAGCAACGCAACACACGCTTTGTAACCGATTTATGCCCCCCGCGCCACTGCCAGTTGGCCTTTGCCGGTTTCTGATTTGCTTGGCGGTCAAATAAATAATGGCTAGGCTAATATGTAGATTGGGGAGCAAGCTATGATTGAAATATGGGGAGCGGAAACCGCGCGCACCTTTCGGCCGGTCTGGATGGCCGAGGAATTGGGTTTGGATTATGTGCATCACCCCATTCAGCCGCGCACCGGCGAGACCCAGACTGAGGCTTACACCAATCTTAACCGCAAACAAAAAGTGCCGTTTTTGACCGACGGAGATATCGCTGTTTCAGAAAGCCTTGCCATTTGCCGTTATTTGGCAACAACCTATCCGGCAGAGAATGTGGCCGTGCCACAAAGCCTGCACGAGCGCACAAAGGAAGATGAATGGTGCTGCTATATTTATGGCGAGATTGACGAGACCGCGCTTTATGTCATGCGGCGGCATGGCGATTTGACCGAGATTTACGGTGCCGCGCCCGATGTGGTGGCCGCGACCAAAACCTATTTGAAGCGGCATATGGATGTGCTGGCGGATTATCTTGCGGGTCGCCAAAGCGTGTTGGATATTGGCTTTGGCCTGGCCGATATTATGCTTGTATCCTGTTTGGATTGGGCGGTTTTTTACGCGGTTGATGTGCCGGAACCGGTGCTGGCCTATCGCGCCCTGATTGGCGAACGACCGGCCTATCAAAAGGCAATGGCAATCAATTACCCGATTTTATTTGGAGGTGGCAATGGGCCCGCTTAATGGCATTAAAGTCCTTGATTTGACCAGCATGGTTTCCGGCCCGATGGGCGCGATGATGCTGGCCGACCAGGGCGCGGAAGTGATTAAGGTTGAACCCGTGCATGGCGAGCAAATGCGCCATATGGCACCGCCGCATAATGGGGTGAATGCGGTGTTTTATTCATGCAATCGCGGCAAGAAATCAATTGCGCTGGATTTGAAATCGGAAGATGGCAAGGCGATTTTGCGCCAGCTTGTCGCCGAGGCGGATGTGTTTATGCAAAATTTCCGCCCCGGTGCAATTGACCGTATGGGGTTTGGCGAAGCGGCAATGCGCAAGCTGAACGACAAGCTGGTCTATGTCTCGATTAGCGGTTTTGGAGAAAACGGGCCTTATGCGCAAAGCCGGGTCTATGACCCGGTTATTCAGGCGCTGTCCGGCGCGACCGATATTCAGGCCGACCGCACCACTGGTCGCCCGCAAATGTTCCGCATTATTATTGCCGATAAAGTCACCTCGCTGACCGCCGCGCAGGCCGTATCCTCGGCGCTGTTTGCCCGCGAACGCCATGGCATGGGACAGCATATTCGCCTGTCCATGCTCGATACCATGTTGTCGTTTTTCTGGGCAGAAGGCATGGCCGGGCTGGTCTATGGCGATAAAGAATTTGATGTGCGCAAATTGCAAGGCACGCAAGACCTTATCTATCAGGCGAAAGACCGCTATATCACTGCCGGTGCGGTATCCGACACTGAATGGGCCGGCATGTGCCGGGCGCTAAAACGCGAGGACTGGCTGGAAGATGAACGCTTCAACACTTCCGCCGCGCGCGTGGCCAATGCCGGTGAACGCAAAGAAATGACCGGTGCGGAAATCAAAAAATGGAACAGCGATGAAATTCTCGCGCGCTTCCAAAAAGAGGGTGTGCCGAGCGCGCCCTTGCTCGACCGGATGGAGTTGATGGCGCATCCGCAAATTTTGGCCAATGACTCGATTGAACGCGCCCTGCATGATGGCTTTGGCGAGGTTCGCCAAGCGCGCCCCGCCGCGCAATTTTCCGAAACCCCAAGCGGTATAGACGCCCCTGCCCCGAAACTCGGCCAGCACGGGCGCGAGATTTTGACCGCGCTTGGCTATGATGCGGCGCACCAACAGCAATTGATTGATGCCGGTGTGATGGTGATTACCGAATAACAAGCCAATCCGAGCAAGCATGACACGCTTGACATTAGCCCCTACTCGGGACAGCCTTAATCTGACGGGAGGAGATTATCATGGGCATATCTGTCGAGAAAACCGGCGCAAGCTGTGGCGCATTCGTAACAGGTGTAGATTTAACGCAAGACATATCAGCCGATTTGGCCGGTGAATTGCGCGCGATTTGGCTGGAAAACAAGGTGATTGCCTTTCCTGACCAGCCCATGAGCGATGATGATTTGGAGCGTTTCACCCTGGCCTTTGGCGCATTTGGCGAAGACCCGTTTTTTGGCCATATTGACGGCCATGAACATATCGCCGCCATTCAGCGCAATGCCGATGAGACAACACCGATTTTTGCCGAATTTTTTCACTCCGATTGGAGTTTCCTCGAAGTGCCGCCGGCCGGCACATGCTTGTTCGGCATCACCATTCCGCCGATTGGCGGCAATACGCTGTTTGCCGACCAAGTGGCCGCTTATGAGCGCCTGTCCGATGATATGCGCGACAAGGCCGACAGTCTGATTGCCATTCATTCCGCCGAGCTTGGCTATGCCCCCAATGGCGCTTATGGCGATAATGACCAAGATAGCGGGCGTTCGATGAAAATCCTGCCCAGCGAAAAGGCGCGCGAAAAGCGCGAACATCCCTTTGTGCGCACGCATCACGAAACCGGCAATAAGGCGTTGTTCTCCTCACCTTCCTATATTCAAGCCTTTGCCGGTTATGAAAAGGAAGAAAGCGACGCGCTGCTGATTGAGTTTTACGGCCTGCAAAGTCATGAGGATTTGGTCTATTCGCATAAATGGCAGAAAAACATGCTGGTCATGTGGGATAACCGGTCGCTTTTGCACGCGGCAACCGGCGGCTATGACGGCCATGATCGCCTGTTGCACCGCACCACCATTGCCGATACGCAATTTTAACAGATAAACGCCGCCTCACTTTGCGTAGCTTTTTGTGGCGCTGGCCTATTTTCGGTGACAGCGTCCTGCTTCGACCTATATCTGACGCAGAATAGGAGATTTCAATGGTCGAGCTTGAAACTGATTATCTGATTGTCGGCAGTGGTGCCATGGGCATGGCGTTTGCCGATACGCTGCTCAGCGAGACCGAGGCGGATATGGTCATTATTGACCGCCACGCCAAACCCGGCGGTCATTGGAATGTCGCTTATCCCTTTGTTCGCCTGCATCAACCTTCCTCTTTCTTTGGGGTTGCCTCGCGCGAATTGAGCCGCTTTGAAAAGGATAAAATCGGCCTGAATAAAGGTCTGTATGATTTGGCCTCCGGCCCCGAAGTCAGCGCCTATTTTGACGATGTTATGCAGCAGACTTTGCTGCCCAGCGGGCGGGTGCGCTATTTCCCGATGAGCGATTATCGCGGCGATGGCGTGTTCAAATCGCTGACCGGCGGGCATGAAACCAAAGTGGTTTACAAAAAATTGGTCGATGCAACGCGCCTGACAGTCGATGTGCCGGCTGAGCATACGCCCGCCTTTACGATTGCCGAGGGCGTGCGTTTCATGCCGCTCAATGATTTGCCGAAACTGACCGAAGCGCCGCCGGGTTTTGTGGTGATTGGCTCCGGCAAAACCGGCATGGATGCGTGTCTTTGGTTATTGCAAAACGGCGTCCATCCCGATGCGATAAGATGGATTATGCCGCGCGATAGCTGGATGCTGCCGCGCGAATTTGCACAAAATACAGATGCGTTTTTCGCTGATACTTTCGGCAATCAGGCCAATCAATTCGAGGCACTGGCCGAGGCAAGCACGATTGACGACATGTATGAACGGCTTGAAGCGGCGGGCTGTGTTGTGCGCCTTGACCCGGCTGTTTGGCCAACAATGTTTCATGCCGCAACCGTCAGCCGCCCGGAATTGGAAGCTTTGCGCAGCATAAAAAATGTCATCCGCATGGGCCGCGTGACGGCGCTTGAAAGCGATAAAATCAAGCTGCAACAGGGTGAGATAGCAACCAAGGCGGATATTGTGCATGTTGATTGCTCGGCCAGCCTGTCGCGCACAATGGTGCAAATGTCGCCCAAGCCGGTATTTAACGGTGACATTATCACGCCGCAAACCGTGCGCAGCTATATGCCGGTTTTCAGCGGCTCGCTGATTGCCCATGTCGAGGCCAATTATCAAACGGAAGAAGAAAAAAACCGGCTCTGCGCGGTCGTCCCCCTGCCCAATAATGCGGAAGATTTTGTGCCTATGACGCTGGCTGCCATGATGAACCAATTTAATTGGTCGCAAGACAAGCCCTTGCGGCAATGGATTCGGGCCAATCGTCTCGACGGCTTCACCAAGCTGACACAAAATGTCAGCCCGGATGATACGGAAAAAATGGCAATTTTGATGCGAATGCGCGATAATGCGCCCAAGGCAGTTGCCAATTTGATGAAGCTTGCCGCAATGATAGAGACTTAAGTCCGGGGGGAGATATGGCCGAATTTCAAACACATAAAAACGATATTACTCGCACACGCCTTGTTGATTGCGGCAATGATATTGACGACTTTACGCTGGCCGATGGCGAGATATTGCTCAAAGTGGAACGCTTTTCCTTCACTGCCAATAATGTCACCTATGCCGCTATTGGTGCGCAAATTGGCTATTGGCAGTTTTTTCCGCCGCACGCGACCGGGCCCGATGATGCCGATTGGGGCATTGTGCCGGTTTGGGGGTTTGGCGAGGTTGTTGCCAGTAAAAATGAAGCGATAGAAATTGGCGAACGCTGCTATGGCTATTTTCCGCTGGCCGATTATCTGGAAATTCTGCCTATGCGCATTTCTGATGCGCGCTTTGTTGACGGCGCCGCCCATCGCGCTGACTTGCCCGCCGTTTATAATAATTATGACCGGCTCGGCAAAGACAGCGCCAATGCAGTCAATGACAATCTGCGCGCGCTTTTGAACCCGCTTTACGGCACATCTTTTTGTCTGTGCGACGCATTGGAAGAAGAAAATTATCGCGATGCCGAGCAAGTGGTTATTTTATCGGCCTCGTCGAAAACCGCCATTGGCCTCGCCTTTGGCCTGTCGCAAATTGACGGCCCGCGCCCGGCAATAATCGGCTTAACTTCGCCGGGCAATATTGGCTTTGTCGAAAAGACCGGCAGCTATGATATGGTGATTGGCTATGACCGGCTCGACACGCTGCCCAATAAGCCTTCCGTCTTGGTTGATATGTCTGGCAATCGGGCTGTCATTGGCGCTGCCCATGGCCTGCTTGGCGACAATATGCGCTGGTGTCACAATGTCGGCTTGACCCATTGGGACGACAGGCAAACAAAAAAAGACCCGGCCGCCGGTCAACTTATCAGTGAGCGCAGTGCCATGTTTTTTGCGCCCGGCCATATTGCGCGCCGGGCCAAAGAATGGGGGTCGGATGATTTCAACCAAAAAGTCGCCGGATTTTTGGCCGATGGCATGGCGCATGCCGGCAAATGGATGAATGTGCATGAAACATCGGGGCTGGCGCAGTTTGCACCAATCTATGACCGTGTGGTAAAAGGCGATTTGCGGGCTGAAGAAGGCATTATCATAAAACCGTAATTGCCCCATCAAAGTCGAGGCATATATCTTCCCTAATAACGGAGAGTTCGACCATGAAATTTACAATGCAACAATATGGCGCGTTCGTTACCCGCCATCCCTTTATTGTGATTGCCCTGTCATTGCTGTTGTCTTTGGCCGCCCTTGCCGGCGGCCAGCATTTGCGCTTTACCAATGATTATCGCTATTTTTTCTCAAATGATAATCCCTATCTGACCGCATTTGAGGAATTGGAGCGCACCTATTCCAGCCCTGATACGATTTTCTTCGTTTACCAGCCCAAGGATGGCAGCGATGCGACCAGTCGCACAGCCCTTAATCTGGCCTATGAGCTGACCGATGCCGGTTGGCAAATCCCCTTTTCGACCCGCGTTGACAGCCTGACCAATTTTCAGAATACGCGCGCTATTGGTGAGGATGATTTGGAAGTGCGCGATTTGGTGCCGTCATTGGCCGATATTGACGAGGCGCGCATAAAATATGTTGAGGATACGGTGCTGAACGAGCCTTTGCTGGCGGGCCGGTTAATGTCCACCGACAAAAAGACAGCAGCCGTTTTGGTCTCATTGCGCCCGCCAACAGATGATGTGGTGGCCACCAATTCCATTGTCAACAAGGCACGGGAAATTCACGCCCAAATGCGCGCGAAATATCCCGATATACGCATTGAGCTGACCGGCTCGCAAATGTTGTCCAATGCGTTTTCCGAAGCCGCACAGGGTGATTTGAAGACGCTGACACCGACCATGTTTGTGATTATTGCGCTGGTGCTGATTATCACCACGCGCAAGCTGTTTGCCACCATTGCCACCATGATTGTCGTCACATTGGCAGCAGGTGCGGCGATGGGAACCGGCGGCTGGCTGGGCATGCCGCTATCCCCGCCAGCCTCGGGCGCGCCGACCATTATTCTGACCGTCGCCGTGGCCGATTGTGTGCATATTCTGATTACCGCGCTGGTGTCGCAAGGCGCGGGCATGGAAAAGCGCGAAGCGATTATTGAGAGCCTGAAAATCAATGCGCAAGCGGTGTTTCTGACTTCGGTGACCACGGCGATTGGCCTGTTCTCGCTGAATTTCTCAGACGCCCCACCCTATCGTGACCTCGGCACTTTTGCCGGCATTGGGTCAATATATGCGTGGATATTGTCAATGACGCTGTTCCCGGCTCTGCTGACTATTATGCCGATGAAAGCCAGTGCTGTTGTTGACCGCCAAAGCCGCTCAATGGAATGGTTGGCCAATCTGGTCATTTCCAAGCGCCGCCCGCTGATGCTGGCCATGCTGGCTTTAACCCTTATCGGCACGGCATTATTGCCGCGCCTGACTTTCAATGACCGTTTTGTTGAGTATTTTGACGAAAGGGTTGATTTCCGCCAAGCCTCCGATTGGGCGGCGGATAATCTGACCGGCATTTACATTATCAATTATTCGCTTGAAAGCGGGGATATTGGCGCGGTCTCCGACCCGGCCTATCTCACCCATCTTGATGCTTTTGCCAATTGGATGCGCCAGCAACCCGAAGTGGTGCATGTCGCCGCATTTTCCGATGTCGTCAAGCGCATTAACCGCTCCTTTAATGGCGACCGACAAAGCTTTTATGCCGTGCCGGAAAACCGCCAATTGGCGGCTCAATATGTTTTGCTTTACGAAATGTCGCTGCCTTACGGGCTTGATTTGAATGACCAACTCAATGTTGATAAATCGGCCTCGCGCATGGTGGTGACACTGGAAGATTTATCGACCGCCGAAATGAAAGTGCTGCGCGCCCGCGCGCTTGACTGGCTGAAAGCCAATACGCCCGAACGCATGCATGTTGAGCCATCCGGCCAAGCGGTCATGTTCTCCTATATTGGTGAGCGTAATTTCAACGCCATGACCACCGGCACATTGCTGGCCTTTATTTTAATATCGGCTTGTTTGATGCTGGCACTGCGCAGCTTGCGATTGGGACTTATCAGCCTTGTGCCGAATATTGCGCCACCGGTTGTCGCCATGGGCTTTTTCTCGCTGTATAAATATGAGGTCGGCTTTTGGACAGCCTTTGTCGCCGCCACCGCCATTGGGCTTATTGTTGATGCGACGGTTCACATGTTAAGCAAATATCGCCATGCGCGGCTTGACCTGAATTACTCCTCTATTGACAGTGTGCGCTACAGTTTTATGACCGTGGGCACGGCGCTTTGGGTATGCAGCTTTGTGTTGATAGCCGGTTTTATGGTGCTGACCCTATCCCCCTTCCTGATTAATGCCATGCTCGGCCGGGTTGTGGCGCTGACGATTTTGACGGCGCTGGTGCTGGATTTCTTGCTGCTGCCCGCCTTGCTCATGTGGATTGACGGACGCGGTGACCCTGGCGCACCGCTAAAGCCGCCTGCTGACAGCGCCGCGCAAGCTGCTGAATAATCGATATGAAAGGAAATATGTCATGTCTTTGCATTTCAAATTGACACAGATTGTCACTGTCGCCCTTCTGCTTTTGCCGGGCGTGGCGATGGCCGAACGCGCCGGTCTGCCGAGCGCCGATAATCCGGAAGCGCGCGGCAAGGCCATTGCCGAAATCACCGATGCCACCAATCTTGGCTTTGGTGACACGACCAGCGAGATGGAAATGGTGCTGACCAATGCCAATGGCGACCAAAGCCAGCGTCGCTTGCGCTTTAACACGCTTGAGAATAAGGATACCAGTGACGGCGACTGGTCAATGATGATTTTCGACCGCCCCGCCGATGTTGCAGGCACTGCCATGCTGACCTATGCGCATATTCTGGAGCCTGATGAGCAATGGATGTATTTGCCGGCGCTGAAGCGCGTGAAACGCATCAGCTCGGTCAATAAATCAGGGCCTTTTATGGGATCGGAATTTGCCTATGAAGATTTCTCTTCGCAGGAAGTGGGCAAATACAGCTATAAATGGCTGCGCGATGAGCCCTGTGGTGCGCTGACTTGCCATGTGGTTGAACGTCGCCCGCTCTATCAGCATTCGGGCTATACGCGCACTATTGCCTGGACTGACACCACGGATTACCAGACCCGCAAAGTGGTTTATTATGACCGCAAGGATGCGCTGCTAAAAACGCTGACTTTTGGCGATTACCAGCAATATCTCGGCAAATATTGGCGCGCCCATGAATTATTTATGGAAAATCATGTCACCCGCAAAACCACCTTATTGCGGTGGGAGAATTACGCCTTCCAGACCGGTTTGAGCGCCTCTGATTTTACCCGCAACAGCTTGAAAAGGGCCCGCTGAGCCATGGCATGGCGCCGCGCCATGAGCCTATATGGGCGCGGCTTGAAATTTGCGCTTGCCCTGATATTGGCGCCCGGCCTTGCCATGGCGATGGATATTGACCTTAAGGGCAATGTCGAGCTTGAACTGCGCAGCTTTCCCGAAGCGGGCAGGCATGCAGAAGCCGAGCAAGATTTCGCCGCTTTGGCTGTCGAATTTGAAATGGGCTTGCTGGCACCAGATGGCACCCATGCGCTGATTGTTACGCCATTCGCCCGTTATGACCAGCACGACCATGAGCGCAGCCATTTTGATTTGCGCGAAGCAAAATATCGCTATGTCAATAATGCCTTTGAGGCCAGCATTGGTGTCGATAAAGAATTTTGGGGCGTAACCGAATTTTTGCATTTGGTCGATATTATCAACCAGACCGATAATGTGGAAAGTGTTGATGGCGAACAAAAGCTTGGTCAGCCTATGGTCAAATTCTCCTATGCCAGTGATTATGGAACGCTGAGCGCCTATGCCCTGCCCTATTTCCGCATCCGGCAATTTGCCGACCCGATAACCGGACGGCCCAATGCCGGTTTTATTGTCGATGACGACACCACCCATTTTGAGAGCAATAAACGGCGCTTTCCCAAAGATTATGCGCTGCGCTACCAGCATTATATCGGGCCGTTTGATTTCGGCTTGCACTGGTTTGACGGCACAGCACGCGAGCCGCAATTATTGCTGGCCGCGCCCGACCAACAACCACAGCACTTGCCGCATAATCTACCCATGATGCAGGCCTATTATGCGCTTTACCAACAGCTGGGGCTGGATGTGCAGGCGACGCTTGGCTCATGGCTGCTCAAACTTGAGGCGATACAGTCTCGTGAAAATCGCAAGCTGCCCGACCCCCAAGCCGGCAATCGCCCGACATTGCGCATGGACACAGAAGAAGTCGAGACTTTCCGCGCCACGGGCGGGTTTGAATATACTTTCTATGACTTGTTCAATACCGGCACTGATTTGGGGCTGGTGGTCGAATATATGTATGACGAGCGCGAAGCCGAAGCGCCGCACCCATTTGGCAATGATATTGGCATTGGTCTGCGCTGGACTGCCAATGATACGCAATCAACCGCCATATTGCTTGGCGGGCTGGTCGATTTGGACACAGACAGCACAGCCATTTCAGTGGAGGCTGAGCGCCGCATCGGGCGCGATTTCAAGGCTATATTCGAGGCACGATTTCAGGATAAAATCGGCGATGGCGACCCCTATGCCGCAGCAATGGCTGATGAAGATTTCTTCCGCTTCCGCCTCGCCTATTATTTTTGAGCCTTGCCGCGGGCTTTTCTCACCGCTGATATTTCTCAAGGCCAAAATAGAGACAAGAGGCGTGATTTCTGCTATCTGACGCTGTGTTGTCTATTACATGAGGTATATTCGGATATATGCCGCCTCCCTACATGCTTATAAGGTATCAAAATGTCAGAAAAACTCATTGCAGGATTAAAGCAGGCACGGGTCGTGCCATTGGTGCAATCGGACACGCCGTCGGAAGCGGTCGCCATATCTCAAGCACTGCTCAATGGCGGGCTGAACGTATTGGAAGTGGTATTGCGCACCGATATGGCTTTGGCATGTCTGAAGGCTGTCGCAGAGGCTTTTCCAGATGCCCATATTGGTGCAGGCACGGTATTGTCAGCCGCGCAAGCCGATAAAGCCATTCAAAATGGTGCCAAATTTCTGGTCTCGCCGGGGCTTGATGATGGCGTGGTCAATCTGGCGCATGAGGCGGGGCTGACCGTTCTGCCGGGTATTGCAACAGCGACAGAATTACAGCGCGCTTGGAATATGGGGCTGCGTATCGTTAAATTTTTTCCCGCCAGCCTTGCCGGTGGCCCGAAAATGCTGACCGCCCTGTCAGCCGCGTTTCGCGATATGCAATTCATGCCGACCGGCGGCGTCAGTGCTGATAACTTGTCGGACTATTTGGCCGTGCCATCGGTGATTGCCTGCGGCGGAAGTTGGTTGACACCGGCTTCGGAAATAGCGGCCGGTAATTTTGACGCCATCACTGACTTGGCCGCCACGGCCAAAGCCATTGCAAATAAATCCCCCTAATGGTTTTGTGCGTCAAAACATCTATCGGCATTGGCATGCAATTGGCCCTGATCGCCGCGCTCGGTGGGCGGGCGCAGTTTTTTGAAATTTCACGTCCCCAGCACGTCCCTAAAGTGTTTTGAGTGTAAATTGTGAAAATTGACAGGACAAAAACCTTGCTGTAGGCCGTTGAATTTGATAATTGACCCCATCTCAGCCGGTATAGCTCAGTTGGTAGAGCATCTGATTTGTAATCAGAGGGTCGGGAGTTCAAGTCTCTCTGCCGGCACCATTTTTCCTCTCCCCCCCAATGCCTTCACCAATGCCTTCACCAATGCCCAGCCAATATCTGGCCTGAAGCCGCTTGAAGCCGATTTGCGTTGCTGTATAATCAGCCCATCACCTATTTGTTGCGTTTTCTGTGTTTTGCGTAAATCGAGAGACTTACCGCGAAGGGGGACGCTGTGTCCGGCATTGTCTATCTGCTCACCAATCCGGCCATGCCGGGGCTTGTCAAAATTGGCAAGACCACGCGCGATGACCCGCAATTGCGCATGGGTGATTTATATACTTCCGGCGTTCCCCTGCCCTTTGATTGCGAATTGGCCGTGCAAGTGGAAGATGAAAGCGCGGTTGAGGCGGCGCTGCACCAAGCCTTTGAGCCTGACCGGGTGAACCCGCGCCGCGAGTTTTTCAAGATAGATATATCGCAGGCCGAGGCTTTGTTGCGCCTGCTCGGCACGGCAGATGTGACGCCGGAAATCACCGAACAAAATGACGCGGACAGCGAGTCCAAATCGGCCGCCGAGCAATATAAAAAACGCCGCCCGCCCTTGAACTTTATCGAAATGGGTATTGAACCGGGCAGCGTGCTGCATTTCACGCGCGGTGAAGAAACCGTCACAACGATTGATGGCCGGCGCGTCATGCATAATGGCGAGGAAACGTCACTCAGCCTGCTGACCGGCCAATTGCTCGACTCGAAATGGTATGTCGCACCAACACCGCATTGGCGCTATGACGGCCGCCTGCTGCGCGAGATTTACAACGACACCTACCCGCAAGAGGCGTGAGGGGAAGGATTAAGGAGCATCCCAATGTCAGTTATTTACCAAGGACACAATGAAGACCGCCTGCGGCGCGCCAAAAGTTGGCTTGAGCAGGCGCAAATGGAAGGCCGTTCCGATGTGGAAGCGTTTTTGTTTTGCTGGATTGCCTTTAATGCGGCGTATGGACGGATTCCTGAATATGGACAGGTTCCTAAAGAAGAAAAAGTGAAAGTGAAAGAATGGGAGCTGTTCAATGAGTTCGTTCGGCGCATCACAAAACATGACAAAAAAGGTATCGTTAAGGCTGCACTTGATACTGACTATCCTGCGGTCAGGCGCCTTATGAAAAACAAATATATATTCGAACCTTTCTGGAAGCATTTGCGGGGCGAGGAAGTGGATTGGAAAAAACAATTTGATGAACGCAACAAAAAATTGCGTGAACGACTTAAACGAAGAAATACCGCAGGGATATTGAACGAAATTCTGAGTCGGCTTTACACGCTTCGCAATCAAATCACTCATGGCGGGGTTACCTTTAATGGCGGCTTGGGTGAAAAACAATTACGAGATGGCAGCCGCATGATGCTCGCTCTAGTGCCACCAATTTTGGAAGTGATGGAGAAAACAATTGAGAGACAGCCCGCCACTGAGATTTGGGGTGTTGTGGCCTATCCGCGCTTTGAAGAACATGCCTCTCGCTTTGGTGATATGAAGCAGGACAAGAATAATTGACAAACAGTTACTGATCTGGTGCCATTAATTTTGGATGTGACCGAGAGAAAGTAGTTCCCTTTTCTATCTGGATAAGATGCGGCGGGACAGGAAAAAGGCCAGAAAATCCTTGCGCTTTTTCGTTGGAATAATTACTTTTCGAGTGTCGGGTGTTTCTTTTGAAGCTCAATATGGTTCGTCCAGCCCGACTTCACACGCCCCAAATTATCCAAGTAAACCCCAACGCATCGCTATCTGCTTTGCAAGAGTGTCTCAATCGCTCTTTTTGTTTCCATTAAGGATGACCTGTCCGCCCATACCTTCAAACCCTGAATTTCTTTCCCTTTCTTTTTATAAATGCGACCTGCAAACCTCATTAAATACGCATAATCAGGCTTGTTATAAGTAAAGGCGTGGTAAACAGAATAGGCCAGCACATCAGCAAGCTGCACGCCATTTGACAACTCACTTCTGACGAAGAATGGATACTCAATAATCGCCGGAAAACTCATATTGCGGTTTCCTCGGCGTTGGTATTCAGCATGGGTCAAAGTTACATCACGGTTTAATTGCTTGCCCAAATCATCCATGACAATCACCGCGCGCTGCGTGCTTTTATGCGTGTCGCGCATATAATGTTGGATACGCTCCAATAATAATTGATAGGCAAATTTATGCATCTCGCCGCCAGTCATATTGTCATGAACACAGCATTTATCAATTATGCCCGCGATAATTATCGTATCCCTTCGTCCCGCTTCTTTATAAAACAAATCGGCTATTCGCGTTCTGTCTGCCTCATCCAATGCCTCAAGAAATGGGCTTTTGCCTTTGCTGTTTTGCGGGTTGCGAAGCCAATTGGACTTGATTTCGCAATCCGCCAAATCGAAATCGCCCTTCCCCCGCCTTTTCAGTTCATCCGAAAGTTCCAGTTTTAGATTCGAGATGTCCCTGTCAAAACCCTTCCATCGGGTTTCAGGGACGCCCACAGCCAAAAGAACATAGACATTTTTTCCGTCTTTCGGCTTGGGGTCGCGGCTTCCCGCTTCATCAATATAGAAAAAATACATTGTCCCGTTCTGCCGACTTTTTCTTCATTCTTCGCTATCAATTTAAGTGGGGTCTAATCCTGCTTTTTGTTTTTGTTAACCCTGCGTTAACACATTGGAGGATACGTCACCCACCCCCCTATGTCACCCCCCGCCGCATAATTCGCTTCAAATATGACATGGTAGATGCTAGTTTTCTGCTGGTGCCATGCGGCGTCTTATTCGCGTTTTTTGAGGACACATTGCCATGGCGGAGCCAACAAAAATAACCGGAATCTCATTCAAAATAGGCCTAAAAAGTGATTGCGCCAGCGCGCCGCGCGGGGGCCATGTCTAAAAGCCATGTCTAAAAGCCATGTCTGAATAGGGGTAATGTTATGAGCAGTGTTTTCGACAAAGATAATGAGTTTCGTCGCGGCGGGCTGGTGCTGATAGGCTGTTTTATCGGCCTTGGCGTGGCTATGACCACTTTGCCCTATTACGCTTTTGGTGTTTGGACGCGGCCTTGGCAGGCCGAGTTTGGCTGGTCACGCGCCCAAATTGCCGCCCAGCAATCGCTGGCGGTTGTCATCATTATGTTGGCCGCGCCATTGGCCGGTAAATTGATTGACCGGTTCGGGATAAGACTTATCGCGCCTTCATCCTTGGCCGCTTATGGGCTGGCCTATTTGGCACTTAGCACCATGCAAGGCAGTCTGACATTTCTCTATTTTGTTACAATGGTCTATGCGCTGCTTGGCGTCGCCTCAGCTCCGATTTCCTTTACCCGCGCGATAAATGCGTTTTTCAGCAAAAATCGCGGATTGGCGCTTGGCATTGGGCTGTCTTCCTCCGGCGTTACCGCCTTTATGGTGCCGCGCTATCTGACCCCTTATGTGGCCGAGGAAGGCTGGCGCGCCGGTATATTGGTAATTTCATTCATCATCATTGCCAGCGCACCGCTTGTTGCCCTTTTGGTGCGCGATGCCCCGGTCGCCGACAATCCTGACGCCGCGCCAATGGCAGAAACCGGCGCAAGCCTGTCGGAAGCCTTGCGTCATCCGACATTTTGGAAAATGGGCGCGGTGTTTTTGCTCATATCAACCGCTATTTTGGGCATTGTTCCGGCCTTTATCCCGCTTTTGCAAGATGCCGGCATGTCGGCAGTTGAAGCGGGCAGCATTGCTTCCATTCTCGGCGTCTCGGTTCTTGTTGGCAGGCTGGCGATTGGCTTTGCGGTTGACAATTTCTTCGCGCCTTATGTGACCGCCATAACCTTTTCATTGGTCGCGCTGGGCTGTCTGGCGCTCGGTCTGGGCGGCACTGATTTTGCCCTGCTGGCGGCAGTTACAATCGGCTTTGCCGTCGGCGCGGAAGTTGACCTTATTGGCTATTACACGGCGCGCTATTTCGGCCTTAAACATTACGCCACCATATATGGCGCCCAATACAGCATATTTGTGCTCGGTGCCGGTATCAGCCCGATATTGGTCGGTCGGATATGGGACATGACCGGCAATTATGACCTGGCTTTATGGATGGCATTTGTGCTTTTGCTGCTCGCCGCTGGCATTGCGCTGCTCTTGCCCAAATTCGACCCGGCCATATCAGACCATTAAGCCCCAAAGCCAATCGCTCAGCAGCAACCGCAACCGCCCAAAGCGGCATCGCCGCCATGGTCATAGGCCAAATGAACGGCTTGCGCCGAAGCTTCTGCCGTGGCGTTGAATTCATCCCAAGCTTGGCTTCGCAAATCCTTGTCGCTCAAAATATCAATCGCCGTCATCGCCATCGCCTTGGCCCCGTCCAGCACCGCCTGGTCGCCCTTTTCAGAGCCGGCCCATTTGGCAAATTCAGGATTGTGAATCACAACATTGGAAGGCGCACAAGCAATCATTGGATGAATACTCGGCATGCGGTGGCTGATATTGCCCATATCTGTCGAGCCGGCACCGGAAGCAGGGATTTTCTCAAGCGGAAAAAAATGTCGTCCAATGCTTTCGGCATTGATGCGATATTTATCAGCCAGCGACCAAGCATCTTTGATTTCCAAATAATCGGCTTGCGCCCATTGCACCTCAACGTCACAGCCCGTCGCCAGCGCACCGGCTTCAAAACAGTTTTGCACGCGCTTTTTCAACTCGGCCAAAGTCACACCATCGGGGGCGCGGACATAAAATGTGCCAACCGCATGATCCGGCACAATATTGGGTGCAATCCCGGCCTCATTGAAAATGCCGTGTATGCGCTCATTGCCGCGAATATGTTGGCGCAATTGCGCCAATGACTGATAGGCCGTCACCAGCGCATCCAGCGCATTGACACCGGCATGGGGCATGGCCGCCGCATGCGCTGATTTGCCCTTATAAGTCACACGCACCTCGCTCATGGCAATGCTTGGCATGGTCACCAAATCAATGCCCGCCGGATGAATCATCATGGACGCTTCCAACCCGTCAAACGCATTTTGGCGCGCCATTAATTCCTTGCCGCCACCGCTTTCTTCCGCCGGTGTGCCGAGATAGCGAATGCGGCCGGGCAAATCATCACCAAGCTTGGCAAGCGCCAAGGATGCCCCAAGACCGGATGAGGCAATAATATTGTGACCACAAGCATGGCCGATGCCGGGCAGCGCGTCATATTCTGACAATATGCCAATTTGCGCCGCGCCCGTGCCAAACTCGGAAATATAGGCCGTATCAAGTCCGCAAGCGCCGCGCGTCACATTCAGCCCATGCGCATCAAGCGTATCGGTCAAAAGCTTATGGGCGTGCACTTCCTGAAATGCCGTTTCCGGATTGGCATGTATCTCGTGACTGACACCGACAAGCTCTGCCGCCATTTCATCAATTATGCTGCAAACGCGCTTTTTCATTTCGGCATGTTGCATGGGTTTCTCCTGTCTCTCGGAAGATATGCTGAAATCCTATGCTGCCAGCCAATAGGCGTCAAGAATGGTGCAAGATGGAATTCGGAAAACGTCCCTTCACAAATTGGCTTGCAATGCTAGACTGGCAAAAGCTTCGAGGGAGGAACAGGCATGACGGCACATTACAAACATATGAACCCGTTTTTGCAGACAGTGGATGCCGACAATATGATGCATATTGCCGAGCAATTTGGCAGTTTCGGCACTTATGCCGATGAAGCCTCCAATGATGGTTTGGGCGAAAAGCTGCCGCAGCGATTTGACGCCGCCTTTAATTATATCGCCAAAGGCATTGACGGTCAGGGCAATGCGGATGACAAGCACAAAGCGGGCCATCGCACCAATTATTTTCGTGAAACCTATGCCTATGGCGAAGAGGTGCAAGCGCCGGGCATTGAGCCCTTTATGCAGCATCCGGAGCTGGTGAAAACCGCGCAGGCCATATCGGGGCGCGATGTCATTGTGCCGGCCATTGTTTATGCCAATTTGCTGATACCGGGCCAGGAACTTGCCGTGCATACGGATGTGCCGGAATTTCGTGGCGCCAATCGCAAAGTGCTGCCGCAATGGTTATTGGTCACCATGCTGCATTCCGGCCTGTTCGACGCTTGGCGGATTCCGATTGCGACTTGCGTGTCATGGTTTGGCAAGGCAGCGGGCGGCGCTTTCACTTTTTACCCTGAAGGCGCGACCGGCCCGCGCGAAGCGATACCGGCAGCTCATAACACCGCCATATTGATTGATACTGATGAAGTGTTTCACGGCGTTGAGCGGGTCAGCCAGAAACAGCCGGATTTGCCGCCAATTGAGAAATCGGCGCGACTGCATTATCTCGGCGACAATAAATGGCAATTGCGCGACGGCGAAACGGTCTTGGCCAATGATTATGATTGGTCGGATATTCGCTATTCGATTTCGTGGAAAGCCTATTGCTTTACCGATGCGGCGGAAAAAGCACTTTGGCAAGAAGGAAGCGATGATTTAACCGTCGATTTTGTGCTTGACCGGCTGGAAGATGCCTTGCGCAAGCATGGTGTTTTAACCGGCCCACGCCCGGAACCAACGGCATTTGCCCGCATGATGGTCAAACATTTCATCCGATTTCCGGAAGCGCAAATGGCGGCTGAATAGGCTAGTCGCACACACGGATATTATTGATAAGGCGCGGATTGCGGCAGCTTAAATCGGCACTCGGGGACTCCGCCGCTTCCGGCACCAGTGGCCAACCCAGCCTGTCTCCCAAAGCCTCTATTTCTGCCGCGCTCAGAATAGTTAACGACTCTGCTGCCCCGGCCTTGGTGAAAATTAAAGACTGATTGGGGCGGTTCATGGTTACCAGCGCCTCGCCCAAATTGACATCTATCGCGCCTGACAAAAGCACAAGCTGGTTTTTCTTGCCCGACAGGCCGACAAAATTTGTGCCGCGAATACCGATAAGCGCCCGACCGAAACCAATTTGCGTATCGTCGCGGGCATAGTTGCGCCGTGAAATATATTGAAATGCCCCGTCTATAAACCGCGCCTTTAACTCCCTGTCATTCGTGTCGCCGATGATGAAGCGGTCAATCACCAGCTTGCTGTTGGCCGATACGCGAAATACCGAATTATCGGCCATTGATATTTCAGCCCGCGCCTTGTCGCCCGTGCCGATCATATCGCCCAGCGCGACCCCGCCGCCCATTTCGGCCGGATTGCGTTTGGCATATTTGTCGCGCACACTCACCTTGCCGGCCAAATCGGTAATCACCCCGACCGCATCGCTCTTGCTCGCCGCCTGCCCGAAAATCAGCCCTGAAAGCAGCAGGGCCGGAATGAAAAGCCGCAGCATTTTTCCCAAACGATTGATACCCAACATGCCTTATCCATTTGCCTGACAATGGCTGAAATACAGCCAATATGTTACCGGCAGGCGGCGCAAAAGCCAAACCGCGTTTGAACTGCGCTCGCCAAATGTTAATGTGACATTTGGATTATGCGGGAGGTTCAAATGTCAGATAATATTACCGTATTTGTCGCGCGCGCGATTCACACAATGGAGCCGTTTGAAAACACGCCCACCGCCATTGCCGTGCGCGATGGCACAATACTCGAAGTCGGCACGCTCGACACGCTCGCCCCCTGGCTGGCGCGCCATCCGCATGAAATTGACCGGCAATTTGAAGATAAAATCATCATGCCGGGTTTTATTGACCCGCATCTGCATCCCAGCATGGCGGCGGTTATTCTGCCCATGCAATTCATCACCGCCCTGCCTTGGCAATTGCCATGGGAAAATGTGCCGGCCACCACCACTCACGATGCCTATATTGCGCGGCTGGAAAGCTATGTCGGCACATCAGACGCGAATGAGCCGTTTTTCACTTGGGGCTATCACCGTGACTGGCATGGCGATGTGACCCGACCTTTGCTCGATGAAATTGCGCCGACACGGCCGGTAATTGTCTGGCATCGCTCTTTCCATGAAGTGATTATGAACAGCGCCGCCATGTCGCATTTCGGGCTGGACGGCGCGGCGATTGACGGCCATCCGCAAATCGACAGCGCCAATGGGCTGTTTTATGAAAACGGGCTGCGTGTGGCGATAAATGCGGTAAACCCGCATATTATGTCGCCCGCCCAATTTGGCCTTGGCATGCAGCGTTTGAAACGGGTGGTGCATTTTGGCGGTCACACACTGGTCGGCGATATGGGCATTGGCATTTTTAATTTCGACCTTGAATGGCAGGCCGCGCAAAGCGTATTTGAAACCGAAGACACGCCATTTCGGGTGCATTACACGCCCAATGTGCTGGCCATGTCGGCGGGCGGCGATTTTTCCAAAGTGTTGGATTTTGTCGCGACATTGCCGGAGAAAAATACCGACAAGCTGTTTTTCACAAATCACGCCAAATTATTCACGGATGGCGCTTTTTTCTCGCAATTAATGATGCTGAAACCGCCCGGCTATCTGGACGGCCATGAAGGCGAATGGCTGATGGTGCCGGAGAAATTTGAGGAAGCGGCGCGGCTGTTTTGGCAGGCCGGTTATCGGATACATGTTCACTGCACGGGCGATTTGGGGCTGGAACTGGCGCTTGATGTGCTGGACAAATTGCAATTTGAAAAGCCGCGCCATGACCACCGTTTCACCATTGAGCATTTCGGCCTGTCCGACACTGACCAGGTGCGCCGCATGGCCGCTCTTGGCGCGCTGGTCTCGGCCAATGTTTATTATCTGCACGAGCTGAGCGATGTTTACGCCAAATATGCGATTGGCGAGGAACGCGCCTATCACATGGCGCGGCTGGGCGAAGTAAACCGCCAAAACATCCCTTTCGCCCTGCATTCTGACTATACAATGGCACCGGCACAGCCGCTTAACTCGGCATGGGTCGCCGCCACACGGCAAAATGTGGCAGGCCAAATTGTCGGCGCCAGCGAAATTGTGCCATTGGCCGATGCCTTGCGCGCCATCACCATTGATGCGGCCTATGTGCTGGGACTGGAAAATGAGGTGGGCAGCCTGCGCGCCGGTAAACGCGCCGATTTCACCATATTGCAGCAATGCCCGTTTGAAGTCGGCGCGAAAGGTTTGAAGGATATTGAGATATGGGGCACCGTCTTTGCCGGCACGCCATGTCCGATAGACAAATCGGCATGACACCCATTCCGTTAACCATATTGGGCGGCTATCTCGGCGCTGGCAAAACCACACTCATCAACCAATTGCTGGCGCATGCCCCTGCGCAAAATGAGGCCCTCCCCCGCTTTACCGTGCTGGTCAATGATTTTGGTGCCATTAATATTGATGCCGGTCTGATTGCCGCCCATCAGGGCGATACGATAAGCCTGACCAATGGCTGCGCCTGCTGCCAATTGCAAGACAATGTGCTGGCGCAATTAACCGCATTGAGCGAACAGGATAACCGCCCTGACCATATATTGATTGAAGCCAGTGGCGCGGGCGAACCGGCGCGCCTTGCTTATCTTGGCTATGGCAGTGCGGGCATCCGGCTTGAGGCCGTGCCGGTGGCGGTGGACATTGTTTCCCTGTCACAAAAGCTGAACGATA
Source organism: Parvibaculales bacterium (assembly GCA_049597955.1). Taxonomy (GTDB): domain Bacteria; phylum Pseudomonadota; class Alphaproteobacteria; order RS24; family RS24; genus JAYPAN01. The sequence goes on from JBMYND010000007.1 coordinate 26,758, forward strand.
AATATGTTGGCGGGCTGGTGCGCCGCCAGATTGAACAGGCCGATATTCTGATACCGACAAAAACCGATTTACCCGATGCTGATTTGCCCGCCATTCGCACCCGGCTTGAAAGCCTGAGCAACGCCCCGATTTGGGATGCTGCCCAAGGATTGCGCGCGCTGATAGCGCCTTTGCCGAATAATGGTTATCGCGCAGAGCCAGTGCTGGCAGCGCCGCCGCCAGCCGCGCCCTCTGCCGCCATATTCGACCAGCTCAGCTTTCGCAGCGACAGCGCCCTGCCGATCGAAGGGTTGCGCCGATTGCTTGACCAATATGCCCCGCAATTAGAGCGCGCCAAAGGCCATAGCGGCTCCCACAGGCTGCAATTGGCCGGCCATCGTTTCACATTGGCTGCGGCGGATAAACGGCCTACCGAATTGGTGTTTATTGCCGTCAAAGGCAGATGCGATTTGCAAAAATTGGAAACAGATTTGCAGCGGCTTGCCGGTTAAGCCACGACTAATTCACCGCTTCTATCTGATAGCCGAGCAATGGATAATGCACCATTATCTCGCCAAGCTGTTCATCCAGGCGCTTAACGGCAATCTCGGTCGCGCTCAGCCAGACAATCACGCCCTCAGTGCTTTCCGTGCCGTAATCATCAGCCTGTATCTTAACCTGCATACCGGCGCGCAAAGCCCCGTCATTTATCGCCTCCACCGCATTGGCCGGTGGCGTCCCATCAATTTCAGCCTTGCGGGCAATATCCAGCGCCTCCTCTTGCGTCATATCACGCCGATTGCCCTGCCCCATGGCGACAATACGCTGCCGCCACGCCTCAAGCTGCTTATGGGCGCTTATCAGGCGGCCCAATTCCGGTGCCATACAGGCGAAATTGACAATATGGTAAAGCGATAAATCAGCCAGCGTCAGCGTATCGCCCATAAGCCAATCGCTGCGCGCCAATTGCCTGTCAGCCTGATGGCATACATGCAGCAATTGATTGCGTCGATGGGTTATGGAAGCCGCCGATTGCTGGGCAAAGCCTTCGGTCATTTTGGCGCGATCAGCCAAAAATTCCGGCGGCAATAAGTCTATCACTTCGGTAATGGTCGGCCCTGCCGCTAAGGTAAAAACACGATGGTCGGCCCAATCGGCCAGCATGGCAGCCGCCCCGCGCAAATGTGGCGGGGTCAGCGGCGGCTCGGGATGGCGCGCTTCCAGCGTGTCGATAATCAGTGCCGTGTCGCAATATATATGCGCGCCAATTTGCATCACCGGTATCCGCCGATAGCCGCCCGTCAGCGGCGTCAAGGCCGGCTTGGGCGCGATATTGGGCTGTTCTACCGCTGCCCAACCCATATTTTTCACGGCAAAATATTTGCGCACTTTTTCTGAAAAAGGCGACATTTCATAGTGATGCAGAATAATCTCGGACATGATTCCCCCGACTGTTTACAAATACTGGGCTGAAATTTGCGGCCAATTCTGTGTCCAGCCGCGCGCCGCCTCCAACTCATAGGCCAATTCGAGGAGCATTTTTTCATTGCCGTGGCGCGCGCCGAAATGGCTGCCAATTGGCATATTATCATCGCTGGCGAAAACCGCCCGCCTGTCCATGATTGTCTCCCTCATATTGCTTTTATCTGTCACCAAGGCTGATAGAAAGAGCGGGTTTTGTCAATCACGCTTTATCGGCATCTCCGGCAGACCGGAGCGATAGCAAATGCGCTTGCCTTGCCGGGCAGCGGTTAAAATTTGCCGGCGATTGCGCCTGCGCCCCGCGCGGCAGGAAATATGCACCCAGCCCGCATAAGGGCAATCTGGCCGGTAAAATTCAAGGATAAGCTGGTCAAATTGAAGATTGTCGGCAATCCAATGCGCCAATGTCAGATTGCCAATGCGCGGAAGTTCAATATCGGCCGCCTCGCCAAAACAATGACGGCTTTGGGGGCTGCCGCCAATCGCCCGATTGAGTGCCGGCGAGCGATAGGCCGATTGCGGCCTGAACGGGCGGTTGAAATGCGCCCGCACCGGCTCCAATATCTGCCGCGCAAGCACGCCCAGCGCGTCAATCGCGGCCGCATCAGCTGTGTTATCCAGATTGAGCCGCGTTGCGGTCTGGCTATGGGTCATTTCCCATAAGGCAAAATGCGGCGAGAGCAGCATTGTATCGGGCGGCACGGGCGACATGCCCAATCATGGCATGGTTAAGCAAAAAGGGGATTTACGCCGGTTTCATGCGCGGTATCAGCGCGCTAGCTGCTGGTATTTGAATAAAGCGAAATCATCACCACGCCAATGATAACAAAGCCCATGCCGAGAAAAACCGGCCATTGCAATGTCTCTTTCAGAAACAGCCAGCCGACCAGCGTAATCAGCGACAGGCCGACACCTGACCAAATGGCATAAACTATGCTGACCGGCAAAACCTTGGCCACCAATGACATGAGGTAAAATGACAGACCATAGCTGGCGGCCAAAATCGTGACATAGCCGATTTTCTGCATACCGTCGGAAAGTTTGAGGGCGATGGTTCCCGTCACTTCAAAGGCAATTGCCAGACCCAAAAGCATCCAAGTCATTTACATTTCCCGCCCGATATGACCGCCCTCAAAGCGTGACTTTGCTGATATCGCCAACATCCAAAATCGGTGCAGCATCCAATTCATCCGCACCAAGCATGGCCGCCACGCGCTCCAACGCCGCCACCAGACTGGCCTGTTCCCAAGCGTCCAATGTCTCGAATTTGCGGGTAAAACGCTGTTGCAAGATGAGCGGCGCATCGGCAATCGCTTCCTTACCATCTTCAGTCAGGCAGAAATATTGTTTGCGCTTGTCATGCTCATCGCCGCGTCGCACGACCAGCCCGCGCCCTTCCAGCTTGCGCATTAATGTTGTAATCGTGCCGCGACTGAGCGAGACTTCGCGCGACAAATCAGACGGCGTTGCCTCGCCGGAGGAAAGAATAACCTGCAAGGTAATCAATTGCGATGGCGACAGGCTTGACGCTTTGGCCAATGCGCGTGCATTGGTCTCGGTCGCCCGCAAAATCTGCCGCAAGGCAATCAGCGCATCATTCGTTCTCTGACCCATGAGCCTCAATTCCATTATTTATGGTTTTGTGAATCTCACTATATTCCGTGCGCAATCCCAAATACAGGCTGAAACAGGTGAGCAGCAGAATAATTGTAAAGGGCAAGGCTGCCATTAATGTCCAAGCCTGCAAACTGTCCAATGCTTTGGTGCCGCCGCCAACCAGCAAGACAACCGCGAACAGGGAAATAATCACCGCCCAGAAAACCCGTTGCTGCAAAGGCGCATCTATCTTGCCACCGGCGGCCACACTGTCCACCACCAGCGCCCCGCTATCGGATGAGGTAACAAAGAACACCACCAATAGCAGCAGCGCCAGCACGCTGGCGATTTGCCCATAGGGCAGGTTTTCAAATAATTGAAACAGCACCAGCGACACATCGCCAATACCGTCGGCCAGACTGCCAATATTGTTTTTCGCCTGGTAAATCGCACTGGTGCCGAAAGAGGAAAACCAGACAAGAGCAATCAGCAAGGGCGCGGCGAGTGTAACGGCGACAAACTCGCGCACTGTGCGGCCACGCGAAATGCGCGCCAGAAACAGGCCGACAAAGGGCGACCAGCTTATCCACCAAGCCCAATAAAATATCGTCCAGCCATGGAAATAGGTTGTGTCGTCGCGGCCAATCCAATTCATCAAGGGCAGAATGTTTTCGCCATATTGCACCAGCGCATCGCCATAGCTGGCCAGAATAAGGCCGGTTGGCCCGAAGACCAGCATATAAGCCAACAAAACCAGCGCCAGCAGCATAGTCGCATTGCTCAGCACACGAATGCCCTTGTCGAGACCGCGCACCACAGACAAAATCGTCACCAGCGCAATAATAATAATAAAGATGATTTGCGTTTGCAGGCCGCCATCGAAACCAAACAGAAAATTCATCCCGCCAGCCGCCTGTCGCGCACCCAGGCCCAGCGAGGTCGCCAGCCCCAAAATCGTCGCTAAAATCGCCAGCATATCGACAATATGACCCGGCCAACGCCAGATACGGTCACCGAAAAGCGGAAACAGCAGCACGCGCGGCGTCACCGGCAGGCCGGAATTATAGGTGAAAAACGCAATGCCCAAGCCGACCAGCGCATAAATCGACCACGGCACCAGCCCCCAATTAAACAAAGTCGCACCCAAGGCGAGATTTTCCGCCGCCGGTGAATTGGCCGCCACATTAAACGGCGTGCCATACCAGCCCGTATAATAGGCCAAGGGCTCAGCCGCGCCGTAAAATGTCATGCCAATGCCGACCCCGGCGGAAAACAACATGCTTATCCATGACAAAAAACCGAAATCGGGCCGCGCCTCCGAGCCGCCAAGGCGAATCCGACCAAAAGGCGACACGGCCACGGCCAGCACAAAGACAATAATCAGCGCCGCCGAAGCCGAGAAAAACCAGTCAAAACCCGCCATCAGATTATTGCGCATATCGAGCAACAGGTCAGATGCCAAATCCGGAAAACTCAGCACAAAGGCTGCCGAAACAAGCGCGACAAAGGCGCTTGTGCCAAATACCGGATGATGCACATCAAGACCCAGCCATGCAATATTATGCTCGCCCGGCTCATAATCGAAATCATGCTGAACCGTATCGACCGGCTCCTCAATCCGTGTTTCCTCACCCTGCGCCATGCGATACCTTCTTTTCTTCACTGTCCGAACCGGTTTCAGTGTTACCCAATGCCTGTTTCAAAGGCGACAGCCACTGCTCATAAGGCCGCCAGACACCGACACCTTTGCGGTTGATTGGCTGGCGCACTTGCGACGAGCTGGCTGTTCTGACAGCGCGCTGCGTATTGTGGAAATCAAGACAGGCTTGTTCAAAAGGCAGGCCCAGATAATCCAGCATGCGGCGCACCTGCCCTTCCAAATCATCCAGCACATCCTCATGCTGGACATGCAGAATTTTGCCCGGCAAAACTCTATGCCAATGCGCCATCAAGTCAACATAGTCGGTGTAATAGCGGCCAATCTCCTGCAAACCGTAAGTAAATTCCTGGCCTTGCGCGAAAAGCTGCTTGAAGCCGGAAAAACAACAATCCATCGGGTCGCGGCGTGCATCAATGATTTTGGCATTGGGCAATATCAGGTGAATCAGCCCGATATGCCTGAAATTATTGGGCATTTTATCGGTAAAAAACGGCGCGCCCTGCCGGTGAATCCGTGTCTCTTCGATAAAGTCGCGGCCAAATTGAGCCAATTCCTCATCGCTTATATCGTGGAGTATTTGCGGATAGGCCGAGCCGGCGCTGTCGCGCTGCTTGCCTCTCAGCCGATGCGCAAGACTCAATATATTCGGCAGCTCCAACGTGCCGTCAATCTGGCTGTGTGAAGCCAATATCTGCTCAATCAGTGTGGAACCGGCGCGCGGCAGACCGACAATAAAAATCGGGTCGGGCGCATCATGTCCCATGCCAGCGCGCTTTTCAAAAAGTGCCGCCGTGCATATTTCTTTTTGCCGGGCAAAATCCGCCTGCATGTCATCAGCATCATAGCGCGATTGCTGCCGCTTTAACTTATTGCCCATTTCGTAATGGAAAAAAGATTGTTCAAAATCTCGCTGGTCTTCATAAGCCTTGGCGAGGGCGAATGACATATAAATCTTGTCATTTGGCAGCAGGCTGTCATTGGCGAGTTGCGCGCGCATATGCGCGATTTCGCTATCCTCAAAAGAAAAGGTTTTCAGATTGGCGAGAGAGTAAAACCCGTCTCCATGGTCGCCCTTATTGGCAATTGCGGCGCGATAAGCGGCGATGGCCTCATTTTCGCGCCCCATAGTTTTCAGCGCATGGCCTTTTGATGTCAGCGTGGCCACTTCTTTGGGCGCGCGCTGCAAGACTTTGTTAAATGTTTCCAGCGCCAGCTCATAATGGCCCGACTGCATCAGATTTACCGCGTGAATGGACAGATTTTGAATTTTATCGGGCCCGCGTGCCACCAAAATCGCTGACTGCTCTTCGGCCTGTTTGAATTTCTGTCGGTTTTTCAAAACCTCAATATATTCGAGCCTTATATTATCGAGATCAGGCTGAAATTCCAAAATTGATTCAAGAAGAAATTCCGCTTGGTCATTTTCGCCATGACGATAGGCCAATTGCGCCAGCAAGCGCATGCCCTCCACATGGTGCTTATTCTTGACCAAAAAGGCACGACAGATTTCCTCGGCCTGCGCCAGACGGCCTTCATACATATGGTTCATCACTGACTGGATGGCGCGCGGTTGTTCGGCGACGCTCTTGCCATAAAACAGCGCCATTTCCGCCGCCGACGTCATGCCTTTGGCTGACAGCAATTCAGCTTGGCCGCGCCAACTGGCCACCAGTGAAGGATTTTGGTCGCAGGCAAACCGATAGGCGCGCAAGGCACGCTCCGGATCGGTTTTGGCGTAAAGATGACCTTCTTCCTGATAAATCCGACCGAAATCGGGGGAAATATCTTTCATCCGGTCAATATGGCTTTGCGCCTGTGCGATATCGTTCAAATAACGCGCCGCCGCCGCCGCCATATAATGCGCATCAAATAAATCCGGCGCATCAGCCAGGATTTCATTGGCCAACGCCTTGGCGTCGCCAAACTGTCCCGTCTCCAAAGCAGTTTGCGCCGCTTTGAGTTGCTCACTATGCTCTCTTTTTTGGGCCATGGCCTTTCACCCTAGGGCCAAAAGGCGGCAGCGACAAGCGACAGAACCGCGCGCATCGCTGCTCCTTTGCGGCGAACTAGAAGTTCCGACCAAGCCGCAAGCCAATGGTCAATGGACGAATAACCGTCAGGCGATTGCGGTCATTGACGAAATTATTGGAAATTTCAGCCCGCTCATCCGTCAAATTATCGGCATAAATATCAACCGACCAATTATCGCTCGACATGCCGGTTGAAACATTCAGCACTATTGAACTGTCAATATCGCCAGCATTCATCTCAATAATATCACTGCGCGAAGCGCCGGTATAGGTCACTTGGGCAGCCAGATGGCGCGATTTACCATTGCCGGTTTCCCAGACATAGCGCGCGGCGAGATTGCCGGAGAATTCAGGCGCAAAAGCCAATTCGCGGCCGACCACAACATCACTGGTTGGAAGGAGAACATCGGTGATTTCAGTGTCCAGAACCGAAAAAGCACCGCTGATTTGCAACCCGTCAACCGACGGCACAACATAGATGAAGTCGCCCTCAACCCCGGTAATTTCCGCATTGGCGGCATTGTCCGAGAAAAACAGATTTACAATTGTTGGGTCAAACAGCGTGGTCTGCAGATTTTCGATTTCGACAAAAAACGCATTACCATTGAGCCGCAACATGCCGTCCATCAGCGTGGTTTTCCAACCAAACTCGTAATTATTGACCTCATCTGATTGCAATTCAAACGGCACAATATAATTATTCGGCCCTGCAGCCCCGCCCGGACGGTTCAACAGACCGGGGCGGAAACCTTCCGAATAAGTGGCATAGAACATCAGGTCATCATTTGGCGTATAGGCCAGATTTAGCTTGTAAATCGTGCCGTCCGATTCTGCCTTGTCCGGCGCATGAACCGCATTGTAAATCGCCTCAACCTCGGCATCACAAATGGCATTTGGCGCGCATAGATTAAGCCCGTTAAAGCCGCGCGTATTGGTGCTCCAACCATCGGCTGCGGTCAGCGCATCCTTGATTTGTTGAATTGCCGCCGCTTTATCGGCACTCAAGGAAACTTCACTGCCGGATGTCGTCAAGCCATTGCGCACAAAAGTAATATGCGTATTGCCATTGGTGTCGCCGATGAAGGTGAAGCGGCCATCGCCATCATATAAATCGGAGATATTGGTGCCAAAAGCGTTTTTGTCGCCGCCAAAGCCATTGCCAAAGCTGCTATTTGCGCTGCCGCGCATATCGACTTTGACATCATATTGGCGCGCGCCGAAAGTCAGCGTCAATGCGTCCGGCACTATGTCATAGCTGGCTTCACCAAACAGGCCAAATTGGTCATCTGACCGCAAAACATCATTACGGAAAATCGCACCACGCGGCAAAGTCGGTGAACCGGATTTATAGTCCACTGTCGGGAAATAGCCATTCGGATGGAAGCCCGCTACGCTCGCAAAGGCGGCATCGGACTCGAAATGCGGGAAAATATGGGCATTTTCCGAACCGGGATAGGTGAAATCAACGCGCTCTTTCAACTCGGTTTGGCTGGCAAAGACACCCGCCGTGCCGCGCAAGCGCATATCTTGGTCTGTCTGCACCCGAAATTCATGCGACCAGACTTCGGTTGCCGAGTCTGACGTCACAAACAGGTTTGGTGCATGGCAAACACCAAATGGTGTGCCTTGTGTGAAGCCACCGGTCGGCACAATCGGGTTTGGGTTAATGCCGCCGCTTGCATAATTATATTCGGGATAGGTCACTGAACTGTCGCAAATATAATAGGGCAGATACTGGCCGACGAATAAATAATCAGTGTAATCAACGCGCTGGTCGGTTTCGCGCTTGGTGAAGGCGCCGGTATAAAGCACATCAAGCGCCGACAAACGCCCTTCCAATGTCCAATTGGTGTTATGAAAATCATCTTTGATGGAGTCTTGTTCAAAACGCTGAACCTGCAAATCATCCAGCTCCGGGTCGGTAAAGAACACGCCGTCAGATTCAACGCTTTGCTGCATGTGATTAACATTCAGCTTCCAGTCCTCATTCAATTCTTTCATCACGCCAATGCGGAAACCGCTATAGCTGGCATCATTGAAATCATCTTCAACCAGCGCGTTATTATCGGCTGCAATGAAACGAACATCAGAAAAGGCATCTTTGAAAGATTGGCCTTCATTCGGCATGGCACGGTCGCCGGAGCCGAGACTGAACAGATTCGGTGTTCCATCGGGCAGCGGGTCAGGCGTGTAATCACCACGCGCTTGCGCCTGTAAAATACCGGTGCGGCTTTGCACACCGGCGCGGTTGAGACTGACTGGCACACCATTGACGCGCATGGTTCCGGCTTCGCGGAAACGCGCCGATGCACTGGCATCAACCGAGCCGGCGACATTGTCGATATAGCCGCCCTGAACATCATTGAAAATCACGCCGCGCACGGCCATTGTGTCGGAAATTGGCTGGTTGAATACCATTTCCACCTTGCGGCTTGCCTCACCATCCTTGGTGAAACCCAAATCAGCATTCACTTTATATTCTTCTTCATCAAGATTTGGCTTATTGGTAATCAGGCGCACCACACCGGCTTGCGAACTGGCACCGAACAGCGTGCCTTGCGGGCCGGACAGCACTTCAATGCGCTGCATGTCCACCGCATAAACATCCAAATTACGCCCGGGCTGGGCCAGCGGCTGCTCATCCAGATAAAGCGCCACATTCGGTGCCAGACCTGCCACACCGGCAGTGGTCAGATTGGGCGTGGTGGAGGCAACACCGCGAATATAAATCGTGTTTTGGCCGGGGCCGGAGCCGCCCGCCGTAACACCCGGCATTTGCACCAGATAATCGGTAAACACATCAACACCCAGCTCATCCAGCGCTTTTTCGCCGAGCGCATTCACCGCCACCGGAACATCTTGCAGGCTTTCCGCTTTTTTCCGCGCGGTGACAACAATTTCGTCAATCGCATTTTGCCCGAAAGCAGGCGCGTTAAGCGCCGCAGCAAATGTAAGGGCAGATACGCCGCCCATCAGACGTATGGATAATTTCTTCGACATGAATCCTCCTCCGACCGCCCAAAAGACGGCGACATTTGCGGAGAATATAAGGCAAAATGTTTGATATTCAAATTAATTCTTGGCCCAAGAATTTAGGCGCGCGCCAAGACCGATAATTCCTATTATAAATCAATATGTTATTTGATTAAAACTGTTTGAAAACAAAATAGCCCCTCGAAATACTTTCTAATTTCAAACATTATAAAAGCAGGCGACTCACCCATTATGCATCCCTCAATCGCGCATAAACACGCGCTGGCAGGGTTTACAACGCTTTGCGCCATAAGGTGAAAACGGGCTGAGAGGGTTAGGCGGCGGCGTCGAAATAAGGCCGGTCGCCGGCAATGGTCACGCGCTCCATCACCCGCACATGGGGATAATAATCCGAGGCAGCAAAATGCTGGCAGGAACGATTATCCCAAAATGCCAGAGAGCCTGGCGCCCAACGGAAACGGCATTGCACTTCCGGGTTCCACGCTGTGCGATAAAGTTCGTGCAACAATGCTGTGCTTTCCGCCGCTTCCATATCTTTAATATGGCTGGTAAAGCCGGTATTGACATAAAGCACGCGCTCTTTGGTTTCGGGATGGGTACGCACCACCGGATGCTCCATTGGCGGGAATTTTTCATGCAGCTCTTCGGGCGCGCGATTCAACCGACGGGCAAAAACACGGGCAATATCATGAACCGCGGTCAAATTCTCAATCCGCTCTTTCATCTCATCGGACAGCCGCTCATAGGCGACCACCATATTGGCAAACAAAGTATCGCCGCCCACTTCGGGCAATTCAATGGCGCGCAATATCGATCCCAGTGACGGACATTCACGCCAGGTCACATCAGAGTGCCAATTATTTTCCGAGCCGCGCGAGTTTGGCCCATGGGCAATGCGCAGGACTTCCGGGTCGGGCTGGTCTTTCGGCGTCGCCGGATGAATTTCCAAATCGCCAAATTGACGGGCAAATTCAATATGCTGCGCCCGGTCAAGATTTTGCTCGCGGAAAAAAATCACGCGATATTTCAACAGCGCGGCGCGAATATCGTCAATCAACGCATCATCAAAATCACGCAAATCCAAATCCAGCAATTCCGCGCCAATATGCGGCGTCAGCGGACGAATGTGAAAGCGGTCGGCCGGTTGCGGCCTTTCTTCAGCTAGCGACATAATATCATCCTCCCTCTTGATAGGCGAAATCTTGCCTCACAATATCAGCAAGGTCAAATGAAAGCGCGCTTGGACAGGCCGGTGCAATCAGCTATCAATGCGTCCATGGGGCAGCGTTTTATCATTATCGGTGGCGGGCTGATGGGGGTTACATCTCTGCATGAGTTAGCCCAACGCGGCCATGATGCGCTATTGCTTGAAGCGTCTGATGCGCTCGGCAATGGGGCCAGCCATGCCAATGGTGGCGTATTGCACCCTTCCCTGCCCGACCCGTGGAACAATCCGGGCATTGGCCATATCTTGCTTGGCGCTTTGTTCAACCGGCATGCGCCGATACGCATGGCGCTTGGTGAATTGCCGCGCCTGTTGCGCTTTGGCTTTGATTTTATCCGCCACTCAAGCCCGGCACAGCACCGCGCCTCTACCCTTGCCAATTATAAGCTGGCCGCCTATTCGCTGGCCGAAACACAGGCTTTAACACAAAGGCTCGGCCTGTCTTATGAGCAGGCCAATCTGCACCATGAAGCGCCGACAGTGAAATTGTTCACCACGCACAAAGCCTTGGCGCGCGGCATAGAATTGGCCGAGATGCTGGCCGCGCAGGAACTTGCTTATGAAGCATGGACGCCGGCAGAATTGGCGCGGCGCGAACCGGCATTGGCGGCAACCGCCCCCTCTTTGGCCGGCGCGCTGGCCTTCCCCAATGACCAAATAGGCAATGCACTGCTCTTTTTGCAGCAATTGGCCGAGGCGGCACGCGCGGCGGGCGGCGACATCCGGCTCAATGCGCGGGTCGCCGGTTTGCTGCGCGATAATGGCCGCATAAAGGGTGTACAATTGACCAATGGCGACAGGCTGACCGGCGCGGTGATTTTGGCCAATGGGCATGCCGCACCGGCCTTAGCCAAACAATGCGGCCTGCATTTATCCATCCGGCCCGCCAAAGGCTACTCCATCACCTTGCCCAATCAGCCGACAGGCGCGGCGGCCTTGACCCATCCGCTGGTGGATGATGCGCGCCATATCGCCATCACGCCTTTGGGTGAGAAATTGCGGATTCTCGGCATGGCGGAGTTTATCGGCGCTGATACGACATTAAACGCGTCACGTTTGCAGATTTTACGGCATTTTTTGGCCGATTTACTGCCCGATATGGCCGCCTCTGTCGATTGGGACACGGCCGAAAATTGGGCCGGTTTGCGGCCCATGCACAGTTCCGGCAGACCGCGCATTGGTGCATCCGGCCTGGCCGGGCTTTGGCTGAATTGCGGGCATGGCCATCTCGGCTGGACAATGGCGGTCGGCTCGGCCAAAATACTGGCGGATTTAATTGAAGGGCGCATTCCGGCAATCGCGCCTGGCCCGTTTCGACAGTAAAAAGAGGTGTAACAATGACAGTCTTAATAATCGGTGCCGGGCAAGCGGCAATGCAAACCATTCAATCATTGCGCCAAGGCGGCTATCAGGGCGGCATTACACTTGTCGGCGATGAGGGGTTTCTGCCCTATCAGCGCCCGCCTTTGTCAAAAGCCTATTTATCCGGCAAAATGGCGCGTGACCGGCTGTTTTTCAAACCGCAGGCTTTTTTCGATGAAAATAATGTGACGCTGCATCTCAATGCGCGGGCCGAGGAAATTGACGCAGCCGCCGGCACAGTCACCTGTCACGGCCTCGGTGCGCTGGCCTTTGATGCGCTGGTGCTGGCAACCGGCAGTCGCCCGCGCCCGCTGCCTTTGCCCAATCGCGACCTGCCCGGCATTTTTGACCTGCGCGGCATTCACGATATTGACGCCATAAGCCCGCATTTTCAGCCCGGCAAATCCTTGGCCATTATTGGCGGCGGCTATATTGGCTTGGAGGCGGCGGCGGTGGCCGCGCAAAGCGGGCTGACCGTCAATCTGTTTGAAGCCGCACCACGCCTGCTGGCGCGGGTTGCCGAGCCGGAAATCTCCGATTTTTTCTACCGCCTGCACAATGATAATGGCGTGCAATTTCATCTCGAAAGCCAGATTGCCGGTTTTGTCGGCACACAAAATGGCGTGACCGGTATTGAATTGGCCAGTGGCGAGACGGTCAATGCCGATTTGGTGATTGTCGGCATTGGTATTCTGCCCAATATCGACCTGGCTGAGGCGGCGGGGCTGGCTGTTGACAATGGCATTACGGTCGATGCATGCGGGCGCACCAGCGCCGCCAATATATATGCGGCAGGTGATTGCACCCAGCACCCGAATGATTTGCTGGGTCGGCGCATGCGGCTGGAAAGCGTGCCCAATGCCATTGAACAAGGCAAGGCAGTGGCCTCCGCCATTTTGGGCGACCCGGCACCCTATCATCAAGTGCCTTGGTTCTGGTCAGACCAATATGACATTAAGTTGCAAATCGCCGGTGTGCCGGACAAGATTGATGATAAAATTCTGCGCGGCGATGACAAAAGCCACAGCTTTGCCTGGTTTTATTTCACCAATGACCGGTTGACCGGCGTAACGTCAGTGAACCGACCGGCAGAGTTTATGGCAGGACGTCAACTTATTGAAAAATCGCTGCGCGACGGCTTTGCCGTTTCGCCCGATAATTTGCGCGATGAGACCATAAAGCCGAAACAATGGCTGGCCTCTTAGCTGGACTCGTAGCTGGCATGACGCATAAGGCGCTTATCCTGGATATGTTGGAGCATGTCGCCAATAGGCATGGCGACCCGACCGCCCAAATCTATGACAATTTGTTCGCCGCCCATCCCGAAACGCAAGACATGTTTGTATTGGACATAGATTTCGGCGTGCGCCGCAATATGATGCAAAACACGCTGGAAATCATCGTTGATTATTGCACTGCCGGTGAAGATGAAGCGGGCTTTGCCCTTCGGCTGGAAGGCAATCGCCTGAATCATCTTGGCTATGGGGTTGAAACCGATATGTTTCTCAAATTTTTCGCCATAGTGGCGGCGACCCTGCAAAACCTTGTCGGCGATTACTGGACTGCGGAACATGCAAAAGCATGGGATAAAATGCTGGCCGATTTTGAGGCTCTGCAAGGCTAATCGCTTGCCCGTCCGGTGCCGTCATGGCAGAGTTGGTGGATGGCCCGTTTTATTTCCGGTTTATGTCATGCCGCGCTGATATGCGCGACCCTGTCCGCTTGCGCCCTGCCCGGCAGCACTCAAAACGAAGATATGCCGCTTTCGTTGGATGACCCGAATTTTATCGGCTGGTATCAAGCCGCCTCGCCCTATATGCGCACGGCTCTGTTTGTCAGCCTGTGCGTGGCTGATGGCTTTAATCGCGGCAGTGTGCAAATCAGCTTTTGCGTGTCCAATAAGCGCCAACAAGCACGGCTTGTTCTCTCCGGCTCCTAATGTTTGCGGCACACAAAACCCCGCAAAACAAAGTTTTGCGGGGCTGTGACGGCGCGACGGGCGCACCGCATAAGGGCCAGAGCCCTATTTTTTGATAATACCGGCCAGCATTTTGCGGGTTTTCTCCCCATAAGGCGGGCGCAGCGCCCCGGCCGCAAATTCAAACGGAGACTGGCGGAAAATGGTTTTGGCATGGCTGAAATTTACAAAGCCCTCAAAACCGTGATAAGCCCCTGTGCCGGACGGGCCAACGCCACCAAAAGGGGCATCATCCTGCATGATATGGGTAATCACATCATTAACCGTCACACCGCCCGAAGTTGTGCTGTTCACCACGCGGTTTTCTTCTGTCCGGTTCTCGCCGAAATAATACAGGCCCAGCGGGCGATCATGGTCGTTTACATAGCCAATCGCATCATCCACTTGCTTGTAGGATTTGACCGGCAAAATCGGGCCAAAAATCTCTTCCTGCATGACTTTCATGTCTTCGCTTGGCTCAACAATAATGGTCGGCGGGATTTTATGATGCGGCTGCTGGGAAAAGTCTTCATTGGCCGGATTGATTTCAACAATCTGCGCACCTTTTTCACGCGCATCATCCAAATAGCTTTGCAGGCGGTCATAATGGCGCTGGTTCACAACCGAGGTATAATCGGGATTATCCTTCAATGTCGGGAACATGCTTGCCACCGAAGCTGAGGCTTCTTGCACGAAATCATCAACCTTGCCTTCCGGCACCATGACATAATCCGGCGCCAGACAAATCTGCCCGGCATTGAGTGTCTTACCGGTCATGACGCGGGCTGCGGTTTTTTTCATGTCGGCTGAATCGGACACAATCACCGGCGATTTGCCGCCGAGTTCCAGCGTTACCGGCACCAGATTTTCAGCCGCCGCGCGCATGACATGGCTGGCAATGGCGGTCGCGCCGGTAAACAGCAAATGGTCAAACGGCATACGGGCAAATGTCGCGCCGGTCTCCGGCCCGCCCAAAACGACAGCCACTTCATCCTCATTGAAATATTGCGCGCACAGCTCTTTGGTCAGCAAGGCCGATTCCACCGTATATTCAGACGGCTTCATGATTGTGCGATTGCCGGCAGCAAAAATCGACCCCATCGGGCCAAAGGCCAAATTGAACGGGAAGTTCCACGGCACAACATTGCCCACGCAACCAAGCGGCTGATAGTCCACCCGCGTGCTGGCGCCCAACATGCCCAGCGGAAACATGGAATGGCGCTTGGATGGCTTCATCCATTTGCGCAAATTGGCCTTGGCATATTTCAAGGCCCCCAATGTGCCGCCAACATCAGTAGCCAATGTGCCTTCCGGGCTGCGATTGCCAAAATCGGCCATCAGCGCCTCAACCATTTTGTCGCCATTATCGACAATCAGCGCAATTGTCCGGTTTATCAGGTCAATGCGCCGCTCAGCCGACATTGGCCCTTCGGCAATATGCGTTTTCTTCTGCAACTCCACCAGACGGCGAATCTCTTCTTCCGGCGTGTCAGGAAGCTCCTTGATTTGTTCGGCAGCACTCATGCTTTCCTCCCCTTGTTAAATCGCCTTTCACTTAATCAGAACATGTCGCACTTGCCAATAGGCGTTTTACTGTTAGGCTATGGGAAATATTGGGTCAGCAAGGGGGAGAGACCGACATGTCCGATTTAATTGAAAAAGATTTGGCGGCGAATGGCGTTCTGACCCTAAAAATGAACCGGCCGGATGTGCTGAACAGCTTGAACAAGCCTTTGGTTGATGCGCTGATAGCCGCCTTCACCGAGGCGGGAACAGATGATGCGGTGCGCTGTATTGTGCTGACCGGCAATGGGCGTGGCTTTTGCGCCGGTGCCGATTTGGCCAATGGCCAATGGCCCTATGAAAAGGGCTGGTCGTCGGGCGATGTGACCGCCAATGCGATGGAAATTGGCTATAATCCTCTGGCGCGCGCGCTTGTTGACAGCCCCAAACCGGTGGTCAATGCGATTAATGGCGTGGCTGCGGGCGGCGGTGTCGGCTTGGCACTGGCCGGTGATTTGGTGATTGCCGGTGAAAGCGCCAAATTCAAGCTGGTTTTTGCCCGCCAACTTGGCATTATTTCCGATGTCGGGTCTTCTTGGCTATTGCCGAATTTGCTGGGCCGCGCCCGCGCCAATGGTCTGGCGCTGTTGGGCGATGATTTACCTGCCGAAAAAGCGGCTCAATGGGGGTTGATATGGGAAACCGTGCCGGATGACAAATTACTGGCCACGGCGCAAGACTATGCGGCGCGCTTCGCTGAAAGCGCCATTACCGGCATTAAAGCATCGGTGCGGGCGCATGACCACGCCTTGACCCATAGTTTTAACGAACAGCTTGATTATGAGAAAAACATGCAGCATCATTATTGCAATCAGCCGGTTTTTGCCGAGGGGGTGAAAGCCTTTATTGAAAAGCGCAAGCCGGATTTCCGAACAGTGGAAACCGAGCAATTGCGCGCCATGCGGGGAGACAAGTAATGGAATTTGACCTTCTGAAACTGGAATTGGACGGGGCGGTTGCCACGCTGACATTTAACGACCCCGACAATCTCAATGCCATGTCGGAGCCCATGTTGGCCAGTCTCGACAAGGCGCTCGATGTGATTGAAGACCCGCAAAATACTGTGCGCTGCCTTATCATGACCGGGGCCGGGCGCGGCTTTTGCGCCGGGGCCAATGTGGCGCGGATGGATGGCAATGGCGCGGATGATGCGGCACGCAAATCCAACACCAAGCCGGATGCCGGTGCCGGGCTGGAGCGCGTCTATCACCCATTGCTGCGGCGGTTGCGCAATTTGCACTGCCCGATTGTGTCAGCCGTAAACGGGCCATGCGCCGGTGTCGGCATGAGTTTCGCATTGATGGGCGATATGATAATTGCCGGCAAATCTGCCTTTTTCTTGCAAGCTTTCCGCCGCATTGGCCTTGTGCCGGATGGCGGCGCGACCTATTTGCTGCCGCGTATTATCGGTATGGCCCGCGCCCGCGAATTGGCGATAATGGGCGAGCGCCTGCCGGCAGAGACGGCATTGGAATGGGGGCTGATAAATCGCGTCAGTGAAGATGACGCATTGATGGATGACGCCAAAAGCCTGGCGCAGGAATTGGCCAAGGGCCCGATGTCATTGGGCATGATACGCGAATTGCTGTGGTCGAGCGTTGATGCCAGCTATGAAGAACAATTGAACAATGAGCGCATGGCGCAAAGAACGGCAGGGCGCAGCCGCGATTTCAGCGAAGGCGTGGCGGCCTTCAATGAAAAGCGGGAGGCGCAATTCCAAGGCCAATAAGCGGGCATAGCCGCGGGAGGAAAAATGAGAATACGTGATTGGCTTCCCCTTGGCATAGCCATTGCGGTCTGGGCCGTTTTTTTTACCATTATATTTGTCGAAAGATGGCAAGCCAACCAGCGCGCCGGTTTTGACGAGGCGCGCCTTGAGCGCATTGACGCCCATTATCAAGCCGCATTTGACAATGGCGAAATGCCGGGCGCACGCGCTGTGATATATCAAGGTGGCGAGATTGTTTATGAGCGCAATTGGGGCTATCAGGACATTGCGGCGCAAAAGCCGATAAAAGCCGATACGATTTTCCACATTTTCTCCATGAGCAAGCCGATTACCTCAGTGGCGGTAATGATGCTGTTTGAGGAAGGCAAGTTTCTGCTGCATGAGCCAATCGCCAAATATATCCCCGAATTGGCCGATTTACGGGTCTATGATGCCAAAAATGGCACTGGCAATCCGCCCACGCGCCAAGCCACGCGCCAACCCACCATCCATGATGTTCTGACCCATAGTTCGGGCTTCACCTATGGCTTGTTTGACCCAACACCGGTCGGCGCCCTGTATCGCCAAGAAGGGTTTGAATTGAGTGACGGGATGGATTTGCAGGGATTTGTTGACAGGCTTGGCAAATTGCCCCTGCGCGCCGACCCCGGCACGCAATGGAATTACAGCGTCTCAACAGATGTGCTGGGGCGCCTTGTCGAAGTGACTTCCGGCATGTCATTTGGCGCTTTTTTGAAAACCCGCCTGTTCGACCCGCTGGGCATGAAAGATACCGGTTTCACCTATCAGGCCGACAGCCGCGACCGGATTGCAACCCTGTATTCACCGGTCGGCATACCGAGCCAATTTGCCGATAAAGGGCTGTTCGCCCAACCGACAGGGCCGGGCTTTGAGCCGGCGCCCGACGCTTTGCTGGAAACCTATCAGCCGGACGCACAATTTCAGTCCGGCGGTGGCGGCCTGGTATCGACCACGGATGATTATTTGCGCTTCGCCCGCATGTTGCTCAATGGCGGTGAATTGGACGATGTGCCTATTTTGTCACCCATATCGGTCGAGATGATGCGCCATGATGCGCTTGGTGAGATTAAGGCTTCCCAGCGCGTCACATCTATTATGCCCAAACCGGGCATTGGCTTCGGGCTGGGCTTTGGGGTCATTACCGACCAGTCAAAAAGCGGCCTGATAATGCCCAAAGACAGCTATTTCTGGGGCGGTGCGGCAGGAACCATTTTTTGGATTGACCCGCAAAATGATTTAATCGCTTTGTTTATGACGCAAATTGTGCCGCATCGCACAACATTGCGCCAAGATATGTGGCCGCTGACCTATCAGGCGATGACCAGATTGCCGAAAAAACGCAAGGGCCAGCGCCGCTAGCCGACCATGCAGGAGGCCAGCAAACCGACAAATGACAGGGCAAAAAATATCACCAAATGCGGCATGGGCGCTTAGGCGTCCTCGTCAAGGCCCAGCTTGGCAATCACCAATTTATTGACCGCTTGCGGATTGGCCTTGCCGCCGGTTGCCTGCATCACCTGACCGACAAACCAACCGGCCATTTTGGGTTTGGCCTTGGCCTGTTCTACCTTGTCAGGATTGGCAGCAATCACCTCGTCCACCGCCGCTTCAATCGCGCCGGTATCAGTGACTTGTTTCAGCCCTTTTTCCTCGACAATATCGGCAGCATCGCGCCCCTGATACGGCCCGTCCTCAAACATCAGCTCGAACACATCCTTGGCAATCCGGCTGGAAATTGTGTCATCGGCCAGCAAATCAACCAAGCCGCCCAATTGCTGTGGCGATACCGGGCTGTCAGCAATGGCCAGACCGGCTTTGTTGAGACCGGCAAACAGGCTGCCGACCACCATATTGGCCACCGCCTTGGCGTCGCGGCCTTGCGCCGCCGCCTCAAAATAGGCGGCGTTTTCTGCCTCGGCAACCAGAATGCCGGCATCATAGGCCGACAGGCCATAATCGGCCATAAAGCGCGCCTTTTTGTCATCCGGCAATTCCGGCAGACCGGCGGCAATATCATCAACAAATTCCTGCGAGAATGTCAGCGGCAGCAAATCCGGGTCGGGGAAATAGCGATAATCATGCGCTTCTTCCTTTGAGCGCATGGCGCGCGTCTTGCCGCTTTTCGGGTCAAACAGGCGGGTTTCCTGCTTCACTTCACCGCCATCTTCAATCAAATCAATCTGGCGGCGTGCTTCATATTCAATGGCTTGGCCGATAAAGCGTATCGAATTGACATTTTTGATTTCACAGCGCGTGCCGAGCGCGTCGCCGGGGCGGCGCACGGAAACATTGACATCAGCCCGCAAGCTGCCCTGCTCCATATTGCCGTCGCATGTGCCGAGATAGCGCAAAATCGCCCGCAATTTTTTGACATAAGCCTGTGCTTCAGCCGCCGAGCGCATATCCGGGCGCGAGACAATTTCCATCAACGCCACGCCGGAGCGATTCAAATCGACAAAGCTCTGCTCCGGATGCTGGTCGTGCAATGACTTGCCCGCATCCTGCTCCAAATGCAGCCGCTCAATACCGACTTTTTTCACTTCCCCATCATCCAAATCAATTTCAATCTCACCCTCGCCGACAATGGGCTGTTTGAATTGCGAGATTTGATAGCCTTGCGGCAGGTCGGGATAAAAATAATTCTTGCGGTCGAAAACCGATGTCAGATTGATTTGCGCTTTCAACCCCAAGCCGGTGCGCACGGCCTGTTCGACACATTTCATGTTAATCACCGGCAACATGCCCGGCATGGCTGCATCAACCAGCGAGACTTGGGCATTTGGCTCTGCGCCAAATTCGGTCGCCGCGCCGGAAAACAATTTGGCATTGGAGGTCACTTGCGCATGCACTTCCAATCCCAGCACAATCTCCCAATCGCCGGTGGCCCCGCCAATCAGATTATTTGTTCCGCCTGTCTCGCTCATTGGTCTTTCCACCATATTTGTGGCCGCGCGGTAAACCCTGCCGCCTCTTCCATCACTCCGGCAACGCGCAGCAAGGCCTCTTCGCCGAAAGCCTGTCCAATCAATTGCAGCCCCAATGGCAAGCCATCCTTATCCAGCCCGGCCGGCACGGAAATACCCGGCAGACCGGCCAGATTGACGGTTACGGTAAACACATCATTCAAATACATGTCCAACGGGTCATCGACTTTGCCGCCAATCGGAAACGCCGCCGACGGCGTGGTCGGCGTCAGCAGCACATCGCATTT
Organism: Parvibaculales bacterium; assembly: GCA_049597955.1. Taxonomy (GTDB): domain Bacteria; phylum Pseudomonadota; class Alphaproteobacteria; order RS24; family RS24; genus JAYPAN01. Next base: position 47,567 of record JBMYND010000007.1, read on the forward strand.
TTCATAGGCCGAAGCAAAATCTTCGGCAATCAAACGCCGCACTTGCAGGGCTTTAATGTAATAAGCGTCATAATAACCGGCGGACAGCGCATAAGTGCCAATCATCACACGCCGCGTCACCTCCTCGCCAAAACCTGCCGCGCGCGTGCCGGCATACATGTTTTCCAAATCAATGCCCGCCTTGCGCGCGCCATAGCGCACGCCGTCATAGCGCGCCAGATTGGAAGACGCCTCGGCCGGGGCGATAATATAATAGGCGGGCAGCGCATATTTGGTGTGGGGCAGCGACACATCGACAATTTCCGCACCGGCGGCGCGCAGCCAGTCAATGCCCTGTTGCCAAAGCGCGTCAATTTCGGCGGGCATATTATCGACGCGATATTCTTTCGGTATCCCGACTTTCAACCCGCGAATATCACCGGTCAGCGCCGCTTCATAATCCGGCACGGGCCGGTCAATACTGGTTGTGTCCTTGGCATCAAAGCCCGACATGGACGACAACATAATCGCTGTATCGCGCACATTGCGGCAAATCGGGCCAGCCTGGTCAAGCGAGGAAGCAAAAGCCACAATGCCCCAGCGCGAGCAGCGCCCATAGGTTGGCTTCATGCCAACCGTGCCGGTAAAAGCCGCCGGTTGGCGAATCGAACCGCCAGTATCGGTCGCGGTGGCGGCAACACCCAAATGCGCCGCCACTGCCGCCGATGAGCCGCCGGACGAGCCGCCCGGCACAAGGTTTTGTCCATCCGCGCCACGCCACGGATTGACCACTGGCCCAAAGCGCGAGGTTTCATTGCTCGACCCCATGGCAAATTCGTCATTATTCAGCTTGCCGAGCATCACCGCGCCATCATTCCAAAGATTTTGCGTCACCGTGCTTTCATAAGTCGGGGTGAATTCGTCGAGAATATTGGAGCAGGCTGTGGTGCGGACATCCTTGGTGCAAAACAAGTCTTTCACGCCAATCGGCAGCCCCTCAAGCGGGCGGGCTGTGCCGGCCGCCAAGCGCGTGTCGCTTTCTGCTGCCATTGCCAGCGCCTTGTCGGCGGTTTCCAACACAAAGGCGTTAAGCGGGGCGGAGGCTGCCACGGCTTCCAGATGGGCTTGCGTCAACTCGCTTGCGGTAAACTCTTTTTTGGCCAGCCCGTCGCGTGCCTCGGCCAGATTCAGCTCAGTCAAATCACCCATTATTCAACCACTTTCGGCACAGCGAAATAATCATCATCGCGTTCCGGCGCATTGGCCAATATCGCATCCGGATAGCCGCCATCATTAACGACATCATCACGCATCCGCATTGTTGCCTCAACCGCCGAGGTCAGCGGCTTAACCCCTTGCGTGTCCAATTCGTTCAATTGTTCTACAAAATCGAGAATGGAAGACAATTCCTTTGCCAGACCGGGCAATTGCTCGTCGCCCACACCGATACGCGCCAATGTCGCGATGCGGCGCACCATTGTTTCGTCAACCGACATATTCAAGCCTTTTCAGATATAAAACGTGGGCGGAAACTAGCAAAGCCTGTCTCTTATCGCAATATGTTGCCAATCAATATCTGCGCAGCAATAGGCTTGCCCGATTTTTCATGCTACCAAGCATTATGGAAATGGTCGAAACGGCAGAGCGTCTCAAGGAAAGTCTGACAAAAGGCCAAAGGCTGATGGCGTTGGATTTGGGCAGCAAGACAATTGGTCTGGCGATTGCCGATACCGGCCATCAAATCGCCACGCCTTTTGACACAATAAGGCGGAAGAAATTTTCGCTGGATGCCGCGCAATTGGCCGACATTATTGCCCAGCAAGATATTGGCGGGCTGGTGGTCGGCCTGCCATTGAATATGGACGGCTCGCAAGGCCCGCGCGTGCAGGCGACCCGCGCCTTTATCCGCAATCTGGCGCAATTGGACAATTTCCCCACCCTGCCGGTTTTGCTGTGGGATGAGCGCCTGTCCACTGCCGCGGTTGAGCGCACTTTGCTGGCCGCCGATACCAGCCGCGCCAAACGCGCCACAGTGATAGATAAAATGGCCGCCGCTTTCATTCTTCAAGGCGTGCTGGATTATCTGAATAATTGATAATCCGCTTGCCACGACTCGCTCTCTAGCCTATAGATTTGGCTTTGATGAGCCAGCGCCCACCAAGTTTTACATTCCCCCATCGCAATCTTCTGGGGATTGAAGGCCTTTCCGTTTCTGATATCACCAATTTGCTTGATTTGTCCGACAGCTATGTCGAACAAAACCGACAGCTTGACAAGAAAACGGCGGTGCTGCGCGGACGCACGCAAATCAATCTTTTCTTTGAAAGCTCCACCCGCACGCAAAGCTCTTTCGAGCTTGCCGGCAAACGCCTTGGTGCCGATGTGATGAATATGTCCGTCGCAGCCTCGGCGGTAAATAAGGGTGAGACATTGCTTGATACCGCCGTGACGCTGAACGCCATGCATCCGGATTTGCTGGTTGTCCGCCATGGTGACAGTGGCGCGGTCGCCCTGCTTGCCCAAAAAGTCTCTTGCGCGGTGCTGAATGCCGGTGACGGCGCACATGAACACCCAACCCAGGCATTGCTTGACGCGCTGACCATACGCCGCCGGCTTGGTCGCCTTGAAGGCTTGCGGGTGGCGATTTGCGGCGACATCACCCATTCGCGGGTCGCGCGCTCCAATTTGCTGCTGCTCAATCGCATGGGGGCGAGCGTGCATCTTATCGGCCCGCCAACCCTGATACCGGCAGGTGCTGAAGCACTGGGCGCACGCGTCTTCCATGACATGCGCGAAGGGCTTGCCGGGTGCGATATTGTAATGATGCTGCGCCTGCAAAGCGAACGTATGAGCGGTGCGCTTATTCCTTCCGTGCGGGAATATTACCATCTTTACGGGCTTGACCGCGACAAGCTGGCCCATGCCAAGCCGGATGCGCTGGTTATGCATCCCGGCCCGATGAACAGAGGCGTGGAAATTGACAGCCTCTTGGCCGATGACCCGGATATCAGCCTGATACGCGACCAGGTGGAAATGGGTGTCGCCGTGCGCATGGCGGTGCTGGAAGCACTGGCCGCCAATCTTCCAAATAAGGGAGGCGCGCAATGAGCAAACATGACCGCGCCTATATCAATGCCCGGCTGCTCGACCCGGCAAGCGGGCTGGATTGCCTTGGCAGCTTGGTGGTTCAAGATGGACGTATTGCTGCCATTGGGGAAAATATCACCCTGCCCGATAATATAGACAGGCAAGATTGCAACGGGCTGGCGATACTCCCCGGCCTTGTGGATATGCAAGTCTTTACCGGCGAGCCGGGCGCGGAACATAAGGAAACTTTGGCGACCGCCTCCAATGCGGCAGCCGCAGGCGGCGTTGCGCATATGGTTGTCATGCCCAATACCGACCCGGTGATTGACGAGGCAGCATTGGTTGATTTCATCCGGCGGCGCGCGCGCGCCACGGCCAAAGTCAATATTTACCCAATGGCGGCCATTACGCGCGGCTGCCATGGCGAAGCTTTGAGCGAATTTGGCCTGTTGCTGGAGGCAGGCGCGGTGGCCTTTACCGATGGCGACCGGGCAGTGATGAATGCGCTGACCATGCGTCGGGCGCTGGCTTATGCCGCGCCTTTCAATGCGCTGGTCATGCAACATGCGATGGATCAAAATCTGCAAAGCGCCGGTGTCATGCATGAAGGCGAATTGGCGACACGGCTTGGCCTTGCCGGTATTCCGGTGGCGGCGGAAACAGCCATTATTGACCGCGATTTGCGGCTGCTGGCGATTACCGGCGGGCGCTATCATGTGGCGCAAATCTCAGCCGCTGACAGTGTGGAAACCATACGCGCTGCCAAAGCAGGCGGCTTGAATATCAGTTGTTCCGTATCAGCCACTCATTTAATGCTGAATGAAAATGACGTGGAGAATTATCGCACTTTTGCCAAATTAAACCCGCCCTTGCGCAGCGAAACCGACCGGCTGGCTTTGCTGGCCGGTATTGAAGATGGCACAATTGATGTGATTGTGTCCGGCCATAACCCGCAAGATGTAGAGGCCAAACGCCAGCCTTTCGCCCAAGCTGCCTATGGCACGGTCGGCGTTGAAACGCTTTTGGCCACTGTGTTGAGCTTGCATCACAGCACTAATTCTGATTTGCTGACTTTATTGGGATGTGTGACCTCGCGTCCGGCGGCGCTTTTGGGGCTGCAAGCGGGCGGTCTGCAAATCGGCGCCAAGGCGGATTTTGCGATTGTCGATATTGAGGCGCCTTGGGTGATTGATGCCGACAGGCTGAAATCCAAATCGCAGAACTCAGCGATTGAAGGCCGCCAATTGCAAGGCATTGTGCAGGCGCTCTATCTGGCTGGCAAAAAAGTGACCTCCGATTAAATTAAGGGGGCGTAAGAGAGAGAAAAATGGCAGATGGTTTGGTGATTTTATTGGTTGTTCTTGGCGGCTATCTGATTGGCTCCATTCCCTCCGGTTTGGTGCTGACACGGGCCGCTGGCAAGGGCGATATTCGTGACATCGGCTCCGGCAATATCGGCACGACAAATGTTTTGCGCACCGGCAGCAAAGGCTTGGCCGCGCTGACTTTATTGGCCGATGCGGGCAAGGGCGTGCTGGCGGTTTATATCGCCGATATTCTTGTCGGCGGCAGCGGCGTTTATCTTGCCGCGCTGGCCTGTTTTTGCGGCCATGTTTTTCCGGTCTGGCTGGGCTTTAAGGGCGGCAAGGGTGTGGCCACTTTTATCGGCCTGATTCTGGCGCTGTCGCCTTTGCCCGGACTGGCCTTTTTGCTTATCTGGCTTGCGACCGCGCTTATCGGTCGTCGGTCGTCTTTGGCGGCGATAGTCGCGCTGCTTGTGACGCCGTTTTTTCTCTGGTTTCTTGGCGAATATGACGCCGCCATGGCTTTTGGCATAATGGTGCTGATTGCGCTTTGGGCGCATCGGGAAAACATTGCCCGCCTGCGCGCAGGCACTGAGCCGCGCATTGGCAGTGCTGCCTGACGGCTTATACCCGCCGCGCTTGCGGGAATAATAACAAGCCCGTAAAGGGCTGAGCAAAAACAATAAGGACGGAATATGACCGAAGATGAATTGGTGAATTTTATTCGACTGGCGCGCACCGAACAAATCGGCCCAATTACTTTTCAAAGATTGATGCAGCTTTACCCCGACGCAGCAAGCGCGCTTGCGGCATTGCCGGATTTGTCGGTGCGTGGCGGGCGCAAAAGACCGCTCAAACCAATATCGGTCAAAGCCGCCATAAGCGAATTGCGGGCGACCGAGGCTATGGGCGGCAAATATATTGTGCATGGCAGCAAGGACTACCCTGCCCCGCTTGGCGAGATTCCCGACGCCCCGCCTGTGCTGGCCCTGTTTGGCCATGCCCAATTGCTGACAAAACCGATTATTGCCTTGGTCGGCGCGCGCAATGCCTCGGCCGCCGGTCGCAAAATCACCGAAAGACTGGCGGCAGCTTTGGGCGGACGCGGCATGATAGTCATCTCCGGCCTGGCACGCGGCATTGACCAAGCAGCCCATCAAGCCAGCCTCGCGCATGGCACAATTGCCGTTTTGGCCAATGGCATTGGGCATATTTACCCGCCCGAACATGCCGAATTGCAGGAAGCCATTATGGCGCAGGGGTTGGTGATTTGTGAAAACCCGCCCAACACCGCACCGCAAGCCAGCCTGTTCCCGCGACGCAACCGGATTATTGCCGGCCTGTCGCTCGGCGTGATTGTGGTTGAAGCGGCGCGGCGTTCCGGCTCGCTGATTACCGCCCGCATGGCTGGTGAATATGGCCGCGAAGTCATGGCCGTGCCGGGGTCGCCCTTGGATATGCGCTGTCATGGCAGCAATCATTTATTACGACAGGGCGCAGCCTTGGTAGAAAATATTGATGACGTGCTTGATGTCATCCTGCCCTTGATTGAAAACCGGCAATTGGAAACAAAGTCAAAACAACAACCGGCCCGCCCGGTTTTGCCGCCCGCCGATATAAGTGATACGCAAAGGCAAGAAATCATCGCCCTGATGGGGCCGGTGCCGGTCTCGGTTGATGAGCTGGTCGAACGTTCCGGGGCCAGTGTTTCGCAAGTGCATCTGGTTTTGCTGGAACTCGATTTGACCGGCAGACTGCATTATGAGGCCAGCGGGCAAATGTCGCTGATTGGATAAAATGACGCGGATTTACCCCTTTCATGCGATGGTTTTTGGCATTTGAAGGCGGCTTGGCAGTGCTTAAGCATTTGACACATGCCCCCGTTTTGACCATATCATGCGCCCAACAGCATGCGTGAAAGGCTATTTCATGGACGTCGTCATCGTTGAATCTCCGGCGAAGGCCAAAACCATAAACAAATATTTGGGGTCAAACTTCACGGTTTTGGCCTCTTTCGGCCATGTCCGCGATTTACCGGAAAAAAATGGCTCGGTTGACCCGGACAATGATTTCGCCATGCTCTGGGAAGAAAGCGGCGACGGGCGCAAAAGACTGTCGGAAATTGCCAAAGCGGTAAAATCGGCTGACCGATTGGTGCTGGCCACCGACCCTGACCGCGAAGGCGAAGCGATTAGCTGGCATGTGCTGGAAGTTTTGCGCAAAAAAAACGTGCTGAAAGACAAGCCGGTCTGCCGCGTCGTGTTTAATGCGATTACCAAAAACGCGATTCTCGATGCGATGGACAAACCACGCCAAATTGATGAAAGGCTGGTCGATGCCTATCTGGCGCGCCGCGCGCTGGATTATTTGGTCGGCTTTAACCTGTCGCCTGTTTTATGGCGCAAACTGCCCGGCTCACGCTCGGCAGGACGGGTGCAATCGGTCGCCCTGCGGCTGATTTGCGAGCGCGAATTGGAAATTGACCAATTTATCGCCCGCGAATATTGGTCAGTAGATACCGATTTCAAAACCCCGTCCGGCGATATGCTGCCGGCGCGACTGGTGCGCCATAAGGGCGAAAAACTCGACAAATTTTCGCTGCCCGATGAAACAGCAGCCCGCGCCGCCGAAACCGCCATTGCCGAAGCTGATTTCACTATTGAAGAAGTTGAAAGCAAACCGACACAAAGAAAACCGGCCGCACCTTTCACCACCTCCACATTGCAACAAGAAGCCGCGCGCAAGCTTGGCTTTAATGCCAAGCGCACCATGCAGGTCGCGCAATTGCTCTATCAGGGCGTTACCATAAATGGCGAGGAAACCGGGCTCATTACCTATATGCGGACGGACGGGACGCAAATGGCACCCGAAGCGATTAGCGAAACCCGCAATGTGATTGGCGCTGATTTCGGGGCAGACTATCTGCCGGAAAAGCCCCGTATCTATGAAACCAAAGCGGCCAATGCGCAAGAAGCGCATGAAGCCATCAGGCCGACATCTTTGGCGCGCCGACCCGATGAGGTGGGCGCTTATCTCGACAAAGACCAAGCGCGGCTCTATGAGCTTATCTGGAAGCGGACAATGGCCTCGCAAATGGAAAATGCCCGCTTGCAGCGCACCACAATAAACATTGCCTCGCGCGATGGGCAAACAGCCTTGCGCGCGACCGGCTCTGTGGTCACTTTTGCCGGTTTCCTCAAGCTTTATGAAGAAGGGCGCGACGACACCAAGGATGAAAAAGAAGACCTGCGCCTGCCTGTTGTGCAGCAAGGCGAAGCATTGTCAGTCTTCAAAATATCGCCGGAACAGCATTTCACCGAGCCGCCGCCGCGCTTTAGCGAGGCGACTTTGGTCAAGCGCATGGAAGAATTGGGCATTGGCCGCCCCTCCACCTATGCCAGCGTTTTGTCAGTATTGCGCGAGCGCGATTATGTGGTGATGGACAGAAACCGCTTCATTCCGCAAGATAAGGGCCGGTTGGTAACAGCCTTTCTTGAGAATTTCTTCGAACGCTATGTGCAATATGACTTCACGGCCGGGCTGGAGACCGATCTCGACAAAGTGTCGGACGGGCAAATGAGCTATAAGGATGTGCTGGCCCGCTTCTGGTCGGATTTCCACACCACAGTCGAGCAAACATTGGAAATGCGCAATACCGACGTTCTCGACACGATGAACGAGGTTCTCGGCACGCATATTTTCAAAGATACAGGGCAAGGTGACCCGCGCCAATGCCCGAAATGCGCGGATGGGCAATTAAGCCTGAAAACCGGCAAATTTGGTGCATTTGTCGGTTGCACGCGCTATCCCGAATGTCGCTTCACCCGCCAGTTTACCGGCGCCTCAGCCGAGCAGGGCGATATTGAACGCATACTCGGCCAAGACCCTGAAACCGGCATGGATGTGCATATTAAGGATGGTCGCTTTGGCGCTTATATCCAGCTTGGTGAGGCGGCAGAGCAGGAAGAAAAACCCAAACGTGCCGGCATCCCCAAAGGCAAAACACCGGCAGAGATGACGCTGGATTATGCCTTGCTGCTTTTATCCCTGCCGCGCAATATCGGCCCGCATCCGGAAACCGGTGATATGATTACCGCCGATATTGGCCGCTATGGGCCTTATGTGAAAGCCGGTAAAATGTCGGCCAGTCTGGAAACGCCCGATGAAGTGTTTGAGATTGGCGTTAACCGCGCCGTTACGGTTCTCGCCGAGCGCAAAGCCAAGGGCGGCGCGCGCGCAGCCGGTGGCAGTGTGATTAAAGAGCTGGGCGAACATCCCGATGATGGCAAACCGGTGCGTGTGCTGGATGGTCGTTTCGGGCCTTATGTCAAATATGACAAGGTGAATGCGACAATTCCCAAGGATGAAGCCCCCGAATCGGTGACGCTGGAGCGCGGATTGGAACTGATTGCCGCGCGCATTGCCAAAGGCACAACCAAAAAACCGGCGCGCAAAAAAGCCGCCGCCAAGCGCAAGACCGGCTAGGGAGTATTTTTTGGCGGATATTCCGACGCGCGAAGCCATATTGGAGTTTGTGAACGCGCAAAACAGCAAAGTCGGCAAACGAGAAATCGCCCGTGCTTTTCATATTAAAGGCGCCGACCGTATCGGCTTGAAACAATTATTGCGCGAAATGGCAGCCGAGGGCTTGTTGGAGGGCGCACGCAAATCCGGCATGCGCTTGCCCGGTGAATTACCGCCGGTTTGCGTGGTGCGCGTGACCGGCCAAACCAAAAGCGGACGGCTTGTTGCTCATGCGATACAGGAAGGCACGCTGCTTGACGGGCCTGAGCATGCGATTATTTATATCGACGAAAAGCCACCGCGCGGGCGCATAAGAGTGCGCCGCCCCGCCCTTTTGCCCGGCGACACAGCACTGGCGCGCCTGACCGATAAATCGCGTAACATGCAAGAGGAAGATGGTGCGTCGCGGCCGGTTTATCAGGCGCGTATCATTCGGCAATTGAATGAAAGCGGCGGGACAGTGATTGGCGTGATGCGCGAACACGCCGATGGCTGGTGGCTGGAGCCGGTCGACAGGCGCGAACGCTATGGCTATAAAATCCCCGACGCCCACACAGCCGAAAATGGCGATGTCGTGGTCGGCGAAAAAATCGCGGCGCGGCGCAGCGGCCCGAAAATGGCGAAAATCATTGAAAATATCGGCAAATCCGACGCCCCCAATGTGTTTTCGCTTATCTCAATTGCCGAACAGGGCTTGCCGACGCATTTTCCCGACACAGTGCTTGGCGAAGCGGCAACTGTCGAGGAGGCAGATTTTACCGGACGCGAAGACCTGACCGGCCTGCCCTTTGTCACCATTGACCCGGCTGATGCACGCGACCATGACGATGCGGTTTACGCCGAGGCCGACACTGACCCTGGCAATGCGGGCGGGCATATTGTCTGGGTAGCGATTGCCGATGTCGCCGCCTATGTGACACCCGGCAGCGCGATGGACAGCGAAGCCGCCAAGCGCGGCAATTCGGTCTATATGCCCGACCGCGTCGTGCCAATGCTGCCCGAACGCCTGTCCACTGATTTATGTTCGCTGCGCGAAGGCGAAACCCGCCCCTGTATGGCGCTGCGTATGGTGATAGGAGCGGATGGGCGCAAAACATCACACAGCTTTCACCGCGCTATGATGCGCTCGGCGGCGCGGTTAAGCTATGGCCAAGCGCAAACCGCCTTTGACAGTTTTGAGGCTGGCAATGAAGCTGCCACGCCGGATGTCGCCGACGCCATATTGCCGATTTTGCAGGATTTATGGCGTGCCTATCAATGCATGGCAAACGCCCGCGACGCCCGCGCGCCCTTGCTGATTAACCGGCCTGAACGGCGCATTGAGTTGAATGACAAGGGCAAAATCACCCGCATCTATACCCCGCCGCAGCTTGAAGCCAATCGGTTGATTGAGGAAATGATGGTGACGGCCAATGTCTGCGCTGCGCAAACTTTGGAAAAACACAAATGCCCGCTGATTTACCGGATTCACGATTCCCCCGACCCGGAGCGCGTGCGCGCTTTGTCCGATTTTATCAGACCGCTTGGTGTGCGTCTTAATCTTGGCGAAAATCTGCTGCCACGCTTGTTTAATAATGTTATGCAACGCGCCGAAGCAGGCGGCCATCATCCGACCATTTCCGAAGCGGTTTTGCGCACGCAAGCGCAAGCCGTTTATCACACGGAAAATATCGGCCATTTCGGGCTTAATCTTGGCCGCTATGCGCATTTTACCTCACCCATTCGCCGCTATGCCGATTTGACCGTCCATCGCGCCCTTATCCGCGCTTTGAAATTGGGCCCCAAGCCAGACCATGACGGCCAATCAGATGCCGAGCAAGCGCGTCTGCAAAATATCGCCGAGGCGGTATCAGCCACGGAGCGGCGCGCCATGCTGGCCGAGCGCACGGCAGCCGACCGCTATCTATCGGCCTATATGGCCAAGCGTCAGGGCGAAAATTTCACCGGGCGGATTTCCGGCCTGTCGCGCGCCGGTTTGTTTGTCAAACTTGACGAAAGCGGCGCCGATGGTTTGGTGCCAATGGCGCAGCTTGGCGCAGAACGGTTTTTCGTCGATGATGACAAAATGAGCCTGACCGGCGGCACAACCGGCCTGACATTCCGCCTTGGCGATGAGGTTGAGATTTGTCTGGAAGAAGCCATGCCGATACAGGGCGGCTTGTTGTTTTCGCTGGTTGACGGTGGCACTATTGACCGGTCAGGCGGCGGCAAGCGCCGCACCAGCGGCCATCCGCGCAGCCGCCGTGCCGCGCTGAAGCCGGGCCGCAAAAAAGGGAGACGCCGGTGACACCGGAAACGCCGATGCAGGAAACACGCAATAGAAGGCAAGCCATGTGGCGCGGCGCGCGCGGCCATTGCCCGGCCTGCAATGCGCCGGCTGCCATGTTTCGCGCCTATTTGAAAGTCAGCGACACATGCCCTTCATGCGGATTGCATCTTGGCGGCCATGAGGCTGATGACGCCCCGCCTTATTTCACGATTTTTATTGTCGGCCATGTTATTATACCGGTGGCGTTGATTGTTGAACGCGCCTATACACCGCCGCTTTATGTCCATGCGATATTGTTTTGCGCCTTATCGATAATCGTCAGCCTTATATCGCTGCCGCTGGTTAAAGGTGCTATTGTCGGCCTGCAATGGGCTTTGCGCATGCATGGCTTCGCGCATGAGCAAAATAGGCGGCAGGGAGATGGGAGAGAAAATGAGTAAAAATTCAAAATTAAAACGCTATGGCAATACGCCGACACAGCCCGGTGAATATCGTGAAGACAATGCCAAAGCGGTGCGCCCGAGAGAGGCGGCGACGCTGATTATTGTGCGCCAGGCCAAGACACCGAAAATCTTGATGGGCAAACGCGCCGCCACCCATAAATTTATGCCGAATAAATTTGTTTTTCCCGGCGGGCGACTCGACCTGATAGACCAGCGGCTTAATCTGCAACAGGATTTGCCCAAACCGGTAATGCAAAGGCTACGTCGCGAAACCCGCAAAAGCGTCAGCGACAATAAGCTGCGCGGGCTGGCTTTGGCAGCGATTCGCGAAACTTTCGAGGAAACCGGCCTGATTGTTGGCACGCCGGAAAGCGCCCGGCCCAATACGCGGCATACGGGCTGGCAGCGTTATTTTGACCATGGCGTCACCCCGCCTTTGCAAGATATTGATTTCATCGCCCGCGCGATTACCCCCACCTATCGCACAAGACGGTTTGATACGCGGTTTTTCATGGTGCATGACGAACATATTTTCACCGACCCGGAAGACACACGCAATGCATCCGGCGAATTGCTCGATTTGCATTGGCTGACGCTGAAACAGGCACGCGAGCTGGATTTACCGGCGATTACGCGCATGATACTCGATATTGTCGAGCAGCGCCTTGCCCGCCCGCGCGCCGAGCAGGTGAAAATGGCCGCCCCCTTTATTCGCTTTGCCAATGGCAAATCTATTATCAGCGACTTGTAACGGCAAAAAACTTGACACAAAGCCGCAAATGCCTATTTTGCAGCGCATATTGAGAAATTGAGGATGTGAGCAATGGCCAAGCCAACCACAGTTAAAATCAAGCTGGAAAGCACGGCAGGCACCGGGTTTTTCTATGTGACCAAAAAAAATGCGCGCACCATGACCGATAAAATGGTCGTGCGCAAATATGACCCGGTCGCGCGCAAGCATGTCGAGTTTAAGGAAGCCAAAATTAAATAGCCGAGCGATTGGCTGATTTTGGTAAGGCGCTCCGCAAGGGGCGCTTTTTTATTGCCGAATGTCATGAGTCAGCTAGTTTTACCGGCAGGATGGTGCTGATGGACGCGGAACAGGCTCAAATTATGGCATTGCAGGCGCTGGCTTATCTGGCGGCTGACAGCGAGCAAATGGATCGCTTTGCCGCCCTGTCCGGCATGGGGCCGGGCGATATTATGGCGCGCGCTGCCGAGCCTGAATTGCTGGCCGGTGTGATGGATTTTCTGCTGTCGGATGAAGCTCTGCTGACCGATTTTTGTGCCACCCATGATTTGCCGCCGGAAACACCGGCGCTGGCGCGACAAGCCCTGCCCGGCGGCGCCCTGCCTCCTTGGACATAAGAGGCGCATTGGACATAAGAGGCGCATCGGACATAAGAGGCGCACAGGACATGAAAGAGTAAATTGAGACATGCAACAACAACCCCATCCCGATATTTTGGTGCAATTGGAAAGGTTGACAATTGACCCCAAACGCCCGCTTATCATCAGCGATGCCGATGAGGTGCTGCTGCGTTTTATGGCGCGGCTGGAGCATTATCTCGACCAACAAGGCTTGTGGATTGACCTGAATAATTTTGCGATTTCCGGCAATATCAAATCGAAAACCGACAACCGGCCGGTGGAAGTGCCAAATCTGATTGATGATTTTTTCGCCGCCGAAACCTTGCATATTGAAGCGACCGACAATGCGGCCAGCACTTTGGCGCAGCTTTCAGAGCGTGCGCAAATTATTGTGCTGACCAATCTGCCCGCCGCCGCCAAACAGGCGCGCATTGACAATCTGAGCCGTCATGGCATGGATTATCCGGTGATTGTCGGCTCCGGCTTGAAAGGCCCTGCCGTGGCCTGGCTGACCCGCCATATTGACGCGCCAGTATTTTTCCTCGACGATATTCCCCATAATATAGACAGCGTGGCCGAATGTGCGCCGCATGTTCACCGCATCCATTTTATCGCCGACCCGCGATTGGCCGGTCTGATTGGCGCGGCAAAGGGTGCATCGGCCCGCATTGATGCTTGGCATGAGGCGCATGACTGGATTTCGGAAAAAATCAGCCATTTTGAAGCCAATGGAGACCAACAACCCCTCTCCTGACCGGCAGGGCTTTAACGGCCTATGCCGCGATTGTTTTTGCGTGCAGCAAGTCACTGCCCCTGCCCGCGCGCGCTGTGGCCAATGCGGCTCACCGCGCATGATTATGCATGATGAGCTGGCGCAGCTCGGCATTGCCCATCTTGATTGCGATGCGTTTTATGCAGCGGTTGAAAAACGCGACAATCCCGACCTCACTGACAAGCCGGTGATTATTGGCGGCGGGCGGCGCGGCGTTGTTTCCACCTGTTGCTATATTGCCCGCATTCACGGCGTCCATTCGGCCATGCCCATGTTCAAGGCATTGAAAGCCTGCCCCGATGCGGTGGTGATTAGGCCCGATATGGATAAATATACGCGCATAGGCAAACAAGTGCGCGCGCTGATGAAGGAATTGACGCCCTTGGTGGAGCCTTTGTCGATTGACGAAGCCTTCATGGATTTGCGCGGCACGGAGCGCCTGCATCATGGCACACCGGCTGAAAGCCTTGTCCGCCTGACGCAGCGCATTGAAAGCGAGATAGGCATCACCGTCTCGATTGGCCTCAGCCATAATAAATTTCTCGCCAAGCTGGCCTCGGATATGAACAAGCCGCGCGGCTTTTCGGTGATTGGCGAAGCTGAAACGCTTGGCTTTCTGGCCGGTCTGCCGGTCAGTGCCATTTGGGGTGTCGGCAAGGCCATGCAGGAAAGGCTGGCGCGTGACGGCATTCGCACCATCGCGCAATTGCAGAAAATACCCGATGTCGAACTGGCGCGCCGCTATGACAGTCTTGGCCTGCGGCGGGCGCAATTGGCACGCGGCGAAGACCGGCGCAAGGTTCAACCTTTCAGCCCGGCCAAAAGCATTTCCAGCGAAACCACTTTTCAGGAAGATTTGCGCGACCGCGCGGCGCTTGAGAAACATTTATGGCGCTTGAGCGAACGCACCGCCCAACGTTGCAAAGCCAAGCAAATGGCGGGCAAAACCATTGTGCTGAAGCTGAAAACCGACCGTTTCACCACGCTGACCCGCAATCGCGCTCTGCCCGACCCGACCCAGCTTGCCGATATTATTTTCCAGACCGGGCAAACGCTTCTGGCGCAAGTGCTGGCAGAGCGCAAGGACACCGCCTTTCGGCTTATCGGCATTGGCGTGGCCCAGCTTGTTGATGCCGATATGGCCGACCCGCCCGATTTGGCCGACCCTGACAAATCGCGCCGCAAAGCCGCCGAGCAAGCCATGGATGATTTGCGCGACAAATTCGGCAAAGATGCCATTAAAAAGGGAAGAAGCCTGTAAAGCTGCAGCTTTTCCCCCTATGATGAGTTGACAAAAGCCGTGTGCAGACCAGGTCATGCCCAACAGGAGATGCAGCCATGAAACGAGCCGACATAGAACGCAAGCTGGAAGATATCGGCCTTGTGCTGCCGCAGGCCAACACCGCTTTCGGGGCTTATCTGCCTTATCTGGTCAGCGGCTCTTATTTAATGGTCTCCGGTCAGGGGCCGGTGCTGGCTGCCGGTGGGTCAATTACCGGCAGGCTGGGTGACGGGCTGGAGATTGAAGATGGCAGCCGCGCCGCCCAACTTGCCGCGCTGAACATTATCGCGCAAATGGATGCCGCGCTCGGCGGTGATTTCACGCGCCTTGTGCAAATTGTCAAACTGACCGGCTATGTCAATTCAACGTCCGATTTTACCCATCAACCGGCGGTGATTAACGGCGCGTCGGAATTGCTGGTCACGCTGTTTGGCGATGCCGGTCGCCATGCGCGCGCTGCCATTGGCGTTGCCGCTTTGCCCATGGGCTGGGCGGTTGAAATTGACGCCATGATTGAAATCAAACCCGCCAGCAATGAGACGCAAGCGTGAGCCAAGCTGCCAATGACACTGCCATAAGCCTGCGTGTGCTGGCCGATTTGTCGCAAATATCGGCGGAGGAATGGGATGCTTGCGCCAACCCGCCTGGCCTTGCCTATAATCCATTTATCGCCCATGCCTTTTTAAGCGCCTTGCAGGATAGTGGCTCGGCCGTGGCCGATACGGGCTGGCTGGGGCAGCATTTGGTATTGCAAGACGCCGCAGGCACGGCGCAGGCAGTGATGCCGCTTTATCTGAAAAATCACAGCCAGGGTGAATATATTTTCGACTATGGTTGGGCCGATGCGTTTCACCGTGCCGGTGGGCGTTATTACCCCAAGCTCTTATCTGCCGTGCCATTCACACCCGCCGGCGGTCGCCGCTTGCTGGTCAAGCCGGGGCCGGAGGCAGAAACCCATGAAACCAATTTACTGGCCGGGGCGCTGACATTGATGGAAAAACTCGATGCCTCCTCGCTGCATATCAATTTCCTGCCGGAAGATGAATGGACACGGCTTGGCGATAAGGGCTTGTTGCGCCGCACCGACCAACAATTTCACTGGCTCAATCAGGGCTATGGCAGTTTTGATGACTTCCTTGCCTCGCTGGCTTCGCGCAAGCGCAAAAATCTGAAAAAAGAGCGCGCCCGCGCGCTGGAAAACGGCATTGAAGTTGAATGGCTGACCGGCAGCGATTTGACCGAGGCGCATTGGGATGCGTTTTTCCATTTCTATATGGATACCGGCAATCGCAAATGGGGAACGCCCTATTTGACGCGGCAATTTTTCTCGCTGGTGCAGCAACGTATGGCCGAAGAAACTTTGCTCATCATGGCGCGGCGCGAAGGCCGATACATAGCAGGCGCGCTGAATTTTATCGGCGGCGACACGCTCTATGGCCGCAATTGGGGCTGCGTGGAAGACCACCCATTCCTGCATTTTGAACTGTGCTATTACCAAGCGATAGATTTTGCCATTGCGCGCGGTCTGGCGCGGGTTGAGGCGGGCGCGCAAGGCACGCATAAGCTGGCGCGCGGCTATGCCCCGCATCATATTTACTCAGCCCATCATATCGCCCATGAGGGTTTGCGTGACGCGGTGGCGCATTATCTTGATGGCGAGCGCGATTATGTTGACCGCGAAATAGAGGCGTTAAGCAAGCATACACCGTTCCGGCGACCGCAAAATTAACCCGTCACACAATCTCGAAATCGGTCATGGTCAGCGCGGTGGTGTAATCTTCCAGCACCATAATGACCACATCATCGCTGTTTGAAGGCGTGCCGTTTTTCCAGTAAATCACCGTATCATTCACCGCCGCATTATTGGTGCTGCCTGTGGCCTCATTGGTGTCATTCGTCCAGCGAA
Organism: Parvibaculales bacterium; assembly: GCA_049597955.1. Taxonomy (GTDB): domain Bacteria; phylum Pseudomonadota; class Alphaproteobacteria; order RS24; family RS24; genus JAYPAN01. The sequence goes on from JBMYND010000007.1 coordinate 64,504, forward strand.
TATCGGCAGCATTTTGCAAAGCGGTCAGCGTGGTTTCATTGCCATTGGCCGTATCAACGCGAAGCTTGTCGCCGGAAGCAAAATCTGTGACCGCATCTTTGGCGCGCGCGGCACTGCCCAATTCAAGGACAAATCTGTCATTGCCCGCCCCGCCGGTGAATGTGTCACTGCCGGCCAAGCCAATCAGCACATCATCGCCATTGCCGCCTTTCAGCAGATTGTCGAGCGCATTGCCGGTCAGTATGTCATTGGCGCTGCCGCCGGTTGCGTTTTCAATCAAGCAGTCATAGGCAATGCCCAAAAGCCCGTCACCGGCGGACAAGCCGTTAAAGGTCGCCAAATCATCATCATCCAACCCGGTAATTTTGCCGAAAAAGCTGAAACTGCCCGCGCCAAGATTGATATTGGCTTTGGTTGTTTGGTCGCTCCATGAGAAAGTATCGGTGCCGCCCGCGTCCCAAATACAGGCATAAATATAATCACGGGTGGAAAAAGATGACAGCGTATAGCCGGTGTCGCCATCATTATATTGCTCATTGACGCCATAAAGAAATTGCAGGGCGGCAATGTCATCCATCATCAGCGTGGTCGGCATGTGTTTGTAATTAGCATAGCCGCTCGGCGTCACATCGCCGATATTTTCGGCATAATTCATCACTGAATAGGCCAGTGAAGTATGCTCCATACCATGCCCATTGGTCATGCGATAAGTGATATCGGCATGGCTGTTTTTCCAATCGCTGAACGGATGGGCCAGCCCAATCGCATGGCCCAGCTCATGTATCAGCGTTGTCTTGTAATACCAGCCATCAACCATTTTTGTGGCATCATTAAACTCATTGTTTGCGCTGTTGCTGGCCGCCAGAAAAACATCACCGGCCCGGGCGACACCGCTTATCGGAATATAGCTGTAATTGCCGCTGCCGGGTCTTCCGGCCCATTCATTGTCATAGGTGGTGATGCGGATATTGCCATTTTGCGAGGGGTCGTCGCCCGTGCTTTCGGTGACTTCGGTGAAATTAAGCAGCGATACGCTTGAGAAAAGCTTGAGGGCATCTGTCGTGGCATTTTTCAATACCGCGCTTGGCGTGAGAATATAATCAATTGCCGGGTCGTCATTATAGACGGAGGCAAAATGGCTGTTTTGTGTGCCGAAACTATAGGTGAAATCAAAGCCGTAAGCCAGTTTTGAACTGCCCCAATGATAGCCGAAAAGCAGCCCTTCCTCATAATCGGTCATCGGTGAGGGCTTGGTCGCATACCAACCTATCGTGCCTTTGCTGTTTTTATTGGCCGCCTGCGATTCATCGACATTGGTCACATCAATGGTGAAAATCGCGCTGGTGCTGGCACCAAAATTGTCGGTAACGGTGACGGAGACACTGAATTTGTTATCCGCCTCATAATCAAACCCGGCACCGGCCTTGACGCGCAGCGTATTGCCGACAATCTCAAAATAGCGATTGTCACCGTTCATATTGCTCAGGGCGAAAGTTAATGTCTGGCCAATATCGCTGTCAGTCGCTGACAATGTGCCAATCGTCGCACCACCGGCATTTTCAGCCACTGTTTTATTGCCGGACAAGGTAAGGCCAGTCGGCGCATTATTGACAAACTCAATGACATTGGCATTGTCGGTAATATGCGCGAAATGCGCCGCCGTCAGCGCAAATTCGCCATTGCTCAGCACTGCAAAAATTTTGCTCCCGTCAAGGCCGCTATTATTGTTTTTACCGGCATAGAGAAAAGTCTTACCGGCGGTTTTGGTGAACCAAACTTTGGTGGCCGACGCGCCCAAATCAAGCAAATCGCCACTGGCAAAATCGGTGATTGTGTCAAAGCCGGTCATATGGCTGCCCGTATCGGCAATATGAAACCGGTCATTGCCCGCCCCGCCGATGAGTGTATCTGCGCCCGTACCACCGGAAAGAACATCATCGCCGCCACCGCCGGTCAACGTGTCATTGCCCGCCCCGCCGGTCAGCCGGTTGGCCGTATTGTCACCGGTCAGCCTGTCATTGCCGGAACCACCGGTCAGCTTTTCAATGTTTTTGAGATAGTCAAACTCATCATTGGCATCAATTGTGCCGTTATTGTCTGTGTCAATCCAGACGCGGATATAAGTGCCAGTGCTGTGCGCCTCCCACAGGCCATTATGCAGGCGATATTTTGTGCTGTCGGCCAGATTGACGGTAACAGCGCGGCTGGTGTGCGAAGCGTTATAAATGTCCGTTCCCGCGCCGCCATCAATCACATCATTGCCAAGGCCGCCAATCAAAACATCGTCACCGGCGCCGCCGGAAATAACATCATCGCCTGCCAGACCATAAAGCTCATTGGCGAGGTCATTACCGCCCAGCACATCGCCGCGCTGCGAGCCATATATGTTTTCGATATTGCGCAAATAATGAAACTCATCCGTGCTTTCCTGCACCCCATCCGCATCCGTATCGCGCCAGGCACGGACAAAACTGCCGCTTGCATGGGCTTCCCAAACATTATTGTGAAAGCGATATTTGGTCGCTGCGCCCAAATCAAGCTGCACGGCGAAATGCTTGGTCGAGCCAATGACATAATTGCTGTAATCGACGACATCATTTCCCTCGCCGCCATCAAATAAATCATTGCCGCTGCGGCCAATCAGCCGGTCATCGCCGCCACTGCCAAATAATTGGTCATCCTTGTCGCGGCCGATAAGAACATCATCACCGTCGCCGCCAACGATTTTTTCAACCCCGTAAGCATAGCTGCCAAAATTATCGGAAAACATATCGGTCAGGCCGATATTCACCGCACCGATAATCAAATCTTGCGTCATATGGGCATAAGACAGCGTATCAATGCCGGACTGACCGTAATAGAAATTGGCACCGGTGCCGGCCACCAGAATATCATTGCCGGAGCCGCCATAGAGGAAATTATCGCCCGCGCCGCCATCGAGCCGGTCATTGCCGGAGCCGCCCTCAAGCCGGTCATCGCCGCCCTCGCCGGACAGCGTGTCATCATCGCTGCCGCCATAAAGCGTGTCATCACCCGTGCCTCCTTCCAGCACATCTTCGCCGGATTGGCCGTAAAGCGTGTCATCGCCCGCATCACCGACCAGCCGGTCATCGCCTTCCTCACCATGCAGCGTGTCATCACCGGCACCGCCGCGCAGCGTGTCATTGCCTATGCCGCCATTAAATATGTCATTACCCGCGCCACCGGCAATATAGTCATTGCCGGAAGAGCCGTACCAATCCAGTTTTTTCTCAGAACCGGCCAGCAGCCGGTCGGGGCCGTAAAGCCGCCATTGATTGTCATTGCGATTGTCAGTGCGCCCATTTTGGTCGTCATTGTCATTGCGGTTATTGTCACCACCATTTCCGTCTTCACCGGCGCGGCTGCGGTCGAGCAAATTGGCGCGCAAATCAGTGAGCTGCTTATCGCTTAACACGCGCGATGTCGGCGGCGCAGGCTTGCCCTGATTGCCCTGATTATTTGGCCCATTATCCGTGCCGACAGGCGGCGATGTTTCGGGAGATGGTGCAGCTTTCGGTTGCGTGGGAGGGCCAGATATAGGGCCAGATATAGGGCCAGATGCTGCGGGCGGCGGCGGATTTTCATGCCCGTTTCCGGCAAGCGGCATATGACCATTTACCTGACCTGTCGATTGACTGCCAATTTTGCCGGTAAGAAACCATTTATCGCGCTTTTGCGGCATATCCGACTCCTGATATTATTGTTTTGAATACGCAAATTTACAAATGCAGCCTAAAGGCTAGGCCGGAATAAACCGCCAGTCAACCAAATCCCCTGCGATACAGGCTTGCCAGCCCGTCACCTATTGTGAACAATGGGGCCGGTTTAACCGCATGCACAAGGGAGGCTCCCATGCAATTGGATGACGCTTATGACGACAATAATATCTTCGCCAAAATCCTGCGCGGCGACATGCCCTGCATCAAAGTCTATGAAGATGACGCAACGCTGGCCTTTATGGATATTATGCCGCAAGCGCCGGGCCATGTTCTTGTTATTCCCAAAGAGGCGGCAACCAATTTTTTAACCCTTTCTCCGGCTGCAGCCCAAGCCACCATTACCACAGCACACAGGCTTGCCCCGGCTGTGCAACGCGCGGTCAATGCGCCCGGCTTTATGCTGGCCCAGCTCAACGGGTCAGCCGCCGGTCAAACCGTGCCGCATTATCATTTGCACATTATCCCACGTCAGGACGGGCTTGAAATGGCCCTTCATGCGCGGGAAATGGCCGATATGGACGCGCTTTCCGAACTGGCCGAAAAGATTCGCGCCGAGCTGTGAAGCCTCGCCAATCTAGCGAATAAGGGTTAACTTACCGTTTCGTCGGTTTTTTTCACCTTGCCGCCCGGCTTGTCATTTTTGAACTTAAAGCCGAGTTTTTTGTCACGCCCCAAAGTCACTTCGACAATGCCGCCATTTTTCAGCTTGCCGAACAGCAATTCCTCAGCCAGCGGTTTCTTGACATTTTCCTGTATCACCCGCGCCATTGGTCGCGCGCCCATTTGCGGGTCATAGCCGGTCGCGACCAACCAATCCATGGCCGGTTTGGAGACGGTAATCATCACATTGCGGTCGGCAAGCTGGGTTTCCAGCTCCAGAATGAATTTCTCGACCACGCGGACAACCACTTCTTCCGGCAGATTGGCAAACTGCACCACCGAATCCAGCCGATTGCGGAACTCCGGCGTGAACATGCGGTTAATCGCTTCCATATCCTCGCCTTCGCGCCGCGCCCGACCAAAGCCAATAGGTTCTTTGGCCATATCGGCGGCGCCGGCATTGGTGGTCATGATGAGAATCACATTGCGGAAATCAACTTTGCGGCCATTGGCATCGGTCAGGCTGCCGTGATCCATGACTTGCAACAGCACATTGAACAAATCAGGATGGGCTTTTTCAATCTCATCAAGCAGCAAGACGCAATGCGGGTTTTGGTCAACGCCATCGGTCAGCAAACCGCCCTGGTCATAGCCGACATAGCCGGGCGGTGCGCCAAGCAGACGCGAGACCGTATGGCGCTCCATATATTCCGACATGTCAAAGCGCAGCAATTCAACGCCCATAATAGAGGCAAGCTGGCGTGCCACTTCGGTTTTACCGACACCGGTCGGGCCGGAAAATAAATAGCTGCCAATCGGTTTGTCGGCTTCGCGCAATCCGGCGCGCGATAATTTTATCGAGGAAGACAGCGCGTCAATCGCCGCATCTTGCCCAAACACCACCCGCTTCAGCGACACATCAAGGCTGCGCAATTTCTCCGTATCATCCTTGGACACAGTTTTCGGCGGAATCCGCGCCATGGTCGCAATGACATTTTCAATATCCTTGACGCTGATTGTTTTTTTGCGCTTGGATACGGGCAGTAATTTTTGCGACGCGCCAACCTCATCAATCACATCAATCGCCTTATCGGGCAATTTGCGCTCGGCCATATAGCGGGCCGACAATTCAACCGCCGTTTTCAGCGCGTCATTTGTGTAGCGCACTTGGTGGAACTCTTCAAAGGCGCTTTTCAGCCCTTGCAGGATTTTAATGCTGTCACCGACGCTGGGCTCTACCACATCAATTTTCTGGAAGCGACGGGCCAGCGCGCGGTCTTTTTCAAAATGCTGGCGAAACTCTTTATAGGTTGTTGACCCCATACAGCGCAGGCCGCCATTTTGCAAAGCCGGTTTCAGCAGATTGGACGCATCCATCGCCCCGCCGGATGTTGCGCCCGCACCAATGACAGTGTGAATCTCATCAATAAACAAGACCGCTTCGGGCATTTCCTCCAATTCGGCCATGACTTGTTTGAGGCGTTCCTCAAAATCGCCGCGATAGCGTGTGCCAGCCAGCAAAACGCCCATATCAAGCGAGAAAATCACATTATCTTGCAAAATTTCCGGCACATCGCCTTCGATAATTTTGCGCGCCAGACCTTCGGCAATGGCGGTTTTACCCACACCGGGGTCACCGACCAATAGCGGGTTGTTTTTATTGCGCCGACACAAAATCTGTATGGCGCGAGCCACTTCGCGGCTGCGGCCAATCAGCGGGTCAACGCGGCCTTTGCGTGCCTTTTCATTGAGATTGACGCAATAGGCGGCCAGTGCCTCGCCTTCCGCCACATTATCGCCGCCCTCCTCTTCGCCTTCTGCACCGGTGACGCGACGGGTTTCGGATTTACCGGGCTTTTTGGCGACACCATGCGAAATGAAATTCACCGCATCATAGCGGGTCATTTCTTGCTCTTGCAGAAAATAAGCGGCATGGCTTTCGCGCTCGGCAAACATGGCAACCAATACATTGGCACCGGTCACTTCATCACGGCCGGAGGATTGCACATGAATGGCGGCGCGCTGGATGACGCGCTGAAAGCCTGCGGTCGGCTTGCTGTCTTCACCATCATCGACAATTAAGCCGGTCAATTCATTGTCGATATAATGGGTCAAATTATGCTGCAAAGTAGAGACATTGACGCCACAAGCTTCCATCACAGCCAGTGCTTCGGGGTCATGGGTCAGGGCAAGCAGCAAATGTTCCAATGTCGAAAATTCATGGTGACGTTCATTGGCCAGCACCAGCGCGCGATGCAGTCCGTCTTCCAGCTCTTTTGAAAATGCAGGCACGATATGGCTCCTTCTGACTTGTCCGACCTAATCTTTTTCCATTGTGCATTGAAGCGGATGATCATGCTGCCTTGCAAGGTCCATCACTTGCGACACTTTCGTTTCCGCGACTTCATAGGTAAATACGCCACATATGCCGACGCCGTTTTGATGCACATGCAACATAATGCGCGTTGATTCTTCCGCGCTTTTTGAAAAAAATCGCTGCAAAACATAAACGACGAATTCCATCGGCGTGTAGTCATCATTAAGCAGCAGCACTTTATACATTGACGGCTTTTTGGTCTTGGTGCGCGTCAGTGTAACCGTGCCGGATTGGCGGTCGGGCGGCTGGCCCTCCTCACTGCCTGATGCGATGATTTTTCTGTCCAAACCCATCAAGTGAATCATTCTCCTAATTGGTCTCTATTTGGCCCGTTTGGCCCCATTTTTGCAACCCTGTGCAAGAAAAGGATACACACAATGTAGGTTAGCACTTTATTAACGCAAGCCCGTCTTGATAAGGTTCTGCTTAAGGAGTGATTCATTTTGGCACATAAAAATATGAAAAAACAACAGCCGCAAACGGCATTTGGGCGGATTTTTCGGGGTTTTTCGCCAGTTTCCGGCTTGCTCGGCATTTGCCTGAGCTTGGCGGCATTGACCATTATGTCGCATAGCGCACAGGCCGCACCACCCTATGCCTCTATCGTTATTGACGCCCATAATGGGCGTATTTTGCAAGCGCATCGGGCTGAACAAGCCCGTCATCCGGCCTCATTGAGTAAATTAATGACGCTTTATCTGATGTTTCAAGATATTGAAAATGGCCGGTTAAAGCCCGACACGAAAATCAAAATATCCCAAAACGCCGCATCACAACCGGCCAGCCGCTTGGGCTTGCGGGCGGGCGACACAATTACCGCGCGCGAAGCCGTGCGCGCCCTGATTGTCAAATCAGCCAATGATGTGGCTACGGCTGTCGCCGAACATATGGCTGGCTCGGAAGAAAAATTCGCCCGCGAAATGACCCGCAAGGCGCGGCAATTGAGCATGTTTGACACGGTTTTCGTCAATGCTTCCGGCCTGCACAATAAACGCCAGAAAACAACCGCCCGCGACATGGCGCGGCTGGCGGCGCGGCTGCTCAAACGCTTTCCGCATTTCGAGCCTTTCTGGACTGCGCGCCATTTCGACCATGACGGCAAACGCTATTACAGCCATAATCGCCTGCTCGGTCGCCTGCCCGGCGCAATTGGCATGAAGACCGGCTATATTCGCGCGGCAGGCTATAATATCGCCTCGGTTGTCGAGCGCGGCGGACGTCGGGTGATTGCTGTCGTCATTGGCGGGCGTTCGGTCGCCGGGCGCGATAATCGTGTTGTCTCGCTGGTTGAACGCCATATGCGCCGCGCTTCCAAAGCCTATCACAAATCCGGCATTTCCAAGCGCCAGCACAGGCTGGCCGCCGCTTGGGGAGCTACGCCGGAAGCCGTCAACAAGGCCAATCGTGCAGCCCAGGCAGAAGAGGCGCGCGCTTGGCAAATTCAGGTCGGCGCCTATCGCATCGCCGCTTCGGCGCAATCGCGGCTCAAGCATGTGCGCAATACGACCGGCGGCTCATTGGCAGCCGCCAAGCCGTTAACCGACAAATCCGAGCGCAATGGGGAAGCCATTTACCGCGCCCGCTTTGCCAATCTTTCGCAGGCACAAGCCTATAATGTGTGCGATATGCTGAAAACGGCACAGGCAGGCAGAAGCGCGCCCTGCGTGCCGATTGCCCCTTAATCGCCGATAAATCCGGCTGACTAGTCTTCCAGCAAAGTGTCGCGCGCTTTGTTGAGTTGCGCCGCCAGCCAGTCCGTGCCGCCACGGTCAGGGTGATTTTTGACAATCAATTCCCGATAGGCCGCTTCAATGGCGGCGCGGTCGGCACCTTCTTCAAGCCCCAATATCTCAAATGCTTCGGCGCGGCTCATCCGACCATTTTCCTGCCGCATGGCACTGGCCGCCGGGCCAACCATTTGCCAGACACGCCACAGCCGCACCAGCCACAACAGCACAAAGCCCAGCGGTGCCGCCAATTGATAACGTCCCATTAAAGCGAAAAATATCATGCCCGCGCCAATTGTTACAAAGCCGATGACCAGCAATAACCGGCGCAAGGCACTGGCCGTCATTTTGGCCAGCGCCGACAGCAGCACATACAGCCCAAGAAAGGCCAGCGCCCCAAGCAGCATATAAAACATTATAAAGCCACGCCGGGCAGGTTAAGCGCGCCAACCAAAGCCCTGATTTCGGCACGCGCGGCGACATGTGACATGGTCAGGCTGGCATTGGCTTCATCTTGGGTTAAATCCAGCAAAGTGATGCCAGCCGGATACATTTCGCGAAACACCACACGTTCCGACAGGCCGGGCGCCAGCCGGAAACCCAGTCGTTTCGACAATTCTTCGAGCGCCACTTCCACCCGTTTGCGGTTTTTGGCATGAATATGACCGGTTCGATTGCGTATCACCACCCAATCAATGCTTGCGCCATCCGCCTTGGCGCGCGCCTGTCGGCACGACCAGACCATTTCCGAATAAATGCTTGGGCTTTTAATCGACAAATCATCGGCATCAACTTTCGCCAAAAGGTCGAAATCAACAAAGCTCTCATTTATCGGCGTTACCAGCGTATCGGCACTGGCATGACCGAGCCGCGAGACATAAGTGTCGGAGCCGGGGCAATCAATCACAATAAAATCATGCTGCGGGCGCAATTCGGCCATCGCCCGGGCAAATGTGTCGCTTTCTTGATTGTGCCGGTAATCCAAATCATTGCCGGTCACTGCCTCAATCTCAATATGGGTCGGCATGGGCATGTCACGCCGCCCTATCCAATTGCGCCGATTTTCCAGATAATTGGTGAAACTGCGCTGGCGCACATCAAGGTCAAGCGTGGCGACGCGCTTGCCTTCGGCCAGCAAGGCAGCGGCGATATGCATGGATGTGGTCGTCTTGCCTGACCCGCCTTTTTCATTGCCAACCACAATGACATGCGCGCCAGTGCCAAGCCCGCTTTCCACTGTCGGTTTCAAATCATCGCCGGGGGTTTGCTCATCCACCTTGTCAGCCTCCTGTGTTTTGAGAAATATACAACCGATTCCGGTTTTTGACTGCAAATTTGCAGCAATATGTGTAAGTTCGCGCCTTGAGGGCTTATCAGCCTGTCCGGAGTGTTGAATGGATTTGACCGGCAAAAAATTATTACTGACCGGCGCCAATGGCGGGCTTGGTCGCGCCATTGCTGAAAAGCTCTGCGCCAATGGCGCGACACTGGCTTTGTGCGAAAAAAACCAGGCTTTGGCGCAGCAGGCTTTTGACGCATTGCCGCAAGCCTTGCAGGCGCGCGCGCATGCCTTTGCCGGTGATTTGGCCGATGCGGCGCAAATTGCCGATATGGTCGCGCAGGCTGCCGACCGGCTTGGCGGGCTGGACGGCGTGGTCAATAATGCTGCCATGCTGGCCAGCGATGACGCCGACCCGATTTCTACCCCGCTGAAAAGCTGGCAGGACACGTTAAATGTCAATCTCACCGGCGCTTTTCTGGTCTATAAACACGCATTGCCATTTTTGCTCGAAGCCGGTGGCGGTAGCCTTGTCACCCTGTCCTCGGTTGTGGCGCACAGCGCCTCGGCCATACCGCAAATCGCCTACACCACTTCCAAAGGCGCGTTGGAAGCGATGACGCGCGAGATTGCCATCACCTATGCGCGCGACAATATACGCGCCAATTGCGTCGCCCCCGGCCCGGTGCTGACCGAGCGCACGCGGCATTATTTCGACAGTGATGAAAAATGGCTCACACGGCGCAAGCATATTCCCATGGGCCGACTTGGCCGACCCGATGAAATTGCCGGGCTGGTCTGTTTCCTCCTGTCTGATGCGGCAGGCTGGCAGACCGGTGGCATTTACCGCGTTGATGGTGGCATTTCCGCCGCCTATTTGGTCGATGACCGCAATGGTGCCGATACATTATGAGCGAAAATCGGATTGACATTATCAGCCCGATTGACGGTCAGTTATTTACCTCTCGCCAACTGGCCGAAAGTGCCGAGATTGAGCGCGCGCTGGCGGCGGCGCAAAAAGCGCAAAAGCACTGGCAGCATACCAATATCGCGCAGCGCAAGGCGATTATTGACACTATGCTGACCCATTTGCGGGCGCAGGAAGCCGAGCTTGTGCCGGAACTGGCGCGGATGATGGGCCGACCGGTGCGCTTTGGTGGCGGCGAGATAAATGGCTATTGCGAGCGCGCCAGCCATATGGCGGCTATTGCCGAAAAAGCTTTGGCCGATATTGTGTTGCCTGAAAAATCCGGTTTTGAACGCCATATCAGCCGCCGCCCCTTGGGCATTGTGCTGGTTATAGCGGCATGGAATTACCCCTATCTGATTGCGGTGAATTCAATTGCCCCGGCCCTTTTGGCCGGTAATGCGGTGATTTTGAAACATGCCGCGCAAACCCTGCCCGCCGCCACCCGCATGGTGCGCGCTTTTGAACAGGCCGGTTTGCCGGACGGCTTGTTGACGCATTTGGTGGTCAACCATGCCCAAACCGCCGACATGATTGCCGACCGCCGCATTGCCCATGTCAATTTCACCGGTTCGGTCGCTGGCGGGCGTGCCATTCAGGCTGCGGCGCGCAACCGCTTTATCGGCGTCGGCCTTGAACTGGGCGGCAAAGACCCCGCCTATGTGCGCGCTGATGCGGATTTACCTGCCACAGCCGCCGCTTTGGTCGATGGCAGTTTTTTCAATTCCGGCCAATCCTGTTGCGGCATTGAACGGATTTATGCCGATGCGCGCATTTATGATGAACTGCTCGAACTGATGCGCGCCGAAACCGAAGCCTATATTTTGGGCGACCCGCTTCGCGCCGACACGACATTGGGGCCAATGGTCAGCGCCGACGCCGCTGACGGATTACGGGCGCAAATTGAGGCAGCAAAAGCGATGGGCGCAAGCGGGCTGATAGACCGCAAAGGCTTCGCCGCCGACCAAGACGGCAATGCCTATTGTGCGCCGCAAATCTTGGTCAATGTTACCCATGATATGGCGATTATGCGCGAGGAAAGTTTCGGGCCTGTTGTCGGCGTGATGAAAACCAACAGTGATGAAGAGGCGCTGGCGCTGGTCAATGACAGCGCCTTTGGGCTGACTGCCTCAATCTGGACGCGCGATATGGAGGCAGGTCGCAGGCTGGCCCCGCAAATCGAGACCGGCACAGTATTTGTCAATCGCTGCGACTATCTCGACCCCGGCCTTGCTTGGACCGGTATTGGCGATAGCGGACGCGGCGCAACCCTGTCGCAAATCGGCTTTGAGCAACTCACCCGCCCGATGAGTTTTCACATGAAGCACAATATCTGAGCCGGAGATGATGCAGATGCGCGCACCGGATATTTTTCGCACTGTGGCCGATATGCGCCAAGCCGTCGCGGCTTGGAAAGCGCAGGGGTTGAAAGTGGGCTTGGTGCCGACAATGGGGTCGCTGCATGACGGGCATTTATCGCTGGTCAATAAAATGGCGCGTCATGCTGACCGGCTGATTGTGTCGATATTTGTCAATCCTACCCAATTTGCCGCCCATGAAGACCTCGACACTTATCCGCGTCAGGAAGCGGCGGATATTGCCGCATTGGCGCAAACCGGCGCGGCGCATGAGGCCAGAATCGCCGTCTATATGCCCAGCGTTGGGCAAATATACCCGACCGGTTTTGCCACTTCGATAAATGTCGGCGGCGTGGCTGAAGGATTGGAAAGCGCCGAACGTCCGCATTTTTTCGGCGGGGTCGCCTTGGTGGTTCATAAGCTGTTTGCCCAATCGCAAGCCGATATTGCGATTTTTGGCGAAAAAGACTATCAGCAATTGCTGGTCATCCGGCAAATGGTGCGCGACTTTGATATGCCGATAGAGATTTTGTCCGGTGCCATCATCCGCGAAGCAGACGGCTTGGCCATGTCATCGCGCAATGCCTATTTGTCACAAGCGCAGCGCCAAATTGCCGGACAGCTTAATCTCGTTCTGGCGCAATTGGCCAGCAGCACGGATACGCCCGAAGCCGCTTCTGCCCAAGCCCATGCCGCCCTTATGGAGGCCGGTTTCACTGCTGTTGATTATGCCTGTTTGCGCCATGCTGACACGCTGGCCGCGATAGAAGCCGGTGACACAGCACCGCGCCGTGCTTTGATAGCCGCGCGGATTGGCGATATTCGCCTGCTCGACAATATGGCGGCGCGCTCATAACAGGCCCAGCTCGGTCAGTTCCTCGCGCAAGCCTTCCGGCATATCCTCATCTATTTCGATATTGCTCGGCGCATCAGCTGGCGCATCGGCGGGCTGCAAATAACGCCAGCCCTGAAATGGGCGGCGCGCCTGCAATCGGGTTGGCACAATTTGCGGGTTAAGATGCAAATGGCAGCGCGATATACCAGCCCCATCAATAAAGGGCTCAATATCCTCGATAAGCTGGCGCACCCGAATTTGCCGCTTAATGACCCAGTAAATCGACCCGCCTTCCAGTAAATCGGCCTGTCGCTTCGGCACCATGCGGGTTGTGTGAAACACGCGCTGATAAGTGGATTGCAAATGGTTTTGCCATTGCACCAAATCGTCAATCGTGTCGGCCCCGACACATAATTTCACCAAATGTATGGTCATGCGCCTGACTGTAATGCAATCGCCACATATTTCCAGCCAACAGGGGCAAAAGCCGGTTGATTATCTTATTGCGCGGTCGGCCGCGTAAAAATCGAAACCCGGTCGGAGGCGGTGAAATTGGCATAAAAGCCGCCGCCCAATGCGCCGCCAATAATCACCATGTGATTGCCAAATCCGGCATAGGCCATTTGGTGCAAGCCCTGTTTCATCGCCGCTTGCGCTTTCCAGCGTCCATTTTCCAAGCGCAAATGACCGGCCAATACTTGCTGCGCGCCCTGGCTGTAGCCGCCGGCATAATGCAAGGCCCCATCAAGCTCGACCAGCGCGCCGCCACTGGCTGCTTGCGGCAGCGCAGCAAGCCGACGCCATTTATCGGTTTTGGTATTATAGGCCAGCACAGCGCGACTGTCGCGGCCACGCGCATCCACTCCACCGGCAAGAATAATTTCATCGCCCATGCGCGCTGCTGCCATATTGGCCAATGCCAAAGGCATGGCCGCCATGCCGGTGCGCCATTCAGCCTTGGCAATATCGTAAACCAGCCCTTGGCGTGCATTTTTGCCAATGCCGCCAATCACAAACAAACGACCATCAATAATGAAACTGGCATGACCGGCGCGGGCTGATGGCATAGGGCGCAATTGCAGCCATAAAGCGGTTTGCGGCATATACAGCCATAATTGGCGCGACAGGGCACCGCGCTCACTATCGCGCCCACCGGTCACAAAAACCCGCCCCCCGCCTGCCGCAATGGAAAAGCGCGACAGCGCCACCGGCAAGGGCGTCAAGGGCCGCCAGCCATCGGCGCGTAAATCATAAAGCTCAAAAAAGCTGCGCATACCGGCGCCGACAGCGCCGGACATGACATAAAATTCACCATTCATTTGCGCGCCAACCGCCGCCGGCACAGCCGAGGGCAAGGGCGCGCCTTCACGCCAATCGGCCCGTAAGGCGGTTGGTGCCAGCAAGAGGGCGCAGAGCAGAATAAGCGCACGACTGAACGGCGCTTGGCGTGAAAAAGGCAATCGCAATGTCATGCGCTCTTATAGCAAAAAAAATGTGGCAAAACCGAGAAAAGCAAGAAAACCGATAATATCGGTCACAGTGGTGACAAAAACTGTTGAGCTGACCGCCGGGTCAATAGCCGCGCGTTGCAAGCCGAGCGGGATTAAAATACCGGCCAGCGCCGCCACCACCAGATTGACAATCATCGCCGCCGCCAACACCAAACCAAGCCGTATATCGTCAAACCACAGCGCCCCGACAATGCCGGTAACAATGGCAAAAAACAGCCCATTGACAAAACCTATTCCCAATTCGCGGTAAATTGACCGCATCATATTTACCGGCGATAATTCCTGCGTCGCCAGACTGCGCACGGTAATCGTCAATGTCTGCGTGCCCGCATTGCCGCCCATTGAGGCGACAATCGGCATTAAAACGGCCAATGCCACCATTTGCTCAATTGAGCCGTCAAAAAAGCCAATAATAATTGAGGCGGCAATGGCGGTCAGCAAATTGAGAAACAGCCAAGACAGCCGCCCGCGCGCTGCTTCCAACACACTGTCCGACACGGCTTCATCACCAACACCGCCGAGCAGCAAAATATCTTCACCCGCCTCTTCCGACATGACTTCATAAACATCATCGGCGGTAATCACGCCTATCAGCCGCCGGTCTTCATCCGTGACGGCGGCATTGACCAGATTATAGCGTTCAAACAGCCGGGCGACTTCTTCCCTGTCCATTTCTGCCGGTATCAGGTGAAAATCTTCCTTGGCCAATTCCGACATATTGCGCGGCCTTTGCGCCCGCAGCACTTCCGACAATTGCACCACGCCAACCGGCTGATGGCTTTCATTGGTGATGAAAATCTCCAAAAAGCGAGTTGGCAAATCTTCCGTATCGCGCAAATAGTCAATGGTCTGACCAACTGACCAGAAAGGCGGCACAGCAACAAAAGCCGCCTGCATCAGGCGACCGGCACTGTCTTCGGGAAACTCAAAGGCGCGCTGCAAGGGCAGACGCTCGGAGGCCGGTATCTGCTCCAGCACTTCCTCGCGCGCCTCGGTTGCCAAATCTTCCAGCACAAAAACCGCATCATCGCTGTCAAGTTCCTGCACAGTGGCGACCAGCGTTTCAATATCAATATGCTGCAGCACTTCATCGCGGGTATTTTCATCCAGCTCGGCAAAGACCTGCGCCGGTAAATCATTGCCAATCAGCGCCATCAGCGCCTGTCGGCTGTCACTGTCGAGTTTGACGATAATATCGGCCGTATCGGCAACATGCAGCGCGTTGAAACGGTCAATCAGGGCAAGCCGGTCTTCTGAGGCAATTTCCGCGCGCAATTCGCTCAGCAAGGCAGCGTCAACATCGGGCGCGGCACCCAATTCGATTTCGTCTTCAAAATGCTGCTCCGTCTCGCTCACATCACTCTCTTTTCCGGCAGATGACCCATATTTGTGAATAGGCGGGTGCGTGTCCTGCAAGGTTTTGCTTGGAAAAACCCCCGCTATAGCCATAGGATAACAGAGGTTTCGATTCGACAAAACAAGACCATGGGAGGAAACATGTTGGAACTTATTTTTGGGGCGCTCATTGTGTATGGGCTTCACCTCACCCTGCCAAGCATGATGGCATTATTGAGCGGGCAGGTTAATTTCGACTTTCTGGCCGGCCCGCGGGACACAGCGCCGGATTTTTCTGTCGCAGTTCAACGCGCCAAGCGGGCGGCGGCCAATTTCAGCGAAAGCCTGCCGATATTTTTGGCGCTGGCCATTCTGGCGATTATTATGGACAAACAGGCCGGTGAGGCGGCGGCGATTTGGCTTGCGCTGCGGCTGGTTTATACACCGGTTTATATAATGGGAACGCCGCATTTGCGGACGCTTGTTTGGATAGGCTCACTCATCTGCCTGATAATGATGGCGCTTGCACTCACCTAGAGCAGCACGGCTACAGCTTTGGGACGGCGCGTCAGGTGCTTTGCCGCTACCAGTCAAAAGCGTCCATCCATTCGGTGAAAAACGCCTCATCTTCATAAAACCAGTCAAGATCAAGGCTGGCGTCTTTTTCTGCCTTGCCAGCGCCTTGCCGCGCCCCCAAGCGCACGACATTTTCCGCTTCCGGCTCATCAAACCGACGCGCCCGCAGCTCAGCACCGCTGCCGACCGTTATATCCAAAACCGTTTCCGGTGATTTATTTTCCCTGTCATCCATAGCCTTAAAATGGGGTCGTTGCCCTGCCCGGTCAAGTCGCCTGTGTCGCACATGTCGCCAATTGGCAGCACTTTCAGGCGCGGGCTGAGACCATCCAAGTCGCGCTGGGAAAATGCAGCGCCTGATTTTTGTGAAAAGGCTCAAGCGCCGTCGCCAGCTTGGCGAAAAGTGGCTCGGCCCCGGCGTCACCGGCCTCTTTGACAAAGGCCGAAATAATCGGATTGATGCGGGCAAAATTTTCCGCCGCCTCGCGCACTTGCTGGCCGGAGAAAAGCTGCAATTCCTGCCTGTGCGGCTCTAATTTGACCTCGGAAAAGCCGGCTTCTTGCAGAATCGAAGTCACATAATCCGGCTCGGCAAAGGCAAACGGGCCGGGCGCGCGCGGGTCTGGTGGCGGCGGCATATCGATAAATTCACGCGCCGCCTGCAAAGCCACACTGTGCCAAAGATTTTCAGCCGGAACCTGCCAGCAGACAAAGGCCAAGGGCGCACCGGCTTTCAATCCGGCATGGATATTGGCAAAACCGGTCACCGGCGCGTCGAAAAACATAACGCCAAAACGTGAAAAAGCCGCATCATAGCGCCCCGCTTCCAAGCCATGCGTTTGCAAATCGCAGGTCACGAAATCGGCATTGGCCAATCCTTCAGCCTGCAAGCGTTGGCGCGCATATTCGGTCATTGGCACGGAAATATCAGCGCCGGTCACGCGCGCGCCATCGGGCAATTGCGCAGCAATTTGCAATGTAGTTGTGCCGGTGCCGCAGCCAATATCAAGAAGATGCGCGCAAGCGGCGAGATTCAGGCGCTTTAACGCTTCATCACCCAAAGGTTGCAACATGGTATCCATTTGCTGCTGGTTGGCGACCCAATAATCACCGCCCGACCCTGACCAAAATTCTGACTGCTGCTCATTTGCCATAATGCATCCCCTCGCTGTTGGTTAATTCTGCTCCAGACCGTCCAGCCTGTCCTGCTGCCGCCATTGGGCCAATATATCGAAAAACGCGACCGGCCCCTCACCATAGGGCATATTGGCCCTGTATTGATTGCCATGTCCCTCATTATTGTAATAGCCGGGCGTGCAAGCGGCCTGAAAAGCCTCTGTATCGCGCGCCTTTTCAATAATTTTCGCGACCCAATTTTTCTCAGCCTCAATCGTCGCTTCGGTGCGGGTAAGGCCACGCTGTTTGGCATTGGCGACAATATAGGCCATGTGCTGACTTTGCTGGTCCAGCGCATAGGTGAAATTGGCGCTGAAGCCGCTTTGTGTCGGGCCGTAGAAAAACGCATTGGGAAAGCCATTGACATGCATGCCGTGAAAGCTTTGCATCCCGTCTTTCCATTTATCGGAAATCGACAGGCCATTCGTGCCGAAAATCTGGTATCCGGCGCGGCGGGCGTAATCTGTGCCGACCTCGAAACCGGTCGCAAAAATAATGCAATCGACCGGATATTCCGTATTGTCGAGCATGACACCATTTTGCGTTATCCGCTCGACACCTTGCCCATTCGTGTCAATCAGCGCCACATTGGGCCGGTTGAATGTCTGCAAATAATCATCATGAAAACAGGGGCGTTTGCAAAACAGCCGGTAATAGGGCTTAAGCCTTTCCGCCGTTTCGTCATCGCCGACAATATCATCCACCCGGTTGCGAATGCGCTCCATTTTATGAAAATCGGCAATTTCCAATGCCTCCTGCACATTCATAAAATCCATCGCCTTATCGGTCAGATATTGTTTCAGCCCTTTGCGGTAAAGTGCCGGTTGCAAGAGACCGGACGCCGCCCAAAGCGCAAGCCGCAAACGCGAGGGGCGTTTGTCGCGCAAATCGCCAAATAAATTGCGAAATGCATCGGTCCAGCCATCGGCGACCAAATCTTCCTTAACCGGCTGGCCGAACAGCAATTTTTCAAAATTGCGTCGCCGCTTTTCGTGCCATCCGGGGCTTTGGGCGGTCAACCAATCGGCATTTGTGTCCTGATTATTGCGCACTTCCACCGAGGAGGGTGTGCGCTGGAAGACATAAAGCTGCTTGGCCGAGGCCCCCAAATGCGGCACGCATTGTATCGCCGTCGCGCCCGTGCCGATAATGGCGACGTTTTTATCCTTGAGGCCGGTTAAATCACCCTCCGAAGTGCCGCCCGTATAGCCATAATCCCATCGGCTGGTATGGAAAGTATGACCTTTGAAATCGGTAATGCCGGTAATGGCCGGCAGTTTCGGGCGATTCAGCGGGCCATTGCTGTGGACGACATAGCGCGCCGATAATTCATCGCCGCGATCCGTGCTGACCTGCCAGCGACAACACGCCTCGTCCCAGCTTGTTTGTGTGACCTCGGTTTGCAAAAGTGCCTTTTCTGCCAGCCCGAATTGCTCGGCAATCACCCCGCAATAATCCAGCGTTTCGGCAGCATTGGTATATTTGCGCGCTGGCACAAAACCGGTTTCTTCCAGCAAGGGAAAATAAATATAGGATTCAATATCGCAGGACGCACCGGGATAGCGGTTCCAATACCATGTGCCGCCAAAGCCGCCGCCCTTTTCAATAATCGCAATATCGGAAATGCCCGCTTGCAACAGTCGCACCGCCGATAACATGCCGCCAAAGCCACCGCCAATAATCGCCACTTCGACATCACGCTTTTGCGGCGCGCGTTCAGCCTTGTCGTCGATATAAGGGTCATCGACAAAATAGGCGAAATCGCCGACCACTTCCTGATATTGCTCATTGCCGTCTTGGCGCACACGCTTGTCGCGCTCGATACGATATTTTTCCCTGACAGCGTTCAAATCAACCGTTTTGCCCGCAACGCTCACCAGCCCATCTCCCCGCTTTGTCCATACCTTCTAACCACAGACTTGTCCCAATTGTGCCGGAAATCAAGCTTTTTGGCAGGCCATTTTGCCACGCTAAACGGGTTGGAAGACGATGATAAACAGCAACATCAACCCAACCATCAGCGCCGATTGTGCGGTAATAAGCAATATCGGGCCCTTGCCAATATCGCGCAGAGCGCCAAAACTGGTCTTCACGCCCAGCGCCGCCACCGCCAGCACCAGAAAAAACCGCGCTGTATCGGCCAGAAAAGCAGCCATATAAGGGGCTATCAGCCCCATTGAATTGGCACCGACGATAATGATAAAGGCGAGCAAAAAACCCGGTAATTTCGGCACGGAACGCGTCGCGCCCAGCTTGCGTGCGCCGAACCAAAAGGCAATCAGCATGACCACCGGAAACAACAGGGCCACCCGCAATAATTTGCTGACTGTCGCCACTTCGCCCGCCTCAGTGCTTATCGCATAACCGGCGCCAAGCACTTGCGCGACATCATGGATGGCACCGCCAAGCATCAGACCGGCTTCAGCATCTGAAAGGCCCAGACTTTGCGCCATAATAGGATAGGCAATCATGGCAATGGTTGACAGACAGGCCACGCAAACAATGACGAATATCGTGTGCCGCTCGCGGGTTTGTGATGCGGGCAGCACAGTTGAAATGGCCAGTGCCGCCGATGCGCCGCAAATCGCCACCGCGCCACCGGCCAAAATGCCCAGCTCGCGCGGCAATTTGAACAGGCGCGCCAGCACCACGCCGCTTGAAAAAATAATCGCCACAACAAGCATAATCGCAATAACAATATCAAAACCCAGCGCAGCAATTTCCTGAAAGGTCAATTGCGCGCCCGATATGGCAATGCCAAGCCGCAAGACTTGTTTGGCGGTGACATCAAGCCCCGCCCGGGTCGTTTCCATTGTGCCGAGAAAATTGACCGACATGCCCAGCAGCAGGGCAAAAAACACAGCCGGTGCGAGATAATATTGGGCCAGAAACATGGCCGCCAGCGCAATCAGCATGGCGGTTATCATGCCGGGAAACAGCCGCTTCAGCCTGTCGAGGGAAAATCCACTATCGGCTTTGTCGTCAATGCTTGGCAGGCCTTCAAGCGAGTCGAGATAATCGAGGCTGGCAAAATCAAGCAGGTCGGAACGCTGTGCGCCCGACGCGCGACTCTCCGGTTTTGTCATAAAACTCCCCCAATGCCACCCGCTGATAAACGCGGCGCGGGCTGCCTGCACATATGCTGCAAGCCTATGCGGCGGGCATGAACCGGTCAAGTCAGCTTTGGCGTGTCGCAAGCAATCTCAAACATGCAAGGCCGGCGCAATATCGGGTGTGTTTGGTGCGGTCGAGAAGACTCGAACTTCCACGGGTGTTACCCCACAGCGACCTCAACGCTGCGCGTCTACCAATTCCGCCACGACCGCATGTCAGGCAGGAGCTTTAGCTAGCAAAAAACCATCGGATAAACAAGCATCAAAGCGGGGCCGGTTAAATGCCGTCACCGTCAACATTCAAGTGAATACCGCACTCATCCTTGTCGCTGCCTGCCCAGCGACCGGAGCGGTAATCGCCGCCTTCTTCCACTTTTTGCGTGCAAGGCATACAGCCAATCGACAAATAGCCGTCTTTGACCAGCGGATGACGCGGCAATTGGTGGGTTTCAATATAGGCTTTCAAATCATCCAATTGCCAATTGGCCAGCGGATTGACTTTATAGCGGCCATCCGTGTCAATCTCGATAATATCCATCCCCTGCCGCGCACCGGTCTGAAAGCGTTTACGACCGGTAATCAGCGCATCAAAACCGGCAATGGCGCGCGCCTGCGGCAGCACTTTGCGAATATGGCAGCAGCCATCCGTATCACGCGACCACAGTGCGCCTTTCGGGTCTTTTTGCCGCAAATCATCCGGATGCGGGGCAACAGAGCGAATATCGGTCAGCCCCAGCGCCTGTTGCAGCCGGTCACGATAGCGCAATGTCTCGCCGAATAATTTGCCGGTATTGAGAAATATCACCGGCACGGTGGGGTCGATTTGCGCGACCAAATGCAACAGCACAACCGATTCCGCGCCAAAGCTTGAGACAATGCCAATGCGACCGGCAAAATGCGTATCAATGCAGGCGCGCAAAACCGCGCTTGGCTCCTGCCCTTCAAATCCGGCATTGAGCGCCGCCAGACCATTGGCATCCAATGGTGCGTTTTGCATTTCCAAAGCAGCCATCATGGCAACCACCCTTCTGCATCAATCATCTCATTGGTGCGTTTTATCAATTCGGCAAAATCCGCCCCATCAGCGCGCCAAATATCGCGGGCATCAGAAAGCCTGTTGAGGCGCTGCTGCCAATCAGCCGGATAGCGCGCCTGCAAATCAGCCTTTAAGCGCCGCGCCAGACCCGGCGATTTACCACCGGTTGACGCGGTCAGCAGCATGTCGCCACGACGCACAATGGCCGGCACGTGAAAATCGCAAAGCGGTTTGACATCTTCCACATTGACCAGCGTTTTATGGGCGCGCGCCTCACCGGTCAGGCGTTCGGCCAGCGCATCTTCCACATTGGCGATATAGACCACATGGCAGGCCGCAATATCAGCTTCGCTCGGCCAAGCCTCAATCAGCCGGTCACCGGCCAGGGCGCGCATTTCTTCCTGCGGTGCCTCGGCATAGACACGCACAAAGCCAACACCTGCCGCATCCACCATTTGCAGGCGACGCTGCGCCTGCGGGCCGCTGCCTATCACCGCAATAATCATATCTTTCGTATCCAGAATTACCGGCAACATGCTTGTCTCCTTTCTTTCTATATGGGGCAGTCGCGCTTATTTATCAATATATTTTTGTATTATATTTTATTCTACATATTATTTATGTATTTATGGCAGGAAACTCTGGTGATACAAACAAGCATGAGCAAGCCGCCGGAAATCCTGATAAGTGAACATGCTGTGCCTTATCAGCAGGCGCTGGATTTCATGCAAAAACGGGTCGGCCAAATCGCCAATGGCACGGCCGGTGAATGTCTCTGGTTGCTTGAACATCCGCCGCTTTATACGGCTGGCACCAGCGCCAATCAGGCCGATTTACTGGCACCGGAGCGTTTTCCGGTCTATCAGGCCGGGCGTGGCGGGCAATATACTTATCACGGCCCCGGCCAGCGTGTGGTTTATCTGATGCTTGATTTACGCCAGCGCGGGCGCGATATACGCCGCTTTGTGCAACAGGTTGAGAATTGGGTGCTGACCACGCTGGGTGATTTCAACATTGAGGCGCATATCACACAAGACCGCGTCGGTGTTTGGGTGAAACGCCCCGATAAGGGCCCGACCAGCGAAGATAAAATCGCCGCCATTGGCTTGCGCGTGCGCAAATGGGTCAGCTTTCATGGTGTGTCGATAAATGTCGAACCGGAGCTGGAGCATTTTACCGGCATTGTGCCATGCGGCATCAGCGATCAGGGCGTCACCAGCATGGTTGATTTGGGCTATCCGGTCAGCATGGCTGAGCTTGACAAGGCGCTGTTGGATAATTTCGAGAGCTGCTTTGACACGCAGCCGCGCAACAGTTCCGTCTGAACGCTATTCAAACTCAATCATTATATCGTCAACCGCCAGCTTGTCGCCTGCCGCGCAAAGCAGCTTGCTGATGGTGACGTCTTTTTCAGCGCGCAAGATATTTTCCATTTTCATTGCTTCGACCACTGCCAGCGCCTCGCCTGCCTTGACGCTCTGGCCTTCTTCCACCGCGACCGAGACGACCACGCCGGGCATCGGACAGATTAACGCCTTATCACTGGCGCCATCGGTTTTTTCCGGCATATAAGCCATTGCCGCCTGCGCCGCCGCGCTGCGAATGGAAACATCCACCGCCCTGCCCCGACCGGTCAAACGATAGCCTTCGGCAATCCGGTCAACGGCAAGGCTGACAGCCGCCCCATTCACCGTGCCGGTGAAGAATAAATCGCCGGGTGTCCACTCATGCGCCACGGCCATCGCTTGGCCGTCAATCTGCACCACCCCATCGACCCATTCGGCTTGCAACACCGTGTCACCAATTTGCACATGGCGCGCCGTTTGCGGCACCAGCTTGTGACCGGTCAGCACTTGCGAGGTTTCGGCAGCGCGCGCCGCTTGCATTTGCGTCAGCGTATAGCCAATCGCTGCCAGCACTTGCAGGCGCTCATCGGTCAATGGCGCACCGTCAAAGCCGTCCGGATATTCCTCAGCAATAAAGGCGGTTGTTAACGCCCCGTCACGGAACCGCTCATGCTGCATAATCGCGCCGAGGAAATCGATATTATGGCGAATACCGTCAATGCGGAAATTATCCAGCGCATCAGCCATGGCGTCAATCGCGCCCAGCCGGTCATCGGCATGGGTCACAAGTTTGGCTATCATCGGGTCATAAAACAGCGAAATCTCGCCGCCTTCATAAACGCCCGTATCATTGCGGACAGTCACGCCATTGGCGATTTGCTCCACCGGTGGGCGATAGCGCACCAGCCTTCCGGTTGACGGCAAAAAGCCGCGATACGGGTCTTCGGCATAAATCCGCGACTCCATCGCCCAGCCCTTCAGCGTCACATCATCTTGCGTCAGGCTCAGTTTTTCCCCCGCCGCAATGCGTATCATTTGCTCGACCAAATCAATGCCGGTAATCAGCTCGGTCACTGGATGCTCAACTTGCAGTCTGGTGTTCATTTCAAGGAAATAGAAATTGCGGTCGCCATCAACGATAAACTCAACCGTGCCGGCCGAGCAGTAATCAACCGCCTTGGACAGCGCAACCGCCTGCTCACCCATTGCCTTGCGCGTCGCATCGTCAAGAAATGGGCTGGGCGCTTCTTCAATGACTTTCTGATTGCGCCGCTGGATCGAGCATTCGCGCTCACCGAGATAAATCACATTTCCGGCTTTGTCGCCAAGCACCTGAATTTCAATATGGCGCGGCTGGGTGACGAATTTTTCAATGAAAATCCGGTCATCACCAAAACTGGCGGCAGCCTCATTTTTTGACGATTGAAAGCCTTCGCGCGCATCATCATCATTCCAGGCAATCCGCATGCCTTTGCCGCCGCCGCCGGCCGAGGCCTTAATCATCACCGGATAGCCTATCTCAGTGGCGATTTTGACCGCTTCCTCGGCATCTTCAATCAGCCCCATATGGCCCGGCACTGTCGATACACCGGCCTGTGCGGCCAGTTTTTTCGAGGTGATTTTATCGCCCATAGCTTCAATCGCCCCGGCAGGCGGGCCGATAAAGGCGATACCGGCCTTGTCGAGTGCTTCGGCAAACGCCTTGTTTTCACTTAAAAATCCATAGCCCGGATGGACGGCCTGCGCACCGGTCTGCTTTATTGCATCAAGGATTTTATCAATCACCAAATAGCTTTCCGCCGCCGGTGCGCCACCAATATGCACCGCCTCATCAGCCTCGCGCACATGCATGGCCAGCGCGTCGGCATCGGAATAGACGGCGACTGTTTTAATGCCCATTTTCTTGGCGGTTTTAATCACCCGACAGGCAATCTCGCCGCGATTTGCAATCAGTATTTTATCAAACATGGCAGCCACCTATAGCGGGATATTATCGTGTTTTTTCCAAGGGTTTTCGAGCTTCTTATTTTGCAGCAAGGCCAGCGCGCGCGCCACCCGCCGCCGCGTATTATGCGGCTGGATAACTTCATCAATATAACCGCGCTCAGCAGCCACAAACGGGTTCAGAAAACGTTCTTCATAATCCTGCGTGTGTTGGGCGATTTCCTCATCATTGCCGATGGAGGCGCGGAAAATAATCTCCACCGCCCCTTTTGCGCCCATAACCGCAATTTCCGCCGTCGGCCAAGCGTAATTCACATCACCGCGCAAATGCTTTGACGCCATCACATCATAAGCCCCGCCATAGGCTTTGCGGGTAATCACCGTTATCTTCGGCACAGTCGCTTCGGCATAGGCAAACAGCAATTTCGCGCCATGCTTGATAAGTCCGCCATATTCCTGCGCTGTTCCCGGCAAAAAGCCCGGCACATCAACAAAGGTGACAATCGGAATATCAAAGCAATCGCAAAACCGCACAAAACGCGCCGCCTTGCGGCTGGCATCGCTGTCCAGCACACCGGCCAGCGTCATTGGCTGGTTGGCGACAAAACCGACTGTGCGCCCTTCCATGCGACCAAAACCGGTAATAATGTTTTTCGCAAAATCTTTCTGAATCTCAAAGAAATCACCCTCATCCACCACTTTGGCCACCAATTCCATCATGTCATACGGCATGTTGGGATTTTCCGGCACCAGCGTATCCAGCGAGCTTTCCACCCGGTCGCGCGCATCAAAATGCGGCCTTTCCGGCACGCCCGTCCGATTGGACAGCGGCAGGAAATCAATCAGGCGGCGCAATTCAGCCAAGGCTTCGACATCATTGTCATAGGCACCATCAGCCACTGATGATTTGGTTGTGTGCACTTTCGCCCCGCCCAATTCTTCCGCCGTCACTTCTTCATTGGTGACGGTTTTGACGACATCCGGGCCAGTGACGAACATATAGGAGGTATTGCGCACCATGAACACAAAATCGGTAATCGCCGGTGAATACACATCACCACCCGCGCAGGGCCCCATAATCATGGTGATTTGCGGTATCACGCCCGATGCCAGCGTATTGCGCTGAAACACTTCGGCATAACCGCCCAGCGCGTCAACGCCTTCTTGAATCCGCGCCCCGCCCGCATCAAGAATACCGATAATCGGCACGCCATTGCGCAACGCCATATCCTGCACTTTGTTGATTTTCTTCGAATGGGCCAATGACAGCGAACCGCCGAAAACCGTGAAATCCTTGGCATAGAGGTAAATCGGGCGGCCATTGACCGTTCCCCAACCGGTTACCACGCCATCGCCGGGAATTTTATTGTCGGCCATGCCAAATTCCTGGCAATTATGCTCAACAAACATGTCGATTTCTTCAAAACTGTCAGGGTCAAGCAGCAGGTTAATGCGTTCGCGCGCTGTCAGCTTGCCGCGCCCGTGCTGTGCCTCAATCCGGCGTTCACCGCCCCCCAGACGCGCAATGCGCCGACGTTCTTCCAATTCAGCTACAATATCTCTCACGGCTCCCCCCGCTTTATTGCCTCACCGGGTCAGATGACCCATGCGCCACCGTCTGCGCTGAAAAATAGCTTGCCAGCACATTGATTTCCAGACTTATCTTGTCCAAGCGCGCCATTGCTTCGGCGTCTTCGCCCCATTCATCAATCTGGAATAAGTCATCCAGAAAAGCCAGCTCATAAGCCTGTTTGGCGTCGATTTGCCCATCTGCCAGCGCCAATGTCAGCACCGCCGAGCCAAGCAAGGCCGCGCCATGCGCCAGACCGGTCAGCCAAAGCGCATCCATGCCGGCAATCTTAACAAGGCGCGCCAAAGTTGCAGGCGGCTGGGCAATCGGCAAAATCCCTTGCGCGGTTGTGAATGACACATCATATCGAGCCCGCGCCCAATCCAGCATCGGGTTCCAGCTTGCTGTCTGGCGTTCAACCAGCCGGTCGGGATGTTCGGCGCGATAGCACAGTAAATCGGTTTCCCCGTAAGCGGCAAAGGCTTGGGCGGTAGCGGCAGGGTCAATCGCTACCCGGTCGAGCGCGGTGGAGACCAGCCGCATGACCGGCATGGTATCGGGCTTAACTTGCTCACCCTGGCTTGCCCATTCATGGGCTATCATTTCGGCCAAAGCCTGATGCGGCAAGTGCAAATCAGCCCGCGCCGGGGTTTTTACCTCATATTGGTCAAGCATAATGGCATAATGGCCATTCGCCAGCGCCCTTGGCTCAACAGCCTCATAAAAGCGTTTAGCCATATTCGGGTAGGCCTTCCAGCAATATGGCCAATGCTTCGGCGCTTTCGACAATATGGTCAGCGCCGCTTTCTTCAAGCTCGTCAATATCCTGATAGCCCCAGCTGACGCCTATGGCGCAGGCACGGGCAGATTTCGCCATCAGCATGTCGAAACTTGTGTCGCCCACCATAATCGTCTGCTCCGGCCTCACGCCGCATTCGCTCATTGCTGCCAGCAGCAAATCCGGTGCCGGTTTGCCGGGGCCGTCATCGGCGCTTTTCAAGGTTTGGAAAAATTGCCTTATCTCATAAGCATCGACCACCCGGTTCAGCCCACGGCCCGATTTCATCGTGACAATGCCAAGAAATGTGTCGCCCATATCGCCCAAATTACAAATCAAATCGCGCATGCCCTCAAACATGATTTGCCCACGATCGCGTTGCTGCAACAAGCTGGCATAAGTGTCGCGGTAAATGGCAATCATATCGGCCAGCATATCATCGTCTATATCAGGCGCATGGCGGCGCAGCGCGACATCAATCGGCAGGCCGACAGCATGAAGAATATCGCGGCGCGCCGGACAGGCAAGGTCATAACGGGCCAGAGCGGTTTGCGTGGCGGTCACAATGGTCTGCTGGCTGTCCACCAGCGTGCCGTCACAATCAAACACTATCAAACGCATTATAGCTCACCCTCAGCAAATGGATTATCGGCATCATTCAGGTCAAGTCCGAGAATCTCCCAGCTTGATGCCATATGGTCGCGGAGCGGCGCGTCACAGCGCAAAATGCCTCCGGAAGGATGGGGTATCATAATCGAACGGGCATGCAAGTGAAGCTTTTTCGGCAAAATTCCGCCATATTCGCGTCCCTCGCCTTCCAGCCTGTATTTGCCGTCGCCGACCAAAGGATGGCCGATGGCGGCGGCATGGGCGCGAATCTGATGGGTGCGTCCGGTTTTGGGACGAAAAGCCAGCCAGCTAAAACGCTGACCGATACGGGCTATTTCCGCATAATCCGTATGCGCCGACATGGCGTCCGGGTCAGATTTATCTACCGGGCGCACGCGCTCACCGCCATCACGCGCCGCGCGTTTGGCCAATGGCACAAGAATATGCCCGCGCGCCGGGCGCGGCACGCCATACACCAAAGCCCAATAGATTTTCTCTACATCACGACCGGCAAATTGGCGGCTCAGAAATTGCGCCGCCTTGCGGTTGCGCGCCAGCAGCAAAATGCCCGATGTGTCCCGGTCGAGCCGATGCACAAGGCGCGGCGGTTCTTCCGCGTCAAATTGCAAGCCCGGCAAAGCCGCATCAATATGCGCTTTGGTCTTGCTGCCGCCTTGCACGGCCAAGCCAGACGGCTTGTTCAGCACAATGACATCGTCATCGCGGTGTAAAATGGCTTGCTGCAAGGTTTTGACCAAGGGCGCCAGCTCCGCCGGTCGCAATCGTGAAACGCGCTTCGCAATCGCTTCGGTCGAAAGCGTGGCGCCATGCGCTTCGGGCGGAATCCGCAATTTGCTGCCGGCGGCCAGACGCGCATTGGCCTTCACCCGCTTGCCATCAAGCCGCACCAGCCCTTGCCGCAACAGCTTTTCCAGCCGCCCATGCGACAGTTTGGGAAAATGCTTGCGGAACCAGCGGTCAAGCCGCAATCCGTCCTCGTCTTTGGATATTTGCCTTTGCTGAACGCCCGTCATAATGCCCCTGATAGCATAAAAGGCACGCTGTTCGGCGTGCCTTTTGCAAATATGTCTTTTGAAAATCTGCCAGTCAGACCGCTGGCCCAACCTTATAGCTCGTCCTCATCCTCAACGAGAACCGGGCCGGAATCCTGACCACGGGCATCCGGGTCACGGTCAACAAATTCAATCACCGCCATGGGCGCATTGTCACCAAAGCGGAAACCGGCTTTCATCACCCGCGTATAGCCGCCTTGACGCTCGGCATAGCGCGGCCCCAGCGTTTCAAACAGCTTGGCCGCCCAACGCTCCTCCGGCAATTGCGCGGAAGCACGACGGCGCGCCGCCAAATCATTCTTTTTGCCCAATGTCACCAGCTTTTCGACAAAGGGACGCAATTCCTTGGCCTTGGGCAGAGTGGTGACGATTTGCTCATGTTTAATGAGGGCAGCCGCCAGATTCCCCAGCATCGCCTTGCGATGGCTGCTTGTCCGGTTCAGCTTGCGACCTGCTTTTGCGTGGCGCATGACGAAGGCTCCTTTTTGCGCGTCTTGCGCTTAGTAATTATCCTCAAACCTTTTGGCAAGGTCTTCAATGTTTTCCGGCGGCCAATTCGGCACTTCCATGCCCAGATGCAAGCCCATTTCGGCCAGCACTTCCTTGATTTCATTCAAAGATTTGCGACCGAAATTCGGTGTCCGCAACATTTCGCCCTCGGTTTTCTGAATCAGGTCGCCAATATAAACGATATTGTCGTTTTTCAGGCAATTGGCCGAGCGCACGGAAAGTTCCAGCTCATCGACTTTTTTCAGAAGCGCGGCAGAAAAGCCGGTTTCTTCCATTGCCGATGTTTCGGGAACCTGCACTTCCGGCTCTTCGAAATTGATGAAGCTTTGCAATTGGTCTTGCAATATCCGCGCCGACAAAGCCAGCGCATCTTCCGGTGTTACTGTGCCATTGGTTTCGATTTCCATGGTCAGCTTGTCATAATCGAGAACCTGCCCTTCGCGTGTGTTCTCAACATTGTAAGAAACGCGGCGCACCGGGCTGTAAAGGCTGTCCACCGGAATCAGGCCAATCGGCGCATCTTCCGGACGATTTTTTTCCGCTGGCACATAACCATTGCCGGTATTGACGTGAAACTCAAAGCGCACTTCGGCACCCTCATCCAACGTGCAAAGCACCAAATCAGGGTTCATTACCGACACATTGGCGGTTTCTTCAATATCGCCAGCCGTCACAACGCCGGGGCCTTGCTTGCTCAGCGTCAAGCGTTTTGGGCCTTCTGCGTCCATAGACAGCGCCATTTTCTTAATGTTCAAGACAATATCGGTCACATCTTCACGGACACCGGGAATGGATGAAAACTCGTGCAACACGCCATCAATCTGAACCGCGGTAACCGCCGCACCCTGAATGGAGGACAGCAAAACACGGCGCAGGCCATTGCCCAAAGTCAGGCCGAAACCACGCTCCAGCGGCTCGGCGACGATACGGGCAAAACGGGTCTCATCATGGCCCGGAATGATATCAAGTTTTGTCGGCTTAATCAGCTCTTGCCAGTTTTTCTGGATCACGGTGCTACCTCGCAAAAAATATATAAAATAGGGCCAAAGCCTAGACGCGGCGGCGTTTCGGCGGACGACACCCATTATGCGGAATCGGTGTTACATCCTTAATGGCGGTAACGGTAAAGCCCGCCGCCTGAAACGCGCGCAGCGCGCTTTCACGCCCTGAACCGGGGCCACGAACAAATACTTCCAATGTCTTCACGCCATGCTCCATTGCCTTGCGACCGGCATCTTCGGCAGCGACCTGGGCAGCATAGGGGGTGGATTTACGCGACCCCTTAAAGCCCATTGCACCGGCTGATGACCAGCTAATCGCATTGCCTTGCGCATCGGAAATGGTAATCAACGTATTGTTGAAAGTCGAATTAACATGCGCGACACCGGCGGTGATGTTTTTGCGTTCGCGGCGGCGCACTCGGGTTTTATCTACGGCCATAACTCTATCCTGTCTCTTTCAATCTATTTCTTTTTACTGGCAATCTATTTCTTCTTGCCGGCAATTGCCTTGGCCGGGCCGCGACGGGTGCGGGCATTGGTGTGGGTGCGCTGGCCCCGCACCGGCAGATTGCGACGATGGCGCAAGCCCCGATAAATACCCATATCCATCAGGCGTTTAATGTTCATTGAGGTTTCACGGCGCAGGTCACCCTCAACCAGATAACCGGCATCAATTGTCTCGCGAATGGCGATAACATCGGCGTCTGACAACTCATTGACGCGCCGCTCCGCCGGAATCCCGACTTTTTCGCAGATTTCCACCGCCTTATTCCGGCCAATACCGTGAATATAGGTCAGCGCGATAACCACCCTTTTGGCGGTCGGTATATTCACACCAGCAATACGAGCCACTTGCGTCTCCTCTGCACGCCCTTCCGGGGCGGGCTAAATAATGCACGCCCTTCCGGGGCGGGCTAAAAATTGCGCGACAAAATCTGCCGCATGTTCCAATCCAAATAGCGGTTTTCAGCCGTTTTGACCAATTATGCCAGAAGCGCGAATTATAGAAATTTCGCCCCGCCAGTCAACCACCAAACAGCTTAAATCCACTAAAACTCCTTCAAAGCAGCCTCAATCTGCTGCGTAACCTCATCCATATCTTGCATACCATCCAAAGTGCGCAAAATTCCCTTACCCGCATAATAATCAGCCACCGGCGCTGTCTGCTCTTCATAGACGCGCAAACGGTGTTGCAGGGCTTGTTCCGTATCATCCTCACGCGGGCCGCTTTCGCTTTCCTGCGCCCGTTTCAGAATACGCTGAACCAGCACATCCGGATCAACGGCCAGCTCTATCACCGCATCCAGCGAAATATTTTTATCTGACAACATAGTGTCGAGCGCCTCGGCCTGCGCGACATTGCGCGGAAACCCGTCAAGAATAAAGCCATTTGCGCAATCTTCGGCCTCAATCCGGTCGGCGATAATGCCGACAACCACGCCATCCGGCACCAAATCGCCGCGCGCCATAATATCCTTGGCCTGTTTGCCAATCGGTGTTTCGGCAGCAACGGCGGCGCGCAACATATCACCGGTTGATAATTGCGGGATATTGTGCGCCTGTTGTATGCGCTGTGCCTGTGTGCCTTTACCGGCACCGGGGGGGCCCAGGAAAATCAGCTTCACCGCTTGCGTCCCCCAAGTTTGGATTTCTTGATAAGCCCCTCATATTGATGGGCAAATAAATGACCCTGCACCTGACCGACCGTGTCCATTGTGACATTGACCACAATCAGCAACGACGTGCCGCCAAAATAAAACGGCACATTATAGGCGTTAATCAAAAATTCCGGCAGCAAGCAGACCAATGTAAGGTAAAGCGCACCGACCACGGTCAGCCGTGTCAGCACACGGTCTATATATTCCGCCGTGCGCGCGCCGGGCCGAATGCCCGGGATAAACCCGCCATAGCGTTTCAGATTATCCGCCGTGTCTTGCGGGTTGAACACAATCGAGGTGTAAAAGAAACAGAAAAAGATAATGCCGCCCGCATAAAGCGCCATATAGGCGGGCTGGCCGCGGCCCAATAAAGCGGCCACTGTGCCAAGCGCACCGGTGCCGTCGCCGCCTGAGAAATTGGCCAAAGTAATTGGCAAAAGCAACAGGGAGGAGGCAAAAATCGGCGGAATAACACCGGCTGTGTTAAGCTTGAGCGGCAAATGTGAATTATCACCGGCGGTCATTTTATTGCCCATTTGGCGCTTGGGATATTGCACCAGCAAACGCCGCTGCGCGCGCTCCATAAACACGATAAAGGCAATCACCAACACCACCATGACCATCAGCGCCATAATAATGAAAGTGGACAAAGCACCTTGCCGACCAAGTTCCAGCGTGCCAGCCAATGCGCTGGGCAGCTCGGCCACAATACCGGCAAAAATTATCAGCGAAATACCATTGCCGACACCGCGCGAAGTAACTTGCTCACCAAGCCACATCAAAAACACTGTGCCGCCGACCAGCGTCACAACCGCGCTGATGCGGAAAAACATGCCGGGGTCGGAGACCACGCCTTCAGCGCCTTCCAGCCCGACAGCAATGCCATAGCCCTGCACTGTCGCCAGCAAAACCGTGCCATAGCGCGTATATTGATTGATTTGCTTGCGCCCTGCCTCACCTTCTTTTTTCAATTGCTCCAAATGCGGCACAACCGAGGTCAGAAGCTGGATAACAATCGACGCCGTAATATAGGGCATAATATTGAGCGCAAAAATTGCCATACGGCCAACCGCACCACCGGCAAACATATTAAACATGCCGATAATGCCGGATTGCTGCTGCTCAAAAACCGATTTGAGCGCCTGCGGGTCAATACCGGGCAGCGGGATGTAAGTGCCAAGGCGATAAACCAGCAACGCGCCAAGCGTGAACCAGATACGCTTTTTCAGCTCATCCGCCGTGCGAAAAGCGGACAGGCTCAAATTGGCGGCAAGCTGTTCGGCAGCTGAAGCCATAAAACACCCCTCAGGCCGACTTATGCGTCGGCATCACCCTTTGCTTCAGCAGCAGTTGGCGCTGCCGCTACCAGCGAGATTTTCCCGCCGAGTTTTTCAATCGCCGCTTGCGCGCCTTTGGAAACCCCGCTCACTTCAAAATCCAGCTTTTCTTTCAACTCACCTTTGGCGAGAATCCGAACACCATCCTTGGCGCGGCGGATAATACCGGCCTCAACCAGGCTGGCCGCATTGACCGTTGCGCCTTTGGCCAGCTTACCGGCCTCAATCGCGGCTTGCAGACGGCCAAGATTGACCGCATTGAGTTTTTTCGGGTTCGGCACATTAAACCCGCGCTTGGGCAGGCGCATATGCAAAGGCATTTGCCCGCCTTCAAACCCTTTAATGGCAACACCCGAACGCGATGTTTGCCCCTTCACCCCGCGGCCACCTGTTTTGCCCTTGCCGGACGACGTGCCGCGACCAATGCGCATACGCGATTTGCGGGCGCCCTGATTATCACGAAGTTCGTTGAGTTTCATGTGATTATCTCCTGTAAACCGGCTGGCCTACTTGCTGTCCTATTTGCTGTCAACGACGCGCACCAAATGGGCGACTTTGTTAATCATTCCGCGCACGGCAGGCGTGTCTTCAAGCTCACGACGGCGACCGCGCTTGTTCAAGCCAAGGCCAATCAGTGTGGCGCGCTGGTCTTGCGGGCGGCCAATCGGGCTGCCTGTCTGCTCGACAATAATTTTATCTTTCTTGGCCATATTACGCCTCCTGGCTCGCCGCTTCATCCTCGCCGCGACGCCGTGAAATCAAATCGCTGACTTTTTTGCCGCGACGCGCCGCCACTGAACGCGGGCTGCCTTGTTTCAGCAGCGCGTTAAATGTGGCATGAATCATATTATAGGGATTGGAAGAGCCAATCGATTTGGCCACAACATCTTGCATGCCCAGTACTTCAAATACGGCGCGCATCGGGCCACCGGCAATAATACCGGTTCCGGGAGGGGCGGCACGCAGTTCAACCTTGCCTGCGCCATGGCGCCCGGCAATATCATGGTGCAATGTCCGGCCTTCGCGCAGCGGCACGCGTATCATGTGCCGTTTGGCACTTTCGGTTGCCTTGCGGATGGCTTCAGGCACTTCGCGTGCCTTGCCATGTCCAAAACCAACACGCCCACGCTGGTCACCAACGACCACAAGCGCGGCGAAACCGAACCGGCGACCGCCTTTGACCACTTTGGCAACGCGGTTAATGTGAACCAGGCGATCGACAAATTCGCTATCGCGCTCTTCCTGGTTATCGCGATTTTCGTTTCTTGCCACCAATTCTCTCCTTGAACCCGTAAATTCGATTTCGACTAAAATGTAAGACCGGCTTCGCGCGCCGCTTCAGCCAGTGCCTTCACCCGGCCATGATAAATATAGCCGCCACGGTCAAACACCACGCTCTCAACACCGGCCTTTTTGGCGCGCTCGGCAATTTGTGTGCCGATAATTGAGGCTGCTTCAACATTTGACCCTTTGCCGGCGGCAAAGTCTTTGTCTTTGGTTGAGGCCGCCGCCAATGTGCGACCGGCCTTGTCATCAATGACTTGTGCGTAAATATGCTTCGACGAGCGAAACACGGACAGGCGCGGCAAGCCCTTGGCCACCTTGCGCAGGCGGCGGCGAACACGCTGTTTGCGCCGTTCATCTGTGGACAGTTTTTTAACCATTGCTTACCCCTATTTCTTCTTGCCTTCCTTGCGGAAAACATATTCGCCAGCATAGCGCACACCCTTGCCCTTATAAGGCTCCGGCGGGCGCAGGCTGCGGATTTCCGACGCCACCTGACCGACTTTTTGCTTATCAATACCGGAAATAATAATTTCCGTTTGCGACGGACATTCCACCTTAATGCCTTCCGGCAAGGCGAAATCGACATCATGGCTGAAGCCAAGCGACAATTTCAGCGTATTGCCCTGCATTTGCGCGCGATAGCCGACGCCTTGCAATTCCAGCTTGCGGTCAAAGCCCTGCGATACGCCAACCACAAGGTTTTCAACCAGCGACCGGCTGAGACCCCAAAAGCTGCGCGCCGTTTGGCTTTTATCGACCGGCGACACTGTAATGCCATCTTCGCCATTTGCGACATTCACATAGTCGGACAAAATGGCTGACAATTCACCCTTGGGGCCTTTGACGGCAACGGCGCGGCCATCAAGGCTCACTTCGACACCATCCGGCACCATAACAGGTTTTTTTCCAATCCGTGACATAGCTTAATCCTTCAGCAATGCGGCGTCAGAAGACGCGGCATAAAATCTCGCCACCAACATTATTCTCGCGGGCATTATTGTCCGACATCACGCCTTTCGGTGTGGAGACAATTGAAATGCCCAGACCATTGCGCACCACCGGCATGGTTTTTACCGATGAATAAACCCGACGCCCGGGTTTGGAGACGCGCTGAATCTCCTTAATGACCGGCTCGCCCTCATAATATTTAAGCTCAATGGAAAGCTCGGACGTGCCATTATCATGCTGCGTTTCGGAATAGCCACGAATATAGCCTTCATCCTGCAGCACATCCAACACCCAGCGGCGCAATTTGGAACTTGGGCTGATAACCGAATTTTTACCGCGCATTTGCGCGTTACGGATACGTGTCAGCATATCGCCAAGAGGATCGTTCATCTATTCTCTCCTACCAGCTCGATTTAACCATGCCCGGAATCAGACCTTTCGAGGCCAGTTCACGCAGGGCAATACGGGACATATTCAACTTGCGGTAATAACCGCGCGGACGACCGGACACGCCGCAGCGATTGCGCAACCGTGTCGGTGCCGAATTGCGCGGCAATTCAGCCAGTTTCAACCGCGCCTTAAAGCGTTCTTCATTGGACAGTGATGTATCATTGGCGACCGCCATCAGCGCGGCGCGACGAGCAGCATATTTTGCCACCATGCGCTTGCGCTTATTATTGCGTTCAACCATACCTTTTTTAGCCATAATCTACTCCCCCGCCCTAATCATTGAACGGAAAGTTAAAGCCGCGCAGCAATTCGCGCGCCTGTTCGTCATTATTTGTCGAGGTGCACACAATAATGTCCATGCCCCAAATCTCATCGACTTTGTCATAATTGATTTCCGGAAACACAATATGCTCCTTCAAACCCATGGCGTAATTGCCATTGCCGTCAAAGCTTTTGGCGTTAAGACCACGAAAGTCACGCACACGCGGCAAAGCAATCGTCACCAGACGGTCGATAAATTCATACATGCGCGCGCCACGCAATGTCACTTTGACACCCAGCGGCATGTTTTCGCGCACTTTGAAGCCGGCAATGGAATTGCGGGCGCGGGTGATGACCGGCTTTTGCCCTGCAATCGCCTGCAAATCCTCAAATGCCGAATTGATTTTCTTTGTGTCTTGGGTTGTTTCGCCAACGCCCATATTCAGAACCACTTTTTCCAAACGCGGCACTTGCATTTCATTGGCATATTGGAACTTCTCAATCAGAGAAGCGCGCACAGAATCATTATAATGCGTCTTCAGACGCGGCGTGTATTGTGCCTCAGCCATCAATAGCCTCCCCCGAACGCTTGGCAATGCGTGTCTTGCTGCCATCATCGTTCAATTTGAACCCGACCCGTGTCGGCTTGCCGTCTTTCGGGTCAATGATTGCCAGATTGGACAAATGGATTTTGCCCTCGCGATTGATAATCCCGCCTTCGCTTTGTTGGGTTTGGCGCTGATGGCGCTTGACCATGTTCACACCCTGCACCAAAGCACGATTTTCCTGCGGAAAGACGGCCAGAATTTCGCCCGACTTGCCCTTGTCACGACCGGTCATCACCATAACGCGGTCGCCTTTTTTCAGTTTCAGCTTCACGGCCATCACAACACCTCCGGTGCGAGCGAGACGATTTTCATGTGATTGGCGGCGCGCAATTCGCGTGTGACCGGCCCGAAAATCCGTGTGCCGACCGGCTCACCGGCATTATTGACAATCACGGCCGCATTGCGGTCAAAGCGTATCGCGCTGCCATCGGGACGGCGAATTTCTTTCGCCGTGCGCACAATAACAGCCTTCATTACATCGCCCTTTTTGACCCGACCGCGCGGAATGGCTTCCTTGACGCTGACAACAATTGTGTCGCCAACAGAAGCTGTTTTGCGCTTCGAGCCGCCAAGAACCTTGATGCACTGCACCCGGCGTGCGCCGGAATTATCGGCAACATCCAGATTGGTTTGCATCTGAATCATGACAGAACCTCTTATTCACCTTGGCTGGAAACAACTTCCCAGCTTTTCAATTTTGACATGGGACGACATTCCTGAATGGTCACCACATCGCCTATTTTGCGCGCATTGCTTTCATCATGCGCGTGATAACGCTTGGACTTCCGAACGGTTTTTTTCATCACCGGGTCGGTAAAACGGCGCTCAACATTGACAATAACTGTCTTGTCGCCCTTGTCGCTGACCACTGTCCCTTGCAAAATACGTTTTGGCATAATCGACTTTCCTAACCCGCTTGCGTGACTTTGGCGCTGCTTTGCGCTGTTTTCAGGCGCGCAATTATTCGGCGCACCTCACGAATCCGTGCCGAATTATCAAGCTGGCCAGAGGCCTGCTGAAAGCGCAGATTCAACTGCTCTTTTTTGAGCTTGACGATTTCGTCGGATAATTGATCCGGCGTCATATCCTTGATTTCAGACATTTTCATCACTCAATCCCCTACTCACCGATACGCGAAACAATGCGCGTGGATACCGGCAATTTGGCGGCGGCCAATTTCAGCGCCTCATGGGCAATGTCGCTCGGCACGCCGTCAACCTCAAACATGATGCGCCCCGGCTTGACCCGGCAGGCCCAATAATCAGGCGAGCCCTTACCTTTACCCATCCGCACTTCGGTCGGTTTTTTCGAAACCGGCACATCCGGGAATACCCGAATCCATACCCGACCGGCCCGTTTCATGTGACGGGTAATCACCCGACGCGCCGCTTCAATCTGGCGGGCGGTGATACGCTCCGGCGACGTGGCTTTCAAGCCATAAGAGCCGAAATTCAGCGTTGTGCCGCCTTTGGCATTGCCATGAATGCGGCCCTTATGGGCTTTGCGGAATTTTGTCCGTTTTGGTTGTAACATGTCTTAATTCCCTGCCGTCTGGCGTTGCTGGCGACCGGCTTCACCCGGCTCGTCGCGACGGTCACGCGCCATTGGGTCATGCTCCATGATTTCGCCTTTGAAAATCCAAATTTTCACGCCGCAAATGCCATAGGCGGTCAGGGCTTCGGCGACGCCATAATCAATGTCAGCGCGCAGCGTATGAAGCGGCACACGCCCCTCACGATACCATTCCGTGCGGGCAATCTCGGCACCGCCAAGGCGACCGCCGCAATTGATACGAATGCCCAAAGCGCCAAGCCGCATGGCCGATTGCACAGCCCGCTTCATGGCGCGACGGAAACCGACACGGCGCTCAAGCTGCTGGGCCACACTTTCGGCAACAAGCTGGGCATCAATTTCGGGCTTGCGCACTTCTACAATGTTCAAATGCACTTCGCTGTCGGTCATTTTACCAATGCGCGATTTCAGCTTTTCAATATCGGCACCCTTTTTGCCGATAATCACACCGGGGCGCGCCGAATGAATGGTCACACGGCATTTTTTGTGCGGGCGTTCAATCACCACACGCGACACACCGGCCTGGCGCAATTCCTTCATCAGCATGGTGCGGATTTTCAAATCTTCATGCAGCAGACCGGCATATTCGCCCTTGCCCGCATACCAACGCGATTCCCAAGTGCGGTTGACGCCGAGGCGCATGCCAATCGGATTAACCTTCTGTCCCATTACGCTTTCTCCTCGACTTCACGCACCACAATGGTCAATTGGCTGAACGGCTTCAAAATCCGCGCGGCGCGACCCTTGGCGCGCGCCCGAAACCGTTTCATCACCAGATTTTTGCCAACATAGGCTTCCGCCACAATCAGGCTGTCCACATCCAGATTGTGATTGTTTTCAGCATTGGCAATGGCGCTTTCCAGCACTTTTTTCACTTCATTCGACACACGGCGGCGCGAAAAGGTCAAATCGGACAAGGCCCGCTCCGCCTTTTTGCCGCGAATGAGCTGGGCGACCAGATTCAGCTTTTGTGGGCTGGTGCGTATCATCCGGCCAACTGCTTTGGCCTCATTATCCGGCAATTGCCGTTGCAGCGCAGATTTCCCCATTGGATTAACCTCTCTTCGCCTTTTTGTCAGCCGCATGGCCGTAATAGGTGCGCGTCGGCGCAAATTCGCCAAATTTGTGGCCGACCATATCTTCGCTGACCAATACCGGCACATGTTTTTTGCCGTTATGGACGCCGAAAGTCAGGCCAACAAATTGCGGCAAAATAGTTGAGCGACGGCTCCAGATTTTAATCACGGAATTTGTCCGACCGCTTTCGCGCACGGCTTCCGCCTTTTTCAGCAAATAGCCGTCAACAAACGGGCCTTTCCATACTGAACGTGTCATCTCGCGCTCCTAACGTTTCTTGCGCAAATGGCGACTGCGCAGAATATATTTATCTGTGGTCTTGTTCGACCGTGTGCGGCGACCTTTGGTCGGCTTGCCCCAAGGCGTCACCGGATGGC
The DNA here is from genome assembly GCA_049597955.1 of Parvibaculales bacterium. Lineage (GTDB taxonomy): Bacteria > Pseudomonadota > Alphaproteobacteria > RS24 > RS24 > JAYPAN01. The sequence continues at coordinate 104,540 of JBMYND010000007.1, forward strand.
GACCGCCTGATGTCTTGCCTTCACCGCCACCATGCGGGTGATCGACCGGGTTCATCGCCACACCGCGAACCGAGGGACGACGGCCCTTCCAGCGATTGCGACCGGCTTTCGCCAAATTAATATTGGACTGGTCAGGATTGGACACCGCACCAACCGTTGCCATGCAAGCGCCCAAAATCAGCCTTTGCTCGCCCGATGTCAGGCGGACAATGGCATAGCTTTGGTCACGACCGACAAGTTGGGCGAATGTGCCGGCAGAGCGCGCCAGCTGACCGCCCTTGCCCGGCTTCAGCTCGATATTGTGAATAATCGTGCCAATCGGAATGGCGCTCAAAGGCATGGCATTGCCCGGCTTCACATCAACCTGCGCGCCGGCAATCACCTTATCGCCCGGGGCCAAACGCTGCGGCGCCAGAATATAGGATAATTCGCCATCATCATATTTGACCAGCGCAATAAAGGCCGAGCGGTTAGGGTCATATTCCAGACGCTCTACCGTGGCGGCGACATCAAACTTACGCCGCTTGAAATCAATAATGCGATAGCTGCGCTTATGCCCGCCCCCGCGACGCCGCGCGGTGATACGCCCTGCATTATTGCGCCCGCCCGATTTGGTCAGACCTTCGGTCAATGCCTTGACCGGCTTGCCCTTATGCAGAGCCGAGCGGTCAACCTGAATCAGACCACGCTGGCCCGGCGAAGACGGTTTGTATTTTTTCAAAGCCATGCTGTCACCTTTGCCTACAACCCTGTGGTCACGTCAATGGCGTGACCTTCCTCAAGCGTGACAATTGCCTGCTTGATATCATTTTGCTTGCCGCGAATACCACGGAAACGCTTAACCTTGCCCTTGCGGCGCAATGTGTTGACGGCTTTGACTTTCACATCAAACAGCGCCTCCACAGCTTCCTTAATGACTTTCTTGTCGGCATCCAGCGCGACTTTGAAAACCACTTGATTATTTTCCGACGCCATGGTCGATTTCTCGGTAATTACCGGCATGCGGATAACGTCATAATATTGCTCGCGGCTCATTTGAAACGCTCCTCAAGGCTGGACAATGCGGCTTTGGTCAGCACCAGCTTATTGCGCCGCAAAATGTCATAAACATTGATGCCCTGCGCCGGCAGCACATCAATTTGCGCTATATTGCGGGCCGCGCGGGCGAATTTTTCATCAACCTGCGCGCCGTCAATAATCAACGCATTGTCAATGCCAAGCTTACCAAGCTGCTTGCGCAGGGAAGCGGTTTTACCGTCTTTTGACGTCGCCTCATCAAGCACAATCAGCGTGTCACCGGCATTTTTCGAGGACAGCGCCATTTTCAGCGCCAAAGCCCGCACTTTTTTTGGCAGCTCGGTGGCGTGAGAGCGCACAACCGGCCCATGGGCGCGACCGCCGCCAATAAAGATATTCGACTTGCGATTGCCGTGACGCGCACCGCCGCCGCCCTTTTGGCGACCAAATTTCTTGCCTGTGCCGGAAATCTCGCCACGCTGCTTGGTTTTATGCGTGCCGGCCTGACGTTTGGCAAGCTGGTATGTAACCATGCGCTGCAAAATATCAGCGCGCGGCTCAATCCCGAAAATCGCCTCGTTCAAATCAACCGAGCCGTCCGTCTTGGCGTCCAGTGTTGTTACCTCGGCTTTCATCACTCGGCATCCTTCTCTTTATCATCAGCATCTGAGGCCTCATCTGAGGCCTCATCAGAAGCTTCATCAGTTGCCGCCTCTTCTGCTGTCGCTTCCGCAACCGGAGCGTCATCGGCAGCCGCCACTTCTTCTGCAACCACTTCTTCAACGGGGGCTTCTTCAACCGGAGCCTCCGCCGTATCGTCAACGGCTTCTGCAGGTGCTTCGTCTTCGGCAATTTCGACCAATGCGGCGGGCAAAGGAAGGCCGTCCGGCAATGGCCGCTTAACGGCATCGCGCAGCAAAATCCAGCCACCCTTGGCACCGGGCACTGCGCCTTTAACCATCAGCAAGCCGCGCTCCGTATCAGTTTTCACGACCGTCAAATTCTGCACAGTCACACGGACATCGCCCATATGACCGGCCATTTTCTTGCCCTTAAAAACTTTACCCGGATCTTGGCACTGACCGGTCGAGCCATGCGAACGGTGCGAAATAGACACGCCATGCGAGGCACGCAAACCACCAAAATTATGCCGCTTCATGGCACCGGCGAAACCGCGCCCGATAGAAACGCCGGTTGCGTCAACATGCTGGCCTTCCAGAAAATGATTGGCCGCCAGTTCAGCACCGACATCAATCATATTGTCAGGGCTCACGCGAAACTCCGCCAAACGCCGCTTCGGCTCAACCCGCGCATTGGCAAAATGCCCGCGCATGGCTTTGCTGGTGCGGTTGACTTTGGCAAAGCCCGAACCAAGCTGCACAGCCGTATAGCCGTCACGCTCTTCGGTTCGCTGGGCCACCACCTGGCATTTATCGAGTTTCAGCACAGTTACCGGAACATGCTGGCCGCTCTCGGTAAACAGGCGGGTCATCCCGACTTTTTGAACTATTAATCCCGAACGCATTTGGTCAGGTCTCCTCACTTGGCCCTAAAGCTTAATCTGCACATCGACGCCGGCAGGCAGGTCGAGTTTCATCAGGGCATCAACGGTTTGCGGTGTCGGATCGACAATATCGAGCATGCGCTTATGGGTGCGCATTTCAAATTGCTCGCGGCTTTTCTTGTCAATATGCGGCCCGCGCAGAACCGTAAATTTCTCAATATGGGTCGGAAGCGGTATCGGCCCGCGCACATTGGCACCCGTCCGTTTGGCCGTATTCAGAATCTCGCGCGCCGAATTATCCAGCACACGATGGTCAAACGCTTTCAGGCGAATCCGAATGTTTTGATTTTGAACCATATCTTGTTCCCGTTCCCAAAAAAGAAGCGCGCCCCCGAAAGGGCGCGCCTGTTAATGCCTACTCAATAATTGCGGCGACGACGCCGGCACCGACGGTGCGTCCGCCTTCACGAATGGCGAAGCGCAGCTTCTCTTCCATCGCAATCGGCACAATCAATTCGACTTCCATCTCAATATTATCGCCCGGCATCACCATTTCCGTGCCGGAAGGCAGGCTCACAACACCCGTCACATCCGTCGTCCGGAAATAAAATTGCGGACGGTAATTGGTGAAAAACGGCGTGTGGCGACCGCCCTCTTCTTTCGTCAGAATATAGGCTTCGGCCTTAAACTTCGTATGCGGCGTGATAGACCCCGGCGCGCACAAAACCTGACCGCGCTCAACTTCCTCACGCTTGGTGCCACGCAGCAGCACAC
>JBMYND010000008.1:0-103625 GCA_049597955.1 Parvibaculales bacterium
CCCGCTTAGCAAGCATCCTCATCTATCTGCTTATTTCTCACGAATGTCTCATCGGTCCTCTTTCCGAAAGGAAATTGCTGCTGGCCCCATGCATATGCGTTTTTTAAGCGCCATATATCAACATGCTTATCGCATCTTATACGGTTCACTTGCGCATGACTTTAAACGTTGGGAAATGCTTGGAAAGAAGAACTTATAGGCTTGTGAATGATAATTACACTAAAATTACTCATGCGTAAAATTCACCTTCATCGACCATAGCAGCAAATTTTTTTTGCTTCGTCTTTGCCGACTAAAGTCAGACTATTAGTAGTGAATTTCTGACATAGGATAAGAGAACCCGCCATCAAATAAGGCTCGAAAAGGTTGCCGGCGGATTTCATCCGTTCCATAGCTAAACCAAAACGATTGGGGATGAGTTAGGCCGCCTCCACCGACCCATGAACCAAGCCCCATGTTTCGAGCCGCAGCCCGCAAACTATTGGCGGTGGGGGCAAACAAAACGCACCCGAACCCGTTCCGATCCCAGCTCCAGTAACCCCCAATCACCCGTGTTTCACGGACCGTGTGACTTGGAACTCGGGTCTTTTCTTGGTAGACCATATGGATGACCACAAATAGGATTTGCACGACCCCCCAAAAGTGCTAACCTATTGATATTATTGAAGGTCAAGGCTTATCAAGGGCCTCGGAAAGGCAACGAACCCATCCCCGGTGCGCCACTCCCAAGTTTCAAGCACCGTGTTGCACGGTCCAAGCCATTGATCTTCAAGCATCTCGGAACTTGGAGCTTCCTAAATTATGATTTTCTGAAGCCACTTTTGCTTCACTGCAAGGTCATACCCATCGCCATATGAGTGACCTATGCCGGAAGTGCTCCAACCACCTATGGCATCAGAAATATCTGACGGACACTCAACCGCTCTTAAACGATCACGTAGAGCATGCCGGAATGAATGAACCACGCAACCTTCAGGAACTCTGGGCTTCAGCCATTTGTTAAGCGCAGCGCTTGCTGAGTTGGCATTGCATTTAGACGCACTGGTGTAATTCGGGAAGGCAAATCGCCCCCCAATCTGTACAATTCGTTCCGCAGCCCAATAGCTGTATCCGATAAGTGGCACGAGCCTCTCGCTTGATGCGGTCTTAAGCTTGCGCCATGGGTGCTCATGGATGATCAAATGGGGTATTTCAGCATCAAGAATGATATCCTCTTTTATCAAACCCAGTGCTTCTGAGAGGCGGAGACCCGTATCGCTGATTAGAGCAAGTAGATGGCGGTTTGGATCGTCCATCGCTTCACATTCCGCCTGCAATATTTTGATTGTTTTTACCGGCATGGTTGGTCGGGTTTTTACCTTGTCATCGGCAGGAATGAATATTTTTGCGAATGGATTGGTGTTTTGTAGTCCGTGTTCTTGTATGGCCAAGGAGACAATAGATCGTATTGAAGCGAAACACCTCTTTACCGAAGAAGAGGCAAGGCCTCTATGAATCAAATGATCCCGGAAACTTGCCCCATCGGCAGAAGTCAGCTCACTGATAGAGACATCGCCGCTCAAAACCATCAATTGCTCAATGTTACGCCGCGCAGTCCGCTCAAACGTTTCCCCCTTCCCTTTGCCCTTAAGACGCAGGTAGAGGTCGAGAGCTTCGGATAATGTAATCGATGCGGCCGGTTGAGCTGGGCTCTCCAGCGTCATTGAATGTTGTGAAATTATCTCTTCGAGCTTCATACCGTTCCAGAAGCTCTCCAGCTTTTCTGACAAAACAATTGCTGAAGCGATTGCCTTGCGACGCGACTTCGTCTTAAGCGAAACAACAATCCGCTTTTTACCCAGTCGCTTTTGAAGTTCTTTTGGAATGCGCCGCGTATAGTAGTAATGTACACCCCGACGCCTGGTTAGGTATGTCGCATTTTGGTCTACCATCTGGTCTACCATAGAAACCATGATCCTTGCTCCTCAAACAAATATGCTTGAAGATCAACGGCTTGGCCCGTGAAACACGGTGCTTGGAACTTGAAAATGGTGCCCAGGGGCGGAATCGAACCACCGACACGCGGATTTTCAGTCCGCTGCTCTACCAACTGAGCTACCTGGGCCAAATGGCGCGTTTATGCGCCTTCAGTGAAAGCGGTTATAGACAAACAAAGCCTGCCTGTCCAGTTGGCAGCGCGCCTTTGCCCGTTTTTCTGCCCGTTTTTCTGCCCTTTTTTCTGGCTGTATTTCTGGCTGCTTGACGCGCCTAGTCACCGCCGGCATTGATGATACGCTCTTCGAGAACATCAATGTCAAAATCAATAACCTCGCTTGCTTCTATCCGATATCCGGTTTCGGCATATTCGGTGACGGCGCCTGTGGTCAGCAAGCTGCCCTCAACAATCACCGGCTCGCCATAAGTCCGCATGCGTGTCGGCTTTTCCAACGCCACATAAACGGTCTGGTTGACCGGCGGTGGCGGCACATGAATACATTGGCCCGCGCTGGGCACCAGCAAAAACATGTAAACATCGCTGCCCTTATATTCCAATGGCACCATATAGCCGGGCAGAATGACCGGCTTGGTGTTCAATTCGGGGCGGATTTTCCGGTCGGCGGCAATAAGTTTTTCCTGAAATTCCGGCTTCATATATTCTTCATAAGTCATGCCTGTTTTGGGCATGAAATCGTAAAGGCCCGGCGGCAGCAAATCTTCCCAATTGGTGACGATTTTCGGGGGCGTGTTATCGGCCCGCGCATGCATGTCACCCGCCCAAAAGGCAGCAACCAATAGCAGCAAACAAACCAGCCCGTATCGCTTCATCTTTGCACCATAATGCCATCATTGAGTGTCGCGCGATAGATGCGCAATATGGCGAAAAGATTGGCCAGCACCGCCGCCGGCACCAGATAAACACCCATCATCACCCCATCGCCCAAAGGCGGCAGGCGCAGCACAAAGCCAAACTCGGAAAACACGATGACATGCGCCAATAGGGCAAAGCCACTGGCCGCCAAATAGCCCAATAATGCCGCGCCAATTGCCAATAGCGCCGCTTCGGCCACCATCAGCCCCACCAAAGTCAAGGGCGCGGCACCCAGCGCGCGCAATGTCGCCATTTCGCGACGGCGGTTTTCCATATTGGCCAAAGTCAGCGCCAGCATGGACAGCAGCGCCAGCGCCAATATCAGCAGGTTTATCGTGCGAAAGGCAACATCAACATTGCCGATAATCTGCCAAATACGCGACAGGGCAACGCCCGGCACAACCGCCATCAGGCTTTCCGTCTCCAAATTGGCAATGTCGCGCTGCACGCGAATAATAGCGCGCTTGTCTTTCAGACCGACAAATATGGCATCAAGCGCATCCAAACCGCCCGAATGGTCATGGTGTTCATCATGCGCGTCATGTTCATCATGTTCTTCATGGTCATGGTGTTCATCATGTTCTTCGTGTTCATCATGCGCGTCACGGGGGGGTGACGGCGTAATCGTGGCGACACGCCGCCCGCCCTGCCAGCCTAAATGCAGCGCCTCACTCGCTTCGACCGGAATAAAAATCGCGCGGTCAAACGGCGTGCCGGTTTTTTCCATTATGCCGTTCACCTGCAAAGGCATGTCATCATGGTCGGCCCCATAGGCGCCGACGCCATGTTGCAATGTTATGGGGTCGCCAATTTGATAGCCCAGCGCACCGGCCACATCCTTGCCGATAATCGCATCAAAAACATCGCCAAAGCGCAAATGCCCATTGGCCGTGCCGGGCATGGCATGTTCAAATAATTTATTATTTGTGCCAATGACGCGAAACCCTCTATGGCTGTCGCCAAGCGACAGCGGCACCAGCCAGGCCACATCTGCAAACCGGCTGACTTTTTCCATGCTCTCTGCCGATACCAAAGCGGCGCTTTGCCCGACACCGAAGACACTGTTGAGCAGGATTTGAATTTCCGAGCCGCGCGCGGCGACCACCAAATCAACATTGGCGACGCTGCTTTCAAAATTGGCACGGGTCATTTTCTGCACATTTTGAACGCTCAAAAACAGACCAACCGCCAGCGCCATTGAAAACATAATAAGGCCGAGGCTGAACCACCGGTCAAGCATGGAGCGCATCAGCAGGCGGGAAACAGACATGCCCATTATGCGCGTCCCCCGGTCAAAAGCTGTTCAAGCTCAATCACTTCATCAAAATAGGGCTGGATATGTCGGTCATGGCTAACCACCAGCAGCGTCTGCCGCGATTTTTCCATTGTATCAGTCAGCAATGTCAAAAACCGCTCCGTATTGGCTTCATCCAGCGCCGAACTCGGCTCATCGGCCAGCAATAGGGGCGGCGCGCCAATCAAGGCGCGGGCAGCCGACACACGCTGCTGTTGGCCAATGCTCAACTGTTTGGCTTTCACAGTGGCCAGGGCGGGGGGCAAATCAAGCCGGTCGAATAAATCCGCCACGCTTTGCGCCGAGGGAGATGTCAATCGTGCCCGTCTTTCGGGCGCGAAAGTCAAGGCCAGCTCAACATTGTCGCGGGCACTCAACCACGGTATCAGATTCAGTGTCTGGAAAATAAAGCCGATATTGTCGCCGCGAAACCTGTCCATTTCTCGCCGCGACAGTGACGCTAAATCTGTGCCGCAAACACCAATATGGCCGCTGCTTGGTGTCAGCACACCGGCCATCAAATTGAGCAATGTGGTTTTGCCTAGCCCGGACGGGCCGAACAGCAAATAGGATTTCCCCGCCAGCAGGCCAAGCTGTTCAATGCGGAGGTCAAATCTGTCGCCTTCATTATATTGAAAGCGCAAATTTTGGATGTGCACTGTTTGCGACACCACAAATTATTCCCATATCAAGACCGAAATTGCCTGACATCCTAGCCCAAGTGCCCTGACTTGCCTAGTCGTGAGCCGGCAATTTGCCGTGCTGCGACAGATTTTCGAAACACGCAGGCAATATATTGTCGCCATATTAACACTCGGCTAATCTGCGTTCGGCATCAGTTTGGGAGAAGGCAAATGTTTACAAAAACGCGCATGACAAGCATCGAAAAAATACTGGCGATGACACTGGTTATCAGTTTTGGCTGTCTGGCCATGTCGCAAGCTGCATGGGCCGAGCCGAAATTGCCCACCGAGAATATTTGGTATCAAAATGCCATGGCCGAGTTGAAGAAAAAGGAAAGCCAGTTACGCCCGAACAGGCAGCGCGCGAAAAACATTATTCTGATGATTTCAGATGGCAATGGCATTGCCACAAATTATGCCACAAGGCTGTATATCGGCCAGCAGGCCGGTGGCTATGGTGAGGAATATGTGCTGCCGCAGGAAACATTGCCCTATTTGGCGCTGTCCAAAACCTATAATACCAATGCGCAGACGCCGGATTCGGCCGGAACAGCAACCGCCATGCTGTCCGGTGTGAAAACCAAAGCCGGCATTATCGGTGCCGATGAACGCGTGGCGAGGGGCGATTGCGCTGCGCTGGAACGGGGGCGGGTCGCCAGCTTTGGCGAAATTATGGCGGCGCGGGGCAAATCGGTCGGCGTGATTTCAACCGCCCGCATCACCCATGCGACGCCGGCGGCCGTCTATGCGCATTCTGCCGACCGCGATTTTGAGGATGACAGCGAGATACCGCAAGGATGCGAACAAGCCGATATTGCCAGCCAGCTTGTTGCGGCGATGAAAAACGGCATTGTGGATGTCGCCCTTGGCGGCGGTCGGCGTCATTTCGTCCCGCGTCGCGCGCTTGATGTGATTAATCATACCGCGCGCCGGAAAGATAAACGTAACTTGCTGAAAGACATGAAAGATTCGGGCTTTCTGGTGCTGTCCGACAAGCAGGATTTCGACAAGGCCGATTTTTCTGCCGGCCCGGTGATTGGCCTGTTCAATCCAACTCATATGAGCTTTGAGCATGACCGCCAGACCCGGAAAATTGATGAGCCCAGCCTTGCCGCAATGACGGAAAAAACGATTGAAAAATTGCAGAAAAATGAAAATGGCTATTTTTTGATGATTGAAGGTGGCCGGGTGGATCACGCCAATCACGGTGCCAATTTGCACCGAACTGTCACCGATGGCAAAGCCTTTGCCGATGCTGTCGCCAAAGTCATGCAAATGACCAATCCTGCCGATACATTGCTGATTGTCACCGCCGACCACGGCCATACGCTGGCCTTTAACGGCTATTGCGGGCGTGGCTCACCAATTACCGGCTTGTGCTTCCAAGTTGACCCGAAAGGTGAGCGTTATGCCGACAGCCCAAATCTGGCGCAGGACGGGCTGCCCTATGCGGTGGCCAATTATATGAATGGCGACACATCCATCTGGTCAGAAGGCAATGATTTTCGTGGCCAGCGGGTAAAATTGTCACAGCGTGCCGCCCTTAAACCCGATGCGCGCCAGGCGGCTCTTATCCCAACCGCTTATGAAACCCATTCCGGCCTTGATGTGGCGATTTATGCCAGCGGGCCATTTGCTCATTTGTTCACCGGCACGGTGGAACAAAATTATATTTTCAATGTAATGATGCGCGCGGTGGAGTAAGCGGCCTTGCCTTGGCATAATTTAGGGCTGTCGATTGCGACATCCAAAAAGACCAATGACAGATAAATAGGTTTGCCGCCCTGAGGGTTCGGTGAAACCGATTTGGCCGGCACTTATCGGTATGCCACGCAAAACATTTCGGCCTTCCCCGGCGCGTAAATCGACATCGACGCGAATCTCATCCATTTGAAAACTTTGCCGCGCAAAAAAACCTTCAACAATCAACTCATCAGCTGACAAACGCGTGATTTGCGCGCCTGGCCGGAACGGCATGTCTACTTTTCCAGTCTTGGCATGCTGGAAAAATTGCAAGGGGCGGCCATTTCCGGTGCCCCACAAAAACAGCCCGCAACCGCCAGGCTGCAAATCCTGCGCCGGCAATTGCGCGGTCACTGCCTGTTCCGGGTCAAAGGGCGCAAGGGAGATATTGGGCCCGCTTGGTGACGCACAGGCGGTCACCAACAGCACGCTCAACGCCACAAATATCTTGCCGGATATGGTCATATTTTACCCTCAAATGACGCCACCCATTGACTGTTTTCAAAACTGAAACCGGCCAATTGCAGCGCCGCATTGACTGCTTGCTGGTCGCTCATATCCGGCGGCAGGGAAAAGGAAATATGCGTGCGATAGGAGGCACCTTCAACATCGCCCCGAATAACCGCTATGAAATCAGGGTCTTGCGGATTGAGCAAAAAATCAATACGCCCGCGCTTGCATTGAGCCTCGCCTTCCCATGTCATACCTTCGGGGATAATATTTTGCAAAAGGCTGCGCCGCAATTCAATGCGCACATCCAACCGTCCGGCATCGCAAGAACCATCGCTTTCAAGCACAATATCATTTCCGCGCAAATCGATTTGCGCCGGTGCTTGCAAGCCAGAAAAGGCAATGGCGGTATTTAGATTGGCCGTTATTTTATCCAATCGCGCACCTTGTGCATCAAGCCCGACCAGCTTGCCAGTTATGTATTGCCCTTGACCGTGCAGTGTAAAATCGCCAACCGGTGTAAACCGCAAAATCGACAGAGGTGACAATTCCAGCTCGGCGCGTGAGAAATATATCTCACGATAGCGAAGCCCGCCAAATCGCGGCTGCCAAAAAGTGCCCCCGCTTACTTCAACAGACAGGCCAGCACGCGTCAGCAAAGGGGTGGCCAATCCGGCAGGCAAGCGCGTTAGACAGGACACCACAAACACCGTCACAAACAGCGCGGCCAAATGCCGACGCGATAAAGGGCGTGACGACAAAAAGCTTGGCACCATATTACTGCTCAGCACCGCTATTCGCCTAAAAATCTCGCTCATATGCATCCTCAATCCCTAAACGTCACTTGGGCCGAGACAGCCGCGTCACCCTTACCGGTTTTGCGCATGACCAGCTGCAATATCTCATAGCGACGCACGCCCTGCAATTGCTGCAGCCAACCTAAAATATCGGCTGGCAAGGCGCGTGACACAAATATGGTGAACCGGGCATCGCCGGGTTGAACCCTTTCTATCGCCACCCGTGCCAGGGCTGCGGTTTCCAACACCACACTGCGCAAGGGCTTGACTTCGCCTGTGCCATCCAATTCGCCGGATGCCTCCACGTCGCGCGAAGCCAATGTTTCAAGCAGGACAATAATGCGCGACAATCTTTGTTGCTCGACTTCCAGACTGCGGCGGCTGGCTTGTTTGTAATCACCCACAGGCAGAATCACCAACCCATAGAGCAAAAAGAGCACACTGGCAAAACCCGCCAAGGCCGTGAGCAATTGCTCGCGCCTTGTGAGGGATTGCCAGAAGCCAGCCAATTGCATGCGCAATAATTGCCACGCTTGCGAAATATTTTTTTGCTTGCCGGACGCCATTATAAATCTTCCCGGGCCAGCGAGAAGCGCGCCACCACACCAGTGCCGGTTTGCTCACTATCGCCATCGCTTACATTGAAACCGGCATTGACCAAACTCTGTCGCGCCTGTTCAATATCGGCAAAATTTTTGCCTGCCACGCTGATTTGCAAAGGTTCGGGACGGTCAGCCATATAGCGCACTGCCTCCAGCCTTATATTGTCCAGCCCGGCCAAGCTTTCAAATACTGCCGATGATAAGGGCAAAAAACCCTCGCTCAGAACAGGTTGGCCAAGCCGGGCCCGCAATTGTCCCTCGACATTAACAATGCGGCGAATATCCGGAAATTGCCTTCGGAACATAGCCTCACCGCGATCCAAAAGTGCCAGGCGTTGCCGATTGTCGATTGCCGCCTGTGACAGAGACAAGCCAACCCAAATGATGAGCCCGATAAAAGCCAAAGCCGCCACCCGCCGGCATACCGATAAATAATCGCCAATCGGCAATTGCGGGCCAAATATGCCGGTGGCAAAGCCAGACATATCTGCGGGCAGGCCCTGCATCTCGGCTGGGTTGATTGTGCTGCCATCCAATGCCAAATCAGCTAGCAGCGGAGACATGGTAAAACCGGTGCCGTCGGCACGCCGCGCAATTACCTCAGCGTCGCGGTGATTGACGTTGACGCCTTCAGACGGCACGGGCAGGCACATATAATCCGGCCAAATCGCGGTCAGTGTGATGTTCTCAGCCCGCGTCTTTTGAACAAGCGCGAGCAGAATTTCCCGATTACAGACCAGCACAAGGCTTTCCGTCGGCACGTCTGTCGGGCAAATACAAAAGCTCAAATCGGCATTTTCCGCCGCCAGCCGATCGGACATAAAATAACCAATCGTGCGCTGCAATTTGCGTGGCGACAAATCAGGCAAAGACAGGCGGAAACTGGAAACATGGCGACCGGAAATAATCGCGCAAGCCTCACCCGGCTTGTCACCGGCCACCAGCACGACACCCATTTCCTCATAAGACTGCGCCATTAATTACGCCCCAAATTCCCGCATGATAACAGCATAGCCGCCATTGCGATAAAAATGCGCCATAGATTTCAGTCGCACGCGCACTTGATGATAGGCCACATTGACCGTCAAGCGAAAGCGCACGGGATAAACATCAAAATGAGCCTTCACCGCTTTTTTCGGTGGCTGGGCGACAAATAGCCCGTTCTGCCAGAACCATCTTTCATGGTCATAACCCCGCATTGGGCGCGCTGCAATAAGGTCTTCGACCTGTTTAATGGCGTAATCCCCGCCCAATAACGCCCGCACCAAGGGAGCATGTTTGGGCTGCAAACTATTGACATTGAGCCGCGTTTGCGGCGCCAGCGGGTCAACACAAATCAAATCGCCCAACGCTTCAACCAGTTCCGGCGTCACATCGCGCACCAGCAATAATTCCGACAGGCTGGTCATTGGTGCGCCAGCTGTGCGGTAAGGGCGGCTTTCATCAGCGTAATAGCCATCCTCAGCACCATAGGTCAAAGGCCGATTGTCACTGTCTTGCCAATCGGCCACGGCAGAGCTGATAGCACGCGCTGCGCCCTGGCCAAGGTTGAAAAATTCCAACAAGGCGGCAAATTGGACAATCGCTTCGGGCTTGGCGCGCCAGCCTTCGCGCGACGTGCCGCTGACGAGTGAAGCAATATTAAAACAGTTCGACGTTTCAACCAATTCGCCATCAATCTCACCATTGTCGAGCGGCATGGAAATTTTATTCTTGCCCTCGCGTTGCAGGGCCAGAATATCTGCCTGACGCACATGCATTTGCTGGGCATTGGAAAAGCCGTAAACCTCGCCAGCCAGCGCATATTCACGCGCCTGAGATTGCACTTGCAAAGCGGTGGCCGTTTGTATGAGACGGCTCAGATTCTCAAAGGAGAAAACCGCCGCCGCACTCATGACCGAGACTATCCCCAACACAAGTATCAAAGCTGCGCCAGTCTCATTGTGCCTTTTATTGCTTGGGCAGGGCTTAAATTTTGCCATCACAACCTGCCCGGCGCGGTTTTGAACACATGGCTGTAACGCTCATCTGCCCTCAGGGCCGTCGCTGGCACCCAATCCAGCTTGACCAGCACAGGCAATCGACCATGCGACCCAAACAGCCGCCCCTCATCAACGCCAATAAACCATTGCTTATGCCAGCTATTGCCGTCGAAAAAACTGACTTCAATATCATCAATGCCGCCAATCAGCCGGTGGCCGGTTTGCTTCGTGCCGGATGTCGCATCAGGGCGGTCATAGCTTTGCCGCATGATTTGGCCATCCTCAAAACAATAGCGCACAGATTCAATATCCGGCTCCGCCGGATTAAGTTGCGCTGCCAATGCCGCGCGGCGGGCAAATTTCAAAAAACACGGCTTGGTTGGGTTGCCTTCAAAAACCACAATATCGCGCGGTGCACCATGCGGACGCGCCACAATATGCGCCAAATCTTCACCCAATCTGGCAGTGACCCGCATTAAATCACCAAGCCGGTCAAGACGCTGCTTTTGGCTGTCGCCGCCGCCCCAAAACGCACCCAATAAGGCGATTGATGTCGCTGATACCAATGCCAGCAGAAAACAGGCCAACAGGGCTTCAACCAAACTGAACCCGGCCTCATGCGACTGCTTATGCACCCCAGCTTCGCTCATTATTGCTGGCTCCGAAAGCCGGTCAGTGTGGATAAAACCGCATCACGGGCCGGGTGCAGCACATCAACTGACACCATCACCATGCCACTTTCCTTTTGCAATTCTGCCCGCCCCCGCCAAGGGAATACCAGCCCACCTTGTTGCTGTTCACCTGATACCGGCCCCGGCGTCAGGCTGCGTTGGGCAGTCAATTGGTTGACTACATTACCTGCGACCAGCCAAGCCAGCGTTTTCTCCTGCAAGCGCCCCGTATTGCGGGTGGCAGTCGTCTGGTGCACCAATATCGGCACAATCGCGAGCGCCAATATTGACACAGCCACAAGCAATTCGAGCAGGGAAAAGCCAGCCTGCACGCGGCCTTCGTCAACCTTGCTGTCTTGGCACCGCCCGTTCATTATTCCGATGACCAATTTCCAATATCGGCGTCCTGACCTTCACCGCCAAGCCGACCGTCTGCACCAAGAGAGAAAACGTCAAACACACCGTTTTCACCCGGTATCATATATTGATAATCATTATTCCACGGGTCTTTGGGCAAAGATTTGATAAAGCCGTCACGTCGCAAGCTTCGGCCACCGGGCGATTGCAATAATATGTCCAAACCATCATCCATGCTCGGATAGCGCAATGTTTCCATGCGATACATTTCAATGGCTTGGCTCAAAATGGCAATATCCGATTTCGCCTTTTCCATCATCGCCCTGTCTTGACTGGGCAGCACATTCAACACGACAACCGAAGTCAGCAGGCCCATAATGACAATCACCACCATTAATTCGATGAAGGAAAACCCGGCCTGCCCGTCGACAATGCTCATTGTTTTATCACTTGCGCTGTTTTGTTTCCTATCGCTCACAACCGCCCCCTAGTTCAAAATCAGACTGTTCAATTGCATAATGGGCAGCATAATGGACATCACAATAAAGCCGACCACCAACCCCATAATAACAACAATGACCGGCTCCAAAAGGCTGAGAAAAGATTGCGTCCAGCCATCAATTTCCTGCTCTAAATATTCGGCCGATTTCAGCAAAAGCATGGGCAGGGAGCCACTTTTTTCACCCATTGCCATCATATAGACCAGCAAGGGTGAAAACACTTCCACACGGCGAAACGCGGCAGACAAGGAACCCCCTTCAAAAACCTCGACATAGGCATCATCTATTGCCTTGCGCAATAAATGATTGCCTTGCGTTTCGCGCGCTGCCTTCAGCGCATCGAGAACCGGACTGCCGCCATCAAGCAACGTGCCAAGCGTGCGGGCAAATCGCGCACTGGCCACCATACGGGTAAAGCGACCGATAATTGGCAGGGCGAGCAACCGCGTATCCACGCTTAAACGAAATGTCGTATTCCGCAAGGCACGACGGAAAGCCAGCCCCAATATCATCAACCCGGCCAAAATAAGTGGCCCAAAACGCACAAGCATGTCGGACGCGCCAACAACAATTTGCGTTGCCAAGGGCAACGCGCTGTCAAAATTCTGAAATTGATTGGCGATTTTCGGCACCACCATAGTTATCAGCAAAGTCAGCACACCAAGCGCCACCACTGACAAAACCGCCGGATAGATGAGGGCCGCACGCACTTTGTTTTTTACATTTTCTGACTTTTCCGCATATTCAGCCACCCGATCGAGAATACCGGCCAAATCGCCCGACGCCTCACCGGCCGCAATCATCGCAATATAGAGCCGGTCAAATGACGCCGGTTCGCTTTGCAACGCTTCCGACAAGCGCGCGCCCTCCACAAGACGGCTGCGCACATTGGTTAGCACATCGCGATTTATCGCCGCCATATTTTGTGCGGCTATGGATTGCAGCGTATCATTTATCGCAATACCCGCCCCTATCATGGTCGCCATTTGCCGCGTAATCAGCGCCAAATCCGCAGCAGAAATTGCCTGTCGTCGTTTCGGCACCAGTCCTGCCAAAAATGACCCGCTTTCGCCCTGCGCGGCGGCGCGACCCTCCTGCACACTGACCGGGTAAAGCTGGCGTGCCTGCAATAATTTGCGGGCATCGCGCAGGCTGTCTGCGGCAATAACCCCTTTGCGGGTTTTACCTTTTTCGTCCAACGCAACAAAATTATAGGCGGGCATAGCTAACCCTCCTCGGCAAAACGGGCAACACGCATGACTTCTTCAAGCGTTGTTTCACCAGACAGCACCAGTAAGCTCCCGCTTTCAGCCAGCATGGGCAGGTTTTTGAAGCCATGGGCTTCAATCTGCTGCTCGCTCGCACCCGATTGCACCAATTCGCGAAGCTGGTCATCGACAACCAGCATTTCAAATATACCCACCCGCCCGCGATAACCGGTGTTTTGACAGGCCGGGCAGCCGACAGGTCGGCTTATATTGGATTTTGCAGGCAGCTTTTTAAGCCCCATCGCCGCGGTCGATATGCCGCTATTATCAGCTTGTTTGCACTGGGGACACAATCGCCGCACCAATCTTTGCGCGACAACCAGCTTCAGCGAAGAGGCCAGCAAAAAAGGCTCAACCCCCATATCGACCAGCCTGGTCACTGCCGCCGCCGCCGAATTGGTATGCACAGTGGATAATACAATATGACCGGTGAGACTGGCCTGCACAGCAATCTCAGCGGTTTCCATGTCCCGAATTTCACCGACCATGACCACATCCGGGTCTTGGCGTAAAATTGACCGCAAGCCGCTGGCAAATGTCATGCCGACTTTGCCATTCACCTGCGTTTGACTGACCCCTTGCAGAGCATATTCCACCGGGTCTTCAACCGTCATAATATTGCGTGACTGGTCGTTCAACACGCCAAGCGCGGCGTAAAGCGTAGTCGTCTTACCCGAGCCGGTCGGGCCAGTGACCAAAATAATACCATTCGGGTCGCGCAAGACCGACTGAAAAGGCGCGCGCAATTCATCCGACATGCCCAACGCGTCAAGCCCAACAAGGGCGTTATCCTTGTCCAGCAGCCGCATAACCACGCGCTCACCATAGCGAATGGGCAAGGTTGAGACGCGCACATCATAGCTTTTACCGCCCAAAGTCAGCGACAAGCGGCCATCTTGCGGCAGTCTTTTTTCGGCAATATCAAGGCGAGACATGACTTTTACCCGCGACACCAAATAGGGGGCCAGCTTGGCCGACAGCGAAGCGATTTCGGTTAAAATGCCATCAATGCGCAAACGAACAATAAGCTCATTCTCAAAAGGTTCGAGATGCACATCCGACGCCCCGGCGCGCACAGCTTCGCTGAGCAAGCTGTTCAGCAGGCGGATAATCGGCGCATCATCATCGGCGGCCAGCAAATCAGCCGATTGCTCAACGCCCAGCAAAGCACTGTCCAAATCATCGCCAAACGCATCCGATGCCGCATTCTCGGATTTTTCATCCAGACCGCGCCGCGCATATATCTCTGATAAAAGCGCATCAAAATCGGCTTTTGAAAGGCGCTGCACCGCATCAATATCGGGCCATAAGCGTGCCACTTCCGAAATCAGCTCGGCCCGGGCATCGGCCTCAATACTCAAAGTTAGTCCGGCCTTGTCATGGGTCAAAGCCAGCCCATAATCGCGGGCAAAGCTATAGGGCAAAAGGGCCGGCCCGATTGGCTCATCAGCATGGGGAGATGATGCGCGCGCTGTCATGGGCGTCCCTATTGTGGGCCTCCCTTGCCAGAGGGCAACATGTCACCCATAATATCCTGCACGCGCAAATCAGGAATTCCACCGCCATCAAGCCCGCGTATCGCATTATATTGGCGAGCTGTTAGCTGGCTGGCCTCTTGGGCTGTGCGCACGATTGTCGGGCGCAGAAAAATCATCAGATTGGTTTTTTCACGCGCCTTGCCAGTGGAACGAAACAAATGACCCAGCACGGGAATACTGCCCAGTAAAGGCACACGGTCAATCGTGACGCGTTCATCCTGACGCACCAGCCCGCCCAGCACAATCACCTCGCCATTGGCGACGCGCACGGCGGTTTCCATTTCGCGCTTTGTGGTAATCAGTTCGGTTGAGTTTGGAGACAGCGGCCCGGCCACTGCCGATACTTCCTGACGAATTTTCAGCCTTATTTCATCGCCTTCATTGATTTGCGGCAACACATCGAGTTGCACACCGACATTTTTGCGTTCAATGGTGCGAAATGGATTGGCATTGGAACTGCCCAAAGCCTCGCCCGTGGTGATTGGTATTTCCTGCCCGACGATAAAGCGCGCCTGTTGATTATCCAGCGTCATAATAGACGGGGTGGATAATATATTGCTGTTAACGTCGCGGCGCAGCGCGTTCAGTACCACACCAAACACCGAGCCGTCGCTGCGTGTGCCACCAGCTCCAATGACAATGCCGCGTGAAGCAAGAAGCGTATCGAGCGCACGCGCGCGCAATGTCTGGTCAATGCCTGTGCCGCTATCGCCCGAAGACGGATTGCTGCCGTCAATCACCGCACCGGCCAACGCCAATATATTGGGGGCCGTGCTGCCATAATTTGTGACGGTAAACGGAATGGAAGCGTCATTATTGCCAGCCAAGAGATATTGCACGCCCAATTCGCGCGACGCATTGTCGGAAACTTCAACAATAATCGCTTCAACCAAGACTTGCGGCTGTGGATTGTCCAGCTCATCAATCAGCGTAGCGACCCATTTTTGCGTGTCCGCATCGGCATTGACGACAATGGCATTGCCGGCAGGGTGCGAGGAAATCGTGACATCGGTCGCTGACGCCCCCTTGCCGGCTTTATCGCCGACCGATTTAGACAATGTTTGCAACATGGGCAGCAAGCTGTCGGCCGAGGCATATTTCAGCTTATGAACCCGAATATCACTATTATTGACATTCTCCCGGTCAATCGCTTCCAGCAAAGGCTGATATTGTGCCAATGCTTTTGGCGTGCCGCGCAAAATCAGTGTATTGGTGCCGGCAATGGGCGTGCCGGTAATGGCAATCTTTCCTTGTTTGCCGACCATATCGCCGGTGCTGATTTCTTTCAAAAGCGCCGCCAATTCGCGCGGTGATGTATTTTTAACGACCATGATACGCGTCTGGCGGCGGTCGACATCCAACTCCGACAGCAAACGCTCAATACGGTCTATATTGTCGGCGAAATCAGCAATTATCAATTGCCGGAACCCCATAATATAAGTGACTTCTCCGGCCTTGCTGATGAGCTTCTCAACGGCTTTTTTTGCGGTTTCCGGGTCAAGATAGTCAATCGGGATAATGCGGGTGATTTTGGCGTCGGCAGCCGGATTTTCCGACATGTCATCGCTTTCTTGCATCGCGTCTTTTATGGGGATGATTTTTATGGCGCCTGAAGACAGCGGCGTGACCGCATAACCATTGGTTTTCAAAACCGACAGCATCACCTCGTAAAGTGCGTCAGGGGCGAGGGGACGGCTGGAAAATACATTCACCTTGCCCGATACTTTTGGGTCAATAATGACTGTTTTACGGGTCTCTATGGCTACGTCCTGTATGAAGGACTTCAAGTCAGCGCCATTGAAATTGAGCCCACCAGTTTGCGCCAGCACCGGTGTCACCAATATGGCTTGCCCAATAACCAAAATGACGAACAGTGCCGTTTTGAAAATCGCCTGTTGCATCACTTCTCACTTCACATCCGGAAAAGCAAATCTGGCAGTTCAACCAGTAGCTTCCGGCGCTCTCCATCACGCTCAATATCCAGCCACAGGGCTTTGCGGTCAATCAGGCGCGTTATAAGACGCCGACCCTTCTCAAAACTGTTCAAGCTCTGATTATCTGCCTTGAGGATGATATCATTGATTTGCAGGCCGATTTTGTCAAGCATGGCAGAGCGCGCATTCGGCCCTATTTTATAGGCCGCCGGGGCATTGCCGGATGACGGGTCAAAGACCGGCTGCAAATCGAATATAGCGCGCAATTGGGCCAGCGCATTGCCACCTTCGGGCGCAGGCTGTTGGTCGCCTGTCTGCGGGGTTGCGGCCTGCTGGCGCGCAGCAAGCTCAAAGCGTTTTTTACGTTCCGGGTCGATAAAGACAGTTTCCAGACGGCCATTGCGGCTTAAATCTATCCGGTCAAGCGTGATACCAATAATGCGGACACCATCATCCAGCGAGTCACCAACTCTGACCACTTGCTGCGCGCGATTACCGAATTTGACAATGGCAACACCCTGACCCGCTTCATTGAGCCGCGTCCCGAAAATACGCAAATCAAGCGTAGACTCAGCCAATGTCTGAGCCGGAGCCACATTACCAAGCGAGCGCCCGAACAAGCCATCCAGTCCGGCAAAAGATATGGCCGAATCTGTCGGTTGCGCGCGGTCGCGCACCGTTCCCGTATCGGGAATAAAATTACGCCCAAGTGAAGTCACGAACTCGGCGCAAAGCAGTGCCAACCAAATTATAATCGCGACTTCGCTGAAGGTCAGCAGCAGTTGAAGGCGGGACGACCGGACATGCCGACCGTCCCTCCCCTGTGCTACAGATTCCATTTCAGCCCAACCGACAAACCGGTTCCCGCATCATAGGTTTCAGCCGGAAACGACCCGAAATCCAATGTCCGTTCTTCGCCCAAAATATTGGTTGCCTTGGCCGACAAAGTAACTTCATTGTCACCAATTTCAAAATTGCGGCGGTAAACAACATTCAGCGTTGTCGCTGGCTGTTCCATCAAATCGGGCAAGCCATAAGTGCCAAGCCGGTAAATGCGTTCGCCAACATAGTTGAACACCACATTCAACGATTCCGCCCCGGACATTTCCTCATAACCGATTTGCAAATTGGCCAGATACTCTGACTGACCTTGCAACTTACCGTTCAAGAAAGTCACATTGCGGAACTGGCTGGCATTTCGCGTCACATCTGATGAAATATAAGAGCCATTGGCGCGGATGAAAAAGTCACGGTCATTGCGCACAAACAGGCTTTTATCCAATTCAGCTTCAATACCGCTCAATTCAGCCAGTTCGCCATTATTAACCGTATCGAGGTTCAACGACCCGCCAATACTGTTCAGCGAGTATTCAATCGGGTTTTCAATTTCCTTATAGAATACGCCAATTGTCAGGCTGTCGGAATTGTCGAAATACCATTCATAACGCATGTCGAGATTGGTCAATGTGGCATAGTCAAGCTCGGCATTGCCCTGCTCGATACGGCCATCCTCGCGGATGAAACGGGCCGGGGCCAATTCACGGCTGGTCGGCCGGTTCAATGTTTTCGACGCCCCAAAGCGCAATTGCATATTTTCAGCAAACTCCCAAGTCAAGGTTGCCGAAGGCAGCACTTCGTCAATATCCTGCACCACATTAACCGGCTGGAGCGTGGCCCTGTCAGTTGTGTTGACTGTCTGTTGGCTTGACTCGCTGCGCAGACCCGCCGACAAACGCACAAAATCGCTCAATTGCAAGTCAATCTGGCCGAAAATCTGCGTATTGTCGAAACTGGCGTCAAATTTGTCCGATGCCTTGGTTTCGGTTCGCAGCTCAAAGCGGCTCGGGCTGATATTGCCATTGCTGAAAATACTTTCGATATTTTCATTGAACAGCAATTGCCGACCAGCGCTGCCAAGCCCAGATGTCTCAAAACGAAACGCCACTTTCTCAGCATCGCGTTGCTTATCGGTGTAAACAAAACCGGCTTTGATATCGATATCGCGTTCAAACGCCATTATTGGCTGCTTGATACTCGCACCAAAATCCAGCGCATCATCTTCCAACTCATTCCAGCTAAATTGATTGCCGTCCGAACGATCGGACAAAACAAGGCTGTTGCGCGTGTTGGACTGGCTGTCATAAAAATAATCATAGGTCACACGTTTAGGCACATCGCGCGAAGCTGTGGTGAATGCGGCATGCCATTCAATGTCAGCCTCGCCGGCATCAATCAAACCCAGCGTATGCTGGCCGGAAAAAATATTGGCGAACATTTGCCGCTCCGTCCAGTCAAGCCGGGTTTCGCGAACAAATTCGCGGCTATCCGTATCGCCACCGCGCGCTTTGACCGTCTTATCGCTGGAGCGCAGCAAAATGCCCGTATAATTGATATTTGACAAGTCGCCCAATTCAAGATCCACAGACGCAAACAGATTCAAATCAACCGTATTGGTGGTTTGCTGCACGCCGCAAAGCTTGGTATCAATTGACAAGTCGCGACAGGCCGCGCCGGAGAAAGACTTAAGGGCCTCAAGATTACGCCCGGTAAAGTCAAGCGCGGTATAGGTAAACTCCTCACCGACCCGGTGCCGGGTTTTGTTGGAATAGTCAATCGCAAACACATAGCCGAGACGGCCCAAGCGCGTGTCAGTCGCAGAGCCGAAATTCAACTTGGCCCCCAAATCGGCACCTATGTCCAGATTTTTCAGAGCCATATTGCTATTCAAGGTTTCACCGGCAGCTTCAAGTTGGGCAGAGCTCAGACCAGCTAAAGATTTGCCGAAAGTCAAATCACGCAAACCATCATCAAAACCCAACCAGTCCGTATCGGAACCGCCATAGTCATAGCCGGTTTCACCGGTTGACTCCGTGTCAATTCCGGCGGAAACCTCAATGCTCAAAAAGCGGTCATCCGGTGTTGCCTTGGTGCGCATTTCAATCAGCCCACCACCGAAATCACCTGCATATTCAGCCGAAAACGTCTTCTGCACGAGAACCGAGCCGATCACATTGGTCGGGAAAATATCCAATGGCACGGCATTTTTAAGCGGATCGGGTGCAGGCAATTGAGCGCCATTCAGCGTGGTCGTTGTATAACGCTCATTGAGACCCCGAATCACAAGAAACCGACCGGTCGGGTCGGGAGCAAGGCCAGGCAGACGGGTCAGCGCAATTGCAATATCACTGTCACCGGCAAGTGACATGTCATCGGCATCAATGACGCTGGCGATTTCAGAAGTGGCCCGTTTTTCATCCGGAATGTAGGTGCCCATGACTCGGATTTCGTCAATTACGCCCTGCGCAACAACCGGAGAGGCCCCTAAAACGACAATAAAGCCGCATATTGCGGCCAATGGATTGGTGATGTGTTTCATAAGTGTTTTCCAAAAAAAAGAGTTACGCCGCAGCCGAAGCTGCGGCGTAACCGGATTTAGATGATTAGTCGTTCAGGAAGACGGTCCAACCGGTTGTCCAGTTAGTGCCACCCTGCTCGACTGCACCGATATAGTCAGTGTCGACAAAGTCACTGTCGATATCGGAATTATCGACCGTCGTAATCGCGGTTTCCGCTGCGCCATTAATATAGGCATAGCTGCCACCTGTCGGTGCGGTAAGCGTATTCGACGTTGTTGTCGAACCATTGGTATCTGCCGACTGGTAGGTCGCAGCAATAGCCGCATCGGCTGTGCCGTCCGTGCTCAATGCCGTTGTGCAATCCCACAGATTGGACTGGAATTTCGGTGCATTTGCGTTAGCGCCATTTTCGCCCAAATCGGTTACTGCTGCACCGTCAATTTCAAGGCATTTGTTGAAACCGACGATAACGCTGTTGACCAGAGTGCCACCTGATTGCTTCTTCAACTCGACACCGATATTTTCGCCGTCTGTGTTGACAAAGGTGATATTGGCCAGGCGCGGATTTGTATGCGGGCTTGGCAGCGTTGCACCAGTCGGTGCAGCAGATGCATCTTCACCCTCAATGCCCCGGTCACTGGCAACATTGCTGTCATCTTGCACAACAACAGCGAACTGGATGGAACCTGTCCAACCCTCGGTCCAGTCAATTGTGTCGTCGGAGTTTTGCGTCAAAACCAGATGGTCAGCATTCACCGAGCCGCCGAAGAATTCAACGCCGTCATCCTTATTATTGTGAACCTGCACATAGGAAACTTCCGTGCCATTACCTACACCGAAGAAGCCAATGCCATTCAGCTCAGTTGTGTCATCGAATGTCTTACCTGCATAGAGGATTTGGGCATAACGGATATGACCGCTATCGTCATCATCATGGATACCACCATAAAGGCCACCGTCGCCTTCTGCATTGCCCTGACAGATATCGTCACCGGTTGCCGTGGCACAATCCGTGCCGGCAGTGGCGCTGCCCTCATTGACGCGCGCCTGGCCATTAATAACCAGACCACCCCAAAGACCTGTCGAGGTTGCAACAACCGGATTGGCGCTGCTTTCAACGGTAAAGACAACCGGGCTTGAGGCTGTGCCATTGACCTGTAATTGTGAGCCACGGGCAATAGTGAGGTAAGACGGATTGCCGTTAACCTCAGCACGTGCTGCAACTGTAACACCAGCATCAATTTTCAATATCGCAGCCTGACAAGGCAGGTTTGTTGTCGGGTGGCGGAAAGTGAGCTGACCGTCATGGGTCGGGCCACAATCCTGACCAATAGTGACACCGCCACTCAGGAAATAGGTGCGGCCAGTGACATTGACCAAATGCGTGTTCCGGGTAATCGTGCCCGACAATTCGCAACCGCCAGTCACTGCCTGTGTGCCAACCGGGCAACCAGGTGTGCCAAGTCCATAAGTCCATCCCTGCGTCCAGTCGCCAGCACTGTTTTCAACAGCACCAATATAGTCAACGGTATCAAAGAAACTGCCCAACTCGCTGGTATCAGCAGCGGTGACACCATTTTCAGCAGCACCGTTAATATATGTGCCGGACAGCGTATTGGTTGTTGAAGTGGTTGAGCCATTGGCTGCGTCTTGGAAAGAGGCAGCAACAGTAGCATCAGCATCGCTGGTCGCTGTCACCGCTGTGGCGCAATCCCACAAATTCGACTTCATGACAATCGCATTGTCACCGGTCAAATCGGTTGTCGATGCATTGGAAATTTCCAAGCAAGTGTCAAAACCGGTAACCACCGAATTATACAGTTTACCACTTGAGGTTTTCTTAAACTGAACGCCAGTATTGCCGGCTGTGCCAACAAAGGTCAGATTTGACAGATTGGGTTGTGTGAGCGGGCTCGGCACAGACGCACCAGTCGGTGCGGCCGAGGCATCTTCACCTTCAATGCCATAATCACCTTCATTATTGGGGTTTTGCAGGATAACGGCATATTGCAAGTCACCTGTCCAGCCTTCTGTCCAGTCAATACTGTCATCAGCCGAACCGGTCACAACAAGGTGGCTGACGTCAACAGAACCACCGAAAAACTCTACGCCGTCATCCTTGTTGTTGTGAACCTGCACATAATCAACGGTCGTGCCGCTACCAACACCGAAGAAACCAATACCGTTCAACTCAGTTTCATCGTCGAAAGTAATACCGGCATATTTAACTTGGACATAACGCAATGTGCCGGAATTGTCGGCATCATTGTCGCCACCATAAGCGCCGCCATCGCCTTCAGCCTCACCAACACAAATATTCGAGCCAGTTGCCGTAGCGCAATCTGTACCGGCTGTTGCGCTGCCTTCATTGACGCGGGCGCGGCCATTGATAACAATGCCACCCCACTCGCCGGTGAAGCTGTCATTGACATTTATCGGGCGCGAGCCGGTATAGTCAGCTTTGGAAGTGAAAATAATCGGTGCGGTTGAAGTGCCATCGGCAATCAATTGCGACCCGCGAGCGATTGTCAGATAAGAGGGGGGCGCTGTGTTATTGGCGCCACGGTCATCAGCAACAATTGTTGTGCCTGCTTCGATAGTCATCACTGCTGGATCGCCGCCTTCACCGGTCGCCGAAACAGCCTCACCAACAATAACCGCACCTTTCAGCAGATAGCGTTTGTCGCTGGTCAGCGTTATGTCATTCACGATTGTGCCGGTCAGGACACACATGACTTCGCCGCCGACCACTTCAGTCGAGCCGCAAAGTTCGAAATCAGCTGTTGGTGTCGGGGTCGGGTCATTGCTGCCCGATTCGGTATTACTGTCGCTGCTGCTTCCGCAAGCGGCGAGGAACAATCCGGTCAAAGCCGCGATTGCCATATTTCTGTATTGAGGATTGAAGAGCACAACACACTCCTTGAATATCGTGTCTAATTTGAACCGGAAATCCGGAATGCTCTGCTTGCCTTCAGTTTGTTACATTTATGTGAAAAATTTTTTACAATTTCAAAAAATGAAATAGCAAAAAAAATTCGCTTCCGGCAAAGATTCTCCTTCCGAATATTTCCAGCCGGTTTCCCGCAATTTTTCTATTAAACGCTTAGCTGCGCAAAAGCATGCCGCCATCGACATTCAAATCATGGCCGGTGACAAAGCCGCCATCATCCGAGGCCAGAAACAATGCACCACGGGCAATATCAACCGGCTGACCAAGGCGGCGCAAAGGCGATTTGCGCGCCCAAATATCGGCAATATCTTCATTGGCAAAAGACGCCGCCGTCATGCCGGTATGAATCGCGCCGGGCAGGATGCAATTGGCGGTAATGCCATATTTACCCAGTTCCAGCGCCAGATTGCGGGTCATGCCGGTAATGCCCGACTTGGAGGCACAATAAGCCACAAGACCATAATCCGTATGTTTGGCCATCACTGAAGCGACATTGATAATGCGCCCATAGGATGATTTTTTGAGATGCGGCACTGCCGCTTTGCAAATCGCATAGGGCGCGTTGAGATTGACATCCATTGTCCGCGCCCATACCGCATCGGTCATTTCTTCAATCCGCGCATTGCCGCCAACACCGGCATTATTCATCACAATATCCAGCCCGCCAAAACGCGACACTGCCATCTCAACCAAATTGGTCGCTGCCTCCGCTGCGGTTACATCCTGTTCAAGCGTGACAATACCCGCCTTGTTTTCATGCGCTTGGGCAAGGCCGGTTTCGGGCCGGTCAACCGCCAGCACGCGCGCGCCCTCCGCGGCAAATAAATGCGCCGTCGCCTGACCAATGCCTGATGCCGCACCGGTAATGATTGCTGCTCTGTTGTTTAATCGCATGAATAGCTCCCCCCGATAATCGCCATGCTAGCTAAATTGCGCCAAAACGGTCAATGGTGCGGTTAAAGGGCCCGGTTAAAGGGCCCGGTTAATGGCGCGTCGGCTTGTCGGTTTCCTCCGACAGCATATCTTCCGCCGACCAATCATCCGGCGGCTCATAGGCCGGGATGGCATAGCCCTCTCCCAGCCAGCGATGCAAATCAATATCAGCGCATCTTTTGGAGCAAAAAGGCCGGAAATCCTTGACCGGCGCCGCTTCTTTGCATATCGGGCATGTCGCCATCGGGCTCAGTCCTCTGCCGGTTTATTGGACAATTGCACCGCTTGGGCAAGAGTCTGCGCATCCCGACGGCGGGTCATTTCCACCACACAAAATTCCGACATGGGGCCAATGCGTGTTTGATTGCGGTCACCGTCAAAACCGGCAGTCAGCCGGTCAACCACTTGGGCTTGGGCGGTGTCATCAGTCATATCAATAAAATCAACCGCCACCAGACCGCCAAGCGCACGCAGCCGCAATTGTGGGCCAATCATCGCCGCCGCTTCCAGATTCACCGCCAGCGCATCGCCATTATGGCTAGCAGAATTGACATCAATTGTGGTCATCGCCTCGGTTGTTTCAATCATCAGCCAGCCACCGGATGGCAAATCAACCCGTGGCGACAGCGCCTTATCTATCTGACCGGCAATGTCATGGCGGTCAAAAAGCGTTTCATCGGCATCGCTTTGCTCAAGCCGCTCAGCCATTTCCGGCAAAGTCTCGCGCATATAACCGCGCGCCAGCCGGAAAGCCGCTTCGCCCTCAATAACAATGCGCGTTGTTTCAGCCTGCACCAAATCGCGCAAGGCGCGCTCAATTGGCCCCAAATCAGCGAACAGGGCTTGCGGCGGCTCGGCATTTTCCGCATCGCCCATTAATTTTTCCCAACGCGCCGCCACATCGGCCATATCAGCCGCCATATCAGATGCCGCCATGCCGTCAGCCGCCGTGCGAATAACCCATCCGGCTGGCCCGTCCATACCTTCAACATCAACCGCTTCGCCTTCCGCGCCCTCTTTAATCGCCGCCACTTGCGCGGCCAGACGGGCGCGCTCGGTCTCATTTTCAATACTGCGCGAAATCGCAATGCGGGTGCGGCACGGTGCCAGCACCACTGCCCGACCGGGCAGGGTCACATCGGCGGTTAATTGCGCGCCCTTGTCACCAACCGGCGGGCGCGTAACCTGCACGAGAACCGTATCGCCATCGGCCACGCAATCTTCAATCGGCGTATCGCGGTCAGCATCCGGCACCAGCACGCGCGCCTCCCGCGCGCCAAGAAAACCGGCGCGGTCAAGCCCAATATCGACAAAGGCGGCCTGCAAACGCGGCACGACGCGCTCTACTTGGCCGAGATAAATCGCATTGGTCAGCCGGTCGGCGGCGGCAAAAGATTTGCCCATAGGCGCAGCCTCAAGCCGGGTCAATTGCCCATCGTCAATCTGGGCGATACGCACCACCCCATTTTCGACACTGATAAATAATTCCTGCGACATTTACTGCTCTCCCCCTCCGGCGGATATGATATTTGGCATTGAAACCCCCAACCCCGTCAAGATTTGCGCCGTTTCATAAAGCGGCAAGCCTACAATGTTGCTGTAAGAGCCGACAAGCCCTGTGACAAAAATCGCCGCCCTGCCCTGTATGGCATAGCCGCCAGCCTTGCCCTGCCATTCGCCGCAAGCCAGATAAGCGTTAATGTCACCCTCTGATAGCGGCTTGATGCGCACGCGCGAGCGCACCACGCGCGATGATTGGCGGTCGCCGCAAATACAAGCAATGCCGGTCTGCACACGATGGCCGCGACCGGACAGCAATTGCAGGCAGGCGCGCGCCTCATCCGGCGTTTCGGTTTTCGGCAAAATACGCCGCCCGACACTGACCACCGTATCGGCGGCCAGCACAATCACATTGTCATCGTCACAATTGGCGGCAATTTTGGCCGCTTTGCTCTGCGCCAGCCGCAAGGCCAAGGCGGCAGGCAATTCGCCGCGCAAAGGCGTTTCGTCAATATCAGCCGCTACCACACGCGCCGGTTCCAGCCCGACAGAGGCCAGCAAATCGCGCCGACGCGGGCTGGCGCTGGCCAGCCAGATTTGTCTATTTGAAGCGATAGGTGATGCGGCCCTTGGTGAGGTCATAGGGTGTCATTTCCACCAAAACTTTATCACCGGCAAGCACGCGAATCCGATTTTTGCGCATTTTACCGGCAGTATGGGCGATGACTTCATGGTCATTTTCAAGTTTCACGCGAAAAGTGGCATTCGGCAGCAATTCCACAACCGTCGCATTAAATTCCAGAAGTTCTTCTTTCGCCATAAGCCTCACTCAACAAAATTTGCCGGAGAATGGCCAGAAATCAGGCCAATTGCAAGTTTTTTTTCTAACCGCGCATTTGCAACACGCTTATCAGCGTAAACAGGCGACGTGCCGTATCAAGGTCAATTTGCGCCCGCTCTTCAATCCGCGACTGCAATTCTTCCGCCGCCTCATTGTGCAAAGCGCGCCGTGCCTGATCAATGGTTTCAATCCGATCGGGCGAGGCGGTGCGAATGGCCTCAAAATAGCTTTCGCAAATCATGAAATAGTCGCGCACATAGCGGCGCAGCGGCGTCATGGATAATTCAATCTGCTCCAAAGCCTGACTGTCCGTATCGCGCACATCAAATAAAATGCCGCGCTCGCCAATCGACAAAGTGACGCGATAGGGGCCGGACTGGCCATTGGTCAGGGCGAAATGATTGCCCTCTATCAAATCAAAAATAGCGACGCGGCGCTCATGCTCAATATCGGGATTGCGCGCCACCAGTGCCGGGTCGTCCAGCGAAATATGCACGATACGGGTGGCCTTTTCGGTCATGGGCTGTCCGGCTTGCCCCCCTGGGGCATATTCAGGCGAATGCTGATTGACCGGCCATGCGCGTGCAGGCCCTCTTCTTCGGCCAATGTCACGGCAGCCGGGCCAATCGCGGCCAGCGAGGCGGCATCGCATTTAACCAGTGAGCTGCGTTTCATGAAATCCAGAACAGACAGGCCGGACGCATAGCGCGCCGCGCGCGCTGTCGGCAGCACATGATTGGGCCCGGCAATATAATCGCCTATTGCTTCAGGCGTATAGCGTCCCATAAAAATCGCCCCGGCATGGCGAATCTCGCCAGCCAGTTTTTCCGGCTCGGCAACTGCCAGTTCCAAATGCTCCGGTGCCAGCGCATTGACCAATTCGGGCGCATCGCGCATCACATCATCAACCACCAATATCGCGCCATAATTTTCCCAAGCCGCCCGGGCAATGGCGGCGCGCGGCAATTGCGCCAATGTCGTCTCCACCGCCTCGGCCACCGCATCGGCAAAACCGGCATTGTCACAAATCAATATGGACTGGGCGACTTCATCATGCTCGGCTTGGCTCAGCAAATCAGCCGCCATCCAAGACGGGTCATTTTCGGCATCGGCGACAACGAGAATCTCCGACGGGCCGGCAATCATATCAATGCCCACCTGCCCAAAGACTTGCCGTTTGGCGGTCGCCACATAGGCATTGCCGGGGCCGGTAATCACATTGACCGGCGCAATGCTTTGCGTGCCATAGGCCAAAGCCGCCACGGCTTGGGCACCGCCTATGCGGTAAATCTCATCAATACCGGCCAGCCGCGCCGCCACCAGCACCAGCGGGTTTAACTGCCCATCCGGTGTTGGCACCACCATCACCACGCGCCCGACACCGGCAACGCGCGCCGGAATGGCATTCATCAGCACTGAGGAAGGGTAATTGGCAAGCCCGCCCGGCACATAAAGACCGGCCGCATCCACCGCCGTCCAGCGATGGCCCAATTCAACCCCGTCAGCATCGGTGAAACGGTCATCAGCCGGCTTCTGGCGCGCATGAAAATCGGCAATCCGGTCGGCAGCCAATTGCAAAGCCGCCAATGTGTCCGGCGGGCAGGCCGCCTCAGCCGCGTCAATTTCTGCCGCGCTTATCCGCATGGTTTCCGGTGTCAATTTCTGGCGGTCAAATTTTTCGGTTAATTCCAGCACGGCGGCATCGCCACGAGCGCGCACATCGGCAATGATTTGCGCCACCACCGCATCAACATCGGCATCCTGCTCGCGTTTCATGCCCAAAAGCGTGTCAAAACGCGCGGCAAAATCCGGCGCATTGACATGGGTGTGGAGAAAACAGGCCATTATTCGCCATCCAACTCATCAGTGCCGCCCAGCACATCATGGTGCGGCACGCCATGTGCCGCCCAAGGGGCAGTTACATCTTGCAATATGGCGTCGCAAGCCTCAACCGCCAAGCGGATTTCTGCACGCCCCGAAAAAACCAGCCTCATTTCCCCCGCCGGTGCCTTATCCGCCGTAAAGGTTACAGCCAGCAGCGACAAAACGCCATCATCGCGCTGGCGGCTCAAATTGCGGCTTTGCATGGACAGCACATCATTTATCTGCAAGGCGGCGCGCACCCGCAAACGCGCTTTGGGCAATTCATGGCAATAGCGATTGACCATCAGCACCAGACGGCGCTCATCGGGCAAATGGGCAATATCTCCGATTTGCAGCACCGCATCTTGCAACAGGGCCGAGACCACCTGCAAATCGGCCTGTTCGCGGGCATAGAGTTTCAGCGGCGCATGGGCCTGATTGTCACTCATAATTGTCCCTCATAATTACCCCTCAGGCGCGCTCCCGCCATATTCGTGCGCCACAGGCCGACAATTTTTCCTCAATCCGCTCATAGCCGCGGTCGAGATGATAGACGCGGTTAATCTCGGTCACACCTTCAGCCATCAGCCCGGCAATCACCAAAGTCACCGAAGCGCGCAAATCGGTCGCCATAACGGGTGCGGCGTGCAATTTCTCAACACCGGTGACAATCGCCGTATCGCCCTCAAGCGAAATATCCGCCCCCAGCCGCGCCAATTCCTGCACATGCATGAAGCGGTTTTCAAATATCGTCTCGCGTATCCGGCTGACCCCTTCAGCGCAGCACATCAGCCCCATAAAGGGTGCTTGTAAATCCGTGGCAAAACCGGGATAGGCTTCGGTCGTGATATGGGTTGCGTTGGGGCGGCCATCCGGCGCACAAATCTGCAAGCCCTTTTTTCCGCTTGTGCCGGTTTCGGCCAAAGCCACACCGGCCAGCCGCAAGGACGGTGCCAAAGCGCCAATATCAGCCTCGCCAATACCGGTCAGCACCGCCTTGCCGCCACTGGCCGCCACAGCCAATGCAAAAGCCCCCGCCTCAATCCGGTCGCGTATCACCTGATGCTCAGCCCCGCCAAGCCGCGCCACGCCCCTGATATGCAGCATGCGCGTGCCAAGCCCGTCAATCTGCGCGCCCATGGCTTGCAGGCAATGGCCGACATCGACCACTTCCGGCTCGGTGGCGGCATTGGTGATAAGCGTTTCGCCCTTGGCCAGCGCGGCTGCCATCATCAGCACATGGGTTGCGCCGACCGACACAAAGGGCAAATCAATGCGCCCGCCAGTCAGCCCATGCGGCGCGGCGGCATTGACATAACCGCCGCTGACATCAATATCAGCACCGAGTGCTTCCAGCCCTTTCAGATATAAATCGACCGGCCGTGTGCCAATCGCACAGCCGCCCGGCAATGAGACTTGCGCCTGTCCGGCGCGCGCCAATAAAGGCCCGATAACCCAGAAACTGGCGCGCATTTTCGAGACCAATTCATAGGAGGCACGGGTTGAGGTCAGTTTGGCGGCCTGCACGCACACACCCTCGCCGGGGCCATTGCCAAATTCTTCCACTGTCGCGCCCAGGCCTTCCAGCACTTGCGCCAGCGTGCGCGTATCAGCAAGGCGCGGCGTGCCGCGCAAAACCAGTTTTTCTTCGCTCAACAGCGCCGCCACCATAAGCGGCAGCACGGCGTTTTTTGAGCCGGAAATAGCCAGCTCACCATGCAGGGGCACACCGCCTTCAATCAGAATACGATCCATCCGGCTAGTCTCCCGGCCTGTCGGATTTTTCGGCTGATTCGGGCGGCGCGCTATTCTTGCTGCGGCCTGCCTTGCGGCGTCGCAAATTGGCGCGCAAAGCCTCGGCCAGCCGCGCCTTGCGGTCTTGTTTGGCTGATTTTCCGCCCTTTTCCATTGTGTCTGTTTGCCCCCTATACCGGTTTCGGTCAAGGGAAATCGCCGCTAATCGGGCAGGCTGTCATGGCGCGAAACAACGCCGCGCCGCGGCCAATCGGGGCGCACAAAAACCTGCCGCGAGCGGCATTTGGAGCAGCGCGATTTGCCGCGCAGCGCGCCCAATGTAATATCGCCATGCCGCGCCATAATCGGCGGCACGGGCAGGCTGGCATGATGGCTGCACGCCTCGCACCATAGCCAGACATTCAGCCCTTTCTCCACCAGCCAGGACAGGCGCACCGGCTGTTCCCGCTCTACGCCCCGCAACAGACAACCCCAACGCAACAACAAAAGAACAATAGAGGAACATATTAGCCGCCATGCGCGACAAAGGCAAATCTGCCCTTGCATCTGCGCCGTGGCCGTGGCAAGAACACGCGGGCTGGCTGCCGTAGCTCAGGGGTAGAGCACTCCCTTGGTAAGGGAGAGGCCGGTGGTTCAATTCCACCCGGCAGCACCATTTTCCGACAAATGCCGCTATTGGGTAACGATATGCACCGGATCGCCGGTCGGAATGGCGCTGGAGACCGCCTCGCGCTCAAAGCTGTATATGCACACGCCGGAAAATTTCGACTGTTTGCAGGCAAAGGCCGATTTGATTTCCTCGATGAGCTGCGGGCTTTCCTTTTCAAATTTTTTCAGCATTTGCGCATCTTCAAACCGCACGGCGACGGTCACTTCGCCATCCTTGCCGAGCATAATATTCAGCCCGTGAAAATCATATTCGGCGATTTTGCCGCCCAGCCCTTCGGAAAAGAAACCGGCGGCGATTTTGGCCTCTGACAAGGAGGAAAATTTGAACTGCATAACCGAGGCAAACATTACATATCCTCCAGGCTGGACAATAAATCGTCAATTTCATTGGAATTTGAGGAAATCGGGCTGGTAATGATACGCAGCGATTCATTGGATATATTCATATCCTTTTGCAGCTTGCGCCCCTGCTGCGACAACACAGTGCCGCTGGCACCTTCCTCAAGCAGGCCTTTTTCGCTGAGCCGGGCAATCGCCTCGGCGCCGGCTGTGCCGGTATTGCAAAACGCCAGAAAGGCCGACAAATCATCCAGCGTTGCGCCCTCAACGCGGTTTTTGAATTTCACCATCGCATTGGAAAAGCGCCCGGCATTGACCTCATTCAAATCGCCATAGCTGAGCAATTGCGTGGTCACGGCGCGTGCCAGATTTTTCATCAGGCGGATTTGCTCATCGCTCATATCCACCCTTTGCAGGCCGACAAGGCACATCACGCCAAGGTGAAAGCCTTCCGGCGTGACCAGCGGAAAACCGGCATAGAATTTCACGCCCATCACCACTGCCGATTCAGTGCCGGCAAAGCGTTCATCCTCGTTCAAATCCGGCACAATCATCGGCTCATTGGAGCACATTGCCCATTGGCAAATGGTTTCCTCGCGCGGCTTGCCCTCGGTCGGGTCAAAAGCCAGACCGACGCTGCAAGTGGTGTATTGATTTTCCGCATCACTGACATTGATGAACACAAAATCACAGCCGACAATTGATTTGGCAACCTCGCCAAACACCGTCAAATCCTGATTTTTATCCAGACCGGCAATCCCCATACGCTCGACTTTGGCGGCGCGGGCGGCCTCATTGCTCGGCTTTTCCGCAATTGGCACTGGCACTATCTCGGACATGGCAGACCTCCTCAAACTGTTCCTCATCCAAGCAGACCAAATCACCCGACGCGGAGCAAGCTATTTGCCCCGCCGGACAAACCCAAAAATTTTGCTAATGGGGGTTATTCGGCAGGTTGAAAGTTAAGCGGGCTGTCATCATGGGTGCGCCCTTCAAGAATACGCCCCGTCTTCTTTTTATTAACACCACCCCATTGCTTGAAGTGAAAGGCGACACGCTTTTTCTCGCATTGGTCGCGTATATTGACAATCCACGATTTGTCGATTGGGCGCGCGCCCGGGCCGCTCTCGCCACCGACAATGACCCAATCAATTTTTCTGAGCCGCAAATTGCCCAATGGCCCAAGCAAGGGTTCGAGGCTTAAAAATTTTACCCTTGCCCCGCTATTTTCCAAATGGCTGATGCGAAACTTATATTCCGCGCTTTCCACACTGACGCCCATCCAAAGATTCTCCGGCCAATTGAGCTGTTGCCCAACCGCCTCAAGCCTCTCGGCACGCTTGGTCAGCACTTGATAAGTGTGATGCGGTGTGGCGGCGATAATGCGGAAAACTTGTTTAATATATGAAATGGGAACGTCATCGTGGAATAAGTCCGACATGCTGTTGACGAAAATCAATGAGGGTTTTTTGACACGCAGGGGCGCTTGCAGCGATTCATGGTCAAGCCGGATTTTGCCCGTCCATTTATGTCGTCCGCCGGTTTTGCGGGTAAGCCCCTGATATTTTTCCATGCCCATGGCCTGCAATCGCCCTGCCATACGCATGGCGTAACAATTTGTGCAGCCGGGAGAAAGCACCGCACACCCCGCCACCGGGTTCCATGTCATTTCAGTCCATTCAATGTCGGATTTACTGGTCATGATTCGCACTAGCATGTTTGGCAAATCTTTCAATAAGCCGATGCGCGTTTGATGACGGGTTGTTGCTGCAAAGCACCAGAGAGAATAAATGATGACCTTTCCCGTTTCTTAATCTTAGAGGTTTTGGAAAGACATACTCAAAAATTTCGGTCAACCGGCTCACAAATAAAGTCTCAACCCCGGCCTCTTTTCGTGTTTTGCCTTCTTCGTCGCCAAATAAATCCGGTTCGCTTTCCGAAGTAAACACCTGCTTCAAAATATCTTTTTCTTTCATCCCAAGGCACTGTTCCAAAGACGCTTTCATGCCCGGATTGATATTTTGGGCATGATTGGGAATTGACCGATTGATGCTGAAGAAAGGAAACAAATACCAAACGTCACATTTTGTTTGGTGTCGCGCGATTCTCTCCAAAGTCTCCCATTTTACCTGAAGGCCGAACGGGTCGAAAAACAACAATACCCTGTCACTTCCACCTAAACTGTCGAGTATTTGAACGGTCAATTCGTTGGCATCGCCGTGGTGAACCTCCGCATTTGGCACTTCTTTTCTTTCTATCAGCGATTTTAGGCCTTCAACATTGTTTTTGTTTCTGTCGATGAAATGAAAAACCCCGAAAGGCAGGTCGGTGAGCCTTGATGCTGAACCCTCAATTATGTCTATGTTTGAGGCGGGGAAAAAGCTGCTTTGTCCATCCGGTTCATTGCGTCTCTTTTGCGCGCCCACGCCATCACCCGCAAATGCATCAATATAGTGCAGCTTGAATCTCCTACCGAGTGCCACCGCAAACATTTCTGCATAAGTTTCCAGTGTTTGCAGTTTTCTTTCTGTCCACTCTCCGCCGAAATCCTGTGTCATCTCCCCTCACCTTTGTTGCGGGATGGTTTGGATGATGCCGTCTTCCTTGAGGCGGGCGATGAGATAGGGCATGTCGCGGTCGCCTTTCACCGAATTGCAGCGACCGCACAGCAATTGCAGATTTTCATCCGTGTCCGGCCCGCCCTTGGCGCGCGGGATGATGTGGTCGCGGGTGAAATTCTGAAACGGGAAACTGTGGCCGCAGCCATTGCATTTGCCCTCCTGCATGCCGAACAGCGTATGGTTGATATTATGGGAAGGTGCGCGGGCATGGTCGCGGCGCAAGGGAGTATCGCGCCGGTGCAGCACATGGGCAAACAGGCCAAGCTCGTTTTTCATGCGCTCTTCAATCAGCTTGGCGGCCAGAGGCGAAATGTCGATGCCGACCCATTTCCTGCCCAATTCTTCCGCCGCAAGGCAGGCCGTGGCGCAGCCGCAAAACGGGTCAAGCACCATATCGCCCTGATTGCTGGAAGCCGCAATAATCCGCTTCAAAAGCGCCAGCGGCTTTTGCGTCGGATAGCCGGTGCGTTCTTTTGATTGCCCTTGCACGGGCGAAATATCTGTCCAAATGCAGGGTGGAACTTGTCCTTTATTCTCATGCAAATACCGCTTGAAAGCCGGCACGCCGCCCTTTTTTTGCGGAAAGTGAATCCTGCCGTCTTTTTCAAGCGCCCGCATCCTCTCCTCAGGGTAACGCCAAGGCCCGTTATGACCATGAAAATCATATTCATAGCCCCCGCCGGAAAGACCTTTTGCGGACAAATTATCGGCACGGTAGATACCGCGCCCATCTTTGTGGCGATAGAATTTTTCGACATAATCAGGGTTTAACGGAACCCGCACCGCGTCTTTATTTATTTTTGGCCCGTAAAACAGAATTGTATCAGCTACACGCCCAAAGCCGGAAGAATCATTGTGGGCAGAATTGCGTTTCCAAACAATTTCATTGCGAAAATTTTTGCGCCCGAAAATGGCGTCCATCATCATTTTCAGGCTGTGGCTCATCGTCGGGTCGCAATGCAGGTATATCGCGCCGGTCGGCTTCAAAATGCGGTGCATTTCCAGCAGCCGCATGGCCATGTAAATCAGATAGGCCTTGTCGCCCTCATTGCCGACATCCCCGGCCGCATCAATCACCTTATACAGGGCAGGATGTTCATCGGCGATTAGCCCCCACCATGCCGCCTTGGTGTCTTCAAATGTCCACGCATCCTTGAATTGCGCGCCCGCCGCTTTTGAGCCTATCGGTGCTTGATAATTCTTATTGCTGTTGAAAGGCGGGTCGAGATAAATCAGGTCAATCGTCACGTCATCCATGCCGCGCATAATGTCGAGATTATCGCCGGTAAATATGGTGTGCGACGCCAATTGCTGGCGCTGCGGCGCGCCTTCCAATTCTTTTTGCGTGTCCTGCAAGCCATCCAGTCTTTGCTTGCGTGGCTGTTGCTTTGCTTTTTTCGCCATGCGCCATTCCGCCGTTCGTGTCTTGTTCCCAATCACATTAGCGGTGCTTCGGTTTTGAGTCAAACCATTGATTTTATTGGGTTTTATACAATCATTGCTTGCATGTGGCGGCTGATGCAACCTATAGGCAAGTCGTCCTATTTCGTGCGGCCCTGGATTTTTTCAAATGTGCGCAAGCCGCCAAGGCCGAGCAGGGCGTAGAGTATGGTGGTCAGCACATCGAGTTGCAGCGCCGGTGGGGCAAGGTTTTCAGCCCCGGCCAGCGCCGCCAGCCAAAGCAGCACATCGCGCAGCACGAAATTATAAAACAGCGCCATGCCGCACACCCAGCCAATAAATGGCCGCCAACCGGCGACAAACACCGATTTATGCGCCGCCTCGACGCGGTTTATCTCGGTCTGCACCAGCGCCGGTTGCTGGGCAATGCGCGCCAGCATGGCTTGTTTGTCGAGCCGTTCTTCATCGGAAGTGAACAGCGCGTCGAGCACATTGCCAATGGCTTCAACCGGCTGGGCGGCGGGGCGTTTCAAAAATGACCACATGGCAGCCATTATGCCCCGCCGCCGCGCAAGGGCGATAAAGCGGCCATTTTGCCGCCATATCAGCCGCTTACGCTCACTCGCCGCCGAAATACATAACCAGCCCAAGGCTTAACCGGTCAAGCCGGTCTTCTGCCTTTAAGCCGCCACGGGTGAAATCGAGCCGCACCAGCCGACCCGGCGCGAGGCGATAATCCACCCCCGCGCCAATCAAGGCTTCGGTTTTATCACTGGTGCCGCTGACTGTGCTGATGCCGTCAATATACAAATTGCTGCGGCTTCTGGCGTGATAGAGACCGGCCCGCAAATAGGGCGAAACCGCATGCTCACCGGCCGGATGCAACAGCGCCACCGCCTCCCAATGATAGACTTTGGAATATGAGCCTTGGTCATTGGCGTAATCATTGGCCTGTGTATAGGCCAGCTCATAGCTGAGCTGCTGGCCCTGACGATAGCCGACACCGAGCATAAAGCCGCTGCCCTCTTCCTGTTCGCCGTTAATATCACCGGCAAATTCAAAATCGCTGCTGACAATGGCAGCGACGGAAACATAAGCCTTGTCCATGCGGCTGTCGGCCTGTGCCGGTGCCGCCGTGAACAGAAAACCAAACGCAAACGCAACAGATAACAGATGACAATATCGCATAGCGCACTCCTTTTTCTTGCTTGTGCGGCGCGCAACATAGCAGGAGAGGCAGGGGCCTCCAATAAAAAACAGCCCGCCAAAGCGGGCTGTTTCATATTATTGACCGGCGCTTAATGTCAGTCGAAGGCTTCATCCCAAGTGCCGGTGGTCGCCGCCTTGGCATATTCAGTGGCGCGGCCTTCAAAGAAATTCATATGCTCAATGCCATTGAGCATTTCATCCATCCAGGGCAGCGGGTTTTTCTCAATATCATAAATCGGGTTCAGCCCAAGCTGGGTCAGCCGCCGATTGCCGATAAAGCGGATATAATCCTTCACTTCCTGCGGCTCCAAGCCTTCCACACCGCCCATTTCAAACGCCAAATCAATAAAGGCGTCTTCATGCGTCACCACGGTTTCACATGCTTTATACAAGTCGCGCTGGACATTTTCGTTCCAAATTTCCGGGTTTTCCCGAATGAATGTATTGAATAATTGCACAGTGGAATTGGTGTGCAGTGTCTCATCGCGGGCCGACCATGTCACGATTTGCC
The DNA here is from genome assembly GCA_049597955.1 of Parvibaculales bacterium. Classification (GTDB taxonomy): domain Bacteria; phylum Pseudomonadota; class Alphaproteobacteria; order RS24; family RS24; genus JAYPAN01. Next base: position 36,616 of record JBMYND010000008.1, read on the forward strand.
CCATGCCCTTCATTTTGTTGAAGCGCGGGAAATTCATCAAAATCGCGAAGCTGGCAAATAATTGCAGGCCCTCGGTAAAGCCACCAAATACGGCCAGCGTCTTGGCTATGTCTTCTTTGGTCTCGACACCCCATTCCTGCATATAGTCATATTTGTCTTTCATCTCGCCATATTTCATAAAGGCTTCATACTCGACTTCGGGCATGCCGATTGTGTCGAGCAAATGCGAATAGGCGGCAATGTGAATCGTTTCCATATTGGAAAAAGCGGCCAGCATCATTTGCACTTCGGTCGGTTTGAAGACTTGCGAATAATGCTTCATATAGCAATTATTCACCTCAACATCGGCCTGCACGAAAAAGCGGAAAATCTGCGTCAGCAAATTGCGCTCGGCACCGGTCAGTTTTTTGTGCCAATCCTTAACATCTTCAGCCAGCGGCACTTCTTCCGGCAGCCAGTGAATCCGCTGTTGCGTCAGCCATGCATCATAGGCCCACGGATAGCGGAAAGGTTTATAAACGATGCGTTCTTCAAGCAATGACATATGCTTACCCTTTCTTACTTTACCTGCAAGCGCCGATATTCTGCGCTGATAACTGCCCTGCCCATGCCCTTATTGGCATGACAGACATTCTTCATAATCATTTGCCTCAGCCGCATTGGCCATAGCAGCGGCGGCCTCTTTACCGGCGTCTTTTTCGGCCCGCTGAATCGACAGCGAGCGGCAGTAATAAAGGCTTTTGACGCCTTTTTTCCATGCCTGATAATGGATTTGGTGCAAATCCTTCTTATGGATATTGGCGGGCAGAAACACATTCAGCGATTGCGCCTGGTCAATCAAATCGGCGCGGTCGCCTGCCAAATCAATCAGCCAGCGTTGGTCAATTTCAAAAGCGGTTTTGAACACGGCTTTTTCATCATCGCTGAGGAAATCAAGCTGCTGCACTGAGCCGCCCGATGTCACAATAGACGACCAGACATCATCATTATTCTGGCCCTTTTCACTGAGCAATTTATCAAGATGGCGGTTGCGCACATTGAATGAGCCGGACAGGGTTTTATGGGTAAAACTATTGCCCGCAATCGGCTCAATACCGGGGCTGGTGCCGCCGCAAATAATGGAGATGGACGCGGTTGGCGCAATCGCCGTCTTATTGGAGAAGCGTTCATTAATGCCGCATTCGGCAGCATCCAGACAGGGGCCGCGCTCATTGGCCAATTGCCGCGAGGCTTCGTCAGCATGGGTTTTGATATGGGTGAAAATGCGCTTGTTCCAGACTTTCGCCATCACCGATTCCCACGGAATCATATTGGCCTGCAGGAATGAGTGAAAACCCATCACGCCCAAGCCGACACTGCGCTCACGCTGGGCGGAGTATTTCGCCTTGGCCATTTCATCGGGCGCGCGCTGGATGAAATCTTCCAACACATTGTCGAGAAAGCGCATGACATCCGGGATGAATTGCTCATCCTTCGACCATTCCATAAATTTCTCGGCATTCAGCGAAGACAGGCAACACACAGCCGTGCGCTGCTGGCCAAGATGGTCTTCACCGGTCGGCAAGGTGATTTCCGAGCACAGATTGGAGGTTTTGATTTCCAGATTGAGCAATTTTTGCTGCTCAGGGCGCGTATTATTCACCGTATCCTTGAACACCATATAGGGTTCGCCGGTTTCAATCCGCGTGGTCAGCATACGAATCCACAAATCGCGCGCTTTCAATGTGGCCTGCACAGAGCCATCTTTCGGGCTGCGCAGCGCCCAATCCTCATCGGCTTCAACAGCGCGCATAAAGGCATCGGAAATCAGCACACCATGATGCAGATTCAGCGCCTTGCGATTCGGGTCGCCACCGGTCGGGCGGCGAATTTCGGTAAATTCTTCAATCTCGGGATGGTCAACCGGCAGATAGACCGCCGCCGAGCCGCGCCGCAATGAGCCTTGCGAAATCGCCAATGTCAGACTGTCCATCACACGGATAAACGGCACAATGCCGCTGGTCTTGCCATTTTGCCCGACCCGCTCGCCAATTGAGCGCAAATTGCCCCAATAGCTGCCAATGCCGCCACCGCGCGCCGCCAGCCAGACATTCTCATTCCACAGATTGACAATATCGCCAAGGCTGTCATTGGCCTCGTTCAAAAAGCAGGAAATGGGCAGGCCGCGATCCGTGCCGCCATTCGACAAAACCGGCGTGGCAGGCATAAACCAAAGCTTTGAAATATAATCATAAAGACGTTGGGCATGCGCTTCATCATCACCATAATAAGAGGCGACGCGGGCAAATAAATCTTGAAAAGTCTCGCCAGGCATTAAATAGCGGTCGGTCAGCGTGGCCTTGCCGAAAGCGGTCAGCAGGGCGTCACGCGCCGGGTCGGTTTTCACCCGTGGACGCGCAATAAATTGAACAGCCTGGTCTTGGCGGTCAAAATCCATACGCGGCTCGCTGTCGCCGGGATGCCCCTCAGCGCGCCGCAGCTGGCGGCCCATGCCTGCCAATTCTTTTACTTCTTCCTGTGTCAAACCGTCAAAAGCCTTGCTCGAATCCAGCGCCGCGTCTCCCTGATGTTCCTGCTGTTTTGCATCATTTATGCCCGACACTGTTTCTCTAAACATATTCAGCCCTTCCCGCCTAATACCAAACCAACAGCACCTAAAAATCTGGTGCCTTTACTCTAACCCCTTGAAATACGGGTTTTTTTATCTGGTTTGCCTTGCCTGAAAGACCGCGAATTCAATTCCCCCAAAGACACGCTTCCTGTCAGCGCGCAAGCAGTCGCGCCGGTGAAAGACTATCACGGCCTGTTTCATGCAGTTGGCGGTTTCTGCTAAGGTCGCGCGTTTCGCTGTTGACCAAATCAGAAGCACCAGACACTAGATATAGTGTATAAAGCCGCCGCCAACGTCAACAGATAGTTGCACAAAAAAATAATTTTTTTTGTTGGACGGAAAAAATTGTGTAATTTCAATCACTAATCAGATGCGACCAAAGGCGCTTGGCTTTATGACGCGCGAAAAGTTTTTCACAAGTTTATCCACAGGATGCAAATCACCCTCTCAACACAGCTATTTTTGCCGGTAAAGGGGAATCATTCGAACCACCAGCCAGCCAATGCTTACAACATGGCCGAGCAGAAAAATCGGTGCTGACCAGGCCAGCGCGACGCGCCAATCTTTTTCGGTCAAAAATATCACCGCGCTGACCGCCACCCCGCCAAGCATGACATCCATCAAAGTGACCAATCCCCAAGGCTCGGCAATCACCCGGTCAAAACCGGTCAATCCGACCCGCGCATAGGCCAGCACACAAAGGCCGATAAAAGCCAGCCCGGCCAATCCCAGTGCAATTTGTAATCTGTTCATGTCTCATCTCCCAATCGGGGCGCAAAAAACCCGCGACAGCCGCTCGGCCATCGCGGGTTTACATTAGCAAGTTTCAGGTGCTGTTACAGCACTTCAAACAGACCGGCGGCCCCCATGCCACCGCCAATGCACATGGTCACAACGACGTTTTTCGCATTACGCCGCTTGCCTTCCATCAGCGCATGGCCTACCAGGCGGGCGCCTGTCATGCCATAAGGGTGGCCAATGGCGATTGAGCCGCCATTGACATTATATTTCTCATTGTCAATGCCGAGGCGGTCGCGGCAATACAGTGCTTGGCTGGCAAATGCCTCATTCAGCTCCCACAAATCAATATCATCGACGCTCAGGCCATGGCGCTCCAGCAGGCGCGGCACGGCGAAAACCGGGCCAATGCCCATTTCATCCGGCTCGCAACCGGCGACAGCAAAACCGCGAAACGCACCCAGCGGCTCAAGCCCGCGACGCTCAGCTTCCTTGCCTTCCATCACAACAACAGCGGCCGCGCCATCCGATAATTGCGACGCATTGCCGGCAGTCACAAACTGGCCTTCCCCGCGCACCGGCGCCAGACCGTTCAGACCTTCCAGCGTGGTTTGCGGGCGATTGCACTCATCGCGGTCAACTGTGTAATCGACAATGGTTTCCTCGCCGGTTTCCTTATTGACCTGCTTCATTTTCGTCTGCATTGGCACAATTTCATCGGCAAACAGATTGGCGTCTTGGGCAGCCGCCATACGCTGCTGGCTTTGCAGCGCATATTCATCCTGCGCCTCGCGCGACACATTATAGCGGTCGGCCACAATATCGGCGGTCTCAATCATTGGCATCCACAGCGCCGGATAGCTTTCCAGCAATTTGTCTTCCGTGATGTTTTTGTGATTGGCGCCCTGCATTTGCACCAATGAAATGCTTTCCACACCGGCACCGACTGTGACCGGCACATTTTCGTTCAACACACGACCGGCAGCCATGGCGATGGTTTGCAGGCCGGATGAGCAAAAGCGGTTCACCGTCACGCCGGATGTCGAGACCGGGCAACCGGCCCAAATCGCCGACAAGCGACCGACATTTTGGCCCGTCGCACCTTCCGGCGTGCCGCACCCCATAATCACGTCTTCAACATCACCCGGCTCAATACCGGCGCGCTCAATCGCGTGTTTAATGGCATGGCCGCCCATTGCGGCACCATGCGTCATATTAAAGCCGCCACGGCCTGATTTGGCCAATCCGGTGCGGGCCGATGATACAATTACTGCTTCCCTGGTCATGTGGTTCTCCCTTCATCAATCTTCAGGTTTGGCGCGATTGTGGTGCATCCGCCCCGCTATTTCAAACATTATTTCGGAAATCTGCCCCAAGCGCCGGTCTGTTTACCAAAATTTAGCGCGCATCGGGCAAAACTCATTTTGTCGCGCCAAAAACAACAAGGCATAAGAAGAAGAATAAGCGACACTGACCCTGTATAAATACCATCCTACAGCACAACGGGCGTCATTATTCCGCCGCAATTTTCGCCCTATATCAATTGCGCTTCGATTTTTGGGAAGCGGGAAACCACAGGAGCCAAAATGTGCGATAATTTTCGTTTCAGCCGCGTCTTGCCGGTCATGTGGTTTTGGGCGGCGCTTTTATGCGCCCTGACGCTCACGCCAGCCGCCGCTTTTGATGCCAAGCAATTCACCAAACCCTCCAAGGCTGATTTGCAAGCGCGACTGACCGCCCTGCAATATGCGGTGACGCAAAAAGACAAAACCGAGCCGCCCTATCGCAATCGCTATTGGAACTCCAAAGCTGAAGGCATTTATGTCGATATTGTATCGGGTGAGCCGCTATTCTCCTCGCGCGATAAATATGACAGCGGCACGGGCTGGCCGTCTTTCACCCAACCCCTGCCCGGCGTGCGCATTGTTGAAAAGGCGGATTTCAAAATGCTATTGCCGCGCACGGAAGTGCGCTCGGCCCATGCCGACAGCCATTTGGGGCATGTTTTTGACGATGGCCCGGCACCGACCGGCCTGCGTTATTGCATTAATTCGGCAGCTTTGCGATTTGTGCCATTGGCAGATATGGCCGCACAGGGCTATGGCGCTTTTCTGCCCCTATTTGAAAAATCGGCCGCTCATCAGCCCGGGCGCTGACAATCTGTCGCTTGTCTCGCCGGTGATTTTTCGGCAAGCTGCGCCATCACCAGAAAGGCGCATCATGACAGACAATAACAAACCCCACCCCAATATGATTTTTGGCTATCGTGGCCTGGCGCAGGCTTGGGAATGTGACCTGATGGGGCATTTGAATGTGTCGCATTATTTTGGGCGCTCTTCCGACCAAGCCTTTTTCATGCGCCATGCGCTTGGCCTGTCGCCGAGCTATTTGGCGGCCGAGAAACGCGGCACAGTGGCCTTGCAGGAGCATGTGCGCTTTCACCGCGAAGTGCCGGCCGGTGGGCTGATGATTGGCCGTTCGGCACCGGTTGACATTAACCAACGCACCATGACTGTCTGTCAGGAGTTTCGTGACAGTGATGATAATTTGCTGACCTGTTTCAAAACCGTGATTGGCTTTTTCGATTTACAGGCGCGCAAGCTTTTGCCTTGGCCGGAGGCGACATTGGAAAAAGCCGAAAAAATGCGCATAGACCTGCCGGACTATGCCGCGCCGAAATATCTGCCCGCCAGCGGCAAACCGGACGACACCACGCGTGCGCAAAGCGCGGCGCAAGGTTTTGTCCGGCTTGGCGCGACCGGCATTAATAGCTGGGAATGTGACCAGTTCGGCCATATGAACACCATGTTTTATGTCCGCCGCCTGACCGAAGCCGTGCCGCATTTCTGGCACTATGCCGGTATTGACTTGAAACAATCCCTGTCGGCCAAACGTGGATTTGCGGTTGGCGAAATCTGCGTCAATTATGTCGGCGAATTATGCGAAGGCGAAATGGTCGAAACCTGGACAGCCATGCGGCAAGTCAATGAAAAAACGGCGCAATTCGAGCATCGCCTGTTCAATGTCGAAACCGGCGCTTTGGCGGCGCAAGTGACCGCCATCACTGTGCATTTTGACCTTGAGACGCGCCGTGCAACCGCTTGGTCAGACGCGCTGCGCGCCAAGCTGCAAGCCGTCACAATTGGCCTGGATGGTGACTAATCGGTAGCCAACAGGCTCAGACCACCTCAAAATCGGCAAAACTCAATGGCGTTGCCTGAATGGTGCTGTCGCCATAATCTTCCAACACCAATATGACCGTGTCTTCATTGCTGCCCGTGCCGCCCAGCGCGCCATCATCGCCCAGCTCATAAAACACCACATCTTTCAGCGTCGCGTCATTGCTGTCACCGGTTGCCTGATTATTGGTCAACAGCCAGTCTATATTCAGCGCGGTTTTTATCGCTGACAGGCTGGTTTCATCGCCATTGGCCGTATCCACGCGAATCCTGTCGCCCTTGGTGAAATCGGTTATCGCATCTGTGGCACCGCCGCCGGCCAATTCCAGCACGAATATATCATTGCCGGCCCCGCCGGTCATCACATCGGCCCCGCGCCCGCTGCTCAGCACATCATCGCCCGTGCCGCCCAGCAACACATCAAGACCGCGTCCGCTGCTCAGCACATCATTGCCTGCACCGCCCTCAAGCCGGTTATTGGTTTCGCCCGTAGTGATGGAATCATTGGCCGAGCTGCCGATAAAATTTTCAATGGCGCGTAACCGGTCGCCCTGCGCATTGCCGTCCGTATTGGCGATAATATAGGCCCCGTCGCGCGCGCCGGTGACCAAATCAATGGTAATTCCGGTGCTGCTATAGCTGTAATCTGCCGTGTCCGAGCCATCGCCGCCATTCAGCCTGTCAATACCGGCACCGCCAATCAGCACATCATTGCCGCCGCCGCCATTCAGCGTGTCATTGCCGGCGATACCTTCCAGCCGATTGGCACCGCTGTCGCCGGTCATCGTATCGCCGCCGGTTGAGCCAATCAGATTTTCGATATTTTTCAGCTTGTCGCCATTGGTATTGAAATCCGTGTCGCCGGTAATATAGCCATCATCATCTTTGGTGCCGGACAGGTCGATAATCACCCGCCGGGCGGAATAGCTGTAATCAGCCGTATCGACACCACTGCCGCCGTCAATTTTATCGACACTCACCCCGCCCGCCTGAAACCGGTCATTGCCGCCGCCGCCATCAAGCACATCGGCCGAGCTGAAAGTGATGAAGAAATTATCATTGTCATCACCGGTCAGCACATTGACCCCGCCCGTGCCCTTAATGTTTTCAAAATTGGCCAGATAGTCTTGCGCACTGCCGCCCAGCGTGGCGCGAATATGCGTGCCATTGGCATTATCGGCGCTCCATGACCCGCCGGAAAATTTATATTTTGACGTATCGGCAAGATCGAGCGTCAGATTGGTTTGCCAGCCTGTGTAATCGCTGTAATCAACCCAGTCACTGCCTGTGCCGCCATCAAGCACATCATTGCCGTCGCCGCCGCGCAATATGTCATCACCGCCGCCGCCGCTCAGCACATCATCGCCCGCGCCGCCATGCAAAATATTGGCGCGCGCATCGCCTGTCAGCGTGTCATTTTTTGTGCCGCCGGTCAGATTTTCAATCGTGCCGGTTTTGATATAGCTGGCCAGACGGGCCGGCGCCGGAATAATTTGCTTTGGATAAGGCCACTCTATGGTGAAGTCAACCTGCACATAATCGCCATTGCCATTGACCGCCGCCGTGCCGTCGAAATGATAGCGCGCGCTGTCCGCCAGATTGACGCTGATTTTCGTGTAATCAGATGCCGACCAGTCAATTGTGTCCGTGCCGGGGCCGCCGTCAAAAACATTATTGCCCATCACTGCAGTCTGCAGTATTGAGCCGCTTGTGCCGAATGAGAACACATCATCACCGGCAAAGCCGAAATGCGCCTCGCGGACATTATTTTTACTGTCGGTCACGCTGTCGGCATCATCTGTGCCATCTTCTATATTTGGCAGGGTGAAATTATATCGCGCGCCAAGGCCATAGACAGTTAGATTATGCGTCCAATTGCCCCCGCTTTTTGTTGCGGCATCACTCACCCGCACCGAATCGGCACCGGCCCAGAAAGTCACATCCAAGCGGCCTGCCTGCAAGCCGGTGAAGGAATGATTGAGCTTTGATATATTGATATAATCGAAACTGATTGTGTCACCGGCGGCAAAATCGGTAATCACATCATGGCCGCCATTGCCGGTCGCCAAAACCGAACGATGCGCGAATTTATCGGCCCCCGCCCCGCCGGTAAGCCGGTCATTGCCGCCGCCGCCGACCAAAACATCATCGCCCGTGCCGCCCTCCAAAACATCATCACCGGCACCGCCCAATAATGTATCATCGCCGGCACCGCCGCGCAAAATATCATCCCCCGACAAGCCGCCAAGCACGTCATTGCCATTGCCGCCTTCCAAAACATCCTTGCCGGAGCCGCCAACCAGACGGTCATTGCCGTCGCCGCCGCTGACGATATTGTCGCCATTGAGTGCATAAATAATATTGTCGGCTTTATTGCCGATTATCACATCATTGTGATTGGTGGCGTAAATCTGTTCAATGCCACTCAAAATATCGCCATCATGGTCGCGCAAAACCGCGCCTGCCGCCAAAGTCAGCAGATTATTGGATATGCTGGGCGCGCCAACGCCATTGGTATAGCTGGTGTCCAGCCCAAGGCCGGAACTGTCGAGCCGGGCAAGCGTTACGCGCAGATTGCTGTCACCCGCTTCGGCCTCGGCGGCGCTGGCATAAGTGGCGGTCTGCAAGGCCCAAATGCGCGTTGCGCTATGCTGGACAAGTTGCACATATTTGCCTGCATCGGCAGCCGAAAGGGCAAGCGTCAATGCATTGTTCAACGCGGATGCGCCAATGCCCTGCTCGCGCCGTGCGCCAAGGTCAATATGCAGGCCGCGTGTCGCCATGTGGTAATCGGCAATGTCATGGCCCGCCCCGCCATCCAAAATATCGCGCCCGGCCCCGCCTTCGAGATAATCATCGCCATCGCCGCCATAAAGCGCATCATGGCCGTCCTCGCCGCACAGCAAATCCGCCCCCTCCATGCCCGAAAGCCGGTTATTATTGGCATCGCCGGTCAAGCTGTCGTCAAACCGCGTGCCAATAATATTTTCAATATTGCTCAGCGCATCTCCGGCTGCTTCGCCATTCAGCAGATTGAGGTTTTTATAGCTCACCGCGTTGCCGGTATCATTGGTGAAAGCCGAAAAACCGGAAGAAGGGCTTGGTGTATAGCCAACCAAATAAGCGGCAATTGTGTAACCGCTGCCCGATTGGCCAAGCGAGATATGGCGCGTGGCATTGGCGGCAATGGTGAAATCGGAACCGATATCAGTGAAAATATCGCTCGACGCATATTCATAAGCCTGCACGGTTTCGGTCAAATCGACAAAGACACCAATATTGCCGCCCGACGCTTCTTTATATTCGGCATTGGACGCATCTGTCCGATATAACAGGCCGCTGGAATTGGCCTGAAAATAATAGCTGACCGTGTCACTGCCCGTGCCGCCGTCAATCCTGTCGCCGCTATATTCATTATTATTGGTAAGCGTGACGCCTTTTGTCGGGCGGCCCAAACCGCCAGCCAGAATATCATTGCCCGTTGTGCCGGTAATGCTGTCAGCCCCGCCCAGCCCGTTAAAATAAGCGTAATGCATGTCGCCAATCAGGGCCGAAAGGGTTGTCGCTGTTACCGTGTCATCACCCTGTGTCGCGCCGGGATTATAATGCAATGTGTAGTCACGATAGGCCGCGCCATCATCATCATGGGCGGAAAGGCGAAGCTTTAAGATATGCGTTTGCGCCCCGCCCAAAATGGCCGCGCTGGCCGGATTATTGCCGGTCGCCAAAACATAGAGTTTGTAATTTTCCTGATCCAGCATCAGGAAATCGCCATTCTGATAGAGGCTGCCATCAGATGTCCATTGGGCGGTGAAATGCAGATTTTCATTGTCGGCATCGGCAAAAACACCGGCGAAATCAATTTCCACAATATCACCGACATTGATATTGCCGCCTTCGGCTGAATAAGTCACCAGCGCCGGATTGCTGGGCGTTGGCGGCGTCGTGTCATCAATTGCCTTAAAGCCGAGGCTCTGCACGCCGCCGAGCAAATCGGCCAGCGCACTGCGCCCGGTCGCCACATCAACACTATGGTCTTTCAAAGTCAGCGTGCTGAGAAAAATCTTGCCCTGCAAGGCAGCTTTGTCGCTGGCATTCTGCCAGCTAAAATCGGCCTTCACCAAAGCGCGGCCCAAATCATCCAGCGTCAAAGCCTCGGAAAAATAAACCCGCAAGCTGCCGCCGCCGATAAATTGCAGCATCACCCCCTCAATGGTTTGCGCCGTGTTTTTGTCGAGCAAGAGGGCGATTTTCATCAAATCATCAGCATCGCTGTCCGCCGTGCCGCCATTGGTCAGCGCCATCAGTTTTGACAGGGAATCTGTCCTCGCATCATCGCTGCGCAAAACCAGCCGGTCTGTCCCGCGCTGGAAATTGGTGACAATATCGCGCCCGCCCTCGCCATAAAGATAATCGCGCTCAAGGGCAAAGGCCGTCTGGCCGGAAATCGCTGTCGCCGGTGCATTGCCTGAGACCAGCGTGGCAGTGCTGCCCGACGGGTCAAGCGTGGCCAGCTCATAGCGTGTATTGCCGATTTTGATAAAATCGCCGACCTGCGCGCCGATTGTGGTGAAGCTGGCACCGGTCAGGCTGACTGCGCCGGCTGTGGTGATGGCGATTTGCGCCGTGCCATTTTGCTGTGCGGTAAACAAGCTCTGCGCCTGCAATAAAATATCATAGACCACCTCATCGGCACCGCCGGCATTTTTATTGAGGCCAATTCGGTCAAAGCCGCGCCCGCTATTAATGCTGTCATTGCCCGTGCCATCCTTGACATCATCGCTGCCATCGCCGGGCCGCAATCTTTCATGGCCGCGCCGATTGGTGCGGTCGTCAATATCGGTTCGGTCATCGCTATTGTCATCACGCGGCGCGACAATGCGCGATTCCACGCGCTCAAAAAACCGCATAAAGGTTGTGGCACCATTGCCCAGCGCCACATCATCTACCGAGACGGCAAGACCAACAAATGCCTCGCCATCTGCCGTGGCGGCGAGTTTGAAACGGATTTTGCCGCCATTGACGTCATTTTGGCTGAAACTATCGTCAACCGCCAAATCTTCCCACAGATTGCCGCTGGTTTTTTTCTGCAACACGCCATCAGCCGGGTCAGCCAAAACTTTGAGCGTATAGACCACGCCGCTGCCCGTATCCGGCGTTGCGTCCTTGGTCAGCAAATGCCTTTGGTCAAGCAGCAGGGCGGGCGCATCGCCGCCGTTCAAATTATAAGTCATGATTTGCCGGGTCAGCGGCGTGAAACTTGTATTGGTGAAAACCTTGTCGGTGGCGGCTGAAACCAGCTCCTGTGTGCCGTCATTGTCAAAAGCGTCTTCATAAACCGTCTTGACGCGCAAAAATTTGCCATGCTGCGCGGCCTGCACAACAAAATCCGAAGCTGTGGCTCCGGCAATATCTTGCCAGCTTCCGTCACTGCCGGACGCGCCATTTTCGCTGACCTGCCATTGCCATGTCGCATCAACCCAAGCTTGCGGATTGGCGCGGGTGAAGTCATCCGGGTCGCTGACGCGCGAAGCGGTGAGTGTTTGCCCGACTTCAGCAACATTGGCAATCACCGGCGCTGTGCCGGTTTCCTGTATATTATTTATGGTCAGGGTTTTGCTATTGGTGCTGGTGGCGCTTAAAGCCGGTGTGGCATCATCTGTCACCTTAACTTTCAAATGCAGGCTGGCAGCAATCTCATGGTTGAAAATACTGCCCGCGACAATTTGAATTTTCCAGTCATTGGTCGCATTGGGGTCATCGCCGGCGACCACTTGAAAGCGGCTGTCAGCCGAAAAAACGCCGGTCGCACTGTCGGATACCAGCACCAGAAAAGAAGCGCCGGTGAGGGTTGAACCGGTATCCGAGGCGGTGAAAGTCAGCCCAATATCAGTGGCTGCTGCATAAGTTGAATTTTCATCCTGCGCCGTGGCGCTGCCTGCCAAGGCCGAAATCGTCGGCGCGCTATTGGTCTGCTGCTGATTGTTTTGGCCCTGATGATTTTGACCCCGATGATTTTGCACCTGATGATTTTGACTTATTGGGGGCGGGGCGGCAGCCATTTGGCCCTGCTGCTCGTTTTGCCAATCGTCATCGGTCTTCTTTTTTTTGTGGCTATACCAGCCTGTATAAGTGTTGGACATTTTCCGTGTTCTCCTGATGGGCTACCGCGATTTACCAACGCAAACAGGGTTAACAACGCAAACGCGAGACACATGCAAACAAACTCGAAAAACAAAACCGGCAGCAAATTGTTATAATATTTTGGGTAGCCGCTGCTAATTCATAGAAGCAAATATTTTTTTCCGTGGCAAGACTTTATCCAACACCGGAGAAAATTTACCGCTCGGCAGATTTGGCTTCAATCAAGCGACAAATATCGTCGCGCACCAATTCGGGAAACTCCATCGGCAGAAAATGTGTGCTGCCCGGCACAATGGCAATTTTCTTGCGCTGTTTTGGTATGTGAAAGGCTTGCGGCGCGCGGGTGGTTGAGCCGGTTTCGGCCATCAGCAAAGTGAATGGCACTTGCAATTTTTTAATTGGCGGCACAGACGGGTCTTGCGGGCCTTTGAAATTGGCCGCTTCCCATGCCGGGGCGCAAGCCAGTTTCAGCCTGTTGCCCGCATCATCCGCATGCGGCAATAACCCGCCGCGCAAATAAGCGTCAAGAAAGCCATCCTGCCAAGTGGCGAACGCGCCGCGCCCGGTATAGGCGGCGGTAATGGTTTCAATATCGGGCCAGACGGCGCGCCTCTTGCCCGCCATTTGCATGAGCATCGTGCCGCTATGCGGGCGCAGCCGATACCATAAGCGCATGAGACCGAGCCCCGGCGAGGGCACAATCACCGGATCGGTCAGCACCAGACCGGCCACCAAATCAGGCCGTTGCGCCGCCGCCATAATGCTGGCACACCCGCCCATAGAGTGACCGCCAAGCCATATTTTCTGGCCAGAAGCTTGCGCCAAATGCTCTATCACGCCAATCAAATCATCGCGGTAAATATGCCAGCCGGTCATTTCCTCAGGATTGGCCGGCAGCGTGGTTAGCCCGTGGCCGCGCGCATCCCAAGCACAAATATCAAAACGCGCCTGCAAGGGTTCCAGCAAAGGCGTGTAGGTTTCGCCGTTAAAGCCATTGGCATGCGCCCAATGCAGCACCGGCTTGTCGCCGGACGGGGCCGCACCGGCCATCCAACTGCACAAGGAAATTTCGCCATCCACTGCCGGAATTGAAAGCCGTTGCATATCTCACCTGTTTATTCGCCTGACAGGAATATGCATCTCGACAGGTGAAAGGCAAGGCGCGGGGGGCGGGTTGCGCGTCATCTAGGCAAATCGGGCGGAATATGCTACTCAGCGGCAGGTTAGAGAGGCTGCCTCCGTCACATGCAAATATATCTGCCGATAGCCGAAATCAGCGCCAATATATTCATGCTTATTGGCATGGGCGGGCTTGTCGGTTTTTTATCCGGCCTGTTCGGCGTCGGTGGCGGCTTTTTGATGACGCCTTTATTGATTTTCAACGGTATTCCCCCGGCCGTCGCTGTAGCCACAGAAGCCAATCAAATTGTTGCCTCATCTGTTTCCGGCGGTTTGGCCTATTGGCGACGCCGCGCCGTGGATGTGCCAATGGGGCTGATATTGATGGCGGGCGGTGTGTGCGGCTCTTATGCCGGTGTTCAATTATTCAAGCTTTTGCGCGCCATGGGGCAGGTTGATTTGCTGATTTCCCTGTCCTATGTGCTGATGCTTGGCGTTATTGGCTCTCTGATGCTGCGCGAAAGCGTGGTTGCCATACGCGCCAACCGCGCCGGCACACCTTTGCGCGCGCGCCGACCGGGCCAGCATAGCTGGATTCATGGCCTGCCCCTGCGCATGCGCTTCCGCCAGTCCAAACTTTATATCAGCATCATCCCGCCTTTGCTTATCGGCTTTTTTGTTGGCACAATGTCAGCGATAATGGGCGTTGGCGGCGGCTTCATCATGGTGCCGGCGATGATTTATATTTTGCGCATGCCGACCAATGTGGTGATTGGCACATCGCTGTTTCAGATTATTTTTGTCACCGCTTCCGTCACAATTCTGCATGCGGTGGAAAACCAGACAGTTGATATTGTCCTTGCGATTTTGCTGATGATAGGCGGTGTGCTGGGCGCGCAAATGGGGGCCTGGTTCGGCCAACGCCTGCGCGGCGAGGAATTGCGCGCATTGCTGGCGCTTATCGTGCTTGGTGTCGGGATTAAATTGCTGGCCGATTTGGTGATGCAGCCGGATGAATTATACTCGCTGGTGCGCTTGGGACTGACGCAATGACCACACGGCTTGGACATATTATCGCCTTTGCCATGCTGGTTTGGTTTGGCGCCGTGCCAAGCATGGCCAATGAACGGGTGAGCAATGGCCTGGTCGCCGATGTGTCGAAAGACAGTATTGCCATACAATTTGACTTCAAAGGCGACAGCCTGCTGCTGTTCGGTGCGGTTGAGCCAATAGATGACGGGCTGCCAACCGATGTGGCGATTGTGCTGCGCGGGCCGGGCGAGAATTTCCTGCTGCGCAAAAAACAGCGCGTTTTCGGCATTTGGGTCAATGCGCTCAATTATGCGATTGGGCCATTGCCGGGATTTTATGCGCTGGTCAGCAGCCGCCCGATTGGCGAGATTGCAGCAGAAGAAGAACGCCGCTTGCACGAATTGGGCAGCGATTATTTGCGCGTCAATGCCTTGCAGGACGAGGCCCAATCCGGCCCGCAAAGTTTTGAGCAAGCCATCGCCGCCTTTATCCGCATCAAGCAATCGCGCGGGCTGTTTATCCAGTCAGATAATGGTGTTGAAATTATGGATGGGCGGTTGTTTCGGGCCGAAATCAAACTACCTTCCGGCATGCCGGTCGGCACTTATGTCACCGAGTTTTTCGCCTTTCACAATGGCCGCCTTGTCGGCTATCAGACCGGTGAAATACCGGTTGATATTGTCGGTGCCGGACAGGTTTTGCACAGCGCGGCTTTTGAGCAGCCCTTTTTTTACGGGCTGGGCGGGGTGATTATCGCCTTGCTCATGGGCTGGCTGGTCGCCACCATGTTCCGGCGCGTTTAACAGAAGGGCAGCTTTGATGGACGGATTTGCGGCATCCGCATTGGCGGCTTTTTTCGGCGGCGCTTTGAGTTTTCTCTCACCCTGCGTTTTGCCGCTTGTGCCGGGCTATTTATGCTTTGCCGCCGGTTTGCAATTCAGTGAATTGAAAGCGCTTGACCAAAGCGGCGGCGCGGCGCGCGCCGTGTTGCCGGGTGCGACTGCCTTTGTCGGCGGCTTTTCAGTGGTGTTTATGAGCCTTGGCGCGGGTGCTTCGGCCATAAACCCGCTCTTGGTCGCCTATCAACAAGAGCTTGGTTATATTGCCGGGGCGACGATTATTCTGCTCGGCTTGCATATTGGCGGCGTGTTGCGGCTGCCCTTTTTGCAGCGCGAAGCGCGTTTTACCTCCGGCCCGGCGGGCGGGTCGGGCTTGCTGACCGCCTTTATTATGGGACTGGCTTTTGCCTTTGGCTGGACGCCCTGTATCGGCCCGATATTGGCGACCATTTTGGCGCTGGCCGCCACCCGCGACAGTCTCGGTGACGGCGTGCTGCTGCTTGGCATTTACGCGGCCGGTCTTGGCCTGCCGTTTATTTTGGCTGCTTTCGGCATTGGCCGGTTTTTGCAAGCCAGCAAATCGGTCAAACAGCACATGTTGTGGGTTGAGCGCGGCGCCGGTGGCTTGCTGGTCGCCACCGGTGTTTTAATGATGCTGGGCAGTCTGCAATTAATGGCCGGCTATTTGCTGGACTGGTTTCCCTTCATGTCGCGGCTGGGTTAGGACGGGCTGACGGCAGTGAAGCATTTCTTTTCATCCCTCGTCACCATACCGCCAATGGCGCTGACACTTGGGCTGGCCGGGCTGCTGCCATTTATGGCCGGCGGCTTGGGTGTCTGGCTGCCGGTTTTGGGCGATTGGCGCTTCGGCCTGCCCGTGCTGGTCTCCGGCTATGCCGCTTTAATCGCGGCCTTTCTCGGCGGTGTGCGCTGGGGCGCGGCCATGCAAGCGCCGGATGCCGGTTATTTATCGCGCTATTTATTGCTGGCCATTATGCCAAGCCTGCTGGCGCTGGTGACGCTGGTTTTGCCGCAACGCCATGCGCTGTTTTTATTGCTGTCCATGTTTATCGCCCAAGGCGCGGTCGATATGCTGGCGGTGCGGCGCGGTCATTTGGTTGGCTGGTATGCGCCCTTGCGGGTTTTGTTGACAAGCATTGTGTCGCTGTGCCTGTTATCCATGCTGCTGCATAATTTTTTGCGCTGAGGCGGCATCCGGCAATAATTTATCGGACGGAAAAGCGGCCAGCCGATTCTCGCCCATCATCCAGACCATGAACGGGCGGTCATCAAAAAGCGGCCCAAAAGCGGCATCGCACACATTAAGGCTGCCGGTCAGCGCCCCAAAAGCAGGCAAGACAAGCCGTGTGCCATCGCCGACAAAACAGCGCCGCCGCAAATTGCGCCCGCGCCAGCGTATCCGTGCGCAAGGGTGCAAATGCCCGGCCAGTTCACCGGCGCGAAAACCATCCGCCGCCCGCGCCAATGGCTCATGGCGAAAAGTCAATTCCCCATCAGCCGAAAGCGTCATTTCCGCCAAGGCTTGACCGGCCAAACCGGCTGGCGGCGTCGGGTCATGATTGCCGCCAATCCAAACAAAATCAGCACTGGCAGCAAGCGCGGCAAGGCGATCAGCGTCACGCTGCGCCATACGCGCCGCCCAATTGTCATCGTGAAACGCATCGCCCAGCGACACGACGCGCTTGGGGCGATATTTTGCCATACAGGCTTCCAGCCGCGCCAAAGTCGCCGCCGTGTCATAGGGCGGCAGGGCGACGCCGCGCGCGGCATAGGCCGAGCCTTTTTCAAAATGCAAATCGGCGACAATCAGCGTTTGTGCAGCAGGCCAAAACAGCGCGCCGGAAATATCGGCCAGCACATGCGCGCCATTGACGACCAGCGCCATTTGCGTCTCACTCATCACCTTCTCCTGCGCCGGACGCGCCTGCATATTCAAGGCCCGATGCTTCGCGTATCAGGGCCATATGGCGCGACGCCGCCTCACCGAGCAATTCATCATCAGCCCCGCCATTAACCGGCTCTTTACCCATTTCCATCAATAAGGGCACTGCCAATGGCGACACATGCGCCAAGCGTTGCAACGTCATTGCGCCATTTATCCGCTTCAGCATAGCGCCCAGCCGCCCAATATCGAGCAGACCGGTTGCCGCATCAGCGCGCGCCGCCTGCAATAAAATATGGTCGGGTTCATGGCTGCGCAGCACGTCATAAATTAAATCGGCAGAAATCGTGACTTGCCGTCCGGTTTTTTCGCGGC
This sequence comes from Parvibaculales bacterium, assembly GCA_049597955.1. Taxonomy (GTDB): domain Bacteria; phylum Pseudomonadota; class Alphaproteobacteria; order RS24; family RS24; genus JAYPAN01. The sequence goes on from JBMYND010000008.1 coordinate 54,556, forward strand.
CTGGAAAGTTTTTTTCAATCAAGCCGCCAATCATCGCGCAATCGCGAAATGTGCGCTTCATCAGGCTCGATTCATCGAGCCAGCTTTCCAAATCATCGCCCAGCATATCTTCGGCAAACAGGCTTTCCGGCGTTAATTGCCCGCGCTCAAACATCAGCCCAATATCGCGCAAGCCCCAAACCGCCAACGCATAATCATTGGCGACAAAGCCCATGGGCCGACCCCCGGCCCGTTCGAGGCGGCGCGTCAGCAACATGCCCAAAGTCTGATGCGCCAGTCGCCCTTCAAACGGATAGCAGGTCATATAAAACCGTGCGCCGCGCGCAAAACTCTCTATCAGCAATCCCTTTTCGCCGGGCACTTGCGAGATTTGCTGTTGCAAAACCAGCCAGTCGCGCACTTGTTCGGGCAAATGCGCCCAGTCTGCCGGATTGGCCAACATATGGCGCACACGCGCTGCCAAATGGGTGGAAATCGGAAATTTGCCGCCCTGATAAGTCGGCACTTTGGCGTCGCTATTGGCCGCGCGGCTGACCAAGGCTTCGGTTTCGCGCACCGCTTCCAAGCGCAATGTCTCACCGGCAAAGACAAAAGTATCGCCCGGGGCCAGCGTGGTCAGAAAATATTCTTCCATTTCGCCAAGCACACGCCCGCCCATAAGCGGATGGCTGCGACCGGCGGCAGCTTTGCGGGCGCGCGCCAGCCGCACTTTCAACATTGGCGCTTCGACAATCGTGCCGACATTCATCCGATAGCGCGTCGCCAAGCGCGGATGCGCCAGCCTGACCAGCCCTTCCGGTGTTTGGCGCAGGCGCGCATAGCGGTCATAGCTTTTCAACGCATAGCCGCCAGTGCTGACAAAATCCAGCACCCGGTCAAAATGCGCCCGCGTCAGACCATGATAGGGATAGGCAGTGCGGATTTCAGCATAAAGGGCATTGGCATCAAACGCCGCCGCACAGGCCGTGCCAAACACATGCTGCGCCAGCACATCCAGCCCGCCTTCGCGCACGCAAGCGCCATCTTGTTCATGCGCGGCAATACTGGCCCGCGCCGCTTCACATTCGAGCACTTCAAACCGGTTGGACGGCACAAGCAAAGCGGCGGACGCATCATCATAGCGGTGATTGGCGCGCCCGATACGCTGCGCCAGACGGCTTGCCCCTTTCGGCGCACCGACATGAATGACCAAATCAACCGCCCCCCAGTCAATGCCCAAATCAAGGGTTGAGGTGCAAATCACGGCGCGCAATTGCCCTGCCGCCATCGCCGCTTCCACCTTGCGACGACGTTCCGGGGCGAGCGAGCCGTGATGCAGGGCGATTTCCAACCCGTCTTCATTCAATGCCCATAATTCGCGAAACACAGATTCAGCCTGCGAGCGCGTATTGACAAAAACCAGCGAGGTTTGCGCCGCGGCAATGGCGGTCAGCACATCGGCCATTGCATGACGCGCTGTGTGACTGCCCCAAGGCAGCCGCTCCTTTGTGTCGAGAATATCAAGCCGCGCCGCCGCCCCTTGCGCGCCTTCCACCAATACTGCCTGCCGGTCGGGCGTTTCGCCATCTGCCTGTTGCGGGGACAACCAGCGACACAAGGCCGGTTTATCGGCAATCGTGGCCGACAGACCCAGCCGCGCCATTTGCGGTGCCAGCTTTTGCAGTCGCGCCAGCCCCAGCGCCAGCAAATCGCCGCGTTTATTGGGTGCCAGCGCATGCAGCTCGTCAATAATCACATAATCCAATGCGGCAAAATAATCCGCCGCTTCCGGCCAGCTCAGCATCAGCGCCAATTGCTCCGGCGTGGTCAGCAAAATATCGGGCGGATTGCGCTTTTGCCTTTGCTTGCGATTGCTCGGCGTGTCACCGCTGCGCGTCTCTATATTTATGTCCAATCCGATTTCTTCAACCGGCTGCATAAGATTGCGCTTGACGTCAACCGCCAATGCTTTGAGCGGTGAAATATACAAGGCCCGCAAACGCCCGCGCGCGGTTTTCGGCATGGCAGACAGGCGCTCCAAAATAGGCACAAAACCGGCCAGCGTTTTGCCGCCGCCGGTCGGGGCAATCAGCAGCGCATGGCGGCCAGCGCGCGCTTGCGCCCAAAAGGCAAGCTGATGCGCCCGTGGCTGCCAGCCGCGCGCAGTGAACCAGTCCTCAAAGACAGCAGGCGGATTGGCTTTTTTTGAAGCGGCGCTTTGCATGGGCGCAGTATAGACGCCCTAATGCGCTTCGTCTGCCTTTTGCAAAAATGCCGCAAGGTCACGCGCCAACTGGTCGCAGGCCCTGTCGCAGGCGCGGCTGACATTGCCCATTGACCAGAAACTGTGGCACAGGCTGGAAAAACAATAATGCTTCACCTTATTGCCTGCCGCTTTCAGCCGTGCCGCATAATCATTGCCTTGGTCGCGTATCGGGTCAAAACCGGCAGTGGCGATAATGGCCGGTGGCAAATCAGCGAGGTTTTCATGGGCAAGCGGATTGGCATAAGGATGGTCGATATTCTTGCCGTCGGGGAACACCATGGCGTTGAAAAATTCCATCGTATTGCGGGTCAGGGGAAACGCCTCGGCGCAACTGGCGACCGAGCCGGTTTCGGCAAGCTGCGTGGTCACCCAAGGATAGCCGAGCAATTGCGCTGCCGGGCGTATTTCATCACCGCGGTCGCGGATGATTTGACACAGCACGGAAGACAAAAGCGCACCGGCACTGTCCCCGGCCAGCGCCACACGCTCCCGGTCAATTCCCATATCCGCGCCTTGCGCCTGCACATGCGCCCACAGCGCCAGCGCATCGTCAAAGGCAGCCGGAAAGGCATTTTCAGGGCAGAGCCGGTAATCGAGTGAAATCACGATTGCCTGACATACATCCGCCAACACGGTGCAAAATGTGTCATCCGTATCAACATCCATGACCACCAGACCGCCCTGATGGAAAAACAAAATGGCCGGGCGCGGTGTGGCTGCGCCGACCGGCTCATAGACGCGCATGGCCAAAGGCCCGGCCGGGCCGTCAAATTGGCTGTCGCGCACAGTGACATTTTTGCGCCTTGGCCCGTTCAGCAGTTTGAAACTTTCATGAATCCCCGCCCGCATGGCGGCCAGCTCGGTCGGTGTTTCAGCATTGGCCGCCTGATTGGCGACAAGCTGGATATTGGCGTCCAACACATTGCCGTCAATTTCAAGCGGCGCGCCGGCCATGCGCCGCACAATAAATTGCGGCAAATGTTTGAACACACCAAGCATGAATTTCTGCGCTGTCATCGCCGCACCTCCCCGCTGCTTCACTGGCTGTATCGCCTGACTGGCTGTATCGCCTGACTGGCTGTATTACCTAACTGGCACACCCTTTCCTATTCAGGGCGTAAATTGATTTTTACTTTTTCAATTAAATGGCGCGCCAAGCCAAGCGTCAACCAAATCTTTGACTTTAACAAGTGTCAGTGGTGCTGTTTATGCTCGCGCCCATCGCGCCCATCGCGTCCGGCGCATTTTCAAAACCGTCCACACCGGCCATGATGAGCCGCGAGGCAAAGCGTGCCGCCGCTTGCGGGTCAATGGTTTGGCGCTCCATCATCTCATCGAGAACAGCAAAGGCGACACCCCCCAATGAGGCATTGAGAAAATCAATATCGAGTTGCGGCACAACCCCTTCGGCCATGGCCGCCTCAATATCTTTGCGCATTTCTTCCAAACCGGCTTGCACTTGCGGGCCGGGCATGACCGAATTATGCCCGCCACGCCCGCGATTGGAGCGTATCAGCCAATAGGAATCCGGATTATCGGCATAATAGGAGAAATAGGTATAAAAGCTGTTTTCAACAAATTGCTCAAATGTGCTGGCCGCGTTACGCGCCTCGGCCAGCTTGGCGCGCAACTCCGTGCCGATTTCATCATTCAGCGCCGAAAACACGCTCTCTTTGCTGTCGAAATAATTATAGAAAGTGCCGGTCGCCAATTTGGTACGCCGGATAATGTCGCGCACGGTCGCCCCGCCAAAGCCCAATTCAGCGAAAACTTGCCGCGCCGCCTGCAAAATCGCCGCGCGATTATCAGCGCGATTAAAGGCACGTCGCCCTGTCCGAATCTGATTTTGAACACTCATTCCTTCAAAATATCCAAAAAGTAAGAAAAAACAAATAATTAAATCAATGGCCAGAGCCGGTTCAGCCTGCCAGCAGCGATTACAATAATGTCTCGACCAATTCCGGTGGGCGGCAAATAGCGGCGCGTTTGCCAATCACCACAATCGGGCGTTCAAGCAAAATCGGATGCGCTGCCATGGCCGCCAACAGCGCCGCCTCATCACTTTCCGCCGCCAGTTCAAGGTCACGATAGGGCGCTTCTTTCGGGCGCATCATATCGCGCGCCGTGACGCCAAGCATATCGCGCAATTCGGCCAAGCGCGTCGCATCCGGCGGGGTTTTCAGATATTCGACAATCTCAATATCCAGCGCATTTTCCGCCGCCGCCGCTTGCAGCAAAGCCAAAGCCTGCCGCGATTTGGAACAGCGTGGATTGTGCAATATCCGGGCTTTCATTTTGACTGTCCTTTTCCTTTTGGTGCCGCATGGTCGCTGCCAATTGCCGCGCTGACAGAGGCAAAACCATCGCGCCGCAGCAAATCCGCCAAATCGCGCTTCATCCGGTCAACCAGACCGGGGCCATGATAGACAAGGCCGGTGTAAAGCTGCACCAGGCTGGCTCCGGCGCAGATTTTTTCATAAGCCTGCTGCGCCGAAGCGACGCCGCCCACCCCGACCAAAGTCAGCTTGCTGCCGGTTTCCCGATAGACCGCCGACAACATATCGGTTGAGGCCGCAAACAAAGGCTGGCCGGACAGGCCGCCTTCCTGCGCCGCATGCGGGCTGTCGGCGACCGCCTCGCGGGCAATGGTGGTATTGGAAATAATCAGCCCGTCAATGCCATTTTTCACGGCAAGCTGCGCCAGACGGCAAGCCTGTTCATGAGCCAAATCCGGCGCGATTTTGACCAATATCGGCGTTTCCGGCGCTGCTTCACGAACCAATTGCATCAGCCCGCCCACTTGGTCATCGGCCTGCAAATCGCGCAGACCCGGCGTATTGGGCGAAGATATATTGACTGTCAGATAATCGGCCATGCCGGCAAAACGCACCGCACCGAGCCGGTAATCTTCCTGCCGGTCGGCACTGTCCTTATTGGCACCAATATTGACGCCGACAATATCACCAATATCCGAGCGCGGGCGGGCGCGAAACACGGCCAGCCGGTAATGCGCCTCAACCTGCCCCTGATTGTTAAAACCAAGCCGGTTAATCACCGCCTCATGCGCTTTTAAGCGGAACAGGCGCGGCGCGGGATTGCCCGGCTGCGGCAAGGGTGTCAGCGTGCCGATTTCGGTAAAGCCGAAACCGGCTTTCAGCACCCCGCCCATCACTTCGCCATCCTTGTCAAAACCGGCTGCCATGCCAAACGGATTGGTGAATGTCATGCCCATCAGCTTTTGTTCAAGAATATGGTCACTGACCGGCGGGCTGGCGCGCAGCCGGTCGAGCATTTTCAGCCCGGCAATGGTCAGTCGGTGGGCGCGCTCCGGCGGCAGGGTGAACAGCAAAGGCCGCAAACGGCTGTAAAGGCTCATCCGACCGTCTCCCTTTCAAGCTGTTTTGCGTCCATCCAATCGCGCGCCGCACCCGACAAAGCGGGGCCGGTTCGGGTATCATCAAGCGCAAAATCGGCAATTATTGGCGCGCGCGACAAGGGCGCGTAAAGATGCGGAAACAGCGCGCCATTGCGCGAAGCTTCCCATTTCAAATCAGCGACCAATTGCGCCGCATCAAGCGCCAGCAAAACCAACTTATCGGCACCGGCAAAATGCAGCCGCAATGTGTCGGCAAGCTGTTGGGCGGTCGATAAATGCACAAAGCCGTCACACGCATCAGTGCCGGTCAGCGGCAATTGCCCGTCACGCTCAAGTGCCAGCCAATCGGCTTGCGGCAGTATTTTGTAAACAATATCGACCATAAACTTATTCATAGGGGCAAACCGGTTTTGCCGCAATTGGCAGCGCCGCCTGCCCCGCTATATTTTCCTCGGCAATATGCCGCAGGAAACCGGTTTCACCCTGCACCGTCACCCTATTGGCGTCAACCGCCCTGCTTAATTTGCCTCTGCTTGCAGGGCATGGGCAATCAGCGCGCGGCTCTCAGCCAAACCATAAAGCGCAACAAAAGAGCCAAAACGCGGCCCCTGATCCTGACCCAGCAAAAGCTGATACAATGCTTGAAACCAGCCGCGCAAATTATCCTCAAAATAGGCTTTGCCGACCGCATAGACCTCGGTCTGTATGGTCTCGGCATCAGCATTGGCGGGTAAGGCGGCAAGGCGTTCATCAAGCGCGGCCAAGGCGGCACGCTCAGTATCATCGGCGGCGCGGAATTTTTTATTGGGCGCGACAAAATCACGATAATAGGCCAGCGCATAATCAATCAGCCGGTCAAGCAAAGGATGGCTTTCAGCATTGGCACCGTCAGCATATTTGCCGATAAACCCCCAAAGCGTCTGCTTATTATCGGCATTGCTGGCGCTGACCAGATTGAGCAAAAGCGCGAAACTGACCGGCGCGCTTTTTTCCGGCGGCGCACCGGCATGAATATGCCAAGCCGGATTGGCCAGTTTTTGCGCCGCATCCGCCTCGGCAAATTTATCGACAAAGCTGATATATTCATCCACCGCTTTCGGGATGACATCGAAATACAGCCGCTTGGCCTTGCGCGGGTTTTGGAACATGTAAAGCGACAGGCTTTCGGGCGGCGCATAAGCCAACCATTCCTCAATTGTCAGCCCATTACCGCGCGATTTGGAGATTTTCTCGCCATTCTCATCGAGGAATAATTCATAGGAAAACCCCTCTGGCGGGGTTGCGCCAAGCGCGCGGGCAATCCGCGACGATAATTTTACCGATTCCGACAAATCCTTGCCGGCCATTTCATAATCAACCCCCAGCGCCGTCCAGCGCATCGCCCAATCGGCCTTCCATTGCAATTTGCACGCCCCGCCAGTGACAAGGGTTTCCGCCGTTTCGCCGGTTTCAGGGTGCGGATAGGCAATCCGCCCTGCCGCCGCGTCAATCACGCTGACCGGCACCATCAGCACACGACCGGTCGCAGGGCATATTGGCAAAAACGGCGAATAGGTTTTGCGCCTTTCCTCGCCCAATGTTGGCAGAATAATATCCAGCACTTTGTCATAATTGGCCAGCACGGCCAGCAGGGTTTCATCAAACGCACCGGCTTGATATTGCGCCGTGGCGCTGACAAATTCATAGTCAAAGCCGAAACTGTCGAGAAAGGCTTGCAGACGGGCATTATTATGCGCGCCGAAACTTTCATGCGTGCCAAACGGGTCAGGCACAGAAGTCAGCGGTTTTTCCAAATGCGCTGCCAGCATCTCGCCATTGGGCACATTATCCGGCACTTTGCGCAAACCATCCATATCGTCAGAAAAGCAAACCAGCCTTGTCGGCATATCCGGTGCCAGCAGCGAAAAAGCATGCCGCACCATAGAAGTGCGCGCCACTTCGCCAAATGTGCCAATATGCGGCAAACCGCTGGGGCCATAGCCGGTTTCAAACACGACGCAGGATTTATCGCCGGTCGCTTCCATGCGGGCGAGCAATTTGCGGGCCTCTTCAAAAGGCCATGCTTTGCTGTTTATGGCGTCTTCGCGGCTTGTCATCTGTCTGTCCATCTGCCTGTCTATTTGCCTGTCCATTTGCCTGGCCGGTGCACCAAAAGCGTCGGCGATTGGCGGTGCGATATGTGCCGGAACCTAAGCAGCCCGCCCGGCAAAGTCAACTTATGCGGCACGCAAAACCGCTTGCCAGCCCGCGCTGCGAGCGCCATATAAAGGCAATGGAAATGAAAGCAGACACGCCAAAACCTGCAACCGGTCACATCAGCCTGACGCCGCAACAGGCGAGCTTGGCCTGCCTATATGTGCTGGCCGCATGTGACGGTGTGCCTTCAAGCACGGAATTGGCGCTGATAGACACGCTGGCTGCCAATGCGGCCTGCCTCGCTGATATGGCAGCGACAGACAGGGTGGCAAGCCTCGCATTGGCGCGCGATTTGGCCGATGCGCCTGACGGGTTGGAAACTTTGCTCGATTTATGCGCGCAAGCCCTTGAAAACGACCATGACGGGCAAATCGCCTATGCCCAAGCGGTAGAGTTTGTCGCCTGTCACGGGCAGGTCAGTCCGGAAGAAATGCATTTGCTCGACCTCATCGCCAATCGGCTGGCGGTCGATAAATTGACCCGCGCGGCGATTGAAACCGCCGCCCGATTGCGTCAGGCGCGGTTCTCATAATGGCTGGCGACGCACCATTTTGGGCGGTGGCCCTGATTGACGGGGTGGATTTTTGGCGTCCCGCTATTTTTATCGGCATTTTATGTCTGCTGCTGCTGGCGCAGCGTGTGATACCGCGCCGCCATGACCGGGCAATTGCCGGTCGTCGCTTTGCCAATTATGCGCTGGGCGCGGTCAATATTATTGTGCTGCGCGTGCTGGTGCCGGGTGGGCTGGTCGCCATTGCCATATTTAATATGGATGGTGGCCTTACTGGCTGGCTGCCCTTCAGTTTTTTGGTGGAAGCATTGCTTTGCCTGCTGGCGCTTGATTTGACGCTCTATCTGCAACACAGGGCGTTTCACAAAATCCCCCTGCTCTGGCGTTTCCATGCGCCGCATCATGCCGACCGTGTGCTGGATGTCAGTTCCGGTCTGCGCTTTCATCCCGGCGAGGCGATAATGAGCTTTGCCGTCAAGGCGGCAGCAATTATCGCGCTGGGTGTGCATCCGGCGATTGTCATTATGTTTGAAATCCTGCTCAATGCGGCCTCGCTGTTCAATCATGCCGATATTCGCCTTGGCCGCGCCGATGGCTGGTTGCAAAAACTGATTGTCACGCCCGACATGCACCGCCTCCATCATTCGCGCCGCGCCGATGAGGCACTGACCAATTTCGGCTTTTTCCTGTCGGTTTGGGACAGGCTGTTTGCCAGCTATGCCCGCACCGACAATGCGCGCCAACAATCCATGCCGCTCGGTCTTGATGAGCAGGCTGAAAGTGATTTGCTGGCCAGTCTGAAAGCGCCTTTCCGGCCTTCACAAAGCTAGCCGGTCAACTCGCGCCTTAGGCGAGATGTCATTTTGCTGCAACTGGCAATCGCTGGCGCCGCGCGCCCTGCTGTCGCAATTTGGTGGCATGGATAATAATAAAAACAAGACCTTCCCCGGCGGGCCAAAACGCCAAATTGCCAAACACGATAAGCTGCAAAGCATGGCCGAAAGCCAAGCGATTTTGGCCCCGCCGCCCCATCGCGGGCTGATTGACCTGCCGCCCTTATTCAGCACCGCCCATGCCCGAAATGAATTCAGAATATTTGTGCCATGTCTGGCGGCGCTGATTTTGCTGGCTTGTTGGTTAAATCTGACCGGCCTGCTTTATGCGCTTTGGCCGGTGCATATTATCGCTGCCCTGCCCTTGTTTGTCGGCACGCTGGCACCGCGCTATACCGCGCCCGCCTTGCCGGTAAAGGCGACACCGACTCTGGCCGATGTACAGGCCGATGCACTGCCCCATTATACAATTCTGATACCCTTATTTGATGAGGCCAATATGTTGGCGCAAATCAGACAGGCACTTGCCGCGCTGGTCTATCCGGCGGACAGGCTGGAGATTTTGCTGCTGATGGAAGCGCAAGATATGGCGACCAGAAACGCCGCCGCCGCTATGGATTGGCCCAGCCATATACGCATCATAGTGCTGCCACCGACAGCGCATCCCAGCAAACCGGCGGCTTGCAATTTCGGGCTTGGTCTGGCGCGCGGCGATTTCATCACGATTTATGATGCCGAAGACAAACCCCATCCCTTGCAATTGGTCGCAGCGGTCGCACGCTTTCAAACCGGTGACAAATCATTGGCCTGTTTGCAAGCGCCCTTGCAGATTGACTTGCAACAGGCAGCTTGGCTGCAAAAGCAATTTGCGCTTGAATATGGGCTATTGTTCACCATTGTGCTGCCGGTCATGGCGCGGTGGCGGCTGGCCCTGCCCTTGGGCGGCACATCCAATCATTTTCGCACGGATATTCTGCGCCATCTCGGCGGGTGGGACAGTTGCAATCTGACCGAAGATGCCGATTTGGGATACCGGCTTGCCCGGCATGGCTATCGCAGCGCCATATTGCCACTGCCGACCATTGAGAATGCGCCCGCCAAGCTGTCTGATTGGCGCGCGCAGCGCACGCGCTGGTTTTCGGGTCATTTGCAAAGCTGGCATGTGCATTTGCGTTACCCCTTGCCCTGCCTCAGTCAAATGGGTCTCGCCAATTTTGTATTTTTCAATGCGATTATGATGGCGCGGCTGCTGACCGGCCTGACACCGGCGCTGGTTCTTCTGGCTATTGCCTTACAAGGCGGCAAAGCGGTTTTCACCGCCGCGCCTTTGGCGCTTGATTGGCCGATCTTGCTTGTCTCTTTGGCCATATTGAGCGTCAATTTTGCGGCGGCGCTTGTCTATCTGCGCAATATGGCATGGTCTGATAAACTCAAACTGACCCTCACTCTGCCGGCCTATTGGTTATTGACTTTGCCTTGTTTGTTGCGCGCTTTTTGGCGCATGGGACGCGGCAATATTAAATGGCTGAAATCGCCGCATCAGCCCTATTGAAAATAATGTTGTGATGGAGCGGGTGAAGGGAATCGAACCCTCGTCTTAAGCTTGGGAAGCTTCTGCTCTACCATTGAGCTACACCCGCAACACGCGCAATCTAGCATTAAAAGCAATGCCGCAAAAGCCGCCTTATACCTGCCGCTTGCGTATCATATCGGGCGTCAATTGCGACAGGTGCGTAATGCCCATCAGCTTCATATCGCGCTCAATCTCCGTTTGCAAATTGCCCAATGCTTTTTCAACCCCGGCCTGACCGGCCGCCGCCAGCGCATAAAGATAAAGCCGTCCGCCCGAACACGCAGTCGCGCCCAGCGCCATGGCTTTCAAAATATGCGTGCCGCGCCTTATCCCGCCATCACAAATCACCTCTATCTGACCGCCGACAGCGGCCAGAATTTCCTCCAATTGGTCAAACGGGGCGCGACTGCCATCCAATTGCCGCCCGCCATGATTGGAAATCATAATGGCGTCCGCCCCCATATCTACAGCGCGGCGCGCATCGCCAACGCTCATTATCCCTTTCAGGCAAAACCGCCCGCCCCATTTGGCTTTCAAATCAGCCGCATCATCCCAGCTCATGCTTTGGTCGAGCATGGTAGAAAAATAATCGCCGACCGAAATGGCGATATTGGAGCCTTGCCCGACATGGTCTTTTAATTGCGACAATTCAAATTTTTCGCGCAGCAGAAAATTCAGCGCCCAATTGGGCTTCAGGGCAAATTGCATAAAACTTAGCGGGGTCAGGCGCGGCGGTGAGGTAAAGCCGGTGTGAATATCGCGCTCGCGATTGCCGCCGGTAATTGTGTCCACGGTCAGGGTGAGAATGTCGAAACGCGCGGCGCGCGCCATGTCCAGCATGGCCTCGTTCAATGCCCGGTCTTTGTGAAAGTAGAATTGAAACATTTTCGGCGTGTCAATCAGCTCCCCAATTTCGGCAAGGCTCACCGTGCCGAGCGAAGACACACCAAACAGCGTCTTGTATTTTTGCGCGGCCAGCGCCACAGCCCGCTCCCCCTTATGGTGAAACAGCCGCTGCAAAGCGGTCGGTGAACAAAAAACCGGCAGGCCAAGCGTCTGGCCCATCACCGAAACCGACATATCGACATCAGCGACACCGGCCAGCACATTGGGCACCAAATCATAATCATTATAGGCATCCGTATTGCGCCGATAAGTGCGCTCATCATCAGCCGCCCCGTCAATATAATGAAATATCGGCCCCGGCAGGCGGCGGCGCGCCAGCGCGCGCAAATCATCTACATTGGTGCAATCGGCCAAACGCCGCGCCGTGAAATAACCCATTAGTCCTGCCTGAAATGTTTGGACAATTTCAAACCTTGCGCCTGATAATTGGAGCCGGGCAATTGTCCGTAAAGCGTCTCCGGCACATCCGTCAAACGCTCATAGACCAGCCGCCCGATAATTTGGCCATGTTCGAGCATGAAGGGCACTTCGCGCGAGCGCACTTCCAGCACGGCGCGCGCGCCCTTGCCGCCCGCCTCGCCCGCCCCGAAACCGGGGTCGAAAAAACCGGCATAATGCACGCGAAATTCACCAACCAGCGGATTGAAGGGCATCATTTCAGCCGCATGGCTCGGCGGAATCGTCACCGCCTCACGCGAGGCCAGAATGTAAAACTCATCCGGATCGAGAATGATTTGCGCCACACCGTGATTATAAACCGGCTCCCAATAATGGCTGACTTCCAGCGCGCCGGGGCGGTCAACATCAATCAGCCCGGCATGGCGTTTGCCGCGCCAGCCGACAAGCCCGTTCTCATCCGTGCCGCTTAAATCTATCGACAGGCCCAGCCCGTCACTGATATTGGCCGGGCCATTGACCAGTCCAACCACCTCATGCAGCGCCTTTAATTCAGCATCAGAATGGGCCGCCGCACCACGCCGAAAGCGGATTTGCGACAGCCGCGAGCCGGCGCGCACCAGAATCGGAAAAGTGCGCGGCGAGACTTCCAGATAAAGATGGCCCTTATAACCGGCAACCACCTTGTCAAACTCCGTGCCGAAATCCGTGATAAGGCGGGTGAACACATCTATCCGACCGGTCGAGCTTTTCGGATTGGCAAAAGCCTGTGTGCGCTCCGGCAGGGCCAAAGCTTCCATAAGCGGCACCAGATAAACGCAGCCGGTTTCCAACACCGCACCGGCCGTCAAGTCAATCTGGTGATAGGCGAGTTCCTGCAATTTATCGGCCACCCGCCCCGAGGCGCCGGGCAGAAAACTGGCGCGAATGCGATAAGCGGTCTCACCCAGCCGCAAATCAAGGCTGGCCGGTTGTATCTGGTCATCGGCAATGCCGCCCGACGCCCATATCTGCTTTTCGCGCACCATATCGGCAATGCCATGGGCCGGCAGAATACCCGTCGCATGGGTTTGCCCCGGCGCGCGGCGCGGCTCTTGCGCGTCACCTTCGGGAAACAGGGCGGCATCCAGTTTTGCCGTATCGGACATGGCTCGAATCTCCTTGCGCCCAGAGTTTACGCCAAGGCGCGCATCAAGTCTTGACCTAAAGCAATTTTTTGGACATGTTCTCCCCAATGTGGTGATTTGAGCCGGTTGGCTTGCGGCCACACTAAACAAACGCTAAAAGGCCGGAGCGTTACCCGGTCGCGACCGGGTTTTTTTGTGGAAACCCGGGAAACCGGAGAAGATGATGACGGACACAAAAAACTGGGCCTTGCAATCCCAATTAGTGCATGAAGGACAATTGCGCTCGCCGCATGGTGAGACGGCAGAAGCTCTTTATTTGACTTCGGGCTATGTCTATGACAGCGCCGAGCAGGCAGCCGCGCGCTTTGCCGAAGAAGAAGAGGGCTATATTTATTCGCGCTTTGGCAATCCGAGTGTGCGGATGTTTGAAACCCGCATGATGGCGCTGGAAGGCGCTGAGGATGCGCGCGCCACTGCTACCGGCATGGCGGCGGTGACGGCGGCACTTATGTGCCAATTACAGGCGGGTGACCATATTGTCGCCGCCCGCGCCTTGTTCGGCTCTTGCCGCTATGTGGTGGAGACGCTGTTGCCGCGCTTTGGTGTTGGCTGCAGTTTGGTTGACGGGCGCGATATTGAGGCTTGGGCGGCGGCCATCACCCCGCAAACCAAAGTGCTGTTTTTGGAAACCCCGTCCAATCCGTTGCTGGAAATTGTCGATATGGCCGCCGTTTCCGCGCTTGCCAAACAGGCCGGTGCGCGGCTGGTGGTTGACAATGTATTCGCCACGCCGGTTTTGCAAAGGCCGGGCGATTTCGGTGCCGATATTATTGTTTACAGCGCAACCAAACATATTGACGGTCAGGGCCGGTGCTTGGGCGGCATTGTGTTGGGATCAGCCGATTTTGTGCAGGGCGAACTTGCCGGCTTTCTGCGCCAGACCGGCCCGGCACTCAGCCCGTTTAACGCTTGGGTCATGCTCAAATCTTTGGAAACACTGACTTTGCGGGTTGACCGACATTGCGACAATGCCGAAAAGCTGGCCGGTTTCTTGGCCGACCATGATAAAATTGCGCGGCTTATTTATCCCGGCCATGAAAGCCATCCGCAATATGAATTGGCCAAAAAGCAAATGACCCGCGGCGGCAATCTAATCGCTTTTGATGTGGTTGGCGGGCAGGCCGAAGCGTTCCGCCTGGCCAATGCGCTGCAAATGGCGAAAATCTCCAATAATCTTGGTGATGCCAAAACGCTGATAACCCATCCGACAACCACCACTCACGCTAAATTGACGCCGGAGGCAAAGGCCGAACTTGGTCTGACACCGGCCAGTTTGCGTATATCAATAGGGCTGGAAGATGCTGATGATTTAATCGGTGACTTGCAACAGGCGCTGGCGCAAATATGAGCCAAAGGCCGCGCTGAAAGGACATGCAATGATGCAGGCGACAACGCATAATGTGACAGTGGCCGTGGAAACACGTTATCTGGAAGATGATTCCGACCCGGATGCGCAATATTTCTTTTGGGCCTATCGCATCACCATTACCAATCAGCGCCCCGATACAGTGCAGCTTTTAACCCGCTATTGGCTGATAACCGACGCCCATGGGCGCGCTCAAGAAGTGCGCGGTGACGGCGTGGTTGGCGAACAGCCAATACTCGGCCCCGGTAAATCTTTCACCTATACATCCGGCGTGCCTTTGGAAACCGGCTCCGGCTTTATGCGTGGCAGCTACCAAATGCGCAGTGAAGCGGATGAAAAATTTGATATTGAAATACCTGCTTTTTCTCTCGACTGCCCTTATGATGGGCGGCAGCTGCATTAGCCGCAAGCGCCCCGGCCAAGCGGCACCAAGCTGGTGGGTAGGAGATGAGTGACCATCGCACAATTTTTTTTCTGATTGGCAATTTGCTGGCCGCGCTGGCGCTTGGCATGCTGATACCGGCCTTGCTGGCGGCGGTGCAGCAACATGAAGACTGGCAGGTTTTTGTCACCGGCGCGCTGGTGACCGGCTTTATTGCCGGGGCGCTGATATTGACCAATCGCGGCACGCTGCCCCCGCTCAACACCAAACAGGCATTTTTGCTGACCAGCCTGTCATGGTTGGCGCTGACCGGTTTTGCCGCTCTGCCCTTTGCTTTCTCTGCGCTTAATCTCAGCTATACGGATGCTTTTTTCGAGGCCATGTCCGGCCTGACCACGACCGGCGCGACCATTATCACTGACCTTGACGCCGCCTCGCCCGGTATTTTGCTGTGGCGCGCCTTGCTGCAATGGTTTGGCGGCATTGGCATTATTGTTATGGCAATTTCGGTTCTGCCGATGCTCAATGTGGGCGGCATGCAGCTTTTCCGGCTCGAAAGTTCCGACACATCGGAAAAGATTTTGCCACGCACCGCCCAGATTGCCGGTGCCATTGCGCAGCTTTATTTCGCCATTACCGCTTTGTGCGCGCTGGCCTATCTGGTCGCCGGCATGGGGCTGTTTGACGCGCTGGCGCACGCCATGACAACAATTGCAACAGGCGGTTTTTCAACCCGCAATGACAGTTTGGCCGCTTTTGACAGCGCCGCGGTTGAAATGGTTGGCGTGGTGTTCATGCTGGCCGCGTCTTTGCCATTTGTCGCTTATTTGCAGGTCATTAACGGCAAAAGAAATGCGCTGTGGCAAGATGAGCAAGTGCGCATGTTTTTGACCCTGATTGTCGTCATCAGCCTGACTTTATGGCTTTATCAAATCGCGATTGGCATGGGCCAAACATCGACTGCCTTTTTGCAATCACTGTTCAACACAACCTCCATTCTTACCGGCACCGGCTATGCCACTGCCGATTATGACAATTGGGGGCCGCTTGCGCTCAGCCTGTTTTTTGTGATGACTTTTATCGGTGGCTGCGCCGGCTCCACCTCTTGCGGCATGAAGATTTTTCGCCTGCAAGTGATTGTCAAAACCGGCTGGTGCTATATCAAGCAATTGGGCCAGCCCAATGGTGTTTTCGTCGTGCGCTATAATGGCCAATTGCTGGAAGATGATGTCGCCAATTCGGTGATTGCCTTTGTGATGATTTTCATCATGTCCTTTGCCGTGGTGGCGGTGGCCTTGTCGCTGATGGGGCTGGATACGCTGACGGCGCTGTCTGCCGCGGCAGCCGCCATTGCCAATGTCGGCCCCGGCCTTGGCCCGGTGATTGGCCCGAGCGGCAATTATGCCAGCCTGCCCGAACAGGCCAAATGGTTGCTGTCATTTGCCATGTTGCTGGGACGGTTGGAATTTTTGGCCGTGCTGGTCATGTTTTCGCCCAGCTTTTGGCGGCGCTGACCTATTCGCCGGCCGTCGCCTCTTGTGCAAGCGGGTCTTGACGGCGCGGGCGCGGTGAGCCGCCAAAGCGCGCCCGCAAATCTTCCTGCACACCAAGCACAGACGGCACAAGCAGCAGCACAATCAGGCTGGCAAAAGCCAGCCCCCATGAAATTGTTATCACCATAGGCAGCAGGAATTGTGCCTGTGTGCTGGTCTCGAACAAAAGCGGGGCCAGCCCCAAAACCGTGGTCAGCGATGTCAGTGTCACCGCGCGCAGGCGGTCGCAAATACCGTTAATCACGGCATCGCGCATTTCTTCGCCCTCACCCATGCGCTGCTCTATCCGGCTTATCAGAATAATCGAATTATTGACCAATATGCCCGACAGGCCAAGCAGCCCGACCATGGACAGAAATGTCAAATCAAAGCCCTGCACAAAGTGACCAATAACCGTGCCGACAAAGCCAAAAGGAATAACCGACATAATGATGAGCGGGCGTGAATAGCTGGCAAAGACAAAAGCCAGAATGACATATATCAGCGACAGGCCGATAATCGCCCCGGTCGCCAGATTGCCCATTGTTTCCTGCTGGTCGCGCGCGCGCCCGCCAAGGCCGGAAGTCAGCTTATATTTACTCAAAATATCGGGCAGCACATCGCGCTGCATCGCCTTGATAACCTCATTTGGGTCACCCGCGCTTTCATCATAATCGGCGGTAATGGAGACCGAGACTTTGCCATCATAGCGGCGCACCATGGCAAAGCCGGGCTGTTCGACAATATCGACAATTTCGGTCAGCGCAATATAGCGGGGCGGCATCGTGCCCGGCACTGGCAGGTCAATATCCTCCAATTGACGCGGACGCAAAGCGTCGCGCGTGCCAAGCACACGGATAGTGACTTCCTCATCGCCGCGGGCGAAGCGTTTGGCGATATTGCCTTGCAAATCGCTGCGCGCGGCCGCGCCGACAATCTCATTGGTAAAGCCAAGCGCCGCCCCGCGCGCATTGACCTTAATCAGCAATTCCTGCTTATTATAGTAAAGATTGTCAAAGGCGCGATTGACGCCGCCATATTCACGCAATGCGTCGCGCACTTCCAAAGCAGCTTTCTTCAGTATCAGCGCATCCTCGCCCTGCAAGCGCAGGTCAATGTCACGCCCTCTTGGCCCGCCGCGCATTTCGGCGATAAAGACAAAGCGCAAATTGGCAATATCGGGAATTTTGTCTTCCCATATTTTCATAATTTGGCTGGTGCGCACGCTGCGCGCTTCGCTGGGCGTCAATTGCGCATAGACAAGGCCGCGCTCATCGCCCACCCCGTCATCTGTCGCGCCGACTTTATTATAGATAAGGGAAATCAATTGACCATTATTGGTCTCGTCATTATCAGCCTCAGCCAGCAATTCGCGTTCGGTTTCGCGCAAAGCCTGTTCGACAAGGCGAATACCATTATGCGTTTGCGCCCGCGATGTGCCGGGCTGGAAAAACACATATCCTTTGATAACTTCGCCCTCCGGCGAGGGGAAAAACCGAAACGATACCCGACCGCCGGCCAAAAGACCGATGGAAATCAGCAAAATCGCCAAACCCGCTGCCAGCGTTGTATAGCGCCGGTCATAGGCAAGCGTCACAAAGCGGCGAAACCGGCCTTCCCGAAAACCGGTAAAGCGGTTCAGAAAACCGGCTTTGAAACGCACCAGCGGATTGTTTGACGGCGGCGCATCAGCAGACAGTTTTTTCATCCCGCTCAGCGCGTGATTCATATGGCCGGGCAGCACCAGGAAACATTCAACCAGGCTGGCGACAAGCACAGCAAACAATACCAGCGGAATCGGGCGGGTGATTTGCCCGAATTCATCGGTCAGGGTCAAAAGCGGCATAAAGGCGGCCAAAGTGGTCAGCGCGGCAGAAAAGACCGGCGTTGTCATGCCAATCGCCCCGCCCTCGGCAGCCGCTTGCGGCGATAATCCGCGCTCTGAAAGCGTCGCTGAATGCTCACCAACCACAATGGCATCATCAACAATAATGCCAATCGTCATAATAAGCGCGAAAGTGGACAGCACATTAATACTCAAATCCATCGCCCACATCAGGCCGAATGTCGCCATAATGGAAGCCGGTATGCCCGCCGCCACCCAAAAGGCAATGCGCCCGTTCAAAAACAGGAACAAAATACACAACACCAACACCATGCCGCCAAGACCATTGAACAAAAGCACATTTATCCGCGCCCGCAATTGGTCGGCGGCAACCTCAAACAGTTCAAGCTGCAAAGTCGGCGGCAGGGTTGGTTTCACCTTTTCCAGAAAATCTCGGGTGCGGGCGGTGATTTGCAGCGAGTCGGAGCTTTTCGACCGCGACAGGATAAGCCGAATGGCGCGATTTTCGCCCGTCCAAAGGGTTGGCTGATTGGCGTCAAATGTGTCTTGCACGTGGGCAACATCGCCAATGGTCAGCGCCCGCCCATCCGCATTGGCGCGCAATTTAATATCGGCGACATCATCAACATCCATTGCCAAACCGACAGCGCGCACTTGTCTTTCCACCGCACCGCGAATAACCCCGCCCGGCACATCGAGCGAACTGCCCGCCACTTTGCCGGCAATTTGGTTATTGGTGATGTCATAGCGGCGCAATTGTGACGGCTCGGTTTCGACCCAGATTTCAGCATCCCGCAAGCCTTCAAAAATAACTTTGTCAACACCGGCATCCAACAGACCGTCGCGTATCCGTTTGGCATAGCTGCGCAGCGCGCGCTCATCATAAGGCCCGCTGACCAGCACTGAGGCGACCGGCTCGAAAAAACTTGCTTGGGAAATAACCGGGCGTTCAATGTCCTTGGGCAATGTCACAATGCCGTTCACCGCCGCCTCGACATCGCCAACCGCGCGCTGCATGTCAGTTGTCGGATAAAAGCGCACGCTCATCGTGGCCACGCCGAGGCGCGAAGTTGATTGCACTTCCTTGACGCCATCAAGAAACCGCACTTCCGGCTCAATTGTCGCGACAATGTTTTTATCAATATCTTGCGCCGTCGCCCCCGGCCAAGGCACGATAATATTGACGACTTTTACTTCAACCGTGGGGAAAAATTGCGTATTGAGTTGCTGCAAGCCGAAAAAGCCCAGCATGAACATGGAAAAAAACAACAAATTGGCGGCATTGCGGTGACGCGAAAACAGCTCAATGACCGGGCGCATAAGCATTAATTGGCCTCTACAATTTTCACCGCTACGCCCTCGGCTGCCTCATTGAAACGGGTGACCAATAAGGGCTGACCGGCTTCCAATCCTTGCCGAACCAGCAAATAATCGCCAATGTCAATATAATCGGTCAATTGCCGACCGGCCAGCCGCCCGTCGCGCACAATAAACACGCGGCTGTCATCATAGACGGAGTCTTTCGGCACGGCGAATACTGACGGCACGGCTTGGGCTTCCAGCAAAATCGTAACGAAGGCACCGCTGCGCAAATTGGACGGCACATTGCCGGTCAGCCGCGCATAAACATCGACGCCGCGCGTTGTTTGCGATATTTCCGCCCCCACACGCTCAATCTCAGCCCCCAAGGAAATGGTTTCGTCACCGACGCGCCATGACACGGTGATGGGGCGCCCGACAATCTCGCTATTGCGCGCCAGAAAACGGCCATATTCATTGTCGGACAGGTTAAAGACAACTTCATAATCGCCCGCGCCCGACAAAATGGCCAGCCTTTCATTCGGATTGACCACCCGGCCCTGACGCACATTCAACCGGCCAAGATAGCCGGCAAATGGCGCAACAACCCGCGCATTGTCCAAATCGCGCTGGGCGCGGCGCAATTGCACATTGGCCCTTTCGACAACCGATTCCTGCTGCTCACGCCGCGCTTTGGCAATTGCCAGCCCGGTTTTCAAATCATCCAGCGTTTTGCGCGACACAGTGCCTTTTTTGAACAATTTGCGGGCGCGCCCATATTCCGTTTGGGCTTGTTGCTCCGCCGCCTTGCGCTCGGCCAGCACAGCCTTGCCGCCTTTCACCTGCGCGCGCGCATCGTCAAGCGCGATTTGATATTTGAACGGGTCAATCTGAACCAGCAATTCGCCCTGTTCAACCCTTGCGCCATCCTCAAAATTAGGGCCGGTCTCGACAATCTCGCCACCGACTTGGGCGCGCAAGTCAATCTGGCGCAAAGCCCGCAATTCACCATAAGCGGCAATACGCGGCACATAATCGCCATAGGCGACCGGCAAGGCGCTGACCGACCAAACCGTTTCGCTGTTCTCAACCGGCTTGGTTTGCGGCTTGGTCGAGACCAGCGCGGCAAATGCCAAAACACCGCCAAGCAAGACAATAAGCGCCACCGGCAGGCGCATAAATCGCCGCCGCGACGCGTCGCCGCCCGCACCAAATAGAGTTTTAAGCCGGTTCATCATGCAATCATTACTCGCTTTGCGTCTATATATAACGCATTATTGGCCAATTCACAGTCGCACAGCGGCAAATTCCGCCCTATGGATGGGAAAAATCTTGTTGCCCGCGCTGCGCCGCGATTTCTTCCGGTGCAATCGCGTATAATTCATTGCAAAATTCGCAGCGCACTTCGATTGCCGCGCGCGCTTGCAAATCATCGCGGTCTTCTGCGGGCAGGGAGACCAGCATATTCAGCACTCTTTCGCGCGAGCACGGGCAGGCAAAATGCATCGGCCGGTGGGTAAAGGCGCGCACGCCATCTTCATGGAACAGCCGATAAGCCAGTGCTTCGGCGGATAATTCCTGATCCAGCAATTCGGTATCCTCAGTCGTGTCCAGCAACATGGACAAGCGGTTCCAGTCATCTTCGGCCTGCGCCAATGACAGGTCGGACGCGCTTTCGCCCTCATCATTTTGGGAAAAGCCGCCTTCCGCCCCTTCCTGTTGCAACAAAATACCACCGGCGCGCCATTCCATGCGCCCGCCGGGCAGCAAAAGCGGCGCTGCGGCCAGTTTCAACCTTGTGGCGATTTGCTCGGAACGCTCAAAATAGCCAAGCGCCGCCTCGGCCAGCGTCGTGCCTTCCAATGGCACAATCCCCTGATAGCGTTCCATATCCTGTCCCTGGTCAACAGTCAGCGCAATATGTCCCTTATCGCCAAACAGCTTGGTTGACGCGCCGGTCTGTTTGACCAATTCGGACAGGTTGTCCGCATCATATTGCGCGCAACCGCGCAGCGCCCCGCCAATGCTGTAATCGGCCATCATCATTGAGACCGGGCCATTGCCCTGAATCTGGAAAATAAACCGCCCGTCAAATTTCAACATACTGCCCAGCATGGCCGTCAGCACCAATGTTTCAGCCAGCAAGCGCGCGACCGGCTCCGGATAATCATGGCGGCCCAGCACTTCACCGGCCAGATTATTCAGCCGCACAATACGCCCATTGACATTTTGCCCTTCAATTCGAAACGGCAAAACGAAATCAGCTTCCTCCGCCAGGCTCATCAAAACGCGCTTTCATCAGGGCGGCTGTCATCCTTGCCAAGGCAAAAGGCCAAAATTGCCTTTTGGGCATGGCAGCGATTTTCCGCCTCGTCAAACACGACAGAGCGCGGCCCGTCAATCACTGCTTGGCTGACTTCCTTGTCACGATAGGCGGGTAGGCAATGCAGAAAAATCGCATCATCGCCTTGCGCCATCAGCGCCTCGGTGACGCTGTAAGGCGCGAAAGCGGCGGCGCGGCTTTCGGCAGATTGCGGGTCGTCGCTCATTGATACCCAACAATCCGTGACCAGCGCGGCAGCCCCTTGCGCGGCCTCCTCAGCCGTGGCGCAGACGCTAATCTTCGCACCGGCAGCGCGCGCCGCGTCAACCAGTTCTGCCGGCACGGCATAGGCTTCCGGCGTTGCCAGCGCCAATTCAAAATCCAGCAAGGCGGCAGCGTGAACAAATGAAACGGCGACATTATTGCCATCGCCCAGCCAAGCGATACGCTGACCGGCAAGGCGTCCCTTATGCTCTTCAAATGTCATTAAATCAGCGATTATCTGGCATGGATGGCTAAAGGCGGTCAGACCGTTCAGCACCGGCACATTGGCATGAGCGGCAAATTCTGTCAGGTTTTCATGCGCGCCCGTGCGCACCATCACCGCATCGGCAAAACGCGCCAGCACTTGCGCCGTATCGGCAATGCTTTCGCCGCGCCCCAATTGCATATCGCTTTGGTTCAGCACAATGGTTTCGCCGCCAAGCTGGCGCATCGCCAAATCAAAAGACACGCGGGTGCGGGTGGATGGTTTGTCAAACACCATGGCCAGCAAATGCCCGGCCAAAGGTCTGTCAGCATCGGCCTGTCCGGTCGGCAGACCGGCCCGCGCCGCTTTGCGCGCATGGGCAACATCCAACAGCGCGCGCGCTTGCGCCCGCGTCAAATCCGACAGGTTCAGAAAATGCCTTTGGCCGTTTGGCAATTGCGCTGCCCGTTGCACCTTTTCTTGCGCCTGTTGTTGCTCGTGACCGGCAGCAGCTTTGGACGCAATTGTCTGTTCTGTCGTCATGGCGCTGTATCCTCTTCGGTATCCGGTTCACCATTGTGCAGCCGCATGGACTGACAGGCCGCTTCAATGGCGGCCAGCGCGGTTTTGACATCCTGACGCGACACATTAAGCGGCGGCAAAAGACGGATTGTGTTATCGCCTGCCCCAACCGTCAATAAATGCTGCGCCCGCAAAGCCTCGACAATTTCCGTATTGGGCGGGGCGCATTTTAATCCAAGCATCAGCCCGCGCCCGCGAATTTCAGTGAAAATATCGCTGTAATTGTCAACCAAATGGCTCAATTGCTGGCGGAAATAATTGCCGATTGTCACGACATGGTCGAGAAACCCGTCTTCAAGAACACATTGCATGACGGCTGTGCCGACCGCGCAAGCCAGCGGATTGCCGCCAAAAGTCGAACCATGCGTGCCGGGCTGCATCACCGCGCCGACAGCTTTTGTGGCCAGCACCGCGCCAAGCGGAAAACCGCCACCAATCCCTTTGGCAATCGCCATAACATCCGGCGTGACACCGGCCCATTCATGGGCGAACAACCGCCCCGTGCGCCCGATACCGCATTGCACTTCATCAAAGCCAAGCAACAGACCATGCTTGTCGCATAAGGCCCGCAAAGCCTGCAAAAATGGCTCGCCGACATCGCGCACACCGCCTTCGCCCTGCACTGGCTCAATCAGGATACCCGCCGTATGGGCGTCAATCAGGCTTTCCACCGCGTCAATATCAAAACTGTCAGCCTGCGCAAAGCCTTGCGCAACCGGCCCAAAACCTTCCAAATAGGCGGCATTGCCAGCCGCCGCCAGAGCGGCCAATGTGCGGCCGTGAAATGCACCGGCAAAGGAAATCAGCGTCACACGCTCCGGCTGGCCTTGCACTGCGTGATATTTGCGCATGGCTTTTATCATGCCCTCGGCGGCCTCCGCGCCGGAATTGCCGAAAAACACATAATCGGCAAAGCTGTTGGCGCAGAGTATATCGGCCAATTCTTCCTGCTGCGGTATTTGGTAAAGATTGGACACATGCCAAAGCCGCTCGGCCTGGTCTTGCAGCGCCGCGACCAGACGCGGATGGCTGTGACCAAGCGTGTTGACGGCGATACCGGAGCCAAAATCGAGATATTTTTCGCCTTCCGGCGTTGCCAGCCACGCGCCATCGCCCCGCACAAATTGCAGATTGCTGCGCCGATAAGACGGCATAATATGGCTGTCCGCTGCCCGCATCCTTATGCATCCCGATTTGGTGCAGGCGTCACAAGCGCCTGACTGACATGGTGCGACCCATAAAACCGCGCCACCAATAAAAAAACCGCCTTTCGGCGACTTGGTTTTTTATAGCAGATGCGCGCCCCTGCTCGCAATCAGTTTCGCAGTTCGCGGATTGGCAAAACGCAAAGCCGGTCAGGGTTTGTTTAGGATTTCAGGCGATAGCCGGTGGCCAGAACATATTGGCACGCCGCCGAGCTGAGCGCGGTCAGCACCAGCAAAAACACCATGCCAAAGGCCATATTGGCTTCGCTATGGCCGGTCATGGCATAGCGGAAGCCGTCAATCATGTAGAAAAATGGATTATATTGCGTGACTTGATAGGCCAGGCCAGGCAATTGCGACACCGAATAGAAAGTGCCGGACAAAAACGCCAAAGGCGTGATAACGAAATTGGTGACCGTCGCCAAATGGTCGAATTTTTCCGCCCAAATACCGCCCAGCAAGCCGATTTGTGACAGCAGCGCCGAGGCAATAATGGCGTAAAATAACAGGGCAGAAAAACTGTATATTTGCAAATCGACAAATAGCGACATGCCGCAAAACGTGCCGGCGCCGACAAACAGGCCGCGCGTCAGCCCGCCCATTGAAATGCCGATATTTAATTCCAATGCCGACAAGGGCGGCATCAGAAAATCAACGACATTGCCCTGCACTTTGGCGACCAAAAGCGAAGAAGACGCATTGGCAAAAGCGTTTTGCACAATCGACATCATGATAAGGCCGGGCGCGAGAAAATTGATAAATGGCACGCCGTTAATATCGGGGCGCAAACCGGCCAAAGCCAGCGAGAAAATCGCCAAAAACAGCAAAGTGGTGATAATCGGTGCCATTAATGTCTGCATCCAGACTTTCAGGAAACGCTGCACTTCCTTGCGATACAGCGTCCACAGGCCGAGCCAGTTAAAGCGACCAAAACGGCGCACGCCAAGCCCTTGATAGGCTTGCGCGCTTGCGCCCTGTGCCTTGGCAAGCTTGGCAAGCTTGATTTGGGCGCGGTCAATCTGGCGGTCTGTATCAGACATTGCGGGTTCCTTTAAGCGCCCGGTCGCAGATGCGCCGGTTCAGAAGCGAGAGACTAGCCCGTTTGCCCGCGGTTTCAACCTTTTTCGCGTGCGGCCGGTCGCGGCATAAGGCGCGCAGCCAGCCCGATTTCATGTGGATAAACGAATCATTCGACTCACGCGCTACCACCATATTTAGTATAAGACAAGCAGTAGCCCACTAGATATGGCGGGTTACAAAATGCGAATTGCCAGCTTGCAGGGGAAGATAATCATGGCTTGGACTGACGAACGTGTTGAAATGCTTAAGAAACTTTGGGCTGATGGCTTGAGCGCAAGCCAGATTGCCCGCAAAATGGGCGGTGTGACCCGCAATGCCGTGATTGGTAAAGTGCACCGGCTTGGCCTTTCGGGCCGCGCAACACCGGCACGGGTGACGACGGCGCGCATCAATACGGGCAGCGCACGAACGCGCCCCTCAACGCCAAGCATGCCGACCGGCCATCGCCGTTTTCGTTCCGACGATGTTGACGATATTAAAGAGCAAGTTGTTCCACAGCCCATATTGAGCGCCGAGGAGCGCGCCAGCGTGTTGCATCTCACCGAGCATACCTGCAAATGGCCGATTGGCGACCCCGGCACGACCGAGTTTCATTTCTGCGGCGCGCGGGCCAAATCCGGCAGCCCATATTGCACAACCCATGCGGCGCAAGCCTATCAACCGCTTGAAAAGCGGCGGCGCAAGCCAAAACAGAATTTTGGTTAAGCACTGACCAAAAGACAAATCCAATTATGGAAAGCCCTTTTGATAAAGGGCTTTTCTTTTGCCTGGCGTCTGCCCAAGCGATAACGCGCTTGCGGTTTTTATTTGAACATGATAATCATTCGCAATAATTATCGTCATATCGCCTCGCTCATATAGCTGGATGTACATCGGCGTTATGAGAAACGCTTGGCGAGAAAAACAGTCTGTGCGGTAATGGCGTTTCAGCTTTCAAGGGAGATGTCAGCATGAAACAATTTAACGATAAGATTTGTGTTGTCACCGGCGCGGCCAGTGGCATTGGCGCGGCCTGCGCGCGAGCCTTGGCAGCAGAAGGGGCGCATGTGGTGATGAGCGATGTGCGCGCCGATATGCTGGCAGTCACGCGCGACAGCATAGAACAAGCTGGCGGTCGCTGTGAAACGCATCTGGTTGATGTCGCCGACCGCGACGCCATGTTCGCCTTGGCTGACACTGTTATCGGCAAGCATGGGCGGGTAGATTTTGTGCTGAACAATGCCGGTGTGGCGCATGGCGCACCGGTGCATGAATTGACCCTCGATAATTTCAACTGGGTGATGGATATTGACTTTTGGGGCGTTGTGCATGGCACACAAGCCTTTCTGCCGCATATGATGGCAGCTGACAGCGGCCATATCGCCAATGTGTCCTCGGTATTCGGCTTGTTTTCGACACCGACCCAAGCTGCCTATAATGCCGCCAAATTCGCCGTGCTGGGCTTCACCGACGCGCTGCGCCATGATTTGGCCGACACTCATGTCAATGTCACCTGCATCCATCCCGGCGGCGTCAACACCAATATCGTGCGCCATGCCCGTATCGCCCAAGGCCCCGATGCCGAAGCCCTGCGGCAGGAGGCGATAGCCCGGTTTGAACAATTCACCATGACCCAGCCGGACAAGGCGGCGCACATTATTCTGAAAGGCATCAAACGCAAAAAGGCGCGGATTCTCATTGGGCCGGATGCGGTTTATATGGATATTGTGCGTCGGCTGTTTCCGGCCAATTATCTGAAATTCATGCCATTTTTTGGGGATATGGGAAAACAGGAAATAACTGACAATAATAATGACTGATTTAACAGCCCGGATTTCATGGCGGCGGCTTTTGCCGACCGCGCTTTCGCTTGCGCTGGCTTGTCTGCTGCTGGTTGGCCCGCTTTTGGTTGGGAAGGCGGCAGCACAGGCCGCCGAACGGGTTAATGTCTATTCCTATCGCCAACCCATGCTGGTCAAACCGCTTTTTGACCGTTTCACAAAAGAAACCGGCATTAAGGTGAAGGTGATTTATGCCGCCAAGGGACTGATTGAGCGCATTGCCATTGAGGGCGAACGCAGCCCGGCCGATATTTTGCTGACAACCGATATTGGGCGGGTGAGCCAAGCGGCCAAAATCGCCCAACCCGTGCGCTCGGCCCTGCTTGACAAACATGTTCCGGCGATTGCCCGCAGCCGCGACCATTTGTGGTTTGGCCTGACTTGGCGGGCGCGGGTCGGTTTTGCGGCCAAGGCGCGGGTTAAGGAAACCACGCTCGACTATCTGGATCTGGCGACGCCAAAATGGCGCGGGCGCTTGTGCCTGCGCAGTGGCCAGCACCCTTATAATGTGGCGCTGTTTGCTGCCTTGCTGCACCATATTGGCGAAGACCGGTTCCGCCAATGGCTGCACGGTGTCAAAGCTAATCTGGCAGGCAAACCGTCAGGCAATGACCGCGCCCAGGCGCGCAAAATCTATGCCGGTAGCTGTGATTTGGCGCTGGCCAATACCTATTATATGGGCGCTATGCAGACCAATGAGAAAAACCCGGAGCAACAGCAATGGGCGCAAGCGGTGAAGCTGGTTTTTCCGTCCATGCCGGGCGGCGGTCACCATGTCAATTTATCAGGCATGGCAATGGCCAGATATGCGCCCAATCGCGCCAATGCGCTGCGCTTGATGGAATTTCTCGTCTCCGAACAGGCGCAAAGCCTGTATGCCGAGGTTAATCACGAATATCCAATCCGCGCCGATGTCCCGCCATCTGCGCGCGTCGCGGCATGGGGCGACTTGCGACCCGACACAGTGGCGATGGATGAAATTGCCGGTCTCAGCCAACGCGCCAGCCGGATAGTCGATGAAACCGGCTTTAATGACGGCCCGTAATCTGCCGCCTTGCCTAAAATTCAGCTTCACATGGCAAGGCGATAGTGCCAGACTGACAGGGCAGAACAGAACCCGGAACCTAAGGAGGCTGCGATGAAAGTGGAAGGTGGATGTTATTGTGGCGCGGTGCGCTACGAAGTTGAAGGCGACCCGGTTTTCAAGGGCCAATGCCATTGCCGCGAATGCCAGCACATAACCGGCGGCGCGGCCAATTTGACCATGGGCATATCCGACGCCAATTTCAAATATATCAAGGGCACGCCAAGTGCCTATACGCGAACCGATATTGACAATCCGGTAACGCGGGAGTTTTGCGGCATTTGCGGCGCGCCGCTGCTGACCCGTGCGCCGGCGGCGCTGCCCGATACGGTTTTGTTGAAAGTTGGTTCAATGGACAATCCGGCCGATTTTGGCGGGCCGGATATCGCCATACACACAGATGACAAATATGATTTTCATCTGATAGGCGAAGGCGTGGCGCAATTTGCCAAATTGCCGGGCATGTAAGCGCACAGGCAAACGCCCTTAATAGCGCACACCCCAAGACACGCTGACCCGCGTGTCTTCCCCCTCATCTTGCGAGGCAGTGAGGGTAAAACTGTCTTTATTCAGGGACAGGGCAAAATCTTCATCACTGTCCAACATGTCATAAAATTCCAGCCCGGCATGCAGGCCGACAAACCAGCCATCAACCAGCGGCAATGCGGCATCCAGCGATGCATATTGGGCGGACTCATCTTCCAGCGCGTCATTTTCCGCCCGCGCCTGATAATAATAGCTGGCCGAAAGCGGCCCAAAGCCGATACGGCCATAAATATCGGTCGCATCGCGCTGCCGGCCATCCACGCCGGGATAATGATAGGCGATAATGCCCGCCTCATAGGCCAATTGGTCAAACATGCCATTATAGGCGGCGAATATGTTCAACTCATAATTGGGATTGTTATTTGCCGATTGACCAAGCGAACCGGCCCATACACCCATTGACGCGCCATTGTCGAAAGCCAGCTTGACGCTGCCCGATATGCTGGCATCACCGGAGGATTGGGTGTTGCCGCGCCAAATATAATCGGATGTCAGGCCGATACCGCCGCTCAAATCATAGGCTTTGGCCGCGCCCATAAAAAGCGGGCCGAGCGATATGGCCAAACAAAGAGCAGCGATATGGGCCGCATGGTGTAAAACTGGCATGGGGTAACTCCGGAAAAACCCTCACAGAAAATAACGGCGCAATGCGCCGTAACATTAGGGAAATTGAAAATCTTACCCAAAAAGGTGACCCCGGCGATGGCTCGCCGGGGTCTTTTTCACGCTTTAGGGGACTAGAGAGTTAAGTGTCCGGTTCACGCGCGTGAAAATTCGGGATAGGCCTCAATGCCAAGCTCGGATTTATCGAGACCTGCCAATTCGTCCTCTTCCTCGACGCGAAGGCCAATCGTGGCTTTCAACGCATACCAGACAATGCCACTGGCAATCACGGTGAAGATACCGACCGCGATAACGCCCAGTGCTTGCACGCCATAGCTGGCATCGCTATTGGTCAGCGGCACAATCAGCGTGCCCCAAATACCGCAGACAAGGTGGGCCGGAATGGCACCGACAACATCGTCGATTTTCAGCTTGTCGAGAAGCGGCACGGTCAGCACAATCAACACGCCACCAACAGCACCGATAAAGGCAGCCGCCGGAATTGACGGTGTCAGCGGCTCGGCGGTAATCGATACCAGCCCGCCAATCGCACCATTCAACGCCATGGTCAGGTCAACCTTGCCATACAGGCCGGTCGAGGCAAGCATGGCCGCTACAACACCGGCCGCAGCGGCGATATTGGTGTTGATGAAGATGTTTGAAATCGCTGCCGCATCGGCACCTGAACCCAGCGCCAATTGCGAACCGCCATTAAAGCCGAACCAGCCAAGCCACAGAATGAATGTGCCAAGCGTTGCCAAAGGCATTGAGGAACCGGGCATTGGATTGACCGAGCCGTCCGGGCCATATTTGCCGGCGCGCGCGCCGAGAATAATGGCACCTGTCAGGGCCGCCCAGCCACCGGTTGAGTGAACCAGTGTCGAACCGGCGAAATCGCTGAAGCCTTGAGCGTCGAGCCAGCCTGTGCCCCACTCCCATGAGCCGACGATTGGATAAATAAAGCCGGTCAGGAACAGGGTGAAAATCAGGAATGGCCACAGCTTCAGGCGCTCGGCAACTGTGCCGGAGACGATTGAGGCGGTTGTGGCGCAGAACACCATTTGGAAATACCAGTCAGAGCCGGACGCATAGCCGCCGCTGAAATCAGGTGTTTCGCCGGCAATCGCGCTGTCATCGGCACTCCAGACATCAAACAGCGAACCGATATAGCCGCCTTCTTCAATGCCATACATCAGATTATAGCCGACCAGCCAATACATCAGACCGGCAAGCGAATACAAAGATATGTTTTTGACGCATATCGTTGCGACATTTTTCGACCGCACCATGCCGCTTTCCAGCATGGCAAAGCCTGCGGCCATAAACATGACCAAAAAGCCGCAGACCAGAAACAGGAATGTGTTGAACACATAGGCTGTTTCAGGGTCGACAGCGGCCATTGCGGGGGCGGCGAGCATTGTCATGCCAGCGGCCAAACCCAGCTTTTTGAGAGCTTTCGTCATCATTTCGAACTCCTCGGGATTACAGGGCAGCCGAACCGGTTTCGCCGGTGCGGATGCGGATGGCTTCGTCAACAGGCAAAACGAAAATCTTGCCATCGCCGATTTTGTCAGTGTTGGCTGTCTCACGAATGGCCGCGGAAGCATCTTCCACCTGGCCATCATCAACAACGATTTCCAACCGCACTTTCGGCAGGAAATTCACTTCATATTCGGCGCCGCGATAGATTTCGGTCTGGCCTTTCTGGCGACCGAAACCCTTTACTTCGCAGGCTGTCAGACCTTCAATGCCGGCCGCTGTGAGCGCTTCGCGCACAGCGTCCAGCTTGAAAGGTTTTATGATTGCAACAATCATTTTCATGGGAGGAACCTTTCGTTTGACTGCCTTAGAATCCGATGCCCCAAGAGGCAACGAAGCGCATATCGTCATCAACACCGTCCTCGCCGTCAGTTGTGACAAGAGACAGGCCAAAATCACCTTTGGAAACAGTGACAACAATGTTAGATGCCTCAGTGCTGAAATCACCCGTATAGTCGCCATAACTCAGCGACAAATCCCAATCATCAGAGAGGGAGGTTTCGTAATCGAGCGAAATATAACCGCTGTCACCTGCGTCGGCGCCTTCGGCGTCAACCAGATAATAATAAGAGGCCGAAACCGGGCCGGTGCCGACCGTGATGTAAACTTCGCTGAAGTCAACATCGCTGGCGGCTTGGCTGGACGGATATGTATACATCAGATAGCCGACATCATAGGAAATTGACCCGGACTCACCAGCATAGCCGATATAATAATCAACTTCCTGTGTGCCATAATCCGTGCCGGCTGTGTCGCCAACCCAAGTGCCGATATACAGGCCGCTGTCAAAGCTGACATCCAGACCGCCACTGGCGCTGGTGCCACCGTCATTTTGCGTCGCGCCGCGCCAGATATAATCTGTGGTGACGCCGATATTGCCCTCAATGTCGGCCGCCAGAACCGGTGTCGCCAACATGGAACCGGCCATCAACAAGCCAGCAAATGATAATTTTGATACAGAATTTTGCATGATACTCTCCTTTCGCAAAGTTCTGGACGTGTGAAGCAAGAGATATGCCAGTTTTTGGAATGGCAATTTTCTGCCATTTCCTGCCTGAATCGGTTTCCTGGCGCGAATTATGTGCCTATTTTTTAGTCATATTTTGAAATAGATAATCATTGCCTAATTTTTATGCATATTTTGGGATGCAAGCGCCGCCGCCATCCGCCGGGCCGGTTTGCTGCATCTGCAGTTGACAGTTTTGCAGTCGCAAGGTTGAATAACCCCACATAAACGCCCTTATTCAAAGGGCCTCAAGGGAACGCCCATATTCAAAGGGCCTCAAGGGAGAGAGAAATGAGCGAAGATCTGTCAAATGAATTGCTGGTAAGCGTGGAAGATGGCGTCATGGTGATGACCATGAACCGGCCACAGGCCAAAAATGCCATGAACAAAAATATGTCGGAATTGATTTCCGCCGCAATTGACCGGTTTGAAGCCGATGCCGAGATTCGCGTGGCCGTTCTGACCGGCAATGGCGGGACATTTTGTTCCGGCATGGATTTGAAAGGCTTTCTGGCCGGTGAAACCCCGACTGTGCCGGGGCGCGGCTTTGGCGGGCTGACCCAATACACACCGGCCAAGCCGATTATCGCTGCCGCCGAGGGCTATGCGCTGGCTGGCGGTTTTGAATTGCTGCTGGCTTGCGATTTGGTGGTCGCCACAGAAGCGACCAAATTCGGGATACCTGAAGTCAAGCGATCACTGGTGGCCGGTGCCGGTGGCGTGTTCCGTTTGCCGCAACAAATCCCGCCGCGCATTGCCATGGAAATGGCGCTGTCGGGCGACCATTACTCCGCCGCGCGCATGTATGAGGTCGGGCTTATCAATGAAGTGGTGCCGGAAGGCCAAGCACTTGAAGGGGCCAAGAAACTGGCTGCCCGCATTGCCGGCAATGGGCCGCTGGCCACCGCCGCCACCAAGAAAATCATGACCGAATATAAAACTTGGCCGCATGATGAGATTTGGCAGCGCCAGCAAGAAATCATGAATCCGGTATTCAGCTCAGAAGATGCCCGCGAAGGCGCGACCGCCTTTGCCGAAAAGCGCGCACCGGTCTGGAAAGGCAAGTAAGCGCCTTGATTTAGTGATTTATGGGGCGTCTCCGGACGCCCCTTTTTCTGCGCGCTCTTCTTACAACAGGCGGCCGCAAAACCGGTCGGGCCAATTGCTTGTGCCTTTGCCGCCGTCTATAATAAGGGTCTTATTGCGTTTGGGGTTTGTTGTTTTGTTGTCTTTTTTGTCCGTTCCGCATGGCAAGATTGGGCGTCTTGCTTTGGCTCTCACTGTTTGTTTGCTGTCGCCTGCGGCTGAATGGCTGCGCGCCGAGGCGGCCGAGCTGGTCGGCGTCACTGCCGGTCTGCGCGGCGGCGTTATCCGCACGGCCTCATTTTCCCCGCAAGCCGCAATTGGCCAAATATCTTCCGGCCAGAGCCTTTATCTTGGCGATGATATTGAGGTTGGGCCGCGCGGACGATTGCAAGTCATGTTGCTTGATGAAACAGTCTTTACTTTGGGCGCCAATACGCGCATGCGGATTGACGAATTTGTCTATGACCCAAGGCAAGCGCAAACGGCGAAGCTGACCGGCACGATTGAGCGCGGCACGTTCCGCTTTGTTTCCGGCAAAGTCGCACAATTCGGCAATGACCGGATGAAAGTCCGGCTGCCCAATGCGACAATCGGTGTGCGCGGCACGGCGCTGGCCGGGGAAGTCGCCCCTGGCGGTGCCGCCAATCTGGTGCTGCTCGGCCCGGAAGCGGGCAATGCGCTTGGCCTGCCGCCCGGTGCGGTGCAAATCTCCAATGCCTATGGCGCGGTTGACCTGACCCGCCCCGGCTTTGCAACCACGATTGACCCGACCGCAGGGCAAGTGCCGCCAAGCACGCCACAACGGGCCAGCCCCGAACAAATTGAAAGGCTGGAGCGCGCCTTGCAAGAAGAGGCTTCGGCGGAAATTGCCGCCGCTTTGGGTGTTGATGTCGCCGCCCTCAATATCACCCCCGGACAGGATACGGATGGCGATGGCGAGGCTGACAGTTTTGCTGCCAATCCGGTGTTGGCCGCCGCATTGGCCGGTGCCACGGCCGGCGGCGGCACCAGCCGCGATGCGGGCCTGCGGGCCGGTGTGGCGCTGACCCTGTTCGGTGAAGGCATTTTGACCATGAGCGAGGATGAGCGGGCGGCGTTTTTTAACGGTGTCAATCTTGGCGGCGGCTTGGCCAGCCTGATTGATACCGGCAATTTCGATTATCGCGGCATCACCCAATATGCCGAGCTGGCCGAATTGACCGGCACAACTGTTTTCTTCGCCGACAATGCTGCCATTGAAAATAGCGGTGGCGATATTGTCGGCCGGTTCGACACGGAAATGAGCTGGAACTTTTCGACCCGTGCGGTCGCCTCAAGCCTGACCGGCAATTTTGACCTTGGCAATGGCACTGCCGGGCAATTTATCCATGATGACGCGCGCAGCTATCAGGGCGCGCAAGGCAATGCCGGTTTCAGCTATCAAACCATGTTCACCCCGGATTATGGTGCGGCGACGCAAGTGACATTTGGCGGCAATGCGACCACCGAGCCGCTCTTTTTCCATGATGGCTCCTTGCCCGGCGATGATGCCCGCCGATTGACTGATTTGGGGCCAATTGCCAGCATGTCCAATCCGCCAAGCGATATGGCGGTTGAAATCAGTTTCAATGGCGATTTGTCCAATGTTGACCTGAAAAATGGCACAGTGCCGATTGGCAATCTGGCCACTTCGGGTGTTGAAATCCGCACTTTCACGCCGGATGCGCTGCAATCAGACAACCCGACACCAAGCATGACGGCGCGCGGCTTTGTCTTCGGCATGCAGACACGCGACACGCAAGGGGGCAATTAATGGCGACCCAACAGACTTTGGCGATAAGCCATCGCGCGGTTTTATGGCAGGCAGCCATTTTGTCTCTGCTTGTGCTGACAGGCGCGCTGTCTGAGGCCCATGCCACGATAAGCTATCGGCAAATTCTTGCCGACCCGGATAATCCGGCCCTGAACCGGCAATATGCCGAAGAACAATTGGCGGCGGGCAATGCCAAAGCGGCATTGGCGGCGCTTGAGCGCGTGCTGGTGCGCCAACCAACCAATATCGAAGCGCGGTTTTTGCGCGCCCGTGTGCTGGCCGCGCTGGGCAGCTCATTGCAGGCCAGCAATGAATTGCGGGCGCTGGCCGCCCTGCCCTTGCCGCCGCGTGACAAACGCGCCGTCACCCAATTGCGCGACCAATTGCGCCGCAAGCTGCAAAAACGCGTCAGCCATATTATTGTCAATCTCGGCATGGTTGGCGGCGATAATGTGAATAATTACCCGGATGCCGGACAAGTGACATTTCGCGGCAATCAATCGGCCTATCGCACTTTCGACATAAATGGCGCAGCCGCCACACAGGCGCTGGAAGATGAAGCCTTCAGCTATCAACTGGCCAATATTAATGTGCTGAAAACCGGCTATCAGGCATTGGATGAGATACATCTCAACCTGTCACTGGCGGGCGCTGACAAGGGCGATACCGGCTATCTTGGGCATCATGCGGCCAGTGCCGGCATAGGCGGCAGGCTGGTGCTGGGCAAATTATTTGTCATTCCGTCACTGCGCCACACACAGGTGAAAAATGAATTGCCGGCTTTGGGCGACCTTGACATTTCGCTGGCCAATATCGCCCTGTCGCGCGCGCTTGGCAAAAGGCTGACCCTGTCGGGCAGTTTCGCCCATATTATGCGGCGCTATGATACTGCCCAAAGCGACAATGACACAGACACGCAAGCACTGACTGTGCAGACGCGCTGGCAAATATCGGCCAAGACTTTTCTCACATTGGCAGCCAATACGCGCCAGCAATCAGCCGCCCGCAATGGAGATTTGGACAAGACCGACATGCTGGCCTCGCTGGGCGTTACCTTTCTGCCCGGTCGTGCCCACAGCCTGTCACTGACCGCCGAGGCTGGACAAAGCCGCTATGACAATATTTATACCAATTCGATAGGCCCCAATTCACCCGGCAAAAAACGTCAAGATGATATGACCGAATGGCGCGCCGCTTACAGGCTGGACGGTGCCGGCCTGTCACCGCTTTTGGAAAACCTGTCGCTGACGCTGACGCATCGGGTCAGCGAGACGCAATCCAATTTTGTCGATTTCGACAATCAACGCAGCAGCAGCGGTATTTTGCTCGGCTATCGACGCGCCTTTTAATTTGGTGAAGACTGGGCGGCGGCCAGCACATCGTCAATGGCGCGGCGCAATTTGCGCGAATTCGGCTTGGTCATGGAGGAATAATAGCTGACCGCCCGGCCCTCAGCATTAATCAGATATTTGTAGAAATTCCATTTCGGACGCGCCTTGTCGCCCAATTCGGCACGCAACCATTGATACAGCGGATGGGCTTTGTCGCCGCGCACGACCAGCTTGTCGCTCATCGGAAAATCGACATTGAAATTGACCTCACAAAACGCCTTTATGTCATCTGCTTGGCCCGGCTCCTGACCGCCAAAATCATTGCTCGGCACGCCGAGAACAACCAGCCCTTTTTCCCGATAGGCCGACCACAGCGCCTGCAAACCCTCATATTGACCGGTAAAGCCGCATTGCGACGCCGTATTGACCAGCAAAATCGGCTGCCCCGCATAATCGGCCAAGGCCAGCGCGCCGCCATCAATCGCCGGCAGTGTGAAATCATAAGCGGTTTTGCTGTTTTGCGACCCATTGGCCCAAACCGGGCCGGCTATGAGTGTCAGGTAAAAAATAAAAATCAGGCGTCGCATGGTCGAACCCTTTCCCTTTTGCGGGGAGTTAGGTTTTCCGCCGCAAAAAGCAAGCCTAATCGGTAAACGGCAACATTTGGAACAAGTCGGATTGCACGCCGCGCAATTCAGAGCGCGCGGCAAAATTTTGCGTATCGGCGGCAAGCAAGCGAATGCCGCCCGTGGCCACCACCTGATCGCTGGAATCGCCCAGCGTCACGCCGGTTTTGTAAATCGCCGCATCGAGGAAAAGATAAACACTTTTACTGGCATCGCCATTGGTGGAATTGGTCATGGCAACCGCATTACCGTCTTGGCGAAGCTGGCTCATGGTAAAAGCGCCCGGCGTCAAAAGAGTCGAAATACTGGTCACTTCGCTGGCAAATGTCTTATTGCTGAAGGAACCGAAATCACCGAAATTGGCCGAGGCACGGGCGATAAAGGCGACATCCTCGCGGTCAAAATCAAGCAGCAAACGCGGCTCAACCGTCGCGCTGTAAAGCCCATCGGCGGAAATATAGCCCTTGGTGAAACTCTGCGCTCCGGCACGCAATTCAACCGTGCCGGAACTGAAGGCCGACAGAAAATCAGCCCAGCTATCATAGGCATCATCCGCATCCAATCCGGCAAGATTGCCATGGGCGGTGGTGAGGAAGCGGCCATCCAGCGTATTGTCAGACTCGCGGGCAACATCAACACCGCCGGAGTCGTAAAACCCATAGGCGCTGTCACTGCCATCGGCGGTGCCATCCCCGTCACTATCCGTGGCAAGCGGGTCATAGAGCATGGCAATCTCAACCGGGTCGTTCAGCCCGTCGCCATCACTGTCGGCAAGATTGGGATTGGTGCCAAGCGCGTTTTCCTGATTATTGCCCAGCCCATCGCCGTCACTGTCTGTGGTTTCTGATGCATCATTGGGGAACGCATCGGCATTATCGCCGACACCATCGCCATCTGTGTCTATGGTTTCGGTCGCATCATTCGGAAACGCATCGGCATTATCGCCGACGCCATCGCCGTCAGTATCGACTGTTTCCGTTGCATCATTGGGGAAAGCGTCCGCATTATCGCCGACACCATCGCCATCAGTGTCTGTGGTTTCCGTCGCATCATTCG
This sequence comes from Parvibaculales bacterium, assembly GCA_049597955.1. Classification (GTDB taxonomy): domain Bacteria; phylum Pseudomonadota; class Alphaproteobacteria; order RS24; family RS24; genus JAYPAN01. The sequence continues at coordinate 92,352 of JBMYND010000008.1, forward strand.
GGAAAGCGTCCAGCACATCGCGCACCCCGTCGCCATCCGTATCAACCGGGCTGGCAGCGTCCAAAATGGTTGCGTCGGCTGTGCCGTCGCCGCTTGTATCAACAAGCCGTTTATCCCATGCCGCCTGCCGGTTTATCGCCTGCTGCGCCGCATCCATCGCCGCCGCCCCTGCGCCGCGCTCTGCTGCATAGGCCGCGCGGCAGCTGGGCGACACGGCAAGCTGCGCCGGACAGCCCTGCCCCTGTGGCGTGTCCTCGGCGGAGGCAGGCCATATAACCAAAGCAAGTATCGCAGCCGGCCAAGCCTTACGGGCAGAATTGGGAAATTTATGCCGCATCACCCGCCCCTACCAAACCACACGCAAGGAAAGACCGACATCGCCGCCCGTCCGGTCATAGCGCGGCAGATTGGACTCATTCACCTGCCCATGCGCGTCCAACACGATTTGCCCGCGCAAGCGCCCCAGCGGGATGTTTTGCACAAAGCCGAGGCCGAGGCGCAGCGCATTGTCATCGCGCCGCTCAAGCCCCCAAAGCGCCTCAATATCGCGCCGCGTCGGTGCGCGCACATTAACCCGTTTGATATAGGCCAGCTCCAGCCTGTAAGCGCGCGACCCGGTCTGCCGCTTCAGCCTCACCCCGCCATCCAATAATGAATAATCCAGCGTATTGCGGTCATGGCTGTTATGGGTGAGGCCGAGATGAAAATCAGCGTCCAGCCATTTGCCGTGGCGCGTGTAAACCATATTTGTCCTGCCGCGCCAGCCGCTTTTATCCTCATTGCCTTGCAAACCCGGTATCGGTTCAAATTGCCGCTTCATCACCGACAAATCAAAGCAAATCGCATCGGGCCGACGGCTTTGCGGCGCATGGCGCGCCAGCGGCCAGACCCATTGACCGTTCACTTCAACCGCATCGCCGAAATGGCGCGCCAATCGGATAAAGTGGCTGGCGGTCAGGGAAATATCGAAAAAGCTTTGCTCACCGCCGCCAGGCGACACGCTGCGCCACCCAGCGCGCGCCAGAATAATCTGATAATCGCCATCGCCATCGCCAATCGCGTCATTATTATCGTCATAATCATCATAGCGCCGGTCAAGCACCATGCCCGCCAGATAAAGCCGCGCCGCCAGCCGATCACTGCCCAGACCCGCCAAATGCGCTGACAGGGCGGTCTGCTGATAGGGTTCATCGCCATCTTCGCCCACCCCCGGCGCACCTGGCGCAGGGCCGGTGACGGCTTGCGGGCGCAAATCATCAAGCGCGGCGAGATTGTCGAGATGATAGATAAGCCGCGCTTCACTCGGCGCGTGACGGGCATTATGGTCAAGCCCGACGCGCATTTCGGCTGCCAGATGCAGGCGGCCTTGTTCGCGCGGGCGCGTCCTATTGGCTCGCGCTGACGCCATCAATGCGCGGTTGTGAATATCGCTCTGCATGGCCAGCACGGTTTCGCGCATGGGCATGGGCAAATCCGGCGCGGCCAGCAATTCCGCCAGCCCCGATTGCGCTGCCGCATAATCGCCCTGCTCCATAAAAATCCGGCTGCGCATCAGACGCAAAGCAGAATAATTGGGATTGGCTTGCAACAGCCTGTCAGTCAGGCGCAAGGCTTCACCATATTGGCCGACCACCACATGTTTGCGCACCAAAATAATATCGGCGCTTAAATCCGGCGCTGTGGTTTTCTCTGTCACTTTATCAAAAGCAGCATGATTGGCTGCCGGCACGTCCTCCGGCGGGCGCGGCGCGGGACGCGGCATGGGCCGCACCATATCGAGCGTCGGCACATCTTTTATCGCCGCCTGCATTGCTGTTTCAACCGGCAGCGTTGCCATGCCCATCGCATCAAAGCCGCGCAGCCGCACAGCGATTGCCCGTCCAATATCCGCTTTTTGCAGCGTGTAATCGGCTCGGTCAGCACCGGCAATTGGCGCATTGTCTCGCAACCATTGATATTCAATACGCCCAAGCGGTGCTGCATTGGAGCCAGCGCGGAAATCATAGGCAAGGGACAATTTTCCTCCGACTTCAGGGCGACCGGTCAGGCGCAAATTGTCGAATTGCGGCGGCACCGGGCGCGGCGTTACCGGCCCCAACGCCTCGGTTATAACCGGCGCAGCATTGGGCAGGTCTGCCTCAAGCCGCAGGGCAATGCGCGCGCCAATATCATCGGTTTCAAGCCGGTAGCGGCGGCCTGTCGCCCCGGCAATCTCTGCGCCATCGCGCAACCAATTCATGCGCAGACTGGTTTCGGCGACATTGGGGGCCGGCACAAAACGCAATTGCAAAGTCTCGCCTTCCTGCGGCTGCCCAACCAATTCTGCCAATTGCACCAGCACTTGGGCCGGGCCTTCAATCGGCAGCAAATAGCGCGACAAACCGACCCCTTCAGGCGGCGCGCTTTTGCCTTCAAGCGTCGCATTGTTAAAAGTCAGGCTGATGACGGCGCGTTGCTGACCGGCGTCATGGTCAAGGGTCAGACCGGCAGGGCGCAGCTGATTGCTTGCCAAAAAGCGGGCTATTTCCGGCACCAGCGATTGCGTCAATTGCCGGTCTGCGCATGTGCCGGTCAGCCTGTTTTGCAAGCGTGAAAGCAAATCCGGTTGCAGCGGCATGTCGGCAATAATACTCAGCCGGGTCAGTGGCGCCCGGCAAACCAAATCCTGACCCTTTACCGGCAGAACCAAAAACAGCAATAAGCCCGCACATAACCCAAGCCGAAACGTCAACGCACAAAACTCTCAAAAGACACGCAGCCTGATTTTCTGTTATCACGCTTCGCAGATTTTGCAAAAAGCTGTATTTTTATTGCGAATGCAATAATATAGCGTGAATTACGGTTGTGAAACGGCGTATTGGTGTTTTTGTTCAAAACAGCGGAAGAGACCCATTTTCAATGTCCCGAATGCGGACAGCGCGGTGCCGTGCCGACTGAAATCCTTGAAAAAGCCATGCAGGAAAATGAGCATGTGCAAATAAGCTGCACTTCCTGTCAGGCCAAATTTCAACCCTTTGACAATCTGGCGGATAAGGCAAAAGCCGATGAGGCCGATGCCGACGCTTCGGCTGATGAACAGGCGGCGGAAAATCTGACCGGCAGCATTGCCGAAGCGGTCGCCGATTTGGCCGAAACCGTCCATGCATCCGAAAATCATCCGGCTCAAAGTGAAGCAAAGGATGATAATGAAGAAATTAATCTCGCCGATTTGCCCGATAATCCAAACAGCCTGCCCGATTGGCTAAAACCGCCTGACAAGCCAAGCTCAGCTTCAGAGGGCAAGGCGCAAACAGAGCCGCCCTTTCAAAGCGAAACGCCAGAGACCGAAGAAACGCCCGCCAGGGAAGAGATAGAGGTCCCAGAGAAAAGCGAGGAAACCGAGGAAAGCGAGGCTGACGATGCCGCCGAGCCACCGGATGATGCCAGCGAGGAAATCTGGGAGAGGCTGGATGATTTGAATGACCCGGATATTTCCGACTTCTCGCAAACCGGCAAGCCCGATGGCGAAAATATTCTGCAACCGCTCAGTCTCGGCCAAACGGCCCTTATCGGCCCGATGCCGGTCGCTGCGCCGCAAGCCAGGCGAGGTTTCAGCTTTTTCGGCTTTGTCAAAATGCTGGTCTTTCTGGCGCTGGTTGCGGCAACGGCAGGCAATTCCTATTTACTGTTGCGGCAAAATCCCGAGCTGCAATCACTGATTCCGGTGCAAATGGTCGAACCGGCCAAAATTGGCGTGCGCGAGGCCGGTTTTGAAAAATTATCGCCGGAACCGGGGGCGCCCATTGTGGTCAAAGCGATTTTTGCCAATGGCGGCAAGCAGGACGGCATTTTATCGGATTTCGACATTTTACTGAAAGACGCTGCCGGCACTGTCGTGATGCGCTGGCGGGTGGAAAGTCACGGACAAATCATCGCCGCCGGTCAACAGCACAGTATCAGCAGCACATTATTTTCACCGCCGCAAAATCTGGCCAGCGTGGCGCTGGCCTATCCGGCGCGCTGAAATTCAAGCATAAAAAGCTGCGCCTTTTTTCAAACCCTGCCATTGCGCATCATCATGGCCATAAATCACTTGTGCCCCGTCGCTGCGCAATCGGGCAATCTCGTCAAATGACTGCACAGTTTTTTCAATATCCCAGCTATTGCGCGGTGCATGGCGGCGGTCGAGATTATCCGCCACCGCCGCCGCATCCGAGGCCAGCAAAAAAGTCCCTGCCCCATCAAGCACAATATGGGCAGCCATTGAGCCGCGCGTATGGCCGGGCATGGGCAGCAGTGTCACGCGGCCATCACCAAACAAATCATATTGTCCGGTAACAGTCCGGATTTCCTGTCCGGTATCCCATTCCTGCCGGTGCAGGCCGAGGCTTTCAGCCTCCGGCTCCTGTGCGGCGGCCAGCTCCTCGGCATGGCAAATAACCGTCGCTTGCGGAAACAGGCTATTGCACCCGCAATGGTCAACATGCAAATGCGAACACACAATCAGGTCAATATCGTCAAGCGCCAAGCCGGTCAGCTGCAATTGGGCGGGCAAGGCTTCGGTTTCATCAAAAACCGGGCGCATGAATTTTTCCAGCCCACGCCAGCGTGCTGCGGCATTTTGCAAAACATCGGGATGGCAGCCTGTATCAAACAACATATTGCCCTGCGGATGGCGCAGCAAAGTCGATATGACCGGAATGATTATCCGTTCATCCGGCGCGGCATTTGGGTAATAGACATTGGCGCGCATAGCCAACCGACCGGCCAGCAGAAAATGCATTTGCACAGATGACGCCATTGCCTTCTCCCCGCTTGGCGATAATGTCAAAATTGATGGCTGTGGCCGGTCTAGCGTGTATCCATCAAATTGCGCGCGACCACCATGCGATGCACTTCCGACGGGCCGTCATAAATCCGCATATTGCGCACCCGCCCGGCCAAATGAGCCAAAGGCAATTCCTTGGTCATGCCCATAGCGCCGAAACATTGCATGGCATTGTCAATGACTTCCTGCGCCATTTCCGTGGCATATACTTTCAGCATGGAAATTTCCTTGCGCACATCGCGGCCCTGGTCAAGTTTCCAAGCGCAATCATAGGCCATGAGCCGCGCCGCATGAATTTTGGTGCCGCCATCGGCCACCCACCATTGTATCGCCTGACGATGGGATAATTTTTGGCCAAATGTTTCGCGTTGCGGCGCATATTCAGTCATCATATCAAGCGCACGCTGCGCCGAGCCAATGCACCAAGCGGCCATTTCCATCCGCCTTGTGCCAAGCCGCACCTGCATGGGGGCAAAGCCAAAGCCTTCCTCACCAAGCAGTTTCCAGCCCGGCACGCGCACATTATCGAGTTCCACCTCATAAGTATATTCACCGGCCAGCATCGGAATCCGGCGCACCACATTGAAACCGGGCGTGTCGCGGTCAACCAGAAAGGCCGACATGCCGCCTTTTGCCCCTTTTTCCGGATCGGTGATTGCCATCAGAATGGTGAAGTCGCTTTCATCGGCGCGGGTAATCCAGATTTTGCGGCCATTTATCACCCAATCATCGCCATCGCGAATGGCGCGGGTTTTCATGCCCGACGGGTCAGCCCCCGCCCCCGGCTCGGAAATACCAATTGCCGACAGGGTTTCACCGCGCGAATAAGGGTCTAGATAGGCTTCCTTTTGCTGGCCATTGCAGGTCGCCTCGAGCATACGCAGATTGGGCGAGTCCGGCGGCAGCGTATAATGCGCCACTGTGCTGCCCATGGCTTCATTGACACCGACCAGCGCGACATAGGGCATGCCCATGCCGCCCGAACTTTCCGGCGCATCAAGCGACCACAGGCCAAGCTCTTTGGATACTTTGTCGAGATGGGCTTTTTGCTCCGGCAGAAGCGCCGGGTCACCGCCCTCACCTTCGCGGGTCAAGACTTCCTGCTCGAGCGGCAAAAGCTCGTTGCGGACAAATTTTTGCACCAAATCCAAAAGCATCCGGTGGTCTTCTTGCAGTTCAAATTCCATAACTGACTCCCTTTTCGTGCGAAATGGTAACATGCTGCATGACCAGAGGCGACCTTTTTGCCTGCGACAGAAATGAGCAGGAAAGCCGATGCCGTTTTCTGCTGACAGCCACGCCAAGACGCGCCATAGTTGAAAAAAAGGCGATAAAGGGAGACATAAATGATGCATTTTGAATTACCAAACCAAGGGGTTTACGATTATTTGCCGCGCGTGCGGATTATTTGGGGGCAGCCCGCCCTTGAGGCATTGCGCGACGAAATTGGCGATTCGGCGCGGGTTTTTATCCTGACCACCGCATCGCTGGTCACTAAAACACCGGTGACAGAAAACTTACAGTCCGGTTTGGGCGACCACTGCGTCGGCCTGTTTCATGGCATTGGCGAGCATACGCCCTTTGGGGATGTTGTGAGCGCCGCGCAAGCCGCGCGCGCGGCAAATCCCGATATTATTCTGTCCATTGGCGGGGGCAGCATTATTGATGCTGCCAAGGCGGTGATTATTTGCCTGCGCGAAAATATCGACACGGTGGAAGCTTTATCGGCACGCATTGGCCAGGTCAGCCAAGGGCCGGGCGGGCCGCGCCATATTTGCATCCCGACCACATTGTCAGGCGCCGAGCATACGGAATTTGCCGGCGGCATTAATCCGGCGACCGGCACGAAAGAGCTTTTGGGTGGCACGCATATTTGCCCGCATACGGTCATACTCGACCCGGCCATGACCCTTTACACGCCGGAGGCGTTATGGCTGTCCACTGCCATACGCTCGGTTGACCATGCTGTTGAAGGCATTTGCGCGCCCGATAGCAGCCCGCTTATTCAAGCCGAGGCTTTGGGCGCGCTCGCCCTGTTCGCCAAATCGCTGCGCCGCACCAAGCAAGCGCCAGATGATTTAACGGCGCGGTTGGAAAGCATGCATGCGGTCTGGCTGGCCACGGCATCAATCGGGCGGGTCATGCATGGTGCCAGTCACGGGCTGGGCTATTTGCTCGGTGCGCTGGGCGGCGTGCCGCATGGGGTCACCTCCTGTGTGTTTTTGCCTGCCGTGCTGGATTGGAACCTGTCCGTGACCGCTGACAAGCAAAAACAAATCGCCGCCGCGCTCGGCGCGCCTGAAATAAGCGCCGGTGATGCCGTGCGCCGTCTGGTAGCCGATTTGGAACTGCCCGGCACGCTGGCCGCGGTCGGTGCTGATGATGCGCTGAAAAGCCAAATCAGTGAATATGCCATGGCCCATCCGGTGGTGCTGGCCAATCCGCGCCCCATTACCTCGCCGCAAGATGTGTATGAAATTATGGCGCTGGCAGCGTGAGTTGAATGAAAGAGCGGGGATATTATGGACACACCCAAACTTGAAGAATTGCAAAATTTGGTCGGTTTTGTGCGCACTATTGGCCTGCAATTGGTCAGCCTCACGCCGGAGCGCATAGTCGGGGAATTGCCAATCACTGCCGCTTTGACCAATCACCTGCCCAATGTGCATGGCGGGGCGATTATGACATTGGGTGACGCGCTGGGTGCCTTTGGGGCATGGCTCAATATGCCGGAAGGGGCGGAGGCCACAACCACGATTGAAAGCAAAACCAATTTTTTGCGCCCGGCTATGGAAGGCGACACATTGACCGGCACCTGCACGCCATTATCGGTCGGGCGTCGCCTGTCGGTTTGGCAAACCGAAATCACCCGCGCTGACGGCAAACGGGTCGCCATGGTTACACAAACACAGATTTATCTTTAAGCGTCTTTATCTTTAAGCGTCCTCGGTCGGGCCGCCGGCTTCCTGCCATTCGCCAAAGCCGCCAATGTTTATGACGCTTTCATAGCCCATATCCTTCAGCGTTTTACCGGCCAGCGCCGCCATGCCACCGGCACCGCACACAAGATAAATATCGGCCTGTTTTGTCAGGGCCGGATGGTAAAATGGGGTATCTTCATCGGCGACAAATTCCATCATGCCGCGCGGAATCCGCAAGGCACCGGCAATTGTGCCGGTATCGGCAATCATGCTCGAATCGCGCACATCAATAAAAACCGCATTATCCGCGCCGTGATGCTGCACGGCATCGCCGCCGGGAATACGGGTGACGGCCGCATTGGCTTCGGCCATGAAATCGGCTGCTTTTTTCATCATGCTCTCCTTGCGCAATTGGAAGTGGACTTGCCATGCAAGCGGTTTTGCGCCCGCATGGCAAGCCCTTTCATCTTCCGTTCTAGAATTTATAGCGCGCCGTCAGGCGGAAATTGCGTCCCGCTTCGGGCAGCAAATCCTTCAACGCACTGGCATGATAGCGGATTTCCTCATCGGTCAGATTTTCCGCCGCCACGGAAAGCACCAAGCCGTCATAGGCAGCAGGGCGCCAATTCAGGCTGACATCGGTGCGCAAATAGCCATCGGTCGGGAAAATGCCTTGCGGCACGCGGGTCTGGTCGGCGGCATATTGCAGATGCAAATTGACATCGACTATGCCACGCGACAATTCAGCCATCAGATTCACTTTCTCCGGCGGAATGGTTGGCAGCGGCGCGCCCTTGCGCAGACTGCCCCGCAGGCGGGCATAATTGGCGCGCAGCATCCAGCGACCAAATGAAGCCTCACCGCGACGGGTGACTTCCAATTCAATCCCGTCAATTTCCGCACCATTCTGACGATATTCGAAAATTGTGTCCTCTTCCTCATCCTCGCCTTCTTCGCCTTCACCTTCACCTTCTTCACCTTCATGCGGCACATGCTCTCCGGTATCGGCCAGATAGATGAAATTGTCATAATCATTGCGGAACACAGAAGCGGTAAAACCGGTCGCGCCGAATGAATGGCGGAAATAGGCTTCAACGGCCAGACCTTCCTCGGCATCAAGATTGGCATCGCCGCGTTCATAGCGTCGGGCGCCGACATGCATGCCTTCGGCAAACAGCTCATTGACGGAAGGCGCGCGTTCGGTTTGCGCCAGCGAGCCGCCAATCAGGCTTTGCCCACCCATTTTGTAACCAACCCCCACGGACAGATTGGTCAGGTTGAAATCCGGGCTTTCCGCGCCGGAGGCTAAAGACACTTGGTCAAGCCGCGCCGCCAATTCGGTCAGCCATTGACCATCCTTGCGCTTTTCAAGCAGATAAACACCGAAGCGGCTGTCATCGCTTGCGGGCAAAAACGCTTCATCGCCCGACACTGACATATCAGCTTCGAGACCATTGGCACCAATGATACCTTGCCAGCCACGTATTGGCTGATGCGGCATTTCCAGCCTGTATTCGGTCTGCTTCAATGCAAAGCTGGAGCCGATTGACCCTTCTTCAAACTCATCGTGACCATAATCGGCATAGCCCAATTGCAAGTTTACCGACTTAACAAAACCGGTCAGGGCGCGGCTGTAATCAAGGCGGATATTTGTGCGCTGCATGTCAATATAAACAGCCTCGCCCGCTTCTTCATGATGGTCATCGCCTTCTTCTTCCGCTTCTTCCTCGTCATGGTGATGCTCTTCATGGGCATGACCCGGCACACCATAACGCATTTCATGGCGGCCAATAGCAAGGCTCAACCGGTCGCGGTCATTTTGCCAGATAAGCGCGCCGGTCGCGCCCTGAATGCGCCGGTCGGTATTTTCGGCATCACCGGCCGCATCGATGATGTCCTCATCTTCCGAGCGCAATTGATATTCGCTTTCGGCATGGGTTGGAATCCGCATATTGCCGGCGTCCAGATAATGACCGGACAGGGACACCGACACATTGCCGGGCGACCGACGGACAAAAAACGCTGTCCCGCTTTCATCTGCGGCAGAGCCGGCCGAAAGCTGTAAATGAGTGGCCGGGTCATCATCAGCCGCAAGGTGACGGCTGAAACTATTGACCACGCCGGTGGCGGCATAAGGGCCATAGCGCAAGGCGCTTGGGCCTTTCAGCACCTCAATGCGCGACGTATCGAATGTCGCATCAGCATTGGCATGGTCTTCGGCGGTTGGTGAAACATCACCCGGCAACATGCCATTTTGCAGCACCGCCACACGATAGCCGGTCAGGCCACGAATAACCGGTCGCCCAACAGCGGGGCCATAAGCGGCGACATCGACACCGGCCAGATTGTTCAGCACACGGCCAATTGGCAAACCGGACAGCCGGTTAATATCTTCCGTGGTCAGAATATGGGTGGTTGAAATTATATCGCTGGGATTTTCACCCAGCGGACTGCTTTTGACCACGATTTCATCCGTGGCCAGTGCCGGTGAAGGCATAAGTGACAGCATGACACCGAGCAGGGTGCCGACAAAAGCCGGCAAAAAGCGCGCTTGCTTGCGCGCAAAAACATAGGATTGCATCTCTCTCTCCTGATTTGACGTTAAAAATAAGGGTCAAATCAGAGAAGGCGGGGCGCGGGCGCAAAAGCCCGTAATAATGCCGCCTTGCGGCGCAACATTAGGGGAAACAGCCAATCTGCCATTTGGCCATGCGGTGAAAGATAGCCCATCTTCCGCCACAATATCGGCCGACAGCATAGCGGCCAGACAATCATCCTCGGCATAATGCGATTGGTGCTGCGCGTCATCATGGTCGAAATGCGCGGCATGCTCCATGCCATGCACCATACCGGCCAGCAGCAAAAAAACCGCGAAAATGGATAAGTGTCGTCCCATGGCGCGACGCTAGACTTTCCGCGTCACGAGAACAAGCCCCTTTTTTCAATTGCCTGTTTCAGGCCCGTGTCAGGCCCGTGTCAGGCCCGTGTCAGGAAAGCGTAAGCCCGCCATCGGCGACAATCGTCTGCCCCAGCACATAAGAAGCCAAGGGCGAAGCCAGAAACAGCGCAACCCCGGCCATTTCCGCCGGTGTGCCGGCGCGGCGCAGGGGTATATTGCGCAGCGCACCGGCATTGCGTTTTTCATTTTCCGTTGTCACCGCGGTCAGCTTGGTCGGTATCAGCCCGGGTGCCAGCCCATTGACGCGTATGCCGTCGCGCGCCCAAGCCTCGCCCAATGTTTTGGTGAGGCTGACCGCACCGGCTTTGGAGGCGGCATAGGCCGGATTGCCCAAATTGGCGCGCATGCCCGAAACCGAGCTGACAATTATCATCGACCCCTTGCTGGCCGCCAGCAAGGGCTTAAACTTATTGGCGCAATGCATGACCGAGTTGATATTGACATCCATCACCGCATCCCAGCCCGGTTTTTCAAATTCTTCGCGGCCATAGCGCACTGTGCCTTGACACAGAACCAGCACATCCAGACTGTCAAAGGGCGGCGCATAGGCGGTCAGCGCGTCATAATCAGACGCATTGATTTGCGCG
>JBMYND010000009.1:0-68636 GCA_049597955.1 Parvibaculales bacterium
GACTGTATATGTTAGGCGAGCCGTGCGGAAAAGTCAAAATACAAGTTAAAATACAAGCTAAGATACAGAGCTGGCCAAAGCAGGCTGCGATATTGAAATCCGGCAATAAGACGCTAGAGTTGAGGCAGGGGAGAAGACAATGACCACAATCTATCAGGCCGCCACGATTTTAACCATGAACCCTGACCGGCCGCGCGCCACCCATATTGCGGTGCGCGACGGGCATATCCTGGCCGTCGGCGCTGCTGAAGACATGCCGGATGGCGGCATGATAGACAGGCAATTTGCCGATAAAGTGCTGATGCCCGGCTTTGTGGAAGGCCACAGCCATATTATGGAAGGCTTGTTCTGGGATTATCATTATGTCGGCTATTATGACCGCGAAGGGCCGGATGGCACGATTTGGCCGGGGCTGAAATCGATTGACGCTGTGCTGGCGCGGCTTAAGGAAATCATCGCCAGCCGCCCCGCCGCCCAAGCCGATGCGCCGCTTATCGCTTGGGGTTTTGACCCGATATTCTTTAGCGGGCGGCGGATGAATATTGCCGATTTGGACAGCGTGTCAGCCGATATACCAATCATTGTGCTGCATGCGTCGCTGCATATTCTCAACACCAATTCGCCGGTCATGGAAGCCGCCGGTGTTAAGGAGAGCGACAATAGCGAAGCCATTCGCCGCGATGAAAATGGCCAGCCTTCGGGCGAATTTCTTGGCCAGCTCGGCATGTATATGGCCATGCGCACCACCGGGCTTAATCTGCTGGCCGCTTCCGGCACCGGCAGCAGCCTTAAAAATTTCGCCAATGTCGCCCGCCAAACCGGCGTCACCACCGCCACGGATTTGGCCAATCCCCTGCCTGATGCGGCGGTTGAAGTGCTGGTGGAAACGGTTAATCGCGATGATTTTCCAATGCGGCTGGTGGTTGCCTTGCAAGGCGGCGGGCCGGAAGCGGCACAGGGCATTGCCCGCTTGCACGAATTGGCAAAACATCAAAGCGACAAGCTGCGCATGCCGATGGTGAAATTTGTCGCCGATGGCTCCATTCAAGGGTTTTCCGCGCGGCTGAAATGGCCGGGCTATCATAATGGCGCACCCAATGGGCTTTGGTATATTGAACCGTCACGGCTGAAAGAGCTGGTCGCCGCCTATCACAGCGCCGGGTTTCAGATACATATCCATACCAATGGCGATGAATGCACTGAGCTTGCGCTTGATGCGATTGAGGCGGCGATAACCGCCCATCCAAGGCCCGACCACCGCCACACGCTGCAACATTGCCAAATGGCCAGCCGCGCGCAATTTCACCGCATGGCGGCGCTTGGCGTCGGGGTAAATCTGTTTTCCAACCATCTTTATTATTGGGGCGATGCGCATATTTCCACCACAATGGGGCCGGAGCGCGCCGCCCGGCTCGACAATGCCGGTGCCGCGCTTGACGCCGGTGTCAATCTGGCGATTCATTCCGACGCGCCGGTGACCGCGCTGGCCCCGCTTTTTACCGCCTGGTGCGCGATTAACCGATTAACCTCTGGCGGGGTGACATTGGGCGGCGACAGCGCCAAAATCAGCGTCGCCCAAGCCTTGCAAGCGATTACTTTGGGGGCGGCGCGCTCGTTAAAAATGGATAGCGAGATTGGCAGTCTCGAAGCGGGCAAGCGCGCCGATTGCGCCATTCTTGATGCCGACCCAATGGCAATTGACCCGATGGCGCTGAAAGATATTGGCATTGCCGGCACAATGGTTGGCGGCCATATTTATATGAATGGCAAGCGGGGCTGACGCAATGACCGCCTCTGCCGTGCCTTTGACCATTATTGCCGGTTTCCTCGGCACCGGAAAAACCGCTTTGCTCAATCATTTATTGTCGCAAGCGGGCGGGCGGCGGCTGACCGCTCTGGTCAATGATTTCGGCGCGCTGAATATAGACAGCGAGTTAATCGCAGCACGGCATGGCGGGCAAATCGCGCTGGCCAATGGCTGTGTGTGCTGCTCGATTGGCGATGATTTGGCGCTGGCCCTGCATGAGGTGATGGGCCAGTCGCCGCGCCCCGACCATATTTTGATTGAAGCCAGCGGCGTTGCCGACCCGGCGCGCATTGCCGGTTTTGCCGCTGTTGACCGCGATTTGCGGCTTGATACAATTGTCACATTGGTCGATGTCACCGCCCATGCGGGCCATGCGCGCGACCCCTATCTGGCCGATAATTACCAATGCCAGATAAATGCCGCCAATGTTTTTCTGCTGAGCAAAACCGATATTGCCACATTGGAACAAGAGCGCCATGTCCGGGCCGATTTGACAGCGCAGCGCGCTGAAATTGCGCAATTGCGCTGCACGCATGGGCAGATTGACAGCGATATTATTCTTGAGCCGGTTTTGCATGGGCGCACGGCAATTGCGCCATGCGCAGTGGCTGATACAACCCGAAAAGTAACGCATGGCTTTGAACGCCGCGCCCTCACCCTGCCCTTGCCCCTGCCGCGTGAAGAATTGGCCGCCAAGCTGGCCGGTCTGGCCCCGTATTTGCTGCGCGCCAAGGGGATTTTGCGCGACGCGCAAGGCGCTTATGTGCTGCATTATGCCGGTGGCCGGATTGATATTGCCGCTTTTGACGGCCCGCCAAGCGGGCATTTTGTTATTATTGGCCGCCCCGGCCTCACCGACAAAGCCGACAGCCTCGCCCTTGCCGGCATAGCCGAGCCAGCCTGATGGTGTGGGATTTACCAACCCGCCTGTTTCATTGGGGCTTTGCCGGCAGCATTATCGGCGCTTATGTCACCGGCGAAAATGGCGCAACCTATTGGCATGAATTATTCGGCCTGGCCGCTTTCGGCTTGTTGGTTTTTCGCCTGATTTGGGGCTTTGTCGGTCATCCGAGCGCGCGCTTTATCAATCTGTTGCACGCGCCTGCGGTGATTGCCGCCTATATAAGCGCCATCGTCAACCGCGCGACACGGCTTTACCCCGGGCATAACCCGTTGGGCGGGCTGTCGGTTATCGCATTGCTGGCGCTTATGGGCGGCATGGCCGTGACCGGCCTTTGGACGGGTGACGATATTCTCTACGAAGCACCGCTGAGCGTGCTGGCACCACAGCTCTTTGCCGATTGGCCGGCTCCTGCCGGTCGCTGGCACAGTCGATTGCATGATTTTATATTGCCGCTGGTCGCCCTGCATGTCAGCGCCATCATATTTCACCGCCTTTGGCTGGGTGAGAAACTGGCCACGCGCATGGTGACGGGCGGTGTAAATGGCGCGCCGCCATCGCCGCGCCGCAGCCTGTTCGGTCTGGCTTTGCTGGCCCTTTGCCTTGGCGGTGCCTTGTCGCTGTCACTGCTGACACCGAATTATTAAACGCTATTTTTTATTGCGATAGCTGTCATGGCAGCTTTTGCATGTGCCGCCCATTTTGCGCGCGGCGGCCACAACATTGTTTTTATCCGCCACTTGTGCGGCCATGACAAGGCTGCGAGCGGCCTCAGCATTGGCTTTCGCCTTGGCTTCAAAATCGGCGAAATTCTCCCAGATTTCGGCCCGCGCACCCTTGCTGGAACTGCCCGCCGGAAAATAGCGCGGCATGGCATCAGCCCAGTCAGCAATGCGGGTGGCTGCTTTTTCAATCGCCACATAATCACCCGCCGCCATATGCTTTTTGAAAATCGCCTGAATATCAGCACCGCTTTGCTTAAAGCGTTTAATGCGTTTTTCGACCAGCATTTCGGGTGAGGCGTTTTCCCCGGCCAAGTGATGACCGGCGGAAAGCTGTCCTGTCATGGTAACAGACAAAATAGCGGAAACGGCCAAAGCCGTTATTAAAAAGCGCATCGGGCGGTCTCCTAATCGCGGAAGGAAGGGTCCAACCGGTCAAGCTTGCGCAGCAAAGCCGGCCAAGCCAGTTTTTCCACACCTGGCTTGAACAGCGATTCCGACTGTTCTTTGGTTGTGTCCAGCGCCGCTTGCGATGGCATATTGGGCTCACCGCTCAGCGCCCGCACTTGCGCCGTGCAGGCCCGCTCAAGAAAGTAAATCCCCATAAAGGCCATGCCGCAATTCTCACCGACAGACAAAGTGCCGTGATTGCGCAGCATCATCAGTTTTTTGTCGCCAATATCGGCAATCAGCCTTTCGCGCTCGTCAAGATTCAACGCCACGCCCTCATAGTCGTGATAGGCCAGATTGGCGCGCGCCAGCATGGCGGTTTGCGACAAGGGCATCAGCCCGTCTTTTTGCGCCGAAACGGCAACGCCGTCATCTGTGTGCAAATGCAAGACGCAATGGGCATCTTCGCGGGCCGAATGAATGGCGCTGTGAATGGTAAAACCGGCGGGATTGACGAAATAGGGGCTGTCCATAACGATATTGCCCTCAAGGTCAATTTTCACCAGGCTGGAAGCGGTGATTTCCTCAAACAACATGCCATAAGGGTTGATTAGGAAATGATGTTCCGGCCCGGGAATGCGCACGGAAATATGGGTAAAAATCATGTCATCCCAACCATACATGGCGACAAGCCGGTAGGTTGCGGCAAGATCAACGCGCAATTGCCACTCTTCGGGGCTGACAATATCTTTGACGGATTTGATTTCTTCGGCTGCGGACATTTTATCCTCCTCGCTTTCTCTCCCTGTGCGTTTAAGGTCGCGCAAACTGCCTGCGCGGCGCATCGCACAATATCTTTCTAACCGTGCGGCGAAACCGTCCTTTTGTCAATCGGAATGAGCAAAAGGCACAGGGGGAAAAGAGAAATGCGCACTTAGCCGCCCAGCACTTGCGCCAGCGCGGCACGCCAATCTGCCTGTTTGGCGGCGCGCCGGTCTTCGGCCATTATCGGCTCAAAGCGCCGCTCAAGCGCCCAACCATCGGCCAATTGCGCCGGGCTGTCATACCAACCCAAAGACAGCATGGCGAGCATGGCCGCGCCGAGCGCCGTGGTCTCGGTCATTTCAGGCCGGTCAATCGGACAGGCGCATAAATCAGCCAGATTTTGACACAGCCAGTCATTTGCCACCATGCCGCCATCAACCCGTAAAATCGGCGGCACATCAAGACCGGCAGCGGCCATATCCGCCGCTATGGCGCGCAATAAATCATCGGTTTGCAAGGAGACGGATTCCAAAGCCGCGCGCATAATATCGGCGCGCGCTGTATCGCGGGTCATGTTGAAAAAAGCCGCCCGCGCATCCGGCGCCCAATGCGGCGCACCAAGGCCGGTAAAGGCTGGCACAAGAACCGTCCGGCTGTCGGGATTGGCCTGCGCCACCAGTGCTTCGCTGTCCGATGCTTTCTGCACGATACCAAGCCCGTCGCGCAACCATTGGACAATCGCCCCGGCCATAAAAATACTGCCTTCCAGCGCATAGCTGGTCTGCCCATTGAGCCGATAGCCAATCGTGGTCAACAGGCGATTGCCCGAGGCGACCGGCTTGTCGCCCGTATTGGCCAGCACAAAACAGCCCGTGCCATAGGTTGACTTGACCATGCCCGGCGTGAAACAGGCTTGACCGAAAGCGGCTGCTTGCTGGTCACCGGCAATGCCGCAAATCGGCAAACAAACGCCCAGCACTTCTGCCGCGCTTGTGCCGAAATCGGCGGCGCAATCTTTCACTTCCGGCAAAATTGCGGTCGGCACATTGAACAGCGACAATAATGCCGTGTCCCATTTATTGTCATGGATATTGTAAAGGCTGGTGCGCGCCGCATTTGTGGCATCGGTGGCATGACTTGTGCGATTGGTGAGTTGCCAGACCAGCCAACTGTCAATCGTGCCGCAAGCCAATTCGCCAGCTTCTGCCCGTGCGCGCGCTTCCGGCACATGGTCAAGCAACCAGCCTATTTTGCTGGCTGAAAAATACGGGTCGAGCAATAATCCGGTTTTGGCGGTGATGGTGGCTTCATGTCCGGCGGCGCGCAAAGCCTCGCATGTCTGCGCGGTGCGCCGGTCTTGCCAGACAATCGCATGATGCACCGGCTTGCCGGTTGCCCGCTCCCATAGCACCACGGTCTCGCGCTGATTGGTTATCGCAATTCCGGCAAAATTATCGGCCCCGCAATCTTGCAAAACTTTTTTGCACACGGCCAATGTCGTGTCCCATATCTCATTGGCATCATGCTCAACCCAACCATCTTCGGGAAATATCTGGCGAAACTCCTGCTGCGCGACACCTTGCACATGACCGGATGCGTCAATTGCCAGCGCCCGCGATGAGGTTGTTCCCTGGTCAATACTGAGAATAAGCTTTTCTGCCATAGCGCACCGCCCTTTCACCTAACGGCCAATAGTGTAGCGCGCCGCGCGCCGGACGGGTAGGCTGTATTTCTTGTCAAAACAGGGTTAAACAATGCTAAGACAGAACCATTGCGGGGTGTCGCGCGTATAGCCCCGCATATAGCGATGACACTCAGGAACTGACATAAATCAAATGGCAGAAAAACCTTCCAAAAAGCTGGCTTTTGTGGCCAGCGCCGGTGCCGAGGCGCAGGCGGCGCAAAAGACGCTGACGGCGGCTTATGGCGGCGTCGCGCCCGATGAGGCCGATGTGATTGTCGCGCTTGGCGGTGATGGCATGATGCTGCAAACCATGCATGCCAATATGCGCACCGGCACACCGATTTTCGGCATGAATCATGGCTCTGTGGGTTTTTTGATGAACCGCTATAGCGAAGCAGATTTGCTTGACCGGCTGGACAAGTCGAATATGACAGTGCTGTATCCGCTGCTGATGACCGCCCGCGACAGTTCCGGCAAGATGCATGAGGCGCTGGCCATTAACGAGGTTTCGCTGCTGCGTCAGACAGCACAGGCAGCCAAGCTGGAAATCTCGGTTGACGGGCGGGTGCGGATGGATGAGCTGGTCTGCGACGGCATACTCATGGCGACGCCGGCTGGCAGCACAGCCTATAATCTTTCCGCCCATGGGCCGATTTTGCCAATCGATGCCAAGCTGATGGCACTGACGCCAATTTCCGCCTTTCGGCCAAGACGCTGGCGCGGTGCCTTGCTGCCGGAAAATGCCGAGGTTCAGATAAAGACATTGGAAAGTGAAAAACGACCAATCAGCGCCGTTGCCGACCATGCCGAATTTCGCGACATTGTCGAGGTCAGCGTCAAGCAGCAGCGCAAGCACCAGCTTTTCATTTTATTCGATGATGACCACAGCCTTGACGAGCGTGTGCTGGCCGAACAATTTATGCCATAGGCTCGGCTCCGGCATCACAGCCCGCGGGTAATATCCTCGCGCGGGTCGCCATAACCGGCATTGGCCTGAATCCGCAGAAATGTCTTGTCGCCATCTTGCTCGACAAAGGGTTGCACCGTCACCACATTGCCGCATTTATCCAGCGCATCGGCGACATTGGCGCGCTCGGCCAGCATTTGCAGATTCATCCGTGTCGGAAAAATCACCGTGCGCTTGCCGGCATCGGCATCGGCCATGGCTTGAGCCGGTGAAATCCAAATACTGTCCACGCTTTCGCTGCCATCATGCGCGCCAATATGGCCTTCCGGCGCGCGGGTCAGGTAAAAATATGTGTCAAAGCGCTTTTTCATCATATCCGGCGTTTTCCAATGGGCGAAATGACCCAGCGCATCAACGGCAAATTCAATACCCGCCTGCTCGGCAAAATCCAGCATAGTCGCGTCACGATTATTGAACCGGTCGCGCCAATCCGACAATTCCTTCAAATGGTCGGCCGAGATAAAGCTGTCACCGCCTTTCGGGCGGGCCAGCAAAATGCCACATTCCTCAAAAGCTTCACGAATTGAGGCAATGCGATAAGCCAATTCGGCATCTTGCAAATGCTCGGCTGCCCCGCAATGGGCGCGCAAGCCAGCGTCAAAATCAGCATTATCCACCTTGCCGCCGGGAAACACCAAGGCACCTGAGGCAAAATCAATTTGATGGTGGCGCACCACCATAAAGACTTCGAGGCCATCAGGAATATCGCGCACAATCAACACCGTGGCGGCCGGAATAAATGGATTTTCGGACATGTTAAACTCTCCCTTGTGGCGGTATTTTAGCCGCCGCCACGCCAAAGGCAAGCGCGACGACGATAAACAGATAGGCCAGCCCCCATGCGGCAATAACCGCAAAGCTGATACCGGCATCAATGGCAAAGCCGAATATCACCGGCGCGGCGGCGGTTGCTGTCACCCCAAAAGCCGATGTCAGCGACCTTATCGCCCCCAAATGCCGAGTGCCGAAAAGTTCCGGCCACAGGCTGCCGCTCAAAGGCGCACCAAGGCCAAGATTGACACCGATAAGGCACATATAAACATGCGGTGTAATGCTGCCGAACAGATTATCGGTGAAGACAAGCAGCGACAGGGCCAGCATAAGCGGCAGCGCGCTGACCGGCAGAAGACGGCGCGCCGAAAATCGGTCTATCAATGGCCCCATCAATAGCGACACCACCACTTTGACAACAGCATAAAGCGTGAAGCCCAAAGCCAGTGCCGCCAACGGCCACCCACGCGCATCAGCCAATGCGAGCTGGTGAAAAAACAGGCCGGTCAACAAAAAGGGCGAGGATGTATAAAGCGGCAAAACACAGTAAAACCGCCAATCGCCCAACACTTCCCCGCGCGCCATGCCAGTATCTGCATCCTCAGCATGCGCGCCGATTTTAGCCGAGCGTGGCGGCTCATAGCGGGTCAGAAACACTTGCAGCGGCAAAGCCAGAAACAGCAGGAACAGGCCGAAAATCAACCAGTTTTGTTGCCAGGAAAAATAAGCCAGCCCGGCCACGGCAATGATTGGCAAAACGCCCTCCGCCGTGGCATAGCCCAATTGCACCAAAGACACAGCCTGCCCGCGATGCGCCACATAAGCCCGCCCGGTCGCTGTCACGCCGGTATGCGGCGCCAGCGCCTGACCGAAATGGCGCAGGCCGAACAGGGCTATCGCCAAAAGCGCAATATGATTGGCCAACCCCATCAGCAAGGCCGCCAAGCCGAGGCCGACAAATACAAAAACGGTAAAGACAGGCAATCTGATCTCGTCAATCAGCTTGCCGGTATAAAGCAGGGCCGCCGCACTCAATAATGTCACGGTAGAATAAAGCGCGCCAAAGCCGCTATTGGACAGGCCGAATTGCAATTTTATGGCATCGGCATAAAGCGAGATGAAAAATGTCTGCCCGAAATTGGACAGCGCCATCATCAAAAAGCCGAAAACCAGAAAGCGATATTGCGCGCGGATAAAGGCGAAATAGGTCATGGCTGGCTATAGCCTGCCCATTGGCACAAGACAATAAGCCCATCTCATAAAACATATCATAGAAATATGGCACAAGCTCAGCGCGCATGGGAAAGACAGGTCGGCGTGGCCGGGTCAAGCGCCAGCCTTTTGCTTTCAATATCTTCGCCGCAAGTGACACAATAGCCGTAATCGCCGGTCTCCAGCCGCTCAAGCGCCGCCTCTATGCGTTTCAGGCGCAGCCGTCTTTGGCGCTCCATTTCAGCCGCCATGGCTTGTTGCTGCATGGCATCCATGCGCGACAGACGCCCCTGCACGCTTTGGTCAAGCTCAACCGGCGCGCCGGACGGCTCGGCACTGTCCATCAGCGCCCGCAACTCTGCCTGCTCGGCCAGCAAAATATCGCGTATTTTTGCTTCTTGATTTGCATCATCACCTGTCATGGCTATAAGCTTAGGCACTCAGGGAGGAAATTACCATGCTAGAAGGTGTAAAAGTAATTGAGATGGCGACTTATGTGGCCGCGCCATCGGCCGGTGGCATTATGTCTGATTGGGGGGCCGATGTGATTAAAATCGAGCCGCTTTCCGGTTGCCCCATGCGTAAATTTTATGCCTCGGCCATGACCGATGACTATCCGGACAATCCGATTTCCGCGCTTGATAATCGCGGCAAGCGGGCGATTGCCGTCAATACCTCCACTGCCGAAGGGCAAGAGATTGTCCGCAAGCTGGTCGCCGAGGCGGATGTCTTTTTGACCAATGTGCGCCCCGGCCAATTGAAAAAACAAGGGCTTGATTATGACAGTCTGAAACCGCTCAATGAAAAACTGGTCTATGCCAGCGTGACCGGTTTTGGCCTTGAGGGCGAAGAAGCCGACAAGCCGGGCTTTGACACAGCCGCTTTTTGGTCAAAATCCGGCTTTGGCTGGATTATGACACCGAAAGGCTCTGCCCCTGCCCCGTTGCGCACAGCTGCCGGTGACCATATAACCGGCATTGCCACCACAAGCGGCATATTGGCGGCGCTGTTTCAGGCGCAACGCACCGGCAAAGGCACGCTGGTTGAAAGCTCGCTCATCCGCACCGCCTCCTATGCGGCGGGATGCGATTACGGCACTTATTTGCGCTATGGCCGCATTGCCCGCTCCCGTCCGCGCGAAGAAGCCGTGCAGCCGGTCGCCAATTTCTTCAAAACCGCCGATGATTATTGGGTCATGCTGACCACCCGCCCCGGCGAGCCGGATTGGCCCGATTTCATGCGTGCGCTGGAATTGGAGGAGCTTATTGAAGACCCGCGCTTTTTGACTTTGCGCGACCGCCGCCGCAATGGCCCGGAATTGGTCAAGCTGATGGATGCCAAATTTGAGCAACGGACATTGGCCGAATGGCGCATAAGGCTGGATGAGGCAAAAGTTGTCTGGTCGCCCGTGCAGGATTTCGACCAAGCCATTGCCGACCCGCAAATGCAGGCCGCCGGTTGTTTTGTTGATATGCCAAAACCCGACGGCACCAGCTATCGCAATCCGGCCTCACCGATACGCTTCCGCGATGACAGCACTGACCCGAAAGGGCCATTGCCGGAAGTCGGCGAGCATACGCTGGATGTTTTACGCGATATGGGCATAGATGAGGAGACATGCCAGAACTGGCTGGAGCAAAAAATCATCGGCCAATATTCAGGCTAATCAGCTTGCGGGACGGCATGGGTCAGGCTTTGCCTGTCCAGCCAGCGATAGCGCAGGGCAACCAAGATGAACGGCACCAGCGTGCCGACCAGCACGCCATCGACAATGCCCATTGCCCCGCGATTGAAAACAAACATGAAAATATAAGTGGCCGGCATCATCACCACACCATAGGAGAACAGATGCAGCAAAGTCGGCACCCAAGTATCGCCGCGCGCACGCAGTGACATGGTCAGCAAGGACTGGCCGGTATCGCAAATCACGCCAATGGCGGCATAGGCAATCATGGCCGCCGCCAGTGTCACCACGGCGGCATCCTTGGTATAAAATCCGGCAGCCATATCGGCAAAGGCAAACATGAAAGCCGCCGCGCCAATCATAAATATTGTTTGCAAAGCCAGTCCCAGCCAGGCCCAGCGCGTCACCGCCGCATGGTCGCCTGCGCCATAGGCATTGCCAACACTGACCGATGTGGCCACGCCAAAGCCCAAACCAATCATAAAAAACAGGGCGAAGACATTTATCATAATCACATTGGCCGCAACCACAGTTGCGCCAATCAGACCGGCAAACAGCGCCAGCGCATTGAAAGCGGTGTTTTCCATGCCCATGGACAGGCCGGACGCATAGCCAATACGCCGCAAATCGCGCCCGCCCGCCCAATTCCATTTCGGCAAATTATCAAGACCATATTTTTCATGGTCAACAAACAGCCAGACATAGCCGAGAATGGCAATCACCTGCATGACACGCACAATAAAGGTTGCCCAAATCGAGCCTTCCGCGCCCAGTTCCGGCAGGCCATACAGGCCATAGACCAGCAAATAATTGGCAAACACATTTATCACATTGGCAGCCAGCATGATAATCATGCCGGGGCGCGGATTGCGCGTGCCTTCAAGGAAAAAGCCGGTGGTCATGTGGATCGCTGCCAAGGGCAGGCTGAGGCCGGCAATAAAGGAAATCCGCCCGCCCTTTTCAGCCATTTCCGGCGTTTGCCCGGTCAGCAATAAAAACTGTTCGCCAAAGGCGCAAAACACAAAGCCGAGCAAACCCAAGGCAAAACCCCAAGGAAGGGCTTGCCACCATATTGCCCCGGCCTGTTTCAACTTACCCGCGCCGAAATTATTCGACACCAGAACCGGCGTTCCCATCAACAGGCCAATCAGAATGAGAATATAGATATTGCTCGGCACCATGCCGATACCGGCATAGGCCAAATGCTCCGCCGCATAGCGTCCGACCATCACCGTATCGGTGATTGACAGGGTGAGAATGCCGGCGCGGTTTATCACCACCGGCCAGGCAAGATTGAGCAGGGTCAGGCTGTCACGCCGCAGGCTGGCCATGACTATTCCGCCAGCCCGTAGGCAACAATATCTTCCAAGTCAGGGCGCGGGCGCTCGGCGGGCGGCTCACTGGCCGTGCCAATATAAATAAATCCGGCAATCTCATCTTCTGGCTTGCCGCCCAGCCGCGCTTTCACCTGTTCGTCATAAGCAGCAGCACCGGTCAGCCATTGCGCGGCAAAGCCCATCGCCTGCGCTGCCAGCAATAAATTCATACAGGCCGCGCCGGCGGATAAGAGCTGTTCGCTGCGCGGTATTTTCGGATGCGCGACCGGTGTCGCCAAAACACCAATCACGCAAGGCGCGCGGGTGAATTGCGCTTGCGCCGCCTGCGCTTCGGCGTCGCTTGCCGTTTCAGCCAGCCCGTCGCGTGCAACATCCCCCAATTCAGCGCGTGCATCGCCTTCAAGCACGATAAACCGCCACGGCGCCAACTTGCCATGATCCGGCACACGCGCTGCCACAGCCAGCAAATCGCCAAGCTGCGCCGCATCCGGCCCGGGCATTGTCATATTGCGCGCCAAAACCGAGCGTCGCCGCTTCAAAAAAGACAGAACCTCCTGATGGGTCATTTGAAATTATTCCCTTCCATGCAGAAGTGACATATCCTTACCCATAAGAAAGGTCAACAAAATCGCCTTATCGCCTTTTGAAAGAGGCAATCAAATGGCGCATTTGGCCGTTGCGCAATAAGGCAAAACCGCAATGACAAGATGGACGATAATTCTGACGGCAGCTTTCCTCGCCGCTTATGCCGCCCTATCCGCCAATGCGGCGGCTTGGCTGCAAGAAGAGGGGACGGGTATTGTCATCATCAAGCAGGAAAGCGCGCAACAAAATTTCGCCGCGCCATCCGGTTTGAGCTATGACCAAAAGCTGCGCTTTCAAGAAATCTATGGCGAATATGGCCTGACACCGCGCTTCACCCTGACCGCAAAACAGGGCCGTCAGAAATACAGCCTGTCCAATCGCCATGCCATGCATGATTTGACGCAAAGCGGCCTGCGCATCGCAACACCGGCATTGGCCAGCGGTCTTTTGCCGCCCTTCACCTATGATATTTTGAGCAAGCTGGCCGAGCCGACCCGCCTTGACCGCCAGAAAAAGGCGGCGTTGCATATTTTCGCCATGCATTATGCAGGTGAAACCGCGCCCGGTCTTGCCATTGAATTGGCCGATAAGATATTCACGCCAAACTGGTCTTTCATCCAAAGCCTGCGCCTGTCACAAAGCCGGTCATCGCGGCTGCATTGGTCACAAGCAAGCTGGTCTTGGGTGGCGGGCTATCGCAACCGGCTGTTTTATGGACGCCGGGCCGAGATATTCGAAGACGGCAAATCCGGCTATCGCGATATCCGGCAATATGATTTTGTTGAATATGGGTTTCGCGACAGTTCGCTTGCCTTGCGAGTGGCGCGCGGGCGTCTGCTCAATGTGCCGCAATTGCCCGGCGGTCGGCTGACGCAAATCAGCCTGCACAAGCGATTTTAACCATGCCGCAAATCCGGTGCCGTTGCTTCCAGCGCCAATGCTTGGGCCACTTCATCAAGGCCAAGCACTTGCTGGTCTTTCGAGCCCAAACGCCGCATGGAGACGGTTTGCCCTTCCGCCTCACGCATGCCAACCGCCAATATCACCGGCACTTTGGCAACCGAATGTTCGCGCACTTTATAATTGATTTTCTCATTGCGCGTATCGGCGCGGGCGCGCAAACCAACGGCTTTCAGCGCATCTACCACTTGCGCGGCATAAGTGTCGGCCTCAGTGGTAATCGGGCAAACCACAACCTGCTCCGGCGCCAGCCAGAGCGGCAATTTGCCGGCATAGCTTTCAATCATAATGCCGATAAACCGTTCCAGCGTGCCGAGCACGGCGCGGTGCAACATAACCGGCCGGTGCTTATTGCCATCCTCGCCAATATAGGCAGCGTCAAGACGTTCGGGCAGCACAAAGTCCAATTGCAGCGTGCCGCATTGCCATGTGCGGCCAATCGCATCGCGCAAATGATATTCAATTTTCGGGCCGTAAAACGCGCCCTCATTGGGCAATTCTTCCCAATCCAGCCCCGCCGCTTTCAACGCCGCGCGCAAGCCGTCTTCCGCCCTGTCCCAGACCGCGTCATCACCGGCGCGCAAATCCGGGCGCAGCGCCAGTTTCACCGAAACATCGGTAAAGCCCAAATCATCATAAACACTTGTCACCAATTGGCAGAATGCCACCGCCTCGTCGATAATCTGGTCTTCGCGGCAGAAAATATGCGCGTCATCCTGCGTCATTTGGCGCACCCGCATCAGCCCGTGCAAAGCCCCATGCGCTTCATTGCGGTGGCAGCAGCCAAATTCGGCCATGCGTATTGGCAAGTCGCGATAGCTTTTAATACCCTGTTTGAAAATCTGCACATGGGCCGGGCAATTCATTGGCTTGAGCGCCATTAAATCAGCCTTGCCCGACAGCACATTCTGGCCATCTTCAACCGAGGGCACTTCATCGGGCACGACAAACATATTTTCGCGGAATTTCTCCCAATGGCCCGATTGCTCCCAAAACCGCCGGTCGAGCACTTGCGGGGTTTTGACTTCCTGATAATCCGCGCCGTCCAAGCGTCGCCGAATATATTGCTCAAGCGCCTGCCAAATAATATAGCCCTTTGGATGCCAGAACACCGAGCCTTGCGCCTCTTCCTGCAAGTGAAATAAATCCATTTCCCGGCCCAAGCGGCGATGGTCGCGCTTTTCGGCCTCTTCCACCATATGCAGATAGGCTTTCAAGTCCTTTTCACTGCCCCAACACGTGCCGTAAATGCGTTGCAGCATTTCATTATTGCTGTCGCCGCGCCAGTAAGCGCCGGCCAGCTTGGTCAGCTTGAAGGCTTTGCCCAGCCTGCCGGTGGACGGCAAATGCGGGCCACGGCACAAATCTTTCCAATTGCCCTGCCGGTAAACCGTAACCTCTTCATCGCCGGGAATGGAGGCAATGATTTCGGCCTTATATTCTTCGCCAATCTCGCGGAAATGGGCGACCGCTTCGGCCCTGTCCCAAACTTCGCGAATAATCGCTTCATCGCGGTCAACAATCTCACGCATCCGCGCTTCAATGGCCTCCAAATCATCAAGGCTGAACGGGGTCGCGCGGGCGAAATCATAATAAAAGCCGTTTTCAATCACCGGCCCTATCGTCACTTGCGTATCGGGAAATAATTCCTGCACCGCCTCGGCCAGCACATGGGCGCAATCATGGCGCAATAAGTCAACGCCCTCAGCATCATTGGCGGTAATCACGGCGACATTGGCATCGCCCTCTATCAGCGTGGACAGGTCAACCAATTCGCCATTCAGTTTCAGTGCCAGCGCCTTTTTGGCCAGCGATTTGGAAATCGACTCGGCAAAAGCCGCACCGCTCAGCGGCGCGTCAAACTCGCGGGTCGCCCCGTCAGGCAGGGTCAGTTTTATCATTTTTCTCGTCCAATTTCTCGTCAGCGGAATTCACTCTCCAAGGGGCATAGCAAGGTGCGCGGCAAATCTCAACCGGTACCGGGTCAAAACCTGACCCCGCCCCCAATCTTTCAATCGGATGACAGCGCGCCAGCCGCTTGAGCGCCAGCCACAAGCCCGCCCAAGCGCCATGCGCGCGCACCGCATCGAGCGCATATTCCGAGCATGTCGGCTGAAACCGGCAGCGCGGCCCCAGCAAGGGCGACACAAACAGCCGGTAAATATGCACCGGAATTGTGACAATCAGACTGGCAAGACGGTTGAGCATGGGCGGGTAATTCGGTAGCCTTTACGGGCAGAAGATAAAAGACAGGGGTTAACTATGTCGCTATTTGACTGGATTGACAATAAAACGCGAAACTGGCGGTGGTATGATTTCGGCTTGCTGAAAATCTGTGTCGCGGCGTTTGTGCTGGCGGCGGCCGATTTATGGCCGGCTTTGCTGATGCCGGGCTGGACGGTTTACGGCACGATATTTCTGATAATCTATATCGCGCTATTATTCCGCCTATTTGTGTTGAAGCAGGATTGAGCATTTTGGCGATGATTTTCAGAGCCAGATGATAAACAATGGGCAATGGAAAATCTGACTTACAGTTTTCGCGGTGAAATTTGGACGTGGTCGGGCAAAAAGACCGATTGGTTTTTTGTGACCGTGCCGACTGAAATGAGCGCGCATATCCGCTATTTCACCGCCCATGCACAACGCGGCTTCAAATCGTTGAAAGTGCGCGCGCAAATTGGCGACACTTTTTGGGAAACTTCCGTGTTTCCAAGCAAACAGCGCGAAGCCTATTTGCTGCCGGTGAAAAAAAGCGTGCGTGAGGCCGAAGCCGTGGACAAAGGCGACAGCCCAGAAGTCACCATCACGATTTTGGGGTTGTGAGCGTGATATAAAGAGAATAAAGCCGGCGAAAGGCGATTAAACTTGACCTGCAAAGCTGAATTGGCGAGATTGGCTTTGGAACAAAAGGTGTCCATTTATGTTGCAAAAACCCGCGCCACAATCAGAGTTTTGGCCCGCACACGCCAAATCGCCACACGCCAAATCGCCAAACAGCGATAATTTCATCTCGGCACTGGCAGAGTTTAATCGGGTCGGCAAACAGACCGAGATTT
Source organism: Parvibaculales bacterium (assembly GCA_049597955.1). Lineage (GTDB taxonomy): Bacteria > Pseudomonadota > Alphaproteobacteria > RS24 > RS24 > JAYPAN01. The sequence goes on from JBMYND010000009.1 coordinate 16,845, forward strand.
TTGAAGAAGACGGCTTGCGCTATTTCGTCAATGATTATTGGACAGCCGCACAAAGACAATCAAATCGGCTGCACGAAATCAGCTATCGTGCCTGTTTCAAAGCAGAATTGCCGGATTTTTTCATCCGGCATTTAACGGCAGCGGGCGACAGGGTTTACGACCCTTTTATGGGACGCGGCACAACACCGCTGCAAGCGGCACTGACCGGGCGCAAGCCTGTCGGCAATGATATAAATCCTTTGAGTGTCATGCTCTTGCGCCCGCGCTTACGCCCCCCCTCTTTGCCTGAAATCGCTGCCCGTTTGGATGAAATTGATTGGGACTGGCAGGGCGATATGGATGAGGGGTTGCTGGTATTTTATCACCCGAAAACATTGCGCCATATTCACGCCCTCAAATATCATTTGCTCAATGCGCTGCAAGATGAGAGCCATATCAATCCGGTGGATGACTGGATTAGAATGGTGGCGCTGAACCGGCTGACCGGCCATTCATCCGGCTTTTTCTCAGTCTATACATTGCCGCCAAATCAGGCTGTCAGCATCGACCGGCAGGCGCGCATAAATGAAAAAAGGCAGCAAACCCCGCCTGAGCGCAATGTTAAGGAAATCATACTGAAAAAATCGAAAGTCCTGCTCAGCCGGTCAGAAGGCTTTTCGTGTTCGGATTTCACGCTTGGCACGGCACCGGCTGAACAGACCGACTATATCGCCGCCAACAGTATTGATTTGGTCGTCACTTCGCCGCCCTTTTTGGATGTTGTGCAATATGCGCAAGATAATTGGCTGCGCTGCTGGTTTGCCGATATTGACGCGCAGACAGTCCCCATATCCATGTGCCGAAATGTTGCGGCATGGACGCAATTTACCCGCAACACGCTTGAAGAATTGACGCGGCTGGTCAAGCCCGGCGGCCATATAGCCTATGAGGTGGGGGAAGTGAGAAACGGGAAAATCTTGCTGGAAAAACATGTGGCGCAAGCCGCAGCCGGGCTGCCTTTGCAGATTTTGGGCGTCATTGTTAACCAGCAAAACTTCACCAAAACCTCAAATTGCTGGGGCGTTGGCAATAATAAAAAAGGCACAAATTCAAACCGTATTGTGCTGATGCGGAGGCGTTAAATGAGCAAGCCATCGGTGCAGGATTTGAAACATATTCTGCAAACATTGAAAAAGCACGATACGAAAAATGTTGATTTTCCGACCATAATTCAGGCTTTCAGCGATAAACAAGTCATCAAATATGACCCCAAGCATGACACGCGCCTTGTCGCTGACCTAAAGGACGATAAAGAGGCCTGTGTGCGGGCGGTGACACAAAATCGCGTCCAAAGCAAAAGGGTGAATGAGGTTGGCAATTATATTGAGCAACCGCTAATGGACGCCATCAATACCAGCCCGTCATCGCTTCGGGCGCAAAGACCGGAAACGGCAATGGGCAAGCAAAAAGCCACCGGCTATCCCGATATTCTTATTTTTGACGGCGAAGACCGACCGACTTATTTGGAAGTCAAAACCTATAATCCGGCCAATAAAGCCACCACACAAAGGTCATTTTACCTGTCCCCTTCCGATGATTTCAAAGTCGTGCATGACGCGCGCCATTTTCTGGTGGCTTTTGAAATGGACAATGAAGGGCAATTTTATTGGCCGAAAACCTATACGCTGGTCGATTTGCACGATTTGAGCTGCGACATCAAATTTGAGATTAATTCCGACAATAAGCGGCTTTATCAGCAATGCGCGGCATTATAACCCCTCACACGCCCAATTGGGTGAGGCAGTCTTCCACCGCGTCGAAAGTCAGCAGGGTTGAGGCGTGGCGATTGGGATAGTCGCGCACCGGCTCCAATACTTGCAAATCTTTCCAGCGCGCATCCAGCCCGGCCTTGTGCGGCGGCGGGGCGGCTTGCTTCAGCATGGCGCGCATGGCAGCGGCCAAATCGCGCAATTCCTGCGGCGTGCTGCCGATAATCTCGCGCGCCATGACCGAGCTGCTGGCCTGTCCCAGCGCGCAAGCCTCGACAATTTGGGCAAATTCACCGACCCGCCCATCAGCGCCAAGCGACAGTTCAACATGCACTTTCGAGCCGCACAGGCGCGAGACGGCATCGGCCTTGGCGGCAGGCGCGTCCAAATGGCCGATATGGGGAATATCGGCAGCCAATTGCAAAATGCGCTGATTGTATAAATCATTCATCATGGGTTTAAGATAAGACTTTGCCGCCTATCTTGCGAGGTGCCATTTTGTCCCTTCGGGCGTGTCTTCAATCACCACGCCCATTTCGGTTAATTTATCGCGCACCGCATCGGCAGCGGCAAAATCACGCGCGGCGCGGGCGGCAGCGCGCTCTTGCAGCAATTGTTCCACCGCGGCAGCGTCAATATCGCCCGGCTCTACGGCAAACCAATCTTCCGGCGGTTGCTGCAAAATACCCATAATCGCCCCGGCAGCCAAAAGCGCGCCCTTGTCTTGCGGTGTGTGCAGGTTTTTGGCCAGCGTGAATAATTCCGCCAGCGCCTTGGCGGTGTTCAAATCATCGGCCAAAGCGGCCATGAAACCGGCAGGCGGGTCGGCCACGACCGTTTCCATATCCGCCGCATCGCGCAATGCGCCATAAAGCCGGTCGAGATTCTTCACCGATTGCTCCAGCAATTGCGGGGTGAAATCAAGCACTTGCCGATAATGGCCTTGCAGCAAAGCCAGCCTTATCGCCTCGCCCGGCGTGTCGGCCAGCAAATCCTTGACCAAAGCGATATTGCCCAAGGATTTCGACATTTTCTCGCCGGATATATTAAGCATGCCATTATGCAGCCAGAAGCGGGCAAGCGGCGCATTATGCGCGCAGCGGCTTTGCGCACATTCATTTTCATGATGCGGAAACAATAAATCCGCCCCGCCGCCGTGAATGTCAATCGTTGTGCCAAGATGTTCGGCAATCATTGCCGAGCATTCAATATGCCAGCCGGGCCGTCCCCTGCCCCATTGGCTGTCCCAGCCCGGCAATTCGGGCGGCGAGGGTTTCCACAGCACAAAATCACCGGGATTTTTCTTATAGGGCGCAATTTCGACCCGCGCACCGGCCAGCATATCGTCAAGGCTGCGATTGGACAGGCCGCCATAGGCATCATCCTTGCTGACATCAAACAGCACATGACCTTCTGCCGCATAGGCATGGCCGCTTGCGACCAGCGCCTCCATCATCGCCAACATAGCGCCAATATGGTCGGTGGCGCGCGGCTCAATATCGGGCGGCAAAACCCCCAAAGCGCCCATATCGGTCATATATTGTGCGTAATAGCGTTCGGTTATCACGCTGATATCGACCCCTTCTTCGGCGGCGCGGGCGTTAATTTTATCATCAATATCGGTGATATTGCGGGCATAGGTGACTTTCGGGTAAAGCCGCCGAAGCAGGCGCACCAGCACATCAAACACCACAGCAGGGCGCGCATTGCCAATATGCGCCGCGCCATAAACGGTCGGGCCGCACACATAGATGCGCAGATGGGCCGGGTCAGCAGGCGCAAAATCCTGTTTTTGGCGGGTCAAATTATTATGCAAGCGCAACATGGCCGCACCATAAGCGAGCCACCCCCCGCGCTGCAAGCAATGATTGATTTGCAATTGTGAACCATGAGCCTAAATTAAACGTATCAAGTTTTGGCTGCGGACCGTGTCCTGTCGTCGCATTGGTGCTTTGATTTTGCATTTTGGCAAAACACTGTGCATATTTTTGCAGAGGGCTTTTCATCCGTATCATGTCATAAGGCATGACCGCCGGGGGCCAGAGAGTTTGCGGGCAATCCCGGCATGCCTGACGAATACCGGGACGTATTTCCCGTAGGGTGAGGCAAATTATGGATGCTTTTATCGAAGGCGGAAAACCGCCTGCAGTTAGAGAACGGGACATTAAAGTGGATAAACCTTCACGCGAAGAGGCGGAAGCCGCAGTTCGGACACTGATTGCCTGGGCCGGAGACAATCCGGACAGGGAGGGGCTGGTTGATACGCCCAAGCGCGTTGTCAGCGCCTATCAAGAGTTTTTCGCCGGTTATGAAGAAGACCCGGAAGCCGTTCTGGGCCGCACTTTTGAAGATGTAGAAGGCTATGACGATATGGTCATGCTGCGCGATATTGCGCTGGAAAGCCATTGCGAGCATCACATGGTCGCCATTCTCGGCAAAGTGCATATTGCCTATCTGCCGGTAGATAAAGTGGTCGGCATTTCCAAATTGGCGCGGGTGATTGAGATTTTCGCCAAACGCCTGCAAACGCAGGAAACCATGACGGCGCAAATTGTTGATTGCATCCAGCGCGTGCTGGAACCGGCCGGTATCGCCATTTTGGTTGATGCCAAGCACCAATGCATGACAACGCGCGGCATTAAAAAACCGGATGTGGCCACGATTACCACGCAATTTACCGGTGTTTTTGCCGAAGATCCGAAAATGGAAGCGCGTTTCCTTGCCATGGTCAGCCGCTAGCCTTATAAGTCCGACTGTTCCAACTGAAGAGGACAGTTATGACCGGTATTTTTGCGCAACGCGAAACTGTTGAACAGGTTGAAGAAGGCCATGAGCTGGCGCCGAAATTCGACGCCAATGGCCTGATACCCGCCGTTACCACTGATTATGACAGCGGTGAATTGCTGATGCATGGCTATATGAATGAAGAAGCCTTGCAAAAATCCATCGCCACCGGTGAAGCGCATTATTATTCGCGTTCGCGCGCGGCGATATGGCATAAGGGCGCAACGTCGGGCTTGGTGCAGCATATTGTCGAAATGCGCATTGATGATGACCAGGATTGCGTCTGGATGCGGGTGCGCGTGGGTGGCAATGGCGCAAGCTGCCATGTTGGCTATCGCTCCTGCTTCTACCGTTCCCTGCCAACCGGAAGCCTGCCCGACAGCCCGGTCACGCTGACTTTCGAGGAAGATGAAAAAGTCTTCGACCCGGTTGCGGTTTATGGCGACGCTCCCAATCCGACCAAGCTCTAGGCGTCAGCCGGTTTTGATATAATCGCGCAGAGCTTGGGCTTCAAGCTCGGTCTGGTTGATGCGGAAATTGACCAAATCACCAATTGATACAATGCCGCATAACACATCATCGCGCATGACCGGCAAATGGCGGAACCGCTTTTCCGTCATAATTTCCATCGCCTCATCGACCGAAGTTTCCGGACTTATGCTTTGCGGGCGCGGCGTCATATGGCGCGACAAAGCATCGTCAAGGATTGCAGCATCGCCTTCGGCCAAAGCGCGCATAACATCGCGCTCGGTGAATATGCCCTGGCACCCATCACCACCCCCGGCGACAACCAGCGCACCAATTTGGCGGCGCGCCATTACCCGCAAGGCTTCGCGCACTGTCTGATTGCCGTCAATGGCAATCACATCAGCACCTTTATTGTTCAAAATGGCTTTTATGCTCATGCATCACCTCTTTCTCCTGTCATAGTGCGACAGGCTGCCGCACATGGCAAGCCATAAGAAGGGCGATTATTTTTTCCAATCCCCATAATCCACATTGCCCGGCCCGCCAGAAGCCGACAAGGGCGGGCGTTCAATCAGGCCAATAGCAAACAGACCGGTGAAAAATCCGGCCAAATGGGCAACCCAAGCGATATTGGCCGGTTGCCCGTCCGGCGTGGCATAGCCGCCCGGCCCCAACAGGCCGAAAATCATATTCAGTCCCAGCCAAATAATAATAAACATAATGACCGGACGTCGCTTCGGCACATCGCGCAGTGCCAGCAAGGGCCGCGCCGCACGGGCCGCTTGCGGGCTGAGCCAGCGCGTTTCGGGGAACGCAAAGCGCGCGGCCGCACCCATCATGCCCGACACACCGCCCGATGCGCCAATGATTGGTATCAGCCAGTCAGCGCGCGGGGCGACCATAATTTGCGCCAAACCGGCCAGCACAATGCACAGCAGAAACAAGAGCAAAAACCGCCTTGTTCCCATACGTTGCGCCACCGGCGCGCCAAAGGCCAACAACCAGACCATATTCAAAATGCAATGCGACCAGCCGCCATGCAAAAAACTATAGCTGACCAGCGTGACCAGCCCTTGCCCCAAGCCACCGGGCAGACCGTTAAGCCCTTCAGCAAAAAACCGCGCCGGAAACAGACCGAGATGCACCAGAAAAAAGCTTTGCGACCCCGGCCCCGATGTCGCCATCACAATTTGCACCAGTAAATACAGTCCGCACAGCCATAATATTATGGCTGGCGCCCGTAATATGGGCTCACGCGGGGCGTCGGTTTCGCTCACTTTTTAGCCCCGGCACGCATCAAGGCCGCCTCAACCAAAGGCAGGCGGTCATTGCCGAAATACATATCCGTTTCATTGATAAACATGGTCGGCGAGCCAAAGCCGCCCCGCGCTATCAGCTCATCCGTATTGGCGCGCAATTGCGCTTTTATCGCATCACTGCCCACTGCCTCGGCCAAGGCGGCGGCATCCATACCGGCGGCGGTGGCCAAAGCGGCCAATTCTTCCGGCTGGCTGATATCGCGCAATTCGCCCCAATAGGCATGGAAAGCCAAGTTGGAAAATTGCGGCAGACAATTTTCTTGCAGCGCATAGCAAGCCGCCCGCATCACGCCGACAGCGCGCAAAGGAAAGACCGGCGGATTGCCAATCTCAACGCCACAATAAGCCGCCCAATCCTTCAAATCCTTGACATAATAGCGCCCTTTCACCGGATGCGGATTGGCGCGCGCCTCATAGACAGTCTCATTGACCGCATTGAAAACACCGCCAACCAAAACCGGCTTCCAGTCAATCTCAACGCCGCAGCGCGCCGCCAAATCTTCCACCCGCGCAAAGGCCAGATAAGTCCAAGGCGAGGAAATATCAAAGAAAAACTCAAAATGGGTTTGTCCTGACATAAAGCCCCCTCACGCGGTTTGCTGCGGCGGCAAAAATGCCTGTCCGCGAATATGGTCGGCAATTTTCTCTGCCATCATAATGGTCGGCGCATTGGTATTGCCACCAATCAGCGTCGGCATCAGCGAGGCATCAACCACCCGCAAAGCGTCAAGCCCGTGAACGCGCCCATTCTCATCGGTCACCGCCATTGGGTCATTGCCCATTTTGCAAGTGCCGACCGGATGATAGAGGGTTTCACCGGTTGCTCTAATCCACCCGTCAAGCTCGTCATCATTGTCGATATTGACATCCGGCCCCGGCTTTAATTCCGCGCCGCGATAAGCATCAAAGGCCGGTTGCATGAAAACGCGCCGCGTTTCACGGAAGCCATTGCGAATATCGACCACATCCTGCTCTGCCGACAGATAATTCGGGTGCATGGCAGGCGCGTCTTCCGGCGCGGCTGATTTCAGCGTCAGATAGCCCCGGCTTTCCGGACGGCAACCATAAACAATGGAGGAAAAGCCGTGGCGTTGGGGAATATCGCTGCGGCCATGCACATCCGGCACAGCAACTGACACATAGTGGATTTGCATATCCGGTATCGCCTTGTCAGGGTGCGATTTGATAAACGCCCCGGCCGCGGTCGGCGGGTATGAGGCATCGCCTTTGCCAAACAGCAAATACTGAACCCCGGCCAATTGCGTGCGCCACCAGCTTGCCGAACGGTGCAAAGTCACATTTTGCGTGCAGGCAAATTGGCTGACCACGCCAAGATGGTCTTGCAAGTTCTGGCCGACACCGTTCAATTCATGCGTCATATCAATACCATGCGGCTTGATGTCTTCAGCTCGGCCCACCCCGCTGCGCATCAAGATTTGCGGCGAGTTAATCGCCCCGGCCGACAAAATAATTTCTTTATTGGCCGTCACTGTGCGGCTTTGACCGTTTTGCGACAGCACCACACCGGTTGCCGTTTTTCCGTCAAAGATGATTTTATCAACCGTAATATCGGTCTGCGTGTGCAGATTTTGCCGCGTCAGCGCCGGATGCAGATAGGCCCGTGCCGCGCTGCATCTTTTGGAGCCGCGAATCGTATGTTCATAGCGCGAAAAGCCCTCCTGCTGGCGGCCATTGAAATCATGGGTCAGCGGAAATCCGGCCTGCTCACCGGCCTCAACAAACACATCAAGCAAAGTGTCATTTTCGCGGTCGGATTTTTTCACCGATAGCGGCCCGTCTTGGCCATGATAGGCATCATCGCCATCGCCCTCGAAATTTTCGGCTTTTTTGAAATAGGGCAGCACGCTTTCATACGACCAGCCCTTATTGCCAAGCTGGCTCCAATGGTCGTAATCCCATGCATTGCCGCGAATATAGACCATGGCATTAATCGAGGAAGAGCCGCCCCAGCCGCGCCCGCGTGGCCAATACATGCGCCGCCCGCCCATATTTTCTTCCGCTTCGGTTTCAAAGCCGTAATTATTGTCATTTTTCTCCGGCACAAGCTGGGAATAGCCCGCCGGCATGTGGATGAACAGGTTTTTGTCGCGCGGGCCGGCCTCCAATAATAAGACAGAGTGCTTGCCGTCTTCGCTCAGCCGATTGGCCAAGACACAACCGGCGCTGCCGGCGCCAACAATAATATAATCCGCATTATCAATCATTTTTATGCTCCTTTAATTGGGCGGCGTAACGCTGCCAGTTTTCGACGTAATGTGTGGCCGAGGCAATCATGATTTTTTCATTGGCCTCGTCCAATTCGCGGACAATTTTGCCGGGCATGCCCAACACCATTGAATTATCCGGTATATCTTTGCCCTCACCAACCAGCGCATGGGCGCCAATCAGGCAATTGCGACCAATTTTTGCCCCATTGAGTATGGTCGCGCCAATGCCGACAAGCGAATTATCGCCAATGGTGCAGCCATGCAACATCGCCTGATGGCCAATCGTCACATTGCGGCCCAGCGTCAAGGGACAGCCCGGATCGGTATGCATAACCGCCCCGTCCTGAACATTGGAATTTTCACCAATAACAATGGGTTCATTGTCACCGCGCAGCACGGCAGCAAACCAAATACTGGCATTTTCATGCAAGATAATGGAGCCGATAATTTGCGCATCAGGCGCAACCCAATAATTTCCGCTGGCGGGAAATTCCGGTATTCTGTCTCCAAGTGTGTAAATCGGCATGTTCCCTCCCCCCGATTAACGTGCTAGCTGTTGTGACCGGTTGCATCGTAAACCGAAATGGGCCTGTGTCGAGTAGGAAACATGTTGAAACGCATTTTGTCGCGCGCCATACCCGAGCATGAATGGCCGGTCTGGATTATACCGGCCACGCTGTTTGCCGCCATTTTTGCCTGTTCGCTTTTGGTCAGCTTTATCTATTTTGGCCCCGGCTTGGATATTATTCGCGGTGCGTCTTACCTGCCCTCATCGTCTTCGGCGCGTGTGCGGGTTGAAGTGGGCGGCACTTTATTTGCCATTCCGGCGCATTATACGCGCTCGCGCCGGGCGCGACGTGCCGGGCTGATGGAGCATATTGACCTGCAAGTGCTTGGCCCGGAGCTAGTGCCGTTCCGACAAGATTTGGCGGCTGATTTCCTGCGCACGGATGATAATTCTTCACTGATTATCATCAGCCTGCGCAGCGGCGCGGATACGTTGCCCGAAAGACGTCGATTTGACGCGATTTACAAACCCTATTTGCGCGATAGCGGGACAGTTGATGATAATGGGCTGCAAGTTTTTAACTTCCGCGATGACGCTCCCTATGCCGGCAAGCAATTATTTCGCGGCCTGCCTTTCGGCACGCGCGAAAAGCGCCTCGCCCCGCCCTTATTATTATGCGACGCCCCCGATATTGCCGGTGCGCAATGCGAAAGCCGATTTGCGCTGGGCGGCACGGCACAGGTCAGCTATCGCTTCAAACGGCATATTTTGCCGCAATGGGAAGAATTGGACGCCAATATACGCGCGCTTATCCGCAATTTCCGGGCGGCAGCACGCACCAGCGAATAGCGCGGCGCGGCAAGCATGTCAGCCAGCCGCTAAATCGTAGGCAGATCGAACTCCAATATCGCCATATTGAAGGAATAGGAAATATCGCCTTCATCATCATCGCGGAACATGGTGCCGATAAACTCATCTTCGAGGAAAACTTCGACCATATCATCCTTGGCACCGCGCTTCAGGGTCAGCATGTCATTTTGAAATTTCAAGCGCAAATAGGTTTGCACACGGATTATCTCATCATTATTCATCACTGACTCCTTTGGGATATTGCGCCGCCAAGCTAGTGCGCTGTGAAGCCCCCGTCAACAACCAGTTCGGCCCCATTCATCCATTCCGATTCATCGGAAGCCAGAAACAAAACGCCATTGGCGATGTCGCGCGGCACGCCAATACGGCCCGACGGGGTTTGCATGGTCAGCATTTCAATTGCTTCATTTTCTCCGGCCATTGCGCCTTTTTCCACCGCCACGCGAATCCCGTCGCGCAAAATATCCGTGCCGACAAAACCCGGATGCACAGAATTGACGCGGATATTATAACCCAGCCCGCCGAGTTCCAGCGCCAGCGATTTGGTCAACAGCCGCACACCGCCTTTGGCCGCGTGATAGGGTGCCTGTCCGGCCGAGCCGACAATGCCATAGATTGACGATATATTGATAATGCTGCCGCCCGGCCCCTGTTTCATCAGCCGCACTGCATGTTTGCAGCCGAGGAAAACGCCATCCAAATCAATCGCCGTGACTTTGCGCCATTGCTCAAGCGTGGTGTCTTCCATCGGTGTCGCATCATGGGCGATACCGGCATTATTGACCATGACATGCAGCCCGCCAAAAGCGTCTTTTGTTGCGGCCATCGCTTCTTCCCAACGCGCCTCATCGGTCACGTCATGGGTCATAAAGCGCATATTTTCATGCGCGCCTGCCAAAGCCTGGCCCTCGGCTTCCAACACATCGGTTATCATCACATTGGCACCTTCGCCATGCATGACGCGCGCCATTTCCGCGCCCAGACCTTTCGCGCCGCCTGATACAAAGGCGGTTTTTCCTTGCAAACGTCCCATTTTCCCCTCCCATTTGCTCAAAATTTGCGCGGCAGCACCACAGTTCAGATATTTTCGCCAAAATCCTTTTGCTCGACACTGTGATCCATTTGCCGCGATGGTGTCGGCGATGAAACTTTACCGACAATTTTCGCCGGCACGCCGACCGCTGTTGAATAGGCCGGCACATCGGTCAGCACCACACTGCCCCCGCCAATTTTGGCACATTCACCAACCCGGATATTGCCCAGCACTTTGGCACCGACCGAAATCAGCACGCCATTGCCGATTTTTGGATGCCGGTCGCCGCTTTCCTTGCCGCTGCCGCCCAATGTCACTGAATGCAGCATAGAGACATCATCGCCGACCACAGCCGTCTCGCCAATAACCACGCCGGTGGCATGGTCGATAAACACGCCCTGACCGATTTTGGCCGCCGGGTGAATATCAGCCTGAAATGTTTCCGAGGCGCGATTTTGAACATAAAGCGCCATTGTGCGTCGCCCCTGCCCAATATGCCAATGCGCGGCCCGATAGGCTTGCAACGCCATGAAACCTTTATAAAACAGCACCGGCTCCAAATAGGATTGGCAGGCCGGGTCGCGGTCGCAAGTGGCGACAATATCGGCGCGCATGGCCGTGCCAATCGCCGTATCAGCATTGTAAGCTTCTTCAAAAGCCGTGCGCAAAACCGACGGCCCCAATTCAGAATTACCCATTTTTTCGGCCAAATGACCGGCAACCACATCTTCCAGCCGCGCCTGATTCAAGACTGTCGTGTGCAGAAAGCCCGACAAAGACGGCTCCGCCGCCGCCCGCTTTACCGCCTCTGCGCGCACTTGCGACCAGACCGGGTCAAGATGGTCTATTCCGGCGCTTGCCTGTTCATCTGGTTTCGACATTGGCTTCTCCCGTCTGCGCGACCGCATAAATGTTTTGCACGCCGCCATGCAGCAGACTAGCATTGCCGCCGGAAGGCGCGCAAGATGCGTCTTGCCGGAGGAAATACCAGCCCATGCCCTTTGTCAAAACCCGATATTTGACTTTTTTCGTCGCGCAAAAGGGCGACGGCGCACCGGTGCTGGCAATTAACGGCACGGGCGGTGATTTGCGGGTTCGTCCAAATGTGATGGACAGCCCGCTGGCCCGCCATTTTCATTTAACTTGCTATGACCAGCGCGGGCTTGGTCAGACCGACAAACCCGATGGCGGCTATACAATGCAAGCCTATGCCGATGACGCCGCCGCGCTGATGGATGCGTTGGGCTATGACAATTTGCCGATTATTGGTCTTTCTTTTGGCGGTATGGTGGCGCAAGAGCTGGCTTTGCGCCATCCCGAAAGGGTTGAAAAAATGGCGCTGCTGTGCACCTCGCCGGGCGGTGACGGGCTGGCCTCTTATCCGCTGCATGAGTTGGAAGCCTTGAGCGAAGAAGATTATCTCAGAAGCTATATCAAACTCTCCGATACACGGCTTGATGATGCGTGGATTGATGCCAATCCGCAAATTCTGGAAACTGTGCGGGCGCGCATGGACAGATCGGCTTATACCGGTGAAACCGGTCACACGCGCGGGCGGCACGGCCAATTGCAAGCGCGGCGCGGCCATGATTGCTGGGACAGGCTGGCGCAAATCAACTGCCCGGTCTGGCTTGGCGGTGGCAAATATGATGGCATCGCCCTGCCGCGCGCCATGCAAAATATGGCCGACCGGCTGCCAAATGCGACAATTGAATTTTTCGAGGGCGGGCATTTATTCATGGTGCAAGACAAACGCGCCTATGAAAGCCTGATTGCTTTCCTCAAGGAGACAGACCAATGAGCCAAGCCAATTACTTGCCCGCCGCCTGCACGATTATGGATAGCGGCGCGGCGCGACTGCAAGCCGGATATGTCGAAATGGGCGCGGGAGACGCGGCGCAAGGGCTTGTCGGTCATATTGTGTTTGCCTGTCCGGAGCGCCACAATGTGCTTGATTTACAAGCCTGGCAGGCGCTTCCCGCCTTGGTTGAACAGCTTGCCGGCATGGCCGATATGCGGCTGATTATGTTGCGTGGGGCGGGGGACAAGGCATTTGTCGCCGGTGCCGATATTGCCCAGTTTGAGGACGCCTTTAGCGGCCCGACAGGCAGTCGCTATGATGCGGCAACCGAGCATGGCTTTGAGGCGCTGGCGCAATGTGCCGTGCCGACACTGGCCGCCATTCAAGGCTATTGTATTGGCGGCGGCATGGGATTGGCGCTGGCTTGTGACATAAGACTGGCCAGCAGTGACAGCCAATTCGCCATTCCTGCCGCGCGTTTGGGGCTGGCTTATCCGGCCAATGCGACGCGGCGGCTGGCCGCGATTGTCGGCACGGCGCGCGCGCGCGACATATTATTCACCGCCCGCCGGTTTGACGCGGCGGCGGCGTTGGATATGGGCGCAATAGATTATTGCGTGGCGGCCGACCGGTTTGAGGCAGAATTGGCAGCTTTGCAGGCGCAGATTTCTGCCAATGCACCCAAAACCTTGCAAACGGCGAAATTTATTCTGGAAAATCCCGACTCAGCAGAAGAAGATATCAGGCAGAGATTGACCGATTGCCTGTCCAGCGCCGATTATGCCGAGGGGCGCAAAGCGTTTTTGGAAAAGCGGTCGCCAATTTTCAAGGGCAAATAAGCCCGCCTATTTGGGAGGACATATCAATGACAGATTTTTCAGGCCAGACAGTGATTGTCACCGGCTCCTCAGCCGGTATCGGGGCATCTGCGGCACGCGGTTTTGCCGCCGGTGGTGCCAATATCATCATTAATTACGCCAATAATGCCGAAGCGGCCGAGGCGATTGTCGCCGAATGCCAAAAAGCCGGTGGGCAGGCGGTCGCCGTACAGGCCGATGTGTCGCAAGAAAGCGATGGCCAACGCCTGATTGATGCAGCACTTGACCATTTCGGCCAGCTTGACATTTTGGTCAATAATGCCGGCACCACGAAATTTGTTGACCACGCCAATTTGGAAGGCTTGAGCCAAGATGATTTCGAACAGATTTACGGCCTCAACCTTATCGGGCCATATCAAATGATTAAACTGGCACGGCCGCATTTGAAAAACAGCGACGCGCCCTCCATTGTCAATATATCCTCGGTTGCCGGCGTGCGCGGCGTCGGGTCATCGCTGGCCTATGTCGCTTCCAAAGGCGCGTTAAACTCCATGACTTTGGGGCTGGCACGCGCGCTGGGGCCGGAAAAAATCAGGGTCAATGCGGTATGTCCCGGTTTTGTTGGCACGGATTGGTTCCGCAATGCGTTGGGCGAAGAGGCTTTTACCCGCATTTCCGAAGGGCAAAAGGCGGTCACACCAATGAATCAAGTGGCCGGGCCGGATGATATTACCGGGCCGATATTATTTTTTGCCGGGCGCGATGCGCGGCATGTGACCGGTCAATTGCTGGTTGTCGATGGCGGCATGTTGCTGGGCATGCCACCCGTGCGCGAATAGGCCGAAAAGCGCCACCTCACCGCTTGCGGGGCTGCATAATTCCGGCTATATCAGGCGCAGTTTCACATGGAGGTTGGCTTGGCCGATTCACATATCCCGAAATTCAGCAATGACGCCGGAGAAGCCGAGATTTTTGTTCCGGTGCGCGAATTTCAATGCATTGGTGCCTCGCCGCCTTATGACCATCCGCATGTCTATCTCGACATGGGCAGCGATGATGAAATCATTTGCCCCTATTGTTCAACCCGCTATCGCTATCGCAAAGACGCCCACAAACTGCCGGCATTTTAGCTTGCCGTAGCCCTCGAACACTGCCAATTTTGCCCTAAGAGGGAGCAATAAATGGCACGCTTGGTCGGCACATTTTCATTTTTGGTTTTGGGACTGCTGGTTGTCCTGTTGGTCAGCTCGTCCTTTCTGATTTCGGCCGACTTGCCGCGTGAGACGGTTGTTGAGAAATATCGCAATGACGCGTCATTTTTTTTTACCCTGCCCTCCGGCGCAACAGCCCATATACGCGATGAAGGCAATCGTGACGGCCCGGCCCTGTTTCTGCTGCACGGCTCCAATGCATCGCTGCATAGCTGGGAGCCTTGGGTGGCGCAATTGGGCGACACTTATCGCTTGATAAGTTTTGACCTGCCCGGCCACGGCCTGACCGGCCCGGTGCCGGGTGATGATTATTCGGTCGCGGCAATGGCGCAATTTACCCGCGAAATTGCTGATATTATGAAACTTGACCGCATCGTGCTGGCGGGCAACAGCATGGGCGGTGCGGTGGCGTTACAATTTGCCCTGTCACATCCCGACCGGACAAAGGCGCTGGTGCTGATTTCATCAGGCGGCATGGCGCGCAAGGCCGATGATGAAGCGGTTGGGGCATTCCGGCTGACTTCCTCTGCGCTGCTTTTATCGCTTATGCGCTACATCACCCCGCGCTTTATGATTGAGGACACATTGCGCGGTGTGGTTGCCGACCCGGATAATTTTGTGACCGATGCAATGGTTGACCGCTATTGGGAATTATTGCGCATGACCGGCAATCGCGAAGCCAGTATTATCCGCTTTTCCAATCCGCCAAGCGGCACCAAAATCGAGTCGCGGCTCGGCGAAATCACCGCGCCAACGCTTATTTTATGGGGTGCGGAAGACCAACTCATCAAGCTGGAATATGGGGTGCGCATGCATGCCGCCATTTTCAATTCGCAATTGGTCGGCTATGCCAATGTCGGTCATTTGGCGATGGAAGAAATCCCCGAAAAAACCGCCGCTGATACGCGCGCCTTTTTGCAAGACGTCATTGACCCGTAATTGGCGCCCGCGCAGCCTATTTGGCGGTTTTGTCGAGCTGCGCCTTCAGCGCATCAAGCTCGGCCCGCAAAGCGTCATTTTCAGCCCGCGCCGCCGCCGCCATATCCCGCACCGCTTCAAACTCTTCGCGCGAGACCAGCGCCGCCTCATTCAAAAAAGCGTCAAACCGGGCGCGCAAAGCCTGTTCGACTTCCGCGCGCGCGCCTTGCGCGGCAATCCCCAGACCGGTCGCCAAACCGGCAAAATCATCAAGAAACTTTGTTTTCATATCGCTCATGGCCGCACAGTGCGGTCAGTTATGCTATATTGCAAGCGAATTTTAATCCCTGCCTTTAGCGGAGCCAACCATGCCCTTTCCCGATATTGACCCGGTGATATTCCAAATCGGGCCATTCGCCTTGCGCTGGTATGCGCTGGCCTATATTGCCGGGCTGCTGCTTGGCTGGCGCTATGTGGTGCTGCTGGCGCGGCGCAGTGCAATATGGCCGAAACAGGCACCGGCCAGCGAGGCGCAAATTGACGATTTGCTGCTTTGGGTGACGCTGGGTGTCGTTCTCGGCGGGCGGCTTGGCTATGTGACTTTCTACAACACCGCCTATTATGCGGCCAATCCGGGCGATATTATCGCTGTTTGGCAAGGCGGCATGTCGTTTCATGGCGGCCTGCTCGGCGTTATTGTGGCGGTGATATTATTTGCCCGTCGCCATGCGATTGCTTTGTTTTCGCTTGGCGACATGATTGCCGCCGCCGTGCCGATTGGCCTGTTTTTCGGGCGGCTGGCCAATTTTATCAATAGTGAATTATGGGGTCGGACAACCAATGTCGCTTGGGGGGTGATATTTCCCAATGGCGGGCCATTGCCGCGTCATCCAAGCCAGCTTTATGAGGCGGCGCTTGAAGGTCTCCTCTTATTTGCCCTGCTGGCATTTTTGATATGGCGCAAACAGGCTTTGGCGCGGCCCGGCCTGGCGACCGGTGTGTTTTTGAGCGGTTACGGGCTGGCGCGCATATTGGTTGAATTGGTGCGCCAACCCGACGCCCATCTCGGCTTTTTGAGTTTCGGTTTGACCATGGGGCAAATCCTGTCTCTGCCCATGCTGCTGGCCGGGCTTGGTTTTATTTTCTTCGCGCTGAAAAACCCCGTCGCCAAATGACCGCACTGAAAACCATTTTGTTGGATGAAATTGACCGCAATGGCCCGATGGCCTTGGCCGATTATATGGCGCGCGCGCTGGGCGATGCCACGCATGGCTATTATATGCAGCGTCAGCCCTTCGGTATTGCGCGGCAAGATGGCGGCGATTTCATTACCGCGCCGGAAGTCAGCCAAATGTTTGGCGAATTGCTTGGCGCTTGGTGTGCTGATTTATGGCACCGCGCAGGCTGCCCGGCGCCTTTTGCACTGGTCGAACTTGGCCCCGGGCGCGGCACGCTAATGGCCGATGCGCTGCGCGCTGCCGCCCATGCCAAAGGCTTTGGCGACGCCGTGCAGGTACATTTTGTCGAAACCAGCCCAAAATTGCGCGCCTTGCAACGACAAGCCGTTCCTCATGCGCATTGGCATGACAGCGTGACCAGCTTGCCGGCCTTGCCAAGCATTGTATTGGCCAATGAGTTTTTCGACGCTCTGCCAATCGCCCAATATCGCCGCTTGGCCGATGGTTGGGCGGAAATCGCTATTGCCGCCAATGACGACAAAACCGGCCTGCGTTTCAGCAATGGCCAGACAATTGCCAATCCGTTTTCGCCGATACAGGCCGGTTTGCTGCCCGAGCAAATTGAGATTGGCGATATTGTCGAAGCCGCGCCGCTGGTCGAGGCGGTAATGTCGGAAATGAGCGCGCATATTGGCCGCCATGGCGGCGCGCTTTTGGCGATTGATTACGGCTATGCACAGCCGCGTATTGGCGACAGTTTTCAAGCGTTGAAACATCACACGCCGGTTGACCCGCTGGACGAGCCGGGGCTGGCCGATTTAACGGCGCATGTCAATTTCGCCCTGCTGCACAGGCTGGCTGACAAATCCGGCCTTCGCGCAGCGCCTGTTACCACGCAAGGCGTGTTTTTGCGCCATCTCGGCCTTGATTTACGCTGCGCTGCGCTGGTCGAGGCCAGCCCGGCCCATCAGCAACGCATATTGGGGGAGCGCGACCGGCTGGTCGGTGATGACCAGATGGGGCTGTTATTCAAAGTGCTGGGCGCGGCGCATGGCGATTGGCCGGAATTGGCAGGGTTTGCCGCATGACGATTTTGTCGCCACTGATACATCATGCCCTGACCGATAGCGAATTGGATGTGACGCATGGCTTTTTCACCCGCCAAGGCGGCAAATCACAAGGGATTTATGCCGGGTTGAATGTCGGTTATGGCTCAGCCGATGCACGCGAAAATATCGATGCCAATCGGGCGCGTATAAAGCAATGGCTGGATGTCACGCATCTGGCCACGGTTAACCAGACCCACAGCGCCGATTGCGTTTTTATTGCCAATGCGGCCGAGGCGGAAGCGGCGCATGAAAAATCCGCCGATGCGCTGGTCACTGATTGCCCCGGCATTGCGCTGGCTGTGTTGACCGCCGATTGCGCGCCGATATTAATGGCCGACCGGCAAGTCGGTCTGGTGGCCGCCATTCATGCCGGTTGGCGTGGCGCACAAAGCGGCATTATTGAGGCAACGCTCACCATGATGCACAGTCATGGGGCAAGGCCGGAGACGATGATGGCCATTATCGGCCCTTGCATATCGCCGCAAGCCTATGAAGTCGGGCCGGAATTTATCGCCGCTTTTGCCCGCAGCCATGAAGACAGCAACCGGTTTTTCGCCCCCGCCCAACGCGCCGGCCACGCTATGTTTGACCTGCCCGGCTTTATCTTGGCGCGCTTCGCCCAAGCCGGTGTCACGGCTCATAATATGGCGCGCTGCACTTATGGTGAGGCGGATATGTTTTTTTCCCACCGGCGCAACACGCATGACGGGCTTGCTGATTATGGGCGGCAATTAAGCGCCATTTGCCTGCGCTGAAAATCGGTTTGTCGCTCAGGCAAAATCGGGGAAAACCCAAACTATAAATTGCGGCTTTGTAAAGGCTTTGTTACAAAAGGCGAAAGCGAGTCAGGAGGCGTCCAGATGAAGATTATTTCCGGTAACAGTAACCTGCCTCTGGCCGAATCCATCAGCACCTATTTGGAAATCCCGCTGGCCAAATGCGATGTGCGCCGCTTTGCCGATAATGAGATTTTTGTCGAAATTCAGGAAAATATGCGCGGCGAGGATGTTTTTGTCATCCAATCCACTTCCTTTCCGTCAAATGACCATTTGATGGAATTGCTTATTATGATTGATGCGTTGCGACGGGCTTCGGCGTGTCGGATAACCGCCGTTCTGCCCTATTTCGGCTATGCACGCCAAGACCGCAAGCCGGGGCCGCGCACGCCGATTTCGGCCAAGCTGGTGGCCAATTTGATTGTTGCCTCCGGCGCTGACAGAGTGCTGACCCTTGACCTGCATGCCGGTCAAATACAGGGCTTTTTTGACATTCCCACCGATAATCTTTACGCCGCACCGGTTTTTGTCGATGATATTCGCCAACGCTTTAACGGGGCGGAACTGATGGTCGTCTCACCCGATGTGGGCGGCGTGGTGCGCACACGCGCGCTGGGCAATCGCATTGGCGCGGATTTGGCGATTGTCGATAAACGCCGCCCGCGCGCCGGAGAAAGCGAAGTGATGAACATTATCGGCGATGTGTCCGGTCGCGCCTGTCTGCTGGTTGATGATATTGTCGATAGTGCAGGAACTTTGTGCAATGCCGCCGCCGCGTTGAAAAAAGCCGGTGCGGTCAGCGTGTCAGCCTATGTCAGCCACGGTGTTTTGTCGGGTCAAGCGGTTGAGCGCGTCAATGCCTCCGAGCTTGAGAAATTGCTGATTACCGACACGATACAGCCGACACAGGCGATACTCGACTCTGACAAATTTGACGTCATCACCATTGCGCCGCTGATTGGTGAAGCCATGCAGCGCACCTCGCATGAACATTCGGTTTCCAGCCTTTTTGATTGATATATTTATCCGGCTTTCGGCTTGATAATTGGCCGTTTCACCGCTATAAACCGCCCACCTGTCCGGCTTTGCACCCCTGGAGGAAAGCCGGTTGGACCGCTTCGGCATGGGCCGGTGCGGGAATTATAGGAGAGAAAAATGTCTGATATTCTGACTATCACCGCTGAAAAGCGGGAACGGGCCGGTAAGGGGATCGCTCGTGCATTGCGTCGCGAGGGTCGTGTGCCGGCTGTCATCTATGGTGACAACAAGGAATCCGAGGGGATTTCCATGCACAGAAATGAATTCACCAAATTGTTTAATAGCGGCAGATTAATGTCCACTTTGCTGGATGTTGATGTTGACGGCAAAAAACACCGTGTGATTACCCGCGATGTGCAGCTTCACCCGGTCACTGATGTTGTTTTGCATGCTGATTTTCTGCGCCTTGGTAAAGGTGCGAAAATTGCTGTTGAAGTGCCGGTCAACTTCCTCAATGAGGAAACCTGTCCCGGCCTGAAAGTCGGCGGCGTGTTGAATGTGGTGCGCTATACGGTGGAATTGAATTGCCCGGCCGATAACATCCCTGCCGCCATTGACCTTGATTTGGCCGAAGCGGAAATGAATGACAGCCTGCATATTTCGCAAGTGACCCTGCCCGAAGGTGTAACGCCGGTCATTGATGACCGCGACTTTACCATTGCGACCATTGCCGCACCTGCCGGTCTCAAAAGCGAAGCCGCCGAAGCTGATGATGGCGAAGCGGGCGACGCTGAAGATGGCGGTGAGGAAGAGGCCACGGAAGAATAAACCCGGCATTTGCCGGTTATCTTCCCTGCCTGTCGGCCTTGCGGCAAGCAGCTTTGAACAGCAGCGAAAGGGAACAGGCCATGCAACTCTTTGTCGGCCTTGGCAACCCGGAGCAGAAGCATGCCGGTCACCGGCATAATATCGGTTTTATGCTGATTGACCGGCTGGCTTCTGATTACGGCTTTGCGCCTTTTCGTGAAAAATATCATGGCCTGTTGGCTGAGGGGCAAATCGGCAACCAAAAAGTGCTGTTGCTCAAACCGCAAACCTTTATGAATCGCTCCGGCATCAGCCTGGCGGAAGCGGCGGGATTTTTCAAACTCACCGGCGAACAGATTGTCGTGTTTTACGATGAACTGGATTTGCCGCCCGGCAAGCTGCGCATGCGTGATGTTTCAAATGGCAGCATGGCCGGCCATAATGGCCTGCGCTCCATTAAGGCGCATTGGGGAACCGCCTTTCGTCGCGCGCGGCTCGGTATTGGCCATCCCGGCCATAAAACCCGCGTGACCGGTCATGTGCTGGGCGATTTCAGCAAGCAGGATGCGCTCTGGCTAGCCCCCTTTCTGACCGCGCTGAGCCGCCATGCGCCGCTTTTATGCGACGGGGCGGACGCCACTTATCAAAACCGCGTGCATGAGGATATGCGCGCCGCTTTGCCGGAAGCGGACAAACCGTCATCAACAGAGGAGACACAATAATGGGATTTCGATGCGGTATTGTCGGCCTGCCCAATGTCGGCAAATCAACCCTGTTCAATGCGCTGACCAAAACCGCCAGCGCGCAAGCGGCCAATTTTCCCTTCTGCACGATTGAGCCGAATATTGGCGATGTTGCGGTGCCCGATGCGCGCCTTGACAGCCTGGCCGATATTGCCGGTTCCGCCCAGCGCATCCCTGCCCGTCTGAGCTTTGTTGATATTGCCGGGCTGGTGCGCGGCGCATCCAAGGGCGAAGGGTTGGGCAATCAATTTCTCGCCAATATCCGAGAAGTTGACGCAATTGCCCATGTGCTGCGCTGTTTTGAAGATGGCGACATCACCCATGTTGAAGGCCGCGTTGACCCGCTGGCTGATGCCGATGTGGTGGAAACCGAGCTGATGCTGGCTGATTTGGAAAGCCTTGAAAAGCGCGAAGTCAGTTTGCGCAAAAAAGCGACCACCAAAGACAAGGCAGCAATTGACGAATTGGAGCTGGTCGAATTGGCATTGGCCGAATTGCGCGAAGGCCGACCGGCCCGCAAGGCTGATATTCCCCAAGGCCGCGAACGCGACTTCAAAAACCTGCAATTGATTACCGCCAAGCCGGTGATTTATGTCTGTAATGTTGAGGAAGACAGCGCCGCTGACGGCAATGCGCTGGCCGCCAAAGTTGCCGAAAAAGCGGCCGCCGAAGAGGCCGAAGCCGTGGTGATTTCAGCCCGGATTGAAGAAGAGCTGGCGCAGCTCGACGATGATGAGCGCGGCGAATATCTCGAAACATTGGGACTGGCCGAGCCGGGGCTGAACCGGCTGATACGGCGCGGCTATGCGCTGCTTGACCTGATAACCTATTTCACCGCCGGGCCAAAGGAATCGCGGGCCTGGACGATTAAGCGCGGCACGCCGGCACCGCAGGCGGCAGGCGTTATCCATACTGATTTTGAGCGCGGCTTTATCAAGGCCGAAACCATTGCCTTTGACGATTACACGATAAATAATGGCGAACAGGGCGCGCGCGATGCCGGTCGCCTGCGCCAGGAAGGCAAGGATTATATCGTGCAGGATGGCGATGTCATGCTGTTCCGGTTTAATGTTTGAGGGCGCGGCGACAAGCCTATAAGTGCTCAACTTGCAAGTCCGGCCAATGCTGCTGCCAGTATTCGGCGACTAGACGCCTATGGCAATTATGCGGTGTATGTTCGCTGCAGAGCAGGCAGGCCTTATGCATATCGGCGGCGTCTTGTTTTTCAATTTGTCTTTCTTCCATCAGCTTTTGAAAGGCTGATACATAATCTTCCCAAGACCCTTTGTTCTTTTTGTAATTATCGAGAATGTCCTTGGTCGGTGCCAAATCCGGCATATGCCGATAATTTATGCCATGCTGCCTGCAAAAATAGGCCAAATCATCACGCTTGGCGAAGCCTGCCAATTGCGAGACATTATTCAGCCTGATATCAACCAATGTCTCGACACCAGCCTTTGTCAGACGGTCAAAAAAGGTTTCCGCCCCAATTTTTGTGAAGCCCAGCGTGTAGAGTTTAATCATGCGACATGCCTTTGCGATTGCGCGTCAGGCGCGGTCTTTCTTAAAAGCGATGTCCCCGCCTTTTTTCTGATAAAACGCATCTTCAGGAGACATAAATAAATCTGACTGATTGCCCAAATGGCAGGCAATTAAATCGGCGTGATTTTCCAATCGCCCATCTTCCATAATATGGCTGACTGCTACGCCCTCCTCAACCAGATTTCGGGCCACCAAATGTGTCCGGTGACAATCCAGCGGATTTTTCTCCGAACACATCAGCGCGATTTTATGGCTTTGCGCGCCCTTTATCACCCGCGCCAACCCGCTGCGAAAACTTTCGGTCTGACTTACCTTGTCAAAATTCACTTTCCCGCCTGTATCATAAAGCCTGTCATCTTCCTGACGCGCGCCCAGCTCCTTGCCAAGAAAGACATAATGCACGCCGCTTTCTTTCAGTGATTCGGTCAGATTTTCCCTGTTATAGTGCGGCACATAACGGCTATAGGGATGCGAACGCACATCGGCAATCGCTGAAATATCGTGCTTTTCCAGCAATTTAACAAATTGCGCCATCTCCAAATGAGAGTGACCGATTGTATATACAGACAGCATTTGAGTTCCGTTTTATTGCATGGGGAACATCATACCCGCAACCAGCTTATATGCAAATTTGCTCCTCCTTCTATAAGGCACAAAAGGTTCGGCAAGGCTTAGGCAGCACAAAGCGCCGTTCGTTGTTGGAACTTTCCTGTCCGCGTATCGCATTTGAGCCTCCGGACAGGTTACCGCCAAATCATAATCAACGCCGTTATGGTTGAATCTAGCACGCAACTTGGGTGTTCGGGTCATTACTCCGGATAGTTGTAGTAACAATAAAGAACCCGGTGGTTTTATTTCCCCAAAACTGTCTTCATGAACCTCATCAGTCCCGAGCGATTTATTGCAAAGCCACAAGCTTTCCGGCTCATCGACCAGTTTCAGGGCATCCTCATATCGATATGCACCGATTTTTTCCCACGGCCGTTCATCCAAAAACCAATTCTCGGTTTGATATGGCGCGTCCAGCAAACTTGCTTTTTTGCCGACCGGAACCTTGATAACATCCAGCAATTTAGGATAGCTTTCATCAGGTAATTTTTGCCTCTCCCTCGGTATGCTATGTGAATCACCAGAGCATATCGGTCTCACCCATTCCCCCGTTTTTATATCCTTGCCCGCAAAGCATCGTCCGCTGTCACGGTAGGAATTGGCAAAACATATAATCGACTTGTATTCCGTCATTTTTCTTCTCCCTGTTTTTGTTGAAACAAGGAAAACAGCAAAAATGACGAAGTTATTTTCCTTGTTATTCGTCAAAACAAGGAGAGCAACAAAAATGCCTGCGGTCAATAAGTTATCTAGTGCAAATCAGCCCAGATTTTACGCATTGAGAAGAACATCAGCGCGGCGAAAATGCTCAGATAGACAAGCACCATAAAGCCGGTGCGCTTGCGCGCTTCCAATTCCGGCTCTGCCGCCCAATTGAGAAAATGCGTCACATCCAGCGACATTTGCTCAACCGTGGCCGGTGTGCCATCGCCATATTCCAGCAAATCATCCATCAAAGGCGATGGCATGGCGATTTTGCTGCCCGCCATATAGGGGTTGTAATACAGGCCGGGGCGCAATTCGACCCCTTCCGGCGGGTCTTGATAGCCGGTCAGCAGGGCGTGAATATAATCCGGCCCGCCGGAGCGCGCTTTGGTGATGAGCGATAAATCGGGCGGATAAGCGCCGCCATTGGCGGCCCGCGCCGCATTGTCATTGGGATAGGGCGCGATAAACTTGTCTTTCGGCAAAGCCGGGCGCTCAAACATGTCGCCATAATCATCCGGCCCGTCTTCCACCATATAGGCGGCCGCAATCGCCTTGACTTCGGCTTCGGAAAATTCCGGCCCGCCGGGCTGGGAAAGATTGCGGAAAGCGACATAATTCATGCCATGGCAGGCGGCGCACACTTCCGTATAGACCTGATAGCCGCGGCGCAGTGCATCGCGGTCATAAGTGCCGAACAGACCGGCAAAGCTCCAATCAATCGCTGCCGGATGTTTGGCTTCGCCTGCTGCCTGTGCGCCTTTCAGACCGGTAGCCACGCCCAGCGTCACGGTCAGGGCCAGTGCCAGTTTCAATGACTTGATGTTCATTGCCATTTATCTCCTCATGCGCCGCTATTCAGCCGGCTGCGCTGCGCCTGACAATATCGGCGATGATATGCTTTCCGGCACATCCTTGGGTCGTTCAATAATGCCAAGAACCGGCAAAACGATAAGGAAATGCGCGAAATAATAGACCGTGCCGATACGCGCCAGCACAATGTAAATGCCCTCGGCCGGCATGGCACCCAAATAGCCGAGCAACAGGCAATCAACCACGAAAAGCGCGTAAAATTGCCGGAACAACGGACGATAGCGACCGGAACGCACTTTCGATGTATCCAGCCAAGGCAGCAGGAACATGACGAAAATCGCGCTGAACATCAAAATGACGCCGCCCAGCTTGTCCGGCACAGCACGCAAAATCGCGTAAAATGGCAAGAGATACCATTCCGGCACAATATGGGCCGGTGTCACCAATGGGTTGGCCGGTATGTAATTATCGGCATGACCCAGCACATTCGGGGCGAAAAAGATGAAATAGGAAAACAGAATAAGAAACAGCGCCAGCGCAAAGCCGTCTTTCACCGTGTAATAGGGGTGAAATGGCACAGTGTCTTGCTTGCCTTTGACCGAAATGCCCACCGGATTATTATTGCCCGGCACATGCAGCGCCCAAATATGCAACACAACCACGCCGGCAATCAGGAAAGGTATCAGATAATGTAGCGAGAAAAACCGGTTCAGCGTTGGATTATCGACCGAATAGCCGCCCCATAACCAAATGGCGATATTCTCACCGACCAGCGGCACCGCCCCAAACAGATTGGTAATCACAGTTGCGCCCCACAGGCTCATCTGCCCCCAAGGCAGCACATAGCCCATAAAGGCGGCGGCCATCATCAGCAGGTAAATGATAACCCCGAGAATCCACAAAACTTCGCGCGGTGCTTTGTAAGAGCCATAATACAGGCCCCGGAAAATATGAATATAGACGGCGAGGAAGAACATGGACGCGCCATTGGCGTGAATATAGCGTATCAGCCAGCCATAATTGACATTGCGCATAATATGTTCGACCGACTGAAAAGCGTGGTCAACATGCGGTGTGTAATGCATGGCCAAGATAATGCCGGTGACAATTTGCGTCACCAGGCAGAAAGTCAAAATACCGCCAAATGTCCACCAATAATTGAGGTTTTTCGGCGTCGGGTAATCAACAAAACTGTCATGCGCCAGCCGCAAAATGGGCAGGCGCGTGTCGAGCCATTTGGTGAAGCCATTGCCGGGATTATACGTGCTTTCGCCGCTCATATTTCAGTCCTAACCAATTTTAATGCGGGTATCGCCGACAAATTCATACGGCGGAATTTCAAGGTTTTTCGGGGCGGGGCCTTTGCGGATACGCCCTGATGTATCGTAATGCGAGCCATGGCAGGGGCAGAACCAGCCATTGAAATCGCCCGCCTGACCAAGCGGCACGCAACCCAAATGGGTGCAAATGCCGACCATCACAAGCCATTCATCCTTGCTGACACGCGCCGCATCATCTTCCGGGTCGGGCAAATCCAATGCAGACACGGCCTGCGCTTCGGCAATTTCATCACCGGTGCGGCGGCGGATAAAGACCGGTTTGCCGCGCCAGGTCACTGTAATGCTCTGGCCGGTTTCAACCGCAGAAATATCCACTTCAATCGAGGCCAGCGCCTTGACTGAAGCATCCGGGTTCATTTGATGAATAAGCGGCCATACAATATTTGCCGCGCCGACCGCTGCAAATGCGCCGGTCGCCAAAAACAGAAAATCGCGGCGATTTTCATCCGTGACTGGTGAATGTTCGTCAGCCATGTGTGACTCCTTCTTGCCCCCTCTCGGCCTCATCCTTATATACAAGTCGAGAGCCTGCGCAAACTAGCCGGATAGGCTGGCGGATATAATGTGTCACCATGACGCATAGATTAGCGTCTGCCGCGTTTTCAACAACTGATATAAGTGATTGAAATTGCGAAATTTTGACCGGAAAGAGACCAGCATTATGAGCAATGCAACAACACAAGAAAATAGCGACTGGACAGAGCGCAAAAAAGCGGCGACGCAATGGTTCGCCGCTTTGCGTGACGATTTATGCGCGCGGCTCGAATCGCTGGAGCCGGAAGGCGATGTTTTTGAGCGCAAAATATGGCAGCGCGGTGATGGCTCTGAAGACCTTGGCGGCGGCGAAATGTCAATGCTTCATGGCCAGACATTTGAAAAGGCCGGCGTGCATATTTCCACTGTTTATGGCGAATTTTCCGAAGATTTCCGGGGTCAAGTAGATGGTGCCGCCGATGACCCGCGCTTTTGGGCGGCGGGCATATCGGTCATTATTCATCCGCGCAACCCCAATGCGCCCACCGCCCATATGAATACGCGCATGGTGGTCACGACAAAGGGCTGGTTTGGCGGCGGCGGCGATTTAACCCCGGTGCTCGACGCCCAACGCAGGCCGGAACATGACGATACGCGCGATTTTCATGCCGCCTATAAAGCCGCTTGCGACCGCCATGACCCCGGCTATTACGAGAAATTCAAAGCCGCCTGCGATGATTATTTCTTTCTGCCGCACCGCAATGAAGCACGCGGCACGGGCGGCATTTTTTACGACCATCTCAATAGTGGCGACTGGCAAGCCGATTTCGCCTTTACCCGTGATGTCGGCAGCGCCTTTGTCGATATTTACCCGCAAATCGCCGCCCGGCGCATCAATATGCCCTATGGCGAGGCGGAACGCGCCGAACAGTTAAAACGTCGCGGCCGCTATGTCGAGTTTAACCTGCTTTATGATCGCGGCACCATGTTCGGGCTGAAAACCGGCGGCAATGTTGAAAGCATTTTGTCGTCCATGCCGCCAATGGTGGCTTGGCCTTAAAAGAGAGCCTTAAAAGAGAGCCTTAAAAGTGGGCCGTAAAACAGCTCAGTCCCGGTCGGCCATGCGGCGCGCCAATTCGGATTTGACCGCGTCTGTTTCGGGAAAACCGGCGGCCACCCACCATTGCTCAAGGGCGCGCGCCATTTCGCCCATTTCCGGCCCGTCAGCCAGACCGGCAGCGCGCATCATTGCGCCATTCAGCGGAAAATCAGGCTTTTGCCATGCCGCCACCTGCGCCAAAACACTCTGCCAGTGAGCCGCATCGCCGCCTTCGGCCAGTGCCAGCATGGCGGCATCGGCGATTTGGTCGGCGCCGTCAAAATATAAAGCACCCACAATATCACCCTCATTAAGACGCGAATGTTCACCAGTCGCGGCCAGCACACGCTGACATTGCTTTTTCGACAATTTCAAGGCGTCGCAAACCGCCGGCGCATTTGTGCCATTCAAAAGTGCCGCCAGGCGCAATACAGCATCGCTTGGCTGCGCCAAACCGGTCAGTGCTGCCAGCCGGTCATGGTGAAAGCCTGTTTCAACGCCAAAAACCGGCAAGGCAAAAGGCGGTGCCGCCAATAGGGCCAAACAGGCGCTTGGGTTGGGCAAAGCCAGTATTTTCAGGATTTCAGCCTGTTTGCGCTCACCGGAAAGTGCTTGCAAAGCCTCGGCGGCGGCGCAGCAAGCGGCATAGGCTGTTGCATCCATTGGCTTGTCGGCGGCCAGTGTGAAATGAAAGCGGAAAAACCGTAACACCCGCAAATGGTCTTCGCTGATGCGTTGCTCTGCCGCGCCGATAAAACGCACATGGCCCGCCGCAATATCAACCATGCCCTGCCCGTTCGGGTCATATATTTGCCCGTCCGCATCGGCATAAAGCGCATTAATGGTGAAATCGCGCCTTGCTGCGTCTTCTGCCCAATCATCGGTATATTGAACTTTGGCATGGCGACCATCGGTTTCGACATCGCGGCGCAAAGTGGTGATTTCAAACAAGGCATGGCTTTCCCCGCGCGGCAAAATAGCGGTAATTGTGCCATGTTTCAGACCGGTCGGCACGGTTTTGATATTGGCCTCGGCCAGCTGCGCCATCACATTTTGCGGCGCCATTGTGGTCGCCATATCCACCTCGGTTTGCGCATCGGCGCGACCAAGCAGCGTGTCACGCACACAACCGCCGACACAGCGCGTTATCGCCCCGTCACCATTCAGCAAATGCAGTAGTTTTTGTGTCAGCGGGTCGCGCAGCCATGCCGAGCGGTCATCGTCTGGCAATTTACCGGTCATATTATCGGGCATAGCTATTCAAACCGGCCCGGCACAACCTCGCCATCTTTGAATTGCGGCGGCACATAGCTGCCTTGCGGGCTGTTTTCATAGGCCACGCGCCAGACCAGCAAACCGGCGATAACCAGCAGCGCACCTATCGCAGCCGACAAGGCCCAGCGGCGTTGCACCGGCAAATCCGGATAGCGTTTTTGCACATATTTATTCCACACATAGCCGGCGACAAAAGGCGACAGAAACAGCAAAAGATTGACAAGAATAACCCGTATCATTTCGCCATCCGCCTGCCGAAATGATGCAACATGCCCGCTGTCGCGCCCCATATATTAAAGCCTTGATAGTCCATGGAATAA
Source organism: Parvibaculales bacterium (assembly GCA_049597955.1). Taxonomy (GTDB): domain Bacteria; phylum Pseudomonadota; class Alphaproteobacteria; order RS24; family RS24; genus JAYPAN01. The sequence goes on from JBMYND010000009.1 coordinate 46,319, forward strand.
TATTGCCTTTGCCGTCCTTCCCAAACAATATCATGCGCCTGATAATTTGCATGGTTAAAAAGCAATGAGACCGGCACTTCAAACACATCGGCAACTTCGTTTTCATCGGGTTGCAGGGTGAAGCCGGGCCGGACAAAGCCGACAACCGGCAAGACGCGAAAGCCGGTGCCGGTTTCATAAGTGTCCAGAAAACCGGCAATTTCGACATGGGTCGGGTCAAGGCCAACCTCTTCATGGGTTTCGCGCAAGGCGGTGGCCACCGGCGTGTCATCTTGCGCTTCCACCTTGCCGCCGGGAAAGGCGACCTGACCGGAATGTTTGGCCAAATGGTCGGCGCGCCGGGTCAGCAAGATTTTCGGCTCCGGGTCATATTCGACAATTGGCACCAAAACGGCAGCCAAGGTGAGCGGCTTTTCCGGCATGTCGGTCGGGCCGGCCTCGCCGAAATCACCGGTCTGCCCGCGCGCCGTGTAAAGCACATCCGGCGGCGGCAATTGCCGGTCAATCACCGACAGAATCCGGCTTCGGTAATTCATTCCGCATCACTTTCCGAGGCGATACCATCCAGCATTTGCGCCGCACAAATGGGAAAAAACAGGCCATGGCTCCAGACGCCGAACATGTCCCCTTCAATCTCGCCAAGTGCCACCAAATCATAAAAAACCGCGCGTGAAATAAGCGCCTCAAGGCGCGCGCGCACATGCACATAGGGCGAAGGTTGCAGGGTTGCAGGGTCAATTGACACGCGCAGCTTATGGTCAGGCCCGGCTTCGGTTATGTCCCCGACATTGGTTTCAAACCGCAAAATTCGGTCGCGCCCGTCCCCTTCAACATGCATCAGCGTGGCAATAAACGGGGCGTCTTCCACCTCAACGCGGATTTTTTCAGCCGGTGTCACCAGATAATGCTCGCCATCGGCATCATGGCGCAAAATGGTCGAAAACAGCCGCACCAATTTTTTGCGCCCTATTGGCGAACCGGCATAATACCATTGCCCGTCGCGGGCGATTTTCATGCCAATATCGCCGCAATAATCCGGCTCCCATAAATGCACGGGCGGCAGGCCGGTCTCGCCCGAGCCGCTTTTTTCCGCCTGTTTCAGCACTTTTTGAAATGTATCGCCGTCTGCCATATGCTCCGCTCTTTTGCCGTTTTGGCAATTTAGCACAAATCCGGTGCCGGGCGAACCGGGCCCGTCAACCCACGCATATCAGGGCCGCGCAGCAGCAGCCGCGCCGCGTCAACCGGCCCCGGCATGACAATTGACGGCGGCGCAATGTCAAAGCCGACACGCGCATAATAGGGCAAATCACCGACCAAAAGCACATGCGGAAAACGCGCCGCATCAATCGCTTGCAAGCCGGTCTGCATCAGTTTGAGGCCAACCCCCTGCCCTTGCATGGCGTGATGCACGGCCAAAGGGCCAAGCAGCAGCGCCGGAGCATCGCCAATACGAATGGGCCAGAAACTTATCGCCCCGACAATTTCGGTTTGTTCATTTATCGCCACATGCGACAGCGCCGCTATCGCCACATTGCCTTCGCGCAGCCTTTCTGCCGTGCGCGCCAATCGGCCCGGCCCGAAACAATGCTCAAGCAATTTGATGATAGCGGTCTGATGTTCGGAATCCGCAAGAATGATGTCATAACTCATGGCTGTATCTCTTTACCGCCCAAAGGGCATATAAACGGGCGCGCAAGCGCGACAAAAGGCCGGATTACCGGCAAGCAGGCAAAGCCTGTCGTCGTCGCAAATTATCAGCCCGTATCAGCATGGTTCAGCCATCTCCTGTTGGAAAGGCTGATTTAGCACTGCATCTTATTTGCGTAAAGAGATTAAACCGCGAAAATATAGGTCAGATAGCCGCCATAAAGCGCCAAACAGGCCAGCCCCTCACCGCGCGACATGCGCCGCCCGCTGCTCATGAAATAAAAGCCAAGCAAGGCGACCGCCAGCATGATAAGCACATCGCGCGCCGCCAAGACACCGGTAAAGGGCAATGGCGCAACCAAAGCGGTGCTGCCCAGAATGAGCAATATATTGGAGATATTGCTGCCAATAATATTGCCGACCGCCAGACCGGCATGACCGCGCAAGGAAGCGACCAACGAGACGGCCAGCTCCGGCAATGAGGTGCCAATGGCAACAATGCTGAGGCCGATAATCGCCTCGGAAATGCCGAAATGCTGCGCCATTAATATGGCACCTGTCACCATATTATCTGCGCCCCAAACAATACCGGCCAGACCCAAAAGCAAGACCGGCACGCCGACCGGCAATCCACCCGGCAAATTATTTTCGGCCACTTCGGCATCGGTTTCATCACTGTCGAGCTGTGAGCGGCTGGAGCGATAAAGCCATACTGTATAGCCCGCCAGCATGACCAGCAAAAGCCCGCCCAAACCGCGCGATATAAGCCCAATATAGCCGAGCGCGACCAGCAATACCGACATTGCCAACATAAATGTGCCATCGCGCGTCAAAGTTGAATTATCAACGGTAAAGGGGCGCACCGCCGCCATCATGCCCAGCACCAGCAATATATTGGCGATATTGCTGCCTATCACATTGCCGAGCGAAATATCCGGCTGGCCAAGCAGGGCGGCATCTATGGAAACGGTCAGTTCCGGTGCCGATGTGCCAAAGGCGATAATGGTCAGGCCGATAATCAGCGGCGGCACACGCAAGGCCGAGGCCACGGTCACCGCACCGCGCAGCAGTGCTTCCCCCGCTACGCCCAATGCAATAAACCCAAGAATGAGAGGCATTAGTGCTTCCGACATGCCCCGCTTGTAACATGATTGACGCCGGTGCGAAACCGCCCGCAAATGCTTCGGTGGTTATGTTTTTTGGTGCCTGTCCTGCCAAAACACTTGGCAGGCAGCAAGGTTTTGCTCTAGCGTGTGGGCAGATTGCTCATTTGGGAGGAAACAGCAATGGCATGGAATTTCGGCGATATTCTTGACACAATCATTCCGGTCTTGCCCGAAGGCCATTTGGCGCTGGTGCATGGCGAGCGCGAAATCACTTGGCAGGAAATGGATAAAAGGTCGAATAATCTGGGCCGCTATATGCTGGAAAATGGCGCTGCAACCGGCGATAAGGTCGGCTTTTACATGCGCAATCGCCCCGAATATATGGAAACATTGGCGGCATGTTTCCGCGCCCGTCTGACCCATGTAAACGTCAATTACCGCTATGTCGCTGATGAGGTGCATTATATTTTCGACAATTCCGATGCCGCCGTGGTGGTCTATGGCAAGGAGTTTCGCGACAATGTAGCCTTGCTGCGCCCGCGCCTGCCGAAAGTCAAGCTCTGGATTGAAGTGGGCGATGGCAAGGATTTACCCGATGGCGCACTGGATTATGAAAGCCTGACAGCAAGTGGCGATGGCAGCAATCTGGATGTTGAACGCGCCGGCAGCGACCTGCTGTTTCTCTATACAGGCGGCACAACCGGCATGCCGAAAGGTGTGATGTGGGAGCATAATGCCTTGCGCGAAACACAGACGATGGCTTTGCGGGCACTTGGTGATGTGCCGGAAACCCTGCCGGAATTGCGCGACCATTTGATAAATGCCGGGCCGGGCGAAGTTTATATCCCCGCCTGCCCGCTCATGCATGGCACCGGCCTGTTCACCGCTATGGCGGCAATGATGAATGGCGGCACAATTGTCACCCTTAATGCGGCTTCGCTGGACGCACATGAATTATGGGCAACAGTGCAACGCCGCGGCGTGCAGAATATCGCTATTGTCGGCGACGCATTTGCCAAACCCATGCTGGCCGCGCTGGAAGAAGACCCGTCGCGCTATGATGTGTCGAGCCTTGTCAGCATGATTTCATCTGGCGTGATGTGGTCAATGGAGGTCAAACAGGCGATGCTTGAACACATGCCGCAAGTCATGTTGGCTGACAGTTTCGGCTCATCGGAAGCGGTTGGCTTCGGCTCCTCCATCACCATGAAAGACGCGCCGGTCAGCACCGCCAAATTCACCACCAATGATTTTTGCAAAGTGTTTGACGAAAACGACAATGAAATCCCGCGCGGCAGCGAAACGCCGGGCTTTATTGCCTTTGGTGGCCCGATACCATTGGGCTATTACAAGGATGAAGAAAAAACCGCCAAGACATTCAAAACCATTAACGGGCATCGCTATTCCATTCCCGGTGATTACTGCCTTGTCTCGGAAGATGGCACATTGACATTGCTGGGGCGCGGCTCGGTCTGCATTAATTCAGCCGGTGAGAAAATCTATCCGGAAGAAGTCGAAGAGGCACTGAAATTGCATGACAGTGTAGAGGATGCGCTGGTGGTCGGTGTGCCGGATGAAAAATGGGGACAGGCTGTGACGGCTGTGGTGCAGCTTGTTGAAGGGGCAAATTTTGACAGCGAAATGCTGCGCCTGTTTGTCCGCGAAAAACTGGCCGCCTACAAAGCCCCCAAACATGTATTTACCGGCGGCCCGCCCTTCCGCGCGCCCAATGGCAAAGCCGATTATAAAAGCGTCACCGAATATGCCACCGAGGAAGTCGCCAAGCTGACATGACACGCCATATTGCTGTTTTTGGAGAAATGGGGGCAAAATATGCCGCCATTATTGAGCAAGCCTTTGCCGATCGCGCTGACTGGCAGGTTGATATTTGGCCATGCGATGATGATTTGGCGGCGCGTGATGCCCTGCTGGCGCATTGCGAAGCCGCCATTATGAGCCCCGATTTTATTCTGACACCGGGCAATTTTGGCGCATTGATGGCCGCTCCGAATTTGAAAATCCTGTTGCAGCCTTGGGTCGGCACGGATTGGCTGAACCCCGGCTTTCTGCCGGAAGGCCTGCTTTATTGCAATGCCGGTGGTCATGCCCCGTCAATGGCCGAATATGTGATGGCCGCGATATTGGAACATGCAACCGAGCTGCGCAGCCAGCATGCCGATATGCAGGCCGGCAATTGGCGGCGCGCCGGACGCAATGCAGCGCCGGAAGCCCGTCATGGCTTTATCACCGGCAAGACACTTGGGTTGATTGGCTATGGCGATATTGCCGAGGCTGTGGCCAAGCGCGCCCATGCTTTTGACATGCGGCTGGCGGCCATTGCGCGGCGCAAACGCGACGCTGCCCCCGCGCCGCTGGACTGGATTGGCACGCAAGACGACTTGCCGCAGCTTTTGGCTGAAAGCGATTATCTGGTGCTGACCTGCGATTTGAACGCCGAAACGGAAGGCATGATTGACGCGGCCGCTTTTGAGCAGATGAAGCCATCCGCCTATATTATCAATGTCGCGCGCGGCGAAGTGATTGATGAAGCGGCCCTGTTCGCGGCATTGCAAGAAAACAAAATCGGCGGCGCGGCGCTTGATACATGGTATCGCTATCCGACCAATATCGCCAATGCCGAACCCGACCCTGACCGTGGCGGCCCCTATCAAGGCTCACATTTTGATTTTCTGTCGCTCGACAATGTGCTGCTGACCCCGCACAGTTCGGCGCATACATTCAATGCCGATGAAGGCCGTTATGTCTCCATTGCCCAATCCTTGCTGGAATATGCCGATGGCCAAACACCAAAGCGACAAGTAACCATTGGCACGGGCGCCAATCTTGACGGTTTCAAAATTCCCTAAGGTCAATCACCTGACTTCAATCGTTTAATGAGGGCCGGTCTTGCCATTCAAATTGCTGCGGCGACCTGCCACGCAAAGGCGCTGTGCAATAGCTTGCGCCGCGCCATAGTCGTGATAAGTTATGGCAGGTTAAATTTTGGGAGAAAGACATGTCTGAGCTTGAAACCTTCCGTGCGGAAACCCGCAATTGGCTGGAAGAAAACTGCCCCGAATCCATGCGCACACCAATGCCGGAGCGCGAAATGCCTTGGGGTGGCCGCAATGCGAAATTTCCCAATCCGGACACAAAACTCTGGATGGATCGGATGTCGGCACGCGGCTGGACGGCACCGACATGGCCGGCTGAATATGGCGGCGGTGGCCTGTCCAAGGAAGAAAACAAAATTCTGCAAGAAGAACTGGCCCGCATTAAGGCGCGTCCGGCCCTGACCAGTTTCGGCCTTTGGATGCTTGGCCCGGCCTTGCTGGAATTTGCCAGCGAGGAGCAGAAACAAAAATATATTCCTGAAATTATTCGTGGCGAGATTCGCTGGTGCCAAGGCTATTCCGAGCCGGGTGCAGGGTCAGATTTGGCGGGGCTGCAGACCAAAGCCGAAGATATGGGTGATTATTATCTGGTCAATGGCCAGAAAGTCTGGACGTCTTATGCCGATAATTGTGATTGGATTTTCTGCCTTGTGCGCACCGATACCAGTGTCAAGCATGACGGTATTTCCTTTTTGCTGATTGATATGGCGACCGATGGCGTGGAAGCGCGCCCGATTAAATTGATTTCCGGTGCCTCACCCTTTTGCGAAACTTTCCTGACCGATGTGAAAGTGCCGAAAGAAAACCTTGTCGGTGAGCTGAATAAGGGTTGGACGATTGCCAAGCGCCTGCTGGAGCATGAGCGCAGCATGATTTCCGGCATGGGCATGGGGGCCGGTGCGGCAGCTATGGGTGGCATGGAAGCTGTGGCAAAAGAGAATTTCGGCACAGACAGTGATAAAATCGCCGAGCCATCCATTCGCAATGCGATTGCCGAGCATAAAATGGACCAGCAAGCCTTTGGTCTGACGCTGAAGCGCGCCGCCGAAGAAGCCAAAACCGGCCAAGGCAATGGGGCCGCCGCCTCAATGTTCAAATATTACGGCACGGAAGTGAATAAACGCCGCTTTGAATTGCTGCTCGATATTATGGGCTCACAGGCTTTGGGCTGGGAGGGCGACGGCTTTGACAGCAAGGAATTGGCTGTCACCCGCTCTTGGCTGCGCTCAAAAGGCAATTCGATTGAAGGCGGCACGTCGGAAGTGCAGTTAAATGTGATTGCCAAGCGCGTTTTGGGCCTGCCCGACGCGTAATGTGAAACAATGAGGCCGGTGCTTGCGCCGGCCCTGTTTGTCCTGATTATTTGGAGAATACCCCATGGCTCTTGTGCTTACCGAAGAACAAAACATGCTGCGCGATATGGCGAAGCAATTTTTCACCGAACAAGCCCCTGTCACCAATTTGCGCAAATTACGCGATGAAGAAAGCGCGGATGGCTATGACCGCGATGTCTGGCGGCAAATTGTTGAACTTGGCTTTGCCGGTATTTTGATACCGGAAGAACAGGGCGGCACCGGATTTGGCCCAATGGGCATGGGCATTGTGATGGAAGAAGCCGGGCGCACTTTGGCCGCTTCGCCGCTCTATGCCACGGCTGTTCTGGGTGCCGGGCTGGTCATGGCGGCCGGCAATGAAGCACAAAAATCCGAGATTTTGCCGAAAATCGCCGGTGGTGAATTGCTGATGGCTATGGCGCTGGAAGAAACCGCGCATCATAATCCGCTCAATACCGGCATGAAGGCCGAAAAATCCGGCGATGGCTTTACCCTGTCGGGGGAAAAGAAATTCGTCATTGACGGCCATATTGCCGATAGGCTGATTGTGGTCGCCCGCACCAATGGCGCGGCCGGCGACAGCCAAGGCCTGTCCATGTTTTTGGTTGATGCCAAGGCAGAGGGGGTGGGTGTCACCCGCACCATGATGGTGGATAATCGCAATGCCGCCAATATCAGCTTTGACAATGTGCAGCTTTCCGCCGACAGCCTGCTTGGCGGGTTGGATGCGGCATGGCCGGAATTGGAAAATGTGCTGGATATGGGACGCATTTGCATTGCCGCAGAAATGCTGGGCGGTATTGAGACGGTTTTTGAAACAACGCTGGAATATCTCAAGGAACGCAAGCAATTTGGCGTGATTATCGGCACATTTCAGGCATTGAAGCACCGCGCCGCAGAAATGTTCTGCGAAGTTGAGATTTGCCAATCTGTCGTGCTGGACGGCCTGTCGGCGCTGGATGAAAGGCGCAATGATATTCCGCGCGCCGCCAGCCTTGCCAAAGCGCGCGCCTGCGATGCGGCGCGGCTCATCAGCAATGAGGGGATTCAAATGCATGGCGGCATTGGCATGACCGATGCGCTTGATGTCGGGCTGTTTTTGAAACGCGCCCGTGTGCAGGCGCAAATGCTCGGCGATGCCAATTTTCACCGCGCGCGCTATGCTGATTTGGGTGGCTATTAATCGCTTAAGCGGCTGAAAAAAGACGCAAACCGGCTTTGATAGACCTCGACAAGCGGGCGGCTTGGCGATAGGGTTCAAATGAAAAGCAGCACAGCAAATTGAGGTCTCAAATGGCGGATGAAACAACACACCCGGAACGCATTACCGTTTTGGCAAGGGAGTTTACCCCGGCCGCAATGGAATTTCACCGCCGCAATATGAGCGCGCGTGGCTATCGCATGGAAGGCCAGATTACCGCGCGGCGCTATATGATGATTGACGGGCCGGGGGAGCCGACAGATTTGTTTGACGGCGAAGAATATTATGCGGTCACTTTTGTCCGCAAAGAAGCAGGCGACAGCGACGCGTAAATTTGCGGGTAAATGCGTAAGTGCGGCATTTCAGCCAAATGGCGAATATCGCCCAAGATGGCATGGAATGATTGACAATATCTGTTATATTCCGTCGCGAATTGGCCAGTTTTGGCTAAGTTGATGAGCAAGGAAACCGAATGGCCATAGATTATGACAGCCATTTAGACAAAGCCCTTGATGCGCTGCATGGCGAAGGGCGGTATCGGGTGTTTACCGATTTGGCGCGTCGCGCCGGCAATTTTCCGCGCGCGATTGACTATTCGGGCGATACACCGCGCGACATAACGGTCTGGTGCTCCAATGATTATCTCGGCATGGGGCAAAATCCGGAAGTTATGGCGGCGATGAAAAACGCCATTGACGATTTGGGAACCGGCGCGGGCGGCACGCGCAATATATCCGGCACGCATCATTTGATTGTTGAATTGGAGCGCGAACTGGCTGATTTGCACGACAAGGAAGCCGCGCTGGTCTTTACCTCAGGCTATATTTCCAACGAAGCGACGATTTCGACTTTGGCCAAATTGCTGCCGGAATGCCTTATTCTGTCAGATGAATTGAACCATGCCTCAATGATTGAGGGTGTGCGCCAAAGCGGCTGTGCCAAACGCATTTGGCGGCACAATGATGTTGAGCATTTGGAAAGCCTGCTGCGCGAGACCAGCCCTGACCGGCCCAAGCTGATTGCCTTTGAAAGCGTTTATTCAATGGATGGCGATATTGCGCCCATTGGCAAAATCTGTGATTTGGCTGAGAAATATAATGCGCTGACCTATCTTGATGAAGTGCATGCTGTGGGCATGTATGGCAAACGCGGTGGCGGCATTGCCGATATGGAAAATCTGATGGGTCGGGTGGATATTATTGAAGGCACGCTGGCCAAGGCCTTTGGCATTATGGGCGGCTATATTACCGGCAAGGCCAATTTGGTGGATGCCATACGCTCCTATGCGCCGGGCTTTATTTTCACCACCTCACTGCCGCCAACTGTCGCCGCCGGTGCGATTGAAAGCGTGCGCATTGTCAAGCAGGCTGAAGAATTGCGCCGCCAGCATCAAGAGCGTGCCAATACGCTGAAATCACGGCTGGAGGCCGCTGGCCTGCCCGTATTGCACACCAATACCCATATTGTGCCGGTTATGGTCGCCGATCCGGTTTTGTGCAAGGCCGCGTCCGACCGTTTGCTGAAAACCCATGCTATTTATATCCAGCCAATCAATTATCCCACTGTGCCGCGCGGCACGGAAAGGCTGCGTATCACGCCCACCCCATTGCATGATGACAGCATGATAGATGCGCTGGTCGAAGCCTTGCAGGAAGTTTGGCAGACATTGGGCATTTCAAGAAAAACCCCCGATATCACGACAATTCCGGCTGCGCGCTGAGCCAAAGCGGGGCGTTATCATGTTACCCGACCAGCACCCCCCTGTCGCTTATGGCAAAACCGGCTTGTTATTGGTCAATCTTGGCACACCACAAAGCCCGGACAGCAAAGGTTTGCGGCCCTATTTGGCGCAATTTTTGTCCGACCGCCGCGTCATTGAAACCTCGCCGCTGATTTGGCAACCCATATTGCGCGGCATTATTTTGAACACACGACCGCGCAAATCTGCCCGCGCCTATGCGAAAATCTGGCGTCAGGACACGAATGAAAGCCCGTTGCGCTATTATACCAGGGCGCAGGCCGAGGCGGTGCAGGACGCGCTTGGTGACGGCGTTATTGTCGATTGGGCAATGCGCTATGGCGCACCGTCCATCGCCGAGCGCCTGCAAGCACTGAAGGAAGGCGGTTGCGAGCGCATCGCCATTATCGCGCTTTACCCGCAATATTCGGCCTCTACCAGCGCCAGCGTCTATGATGATGTGTTTCGCAGCCTTTTGAAAATGCGCTGGCAACCGGCCATTCGCACGGCAGCGCCTTGGCATGACGACCCGGCCTATATTGACGCGCTGGCCGATACGGTGACAAACCATGTCAACGGCCTTGACTGGCAGCCGGAAGTGACGGTCGCCTCTTTTCACGGTCTGCCGCAAAGCTATTTTGAAAAAGGCGACCCTTATCACTGTCATTGCGCCAAAACCGCACGGCTGTTGCGCGAAAAGCTGGGGCTGGACAGTTCAGCCATGCCACTGACATTTCAGTCACGCTTCGGGCCGACCAAATGGTTGGAACCCTATACAGACAAGACGGTTGAGGCATTGGCCGAACAGGGCGTGCGAAAATTGGCCGTGGTGACGCCTGGCTTTATCTCCGATTGTGTGGAAACACTGGAAGAAATTGCCATTGAGCTTAAAGAAACCTTTTTTGAGGCTGGTGGCACGCATTTCACCGCCATTCCCTGTCTGAACAGCACGGCGCGAAGCACTGAGCTTATCACCGGTCTGGCGCAAAAAAACCTGCAGGGCTGGATATAATCGCCGGATAAAGACATGTCTTGACCGCAAGGCCGCTTTCTTGCAAGCTTATGGCCTTGTTGCGTAGGGGCTGACAATGCCTTTCGAGCTTACGCTTTTTGGAACACCACCCAGTTTGGTGGAGCTTGTCGCGGTGGCCGTCATTGCCGCCGTCTTGGCCTTTCGTGCCCGTCCCAAACAAGGCAGCTTGGTTTTATCCGTATATACCGCGCTTATTGTGGCATTTATTGAAGAATTGCGCGTTTTGGTGCCGGATATATCAATCGCCCTTAAATTTACCGAAGGCATTTTATCCATCACTTTGGGGCATATTATTTTACTGAGCTTATGCGCGTTTTGTGTCATTTTTCCCATTCGCCGTTATGTGCTGCATCAAAAGGGGCGGCGCGTTTTTACCCGTAAATAGGCCGTTTTTGCCTGTTTTGGGCGATTAAAGCGAGCCTCACCCCCCCCGATAATTAATTTTGCATTTAATATTCGCTTTTCAGGGCTCTTGCCCTAGTTAACTCTACGGAGCAAAGCGCCCGACCCATGCGCCTTATCGGTTGCGGCGGCTCATCTGCTCCGGCGCGCTTTCAATATATGGAGGCAAAAATGCTTACAGGTAGTGTAAAGTGGTTCAATTCGGCCAAAGGCTACGGGTTCATCACGCCAGATAATGGCGCGGATGACTGCTTTGTGCATGTCACGGCGATACAAGCATCGGGTTTCAAACAGCTTGTAGAAGAACAACGGGTTCAATTTGAAATGGTTGAAGGTCGTAATGGCCGTTTGGTCGCCGGCAATATTGTATTGTTGGACAGCAATCAAGGCGAAGCCGCCGAATAAAATAACGCAGAAATGCGAGACAGGGCTGTTTTCATCCCGAAACCAATATGGTAATCAGGATTTAAGATGGCTCAGATTGAGATATATACGACCCGAATCTGCCCTTTTTGCATAGCGGCCAAAAAGCTGCTCGGCGAAAAGCAGGTTTCCTATGACGAAATTGATGTCGGCAACGATATTGGCTTGCGCGACAAAATGACAGCACGCGCCAATGGTGCGCACACTGTGCCGCAAATTTTCATCAATAACCGGCATATTGGCGGCTGTGATGACCTCTATCGGCTGGAGCGCGATGGCGCGCTTGACGCGCTGTTGCAGGCTTAACCGGCTCAGAGACCGGACATTAACCGAAAATAAAAGCGCACACTATTGGCCAGCGTGGCAATGCTGATGCGTTCATTTGTGCCATGAATGCCCGCAACATCCGACATGGGCAAACGCATATAGGTAAATCGGTAATGATTGGGCGTGATTTTGCGATAATGGCGCGTATCGGTAGCTGCTACCAACAGGCGCGGCGCAACAATAATATCTTCAGGCGCTGCGGTGTCGCGAATGGTCGCCGTCAGATAGTCCCACCCAAATCCCTCAATCGGTGAGACCGGCGAAGGCGCCATGCCGCGCTGGCCGGTGCCGTCATAATCCACCCGCACACGCGGGTCATTGATGATTTTGACGACACGCTGTTTCACAGTTTCAGGTGTTTCGCCGGGTAAAATCCGGAAATTGACTTTCGCTGTGGTTTCAATCGGCAATACATTGGCCTTGATACCGCCTTCAATCATGGTGACAGCCGTGGTTGTCCGCATGCCCGCCTGCGCTTGATTATCCGCGGCCAATGACGCCATCACCAGGGGCTGAAACAGCCAGAGATTTTTCATAATAATGCGGTTGGAAAACGGCATTTCATCCGCCACCGCCTCCAAAAAAGCCCGCGTATGCGAAAAATCAGTGGGGAATTGATTGGCCTCAAGGCGCGCCAGTGCGGCGGCCAGCACACCAATTGAAGATTGCGGCGGCGGCATGGAAGAATGCCCGCCCTTACCACGGGCTCTTAAATGCAAGGTAACAATGCCCTTTTCGGCAGGTGCGATAACCGCTACCGGCTTGCGCAGGCCCGGCATGAAGCCCTGCGCAATCAGCCCGCCCTCATCAATCAGAAAAGCCGCCGAGACTTTGCGCTGTTCCAATAGGGCCGCCATGGCGCGCGCGCCGTCAAGACCGCCTTGTTCTTCGTCATGACCAAAGGCGAAATACAGGCTGCGCTGCGGTGCCAGCCCGCGCTCCAGCATATATTCAGCGGCCGATAAAATACCGATAACATTGATTTTATTGTCCAGCGTGCCGCGACCCCAGACATAGCCATCGGCAATTTTGCCCGAAAATGGCGGATGCGCCCAATCACCCTCTGTCCCCGGCACAATCGGCACCACATCAAGATGACCGAGCAGAAGCACCGGCTCCAGCGAGGCTTTGCTGCCCTGCCAAGTGTAAAGCAGGGAATAATCGCCGACCACTTCCCGCTTCAAATTGGCATGAACCAGCGGAAAGGTTTTTTCCAAATAACGATGAAAAGCAAGCAAAGGGGCGGCAGAAACCGGCTTGTCGCGCCCGAAGGAAATCGTCTTGTAACGCACTGCCGCGCTCATAATTTTTGCCGTCTTTTCCGCATCCGGTGAAAAGCGAAAAGCCTGTCCCTGCACTTGCGTATTGGTCGGCATGAATGTCCGCACAAGCAAGACCAGCACCAACAGCACAGGCAGTCCAATAAGTGCTGCCAAAATCGGTTTTTTCATTTTTGTCGCCTCCTAGCCGCGAGGCAAGTCTATCAGAGCTTGCCTTTCCATGGCAAGAACCAGCCCAATGCCGATAAAGAACGTCAGAAGCGACGTGCCGCCATAGGAAATAAAAGGCAAAGGCACACCGACTACAGGTGCCAGACCCATCACCATGGCCATATTGACCAGAACATATAAAAACAGCGAGATACCAACGCCCGACACAAGCAGACGGGCGAAAACACTGCGCACCTGTCGGGCAATCAGAAAAATAAATGTCAGCGCCAGAACAAATAAAACAATAATGACCAAACAACCGATAAAGCCCATTTCCTCGGCGAAAATGGTGAAAATAAAATCTGTGTGTTTTTCCGGCAGAAAATTCAACCGACTTTGTGTGCCCTCATTAAACCCTTTGCCGAAAAATCCGCCCGACCCAATGCCGATTTTGGACTGGATAATGTGATAGCCAGCGCCCAGCGGATCACGTTCAGGGTCGAGAAAAACCAGCACACGCTCTTGCTGATAAGGGCGCAATGCCTGCCAGATAAACGGAATGGAGACCACCGCCAGCGTGCCTGCGGCCGCAAAATAGCGCCAATTCACCCCGGCCAGAAACAAAATCGCAATCCCCAAACCGGCCAGCATCAGCGTTGTTCCCAAATCAGGCTGGTAGTAAATCAGCGCCGCCGGGGCGCCAATCAACGCCACTGGCACCACCAAATATTGCGGCAAGGATATATCGTCAAAATGCGCCGACTGAAAATAGCGCGCCAATGCCAGAACCAGGCCCAAGCGCATAAACTCCGACGGTTGCAACCGCAAAAAACCAATATCCAGCCATCTTTGCGCACCCATGGATTTGTCGCCGAATAATTCCACACCGACCAGCAAGGCCAGCAAGCCGCCATAAATTATATAGGCCGAGGCGTGGATGACCCGCACACCCAACATGGCAATCGCGACCATAAGGGCAAGACCGGCCAAAAGCCGCACCGCATGGCGCACCGCCCATGGCTCAAAACTGCCGCCGGCCACCGAATACAGCGTCGCCACACCAATCAGGCCGAGCAAGGTAACAATAATGATAAGCGGCCAGTGCAACTCTCTGATGACATCGACATAGCTTTGCTGCAAGGGCTGGTTGCGGCTGAATGTCATGTATTGTCTCCATCTCCGGCATGATTGTCGCCACTGCCGCCAATGGCGGCCTGTTTTGGCCCGCCCATTGCGTCGCGGCGCAATAAATAGGCCGCAATCTTACCGGCTATCGGCGCTGCCACTTGCGCGCCGCCACCGCCATGCTCTACCACCACAGACAGCGCATAGCGCGGCTTGTCATGCGGCGCATAGCCAACAAACAGTGAATGGTCGCGCAAATGCCAGTCCAGCTCTTCATTTGGAATGACGCCGGTTTCGCGCTCCGCTTTGGAAATACGGCGCACTTGCACTGTGCCGGTTTTACCGGCCATAAGCTTGCCATTGACAAAAATACTCGACGCATAGGCGGTGCCATCGGGTCGGTTGACCACGCGATACATGGCGCGGCGCATCAGTGCCAAATATTGCGGGTCAATCGCGGTATCCACCGGTGCCGGACGCTCGGGATTTTCCGTAATAATCGGGCTGAGCAAGCGCCCCCCATTGACCAGCGCCGCCGTCATCCGCGCCAATTGCAGGGGCGTGGTCAGCAAAAAGCCCTGACCAATGCCGGTAATGACCGTCTCGCCCGACCGCCAAGATGCATCATAATTGGCCCGCTTCCAGTCCCGTCCCGGCACAGTGCCGGCTTTTTCACCGGCCAGATTGAGGCCCGTGCGTGTGCCGAGGCCGAAACGACGCGCCATGGCTTCGATATTGTCAATGCCGACGCGCAGCGCCAATTCATAAAAATAGGTGTCGCAAGATTGTTCAATCGCATCAATGATATTGACATCGCCATGGCCTTCTTCTTTCCAGCAATGAAACTCTTCATTGGCGAAAGCATAGACGCCGCTGCAATTGATTTTTTCGTCCGGATTTATCACACCGCTTTCCAAGCCGGCCAAGGCAACCAGCATTTTGAAAGTGGAGCCGGGTGCGTAAAGACCGCGCATTGCCTTATTGAGAAGCGGTTTGCGCTCATGTGCCAGCATGGCATCCCAGCGCGCACGCTCGACCCCGCGCGACATCTCATTGGGCTCAAAAGACGGGGTGGAGACCATAGCGAGAATTTCGCCACTATCGGCATCCATCACAACCAGCGAGCCGCTATGGCCCTGCAATTGTTCATGCGCCAGGCGTTGCAAGCCGGCATCTATGGTCAGGTTAATATCCTCGCCCGGCTGGCCGGGATCAGAGGCCAATTGGCGCACGGTGCGACCATAGGCGCTGACCTCGACTTGGCGCACACCGGCTTGCCCGCGCAGGCGCAATTCAAATTGTCGCTCAACACCGCTGCGTCCGACCGTATCGGCCACTGTATTGCCCCAGCGATTCAAATCGCGTCGCGTCTTATTGCCGACATAGCCGACAAGATGTGCGGTCGCCTCACCGAGTTGGTAAAAACGTTGGTCGCCGACACGCGGCGCCACGCCGGGCAAAAAGGGTAATTGTAAATTCAGCCGAGCAAAATTTTCCCAGGCGATATTGTCAATAATGGTCACCGGCTTGAATGACGGTGTGCGCCGCACGCGCTTGCGAATATCGGCAAGCTCACCCGGGCTGAGTTTCAACAATTCGGCGAGAACCGCCAATGTCTCATCGAAATCTGCCACTTGTTCGGCAATAATTTCGACTTTCAGATTGCGGTCATTTTCAGCCAATGGCACGCCATTGCGGTCAATAATGCGGCCACGCGGCGGCGCAATCGGATTGACATTAACCCGATTGGCTTCGGCCATGGTCGAATAAATGTCCGATTGCTGCACTTGCAAATATTGCAGCCGCCCGGCCAGCAAACCAAACAGGCCAAGCTGTGCGCCCCCGAAAATCAGGCTGCGGCGGGAAAAGGAAAAATCTTCTTTATCCATATCCTTCCCCGCCCGCTATATTTCGGTCTTTGTGTCTTGCACAAAATAGTCGAGCAGCAGCCAAATCAATGGAAAGCCGATTATGGTTATCACCGCCGACAAAACCGACGCCAAGGCATCGACATTCATGTCATCGCGCCATACAGCCATAAGAAAGGCGAGAAAATAAGCGGCCAAGCAAGTGGCCGCAAAAACCGACCAGCGCACCCGAAAATCGCCACGCGCGACCACCCAGAACTGGCTGCGCACCAATAAAAAATACAGACAGAAAATCAGCCCCCAAAAGCCAATTGGCGTTTCGCTTATCAAATCATTGACAATGCCCATCAGCAGCAGCACCAAACCGGCGAAATAATCATCGCCGCGTGTCGCCACAAAATATATCGGCACCAGAAAAAAACCGGCAGTGATACCGCTCAGCCAAGGCATGCTGACCGGCACATGGCTGACAAGGATGAGAGCAAAAATGAAAAAATACGGCAGCAGGCTGGCCGTTGGGCTTTGCCCGGACGGGTTGAAAAAATCACTCATTGGCCGCGCTCGCACTGCCCGATTTGGCTGATGACGGCTTGGCCAGCTTGCCAATTGCCGGGGCATTTATCGGCGAGGCAATATCGGGCGGCGGCTCAAGCTCACGCGACAGCGCAACGCGCACATAATCAAGGCGGCTTAAATCTTCGCGCAATTTGACACTATGGCCACCATTTTCGTCGATTTGCACTGTGCCCACCGGCAAGCCAATCGGCATTTGCCCGCCATCACCGGATGTCACCAGCAAATCGCCCTGCTTCAATTTTGCCTTACGCGGCAAATAGCGCAGTTCCGGATTGTCTGAATTGGTGCCGGATAAAATCGCCCGCACACCGCTTGAAAGGGCGACAACAGGCACATGGCTGTTAAAATCAGTCAGCAGCAAAATCCGGCTGGACACGCGCCCGGAGGACACAACGCGACCAACCAGCCCGCTATTGCCCAGCACAGCCTGACCCTGCTCAACACCCGCCATTTTGCCGGTATTGGCGACCAGCGTGCGCACAAACGGGCTGCTCAAATCAGCAATTACCCGCGCCGATACCAGATGCAAATTTGGTTCGGCTGGCAAAGCCAGCAATTTACGATATTGCGACAGCAGCAATTTGGCCCGTGTCAACTCATCCAATTGGCTGCGCAGATTGCGGTTTTCTTCCCGCAAATCCATATTTTGCTGGCGCAGCGCAACCAAATCGCGCGCATTCATGCTGGCTTCGCGCAATTCAACAAAGGGAATAGCGAAAACATCAAGCACCGGCGACAGCAAATCCAGCGATATTTGCCGCAGGCGAACAATGCGCGGGTCGTCGCGCGGCAAGGTAATGAGCAAAAGGGCCGCAATCAATGCGCTGATAAGGGTTATGCCAATGGCACTGATAAAGTTTGATTCCCGTTTACGCGACCCAAGACCGACCAAAACGTGCCCCGTTCAAATAGACATAGCCTTGCCCGCGTGCCGGTATGGCTTAATAGGCGGCGGACAAAACGTGCTTCATGGTTTTGATATGCTCAAGTGCACGCCCTGTGCCAAGGGCCACACATGACAGCGCCTCATCAGCAATCGAGACCGGCAGACCGGTCGCTTCGCGCAAATAGGCGTCCAGATTATGCAGCAAACCGCCGCCACCTGTCATCACAATACCTTTATCGACAATATCGGCAGCCAGTTCCGGTGGCGTTGCCTCAAGCGCAACTTTCACGGCTTCCACAATCGCGCCGACCGGCTCAGCCAAGCTTTCAACAATTTCACGCTGGCTGATTTCCACTTCGCGCGGCACACCATTCATCAGGTCGCGCCCCTTGATTTTCACCGATTTTCCTTCTTCGCCGGGCGGCATCATGGCCGAGCCAACTTCCTTTTTAATCCGTTCGGCGCTTGATTCACCAAGCAGCAAATTATGATTGCGGCGAATGTGAGCGATAATCGCTTCATCCATTTTATCGCCGCCCACCCGCACTGAGCGCGAATAAACAATCCCGCCAAGTGACAAAACAGCCACTTCGGTTGTGCCACCGCCAATATCCAGCACCATAGAGCCGGTCGGCTCGGTTACCGGCAGGCCGGCACCAATTGCCGCGGCCATGGGTTCTTCAATCAAAAACACACGACGCGCGCCGGCTGACATGGCGCTTTCCTGAATGGCGCGGCGTTCAACGGCTGTCGCGCCGGATGGCACACAAACGACGATTTGCGGATTGGCGAAAGAGCGTCGATTATGCACTTTGCGGATAAAATGCTTAATCATCTCTTCGGTCACGTCGAAATCGGCAATCACCCCGTCGCGCATTGGACGGATAGCGCTGATATTGCCCGGTGTGCGGCCGAGCATCATTTTCGCTTCATCGCCAACGGCCAATACGCGATTACGGCCACCGCTTTCAAAAATCGCCACAACAGAAGGCTCATTCAGCACAATGCCGCGCCCTTTGACATAGACAAGCGTGTTGGCAGTGCCCAAATCAATTGCCATATCGGCCGAAAAAAGTGCCAAAAGACCGTTGAGCATGGTGTTCCCCTCTGTTTCGCGCGCGACCCTTGTCAGGCCGACAAATAAATTATGCCGACATTGCGTCGGGTGCGTGTTTCTCGCGTTTCACAACCAGCTTGTTCAACGCGCTGATATAGGCACGGGCCGATGCCACCATTGTATCTGTGTCGGCACCGCGACCGGTCACCGTCTTGCCGTTTTCGGCCAGCCTGACGCTGACTTCGGCTTGCGCATCGGTTCCCTCAGTCACCGCATGCACCTGATACAATTGCAATTCCGCATCATGCGGAAACAGCGATTTAATGGCATTGAATGTGGCATCCACCGGCCCATCCCCTGTGCTTTCAACTTCCACCTGTTTGCCTTCAATCTCAAGCACCAAATTTGCAATTTGCGGCCCTTCCGAGCCAGCCACCACGCGCAGCGAGACCAGTTTCAGCGTATCCCCGCTGCTGGCCACTTCATCATCAACCAGCGCGACAATATCATCATCGAAAACATGCTTTTTGCGGTCGGCCAAATCCTTGAAGCGGGTAAACGCATCTTGCAGCTGGTTATCGCCCAATTGATAGCCCAATTCCTTGATTTTCTCGCGGAAGGCATGGCGACCCGAATGTTTGCCCATGACCAGTGAGGTTTTGGAAATGCCCACGCTTTCCGGCGTCATAATTTCATAAGTCTGGTTGTTTTTCAGCATCCCATCCTGATGAATACCGCTTTCATGGGCGAAAGCATTTTGCCCGACAATCGCCTTATTATATTGCACCGGAAAGGCGGTCACGGCGGAGACCAGCTTGGAGGCACGCGCCAGCATGGTGGTTTCAATGCCGGTATGTTGCGCCATCAAATCAGCACGCACATTCAGCGCCATGACAATTTCTTCCAATGCCGCATTACCGGCCCGTTCGCCAATGCCGTTTATTGTGCATTCAACCTGCCGCGCACCGGCTTGAATACCGGCCAGCGAATTGGCCACAGCCAGCCCCAAATCATTATGGCAATGGGTCGATAAAACCGCCTTGTCCATATTCGGCACACGATTGCGCAACATGCCAATCAGCTCGAAATATTCCTGCGGCATGGTATAGCCGACCGTATCGGGGATATTGATAGTCGTCGCCCCCGCCTTAATCGCCGCTTCCACACAGGCGCACAGAAAATCATGCTCAGTGCGGGTGGCATCTTCCGGCGACCATTCCACATTATCAGTATGTTGACGCGCGCGGCCAACGGAAAAAGACACCGCCGCCAGCACATCATCGGGCTGCATTTGCAATTTATGTTTCATATGCACCGGGCTGGTGGAAATGAAAGTATGGATGCGCGGGTTTAGCGCGCCCTTCAAAGCTTCCCCGGCGCGGTCAATATCTTTTTCACCGGCGCGCGACAGGCCGCAAACTTCGGCATTTTTCACCAGCTTGGCGACTTCCGATACCGCTTCAAAATCGCCATTTGAGGCAATTGGAAAACCGGCCTCAATAATATCGACACCCATTGTGTCGAGCAATTCGGCGACTTGCAGCTTTTCTTCCAACGTCATGGAGGCACCGGGCGATTGCTCGCCATCGCGCAATGTCGTGTCAAAAATATAAACGCGGTCAGCCGCATTTGCAGGGTTTTGGTCAGTTGTCTGTGTCATCTCGTTCATCCTTCCTGTGCCGGTCTGCCTTTGGCAAAAGCGTCGGCGTCAATTTGGTCAATTTCTCATCCCCTGAAGACGCGCCACTCATGACTGTCCGGCCTCAGGGGCTGATAAGGAGGAGGATGGTTAGAGTTAATACCATCGTCAGGAAAATCGCAGGCGCAAAAGCGCTGTCCGCCTGCTTATCGGCGGCCATCACACGCTGCTTGTTTTTATCGCCATAAGGCATGGGTCATATCCCCAAAACTTCCTGATACTCTTGTTTATCCAAGCCTTTACCGCTTGGCAAGACAATTTGTTCTGTTTTCGTCACAAGTTTTATCGGCTTTTTTGACCGGCCAGCAAGGCATTGCGACGCTGGATTTCGCCAATCAGAAAATCCATTACCGCGCGCACATGGGTCAGCCGCGTTAAATCGGCCCGTGTCAGCAGCCATAATTCCAATGCGCCGACCCGCTCCGGCCCGGCAAGCCGCGTCAGGCCGCTCATTTGGTCGGCCAGAAAACAGGGCAAGGCCGTCAATCCAAGACCGGTTTGGGCGGCTTGCGCCCGACTGGCCGCACTTGAGGAGCGCATGACAATGGCCGCGTCGCGCGCCGCGCGCGATAAATACCAAACCGGCCCAAGCGGTTTGTCATCATCGGAAAAACCGATAATCTGATGACCCGACAAATCATCCTCCGGCGTCAATTTCGGCTTTTCTTTCAGATACTCCGGGGCGGCATAAAGGCCGTAAGCAATATCACCGAGCTTGCGCACCAGCATATCGCCCTGTGTTGGACGCGCCAGCCGCAGCGCAATATCAACATCGCGCAGCGCATTCATCACACGCGGGGCTGTGCCGGGGCCGGTCAGGCTGGGATCAGTGACAATATCAAGCGCAATATCGGGATAGGTTTCGGCAAAATCGGCCATGGCGGGTGCAATAAGCCCGGCGGCAACCGCCTCGCTGGTGCCAAGCCGCACCTGACCGCGAAAATCTTCCGCCTGTGCCTTGAAATCGCGGGCCAAGGAAGACAGCCCCTGATCGACCGGCTCCAAGGTTTTCAGCAGCCGCGCACCTTCGGCAGTCAGGCTGTAACCGGAGCGCAAACGCTCAAATAAGCGGCTGTCCAAGGCTTCTTCAAGCGCCCCGATACGGCGCAAAACAGTGGTGGTGTTGACATCCAATTCGCGCGAGGCGGCTGACAGGCTGCCGGCTGCCGCAACCGCCAGAAAAAACCGTAAATCATCCCAATCCAGTGACTTCATAAGTGCAAATATATATCTGCAAAATCGCAAAATGCAAATATGCAGAGGCTCTTTTGCAAATCAGCCAAAGGAAATCAGGGCCAAGCGGGCACATTTATTTGACAAAATCGGTTTCACCTCCCTATAACACTGAGAGCGTTTGGGGTTGCGTCGTGAAATTTTTTGTCGCTGTCAGTCTATATATTGCGGTTATCGGTTTGACCGCCTGGTCGGCTGACCGCAACAGCGCCGCCGATAATAGCCGCACTTTATTCATTAATCTGACCGCCGCGACCGATAACGGCCAATAGCCGCCCGCTCTTTCCACCCTTTTCCTTTTTGCAAAATGCGCCTTTTATTGTTATTCTGAGGCGA
>JBMYND010000010.1:0-67983 GCA_049597955.1 Parvibaculales bacterium
CGGGATCGGGATCGGGATCGGGATCGGGATCGGGATCGGGATCGGGATCGGGATCAGGCGTCGGCGCCGGATCATCATCATCAGCCGCCGCAGCCACACCGGCAACGGCAACCGCGCCAATGGCAATCGCAGTTGTCAGGCCAACACCGGCAATGGTTCCAGCCGCTGCCGCAGCAGCACCTGCCGCCGCACCCGCGCCGGCCGCACCCGCGCCAGCCGCGCCTGCACCAGCACCAGCACCAGCACCAGCACCAGCACCACCGGCACTCGCACCGCCTGCACCGGCACCACCGCCAGCACCTGAGCCAGCAGCGCCTTCACCGCCAGAACTTTGGGCAAATGATGGTGAGGCAATCACCAATGCAGCCAACACTGTCAAAATCCGAAACATGTTTAACCCCTCAGTTAATAGGTAAGCATTTCTGTCCTTAAAAATGCATAAACACTATGTGTTTTCAAGTAAAAATAAGAGCTTAATGAAAATAATTTATTACTTTGAAAAAATAGGAAAGATTAAGAAAGTTAGGTTCAGCCCGTGTGGTTACTGAAATGTCTCAAAAAAAGCCATATTTTTATCTCGCATGTAATCTGCCAATCCTTCGACACCGCCTCGTTCAAGACGCCGCCTAAAAGCCGCCCGCTTGCCGGAGCTGTAACGCAGCCCCCAAAAAGAGAAGTCAAAAGCCCGCCATTCTCCGCGCTGTTCGGCAATATAAGCCGTCACTGTGATATCAGGCAGCCCGGAAATTGCCCCCCTCAGCCTGACCTCAATCACCTTATCGCGTTCAAATTGCGCGGCAGCTTCTTGCCTGTTGATGTCCATCGCTGTCAGAGCGATATCCACGCCGCCATGCAGCCATTCATAGAGATAGCGCCGGTAGGTTTCGCGCATTTCCCCGACCAGAAGCCGTTTTTCTTCCGCTGTAAATTGTTCAAACCGAGCCTGCCCAATAATTTCAACCAGCGTGCGGGCGGGGCTTGTATAGTCAAAAAAAACCGCGACGGGGCCTGCTTCAAAGCGGGCAAAGTCGTCCATATAGGCTTGCCGATTGGCCTTGACATCACGCAAATGGCCCGCCATTTCTCCCGACAGAATAATCAGCGCGTCAATATTGGGTTGCCCGTCGCGCGCTTGCGCATCCGACTTGGCATTTGCCGAAACGACAAAAATAGACAGTAAAAACAATGTGCAAGCGGCACGCAATTGATTAAGGCCAAGCATTTTCATCTGGCCATAGTGATTTGCCAACCAACCGGCTGTCCGCGCGACAAAAAACTGGAAAAAAACTGAACCGATAACAAACTGACCCGCAACAATATGATTTCAGCGCCCCAAAGGCGGGTCACAAGTTAACGCAATTCTTACGCCAAACATAATAAATTGAGCCGAATTGGTGGAATTTCCCTGTTCACCTGGTGCCTTTTTGTGATTTACTGGCATCAACATTAAGAGAGGCGTTAATGACCCGGCAATTTGCAGAAAATGACGAAATTGACCTTTTGGAACTTATTGGCGTGCTATGGCAGGGCAAATGGGTCATTATCGCCTGTATTATGCTGTCAGCCATGCTTGGGGCTGCTTCGCTCTATTCAAGCCAATGGCGCTATATCAGCGTCATTCCCATAAAAAAGCACGAAATACCGCCAATTGGACGCAACGCCTTCGGGGATTTCAGAACCTATTTTGAAGACCGGCAGATATTTGTCAGCTGGTTGCAGCAAAACCCCATGGCCAAGTTGACTTGGGAAGACATGACTTCCATTGAGACGATTGACAATATTGATTTCGCCAAGCCGGAGGGCGACCGTCTCATCATCCTCACCAGTGACCGGAAAAAAATGGGCGGCAATGGCAAGAATCTGAATTTGGATTTTGCGATTGTCATAAATGGCCGCGATAGGGACAGGCTGACCGCGCTTATCGATTATGCTCGGTTTTGTGAGCAATATCTGTCGCGCTTTTATGCCGATATGACGCGACGCGAGTTGAATATGCTGAAAAATCGTTTTTCATCGCTGACCAATGGCGCAGGCGATATTATCAGCACTGACACGATGCTGAGCATGGTGCTGCCGCGCGAAAACTTTCTGCATATGAAAGAGCTGGGCAGGCCGGTTTTACAGATTAGCCAGCCCTTGCAGCCGGAATTGGTTTCGCCGCGTCCCGCCCTGACCATGGCATTGGCCCTCATGCTGGGTGGCATGATAGGGGGGGTCATTTCGCTTATGCGCCATTATCTGAAACCGAGGTCATAAGACACCCAAAACGGGGCAAGCAGATGCAAAGAGGGGTTTACTCAAAAGCCGGATAAGGCGATAAGCAGATAACGAAGCGGCTATTGGCAATTCTTATGTTTTCGCTCATTTACATCGCGCTCACCGGCACCATATTTGTCAGTATTTTTGTCGTGCTTTTGCACCCTTTGGCTGTCATTGCAAAACTGGTGGACAAACCCAATGCTCGCAAACACCATCAGGGCGATATTCCATTGCTGGGCGGGCCGGTCATTTGGCTGGTATCCTTTATTAGTTTTCTGGTCGTACCGGATTTACTGCCGCCAATGCTGATGGCAATCGCCAGCGCATTGGTGATTCTTGGCATTATTGACGACCGGTTCAATATCTCCGCCATTTTTCGATTAGTCTGTCAATTGGCGGCCGCCTTGACCGCGATTTTGGCCTTGGATTTGAACGTCCATGATTTCGGCATTTTTACCCTGCCGACGGAAACAGATTACAAGCACTTTGTCACCCTGGTTTCCGCGCTGGCCGTTGTTGCCGCCATAAATGCCTTTAACTTTATTGACGGGATTGACGGGCTGTCAGCCAGTCTGGCGGCTATCGGCTTTGTCCATGTCAATCTTGCTTTCGGGCTTTTGGCGCACCCGACACCGCCAGACATATTGGCTATTATCATGTTAATGCTCGGCAGCCTGTCCGGATTTTTGCTGTTCAATTTGCGGGTTTTTTCGGGACGCAAAATTTTCCTCGGTGATTCCGGCTCCATGTTTCTTGGTTTCTTCACCGCCTTTGTGCTTATCCGCGCCAGTCAGGGCGATGCAACAATAAGCAGCGCGACCATCCCGGCCGGTCTGTGCCTTTGGATTATTGCCATTCCGATTACTGATTTGATGACCGTTACCTCGCGCCGCATGCTGGCCGGGCGCTCGCCCATGTCGCCCGACCGCGCCCATTTGCATCATATTCTGCTCGATAACGGGCTTTCCGGTCGCCGCACTTTGGTTATGCTTCTTATGTCCGCCATCGGCATGTTCTGGCTCGGCTATCTGATATTTTACTGGTTTGGTGAAATAGCCTGCACGCTGGCATTTTTTCCCACAGCGATTGGCTATTATTATGCGATTTTGAAATCCGGCAAATTGCTGCAGGCCGTTCAAAAGCTGACAAATGCCGATTAACACACATATTGGGCCAAACAGCCGCGCTTTGGCGGCGGCGATTTTAATCACCTTGCTGACTGCCAGCCTGTCGGTTCATGCGCAAAGCGAGACTGGCAGCGCGCCGGCATTGGAGGCCGATACGATTGAGACCGATGCGGATAATAACCGAATTTTCGCGACCGGCGCTGCGCTGAGCTGGCAGGGTCGGCTTTTGCAGGCCGACACGCTGGTTTGGACGCGCGATACAAACAGCGTTGTCGCCAAAGGCAATGTCGCCATTACCGACAAAAATGGCACAAAAACACTGGCCGATGAAATCACCCTGACCGGCGATATGGCAAAAGCCAGCATTAGCGAATTGCGCATGCGCCTGCCCGAAAATGCCCGCTTTGCCGCAATGTCGGCACGCCGCGACGGCGACATGATGCAGTTAAATGATATTCGCTATACAGCCTGCCCTGAATGCGCCGACCCGAAAGCCGCGCCTTTATGGCAATTGCGCGCCGCGCAAGTTGATTATGATATGGCGGCGCAAAATGTCTTTTACCGCCATGCCAGGCTGGAAATATATGGCACACCGGTTTTTTACACGCCGTTTCTGGCCCATGCCGGGCCGGAAGTGGAAAAGCGCAGTGGCTTTCTGGCACCGCGCTATGCCAGTGATGGCAGTTTCGGCTTTGGGCTGGAATTGCCTTATTTGTTCGACCTCGCGCCAAATTATGATTTCACCCTGACGCCGCGTTTCAGCGAAAAACAAAACCCGTTCCTGGTCGGTGACTGGCGACATTTAACGCGAAATGGGCGATATGATTTGACTTTCTACATGCACCAGCCCAAAGGCGAATTGGCCAGCGAGGATGGCGACCATGCGTTGCGCGGCGGCCTGACCGGCACGGGCAATTTTTCGCTTGGCCAATGGAAATTGCATTTTCAGGCTGAGCAAGCCGGTGATGCGCTGTTTTTTCGCCGCTATAAGATAAATTCGCAAAACACGCTGGAAAATAAAGTCACGCTGCAACGCGCATTGGCCAATGGTTATATTCGACTTGCGGCGCATGGTTTTCGCAAAGTCTTGGGCGATGAAACCGACGCGACAGTTGATTTCATCCTGCCCAATATCACCCATCGGCATAATTTTGCGACGCCTGTTCTGGGCGGTGATTTAAGTCTGACTAATCGGCTGTCCCACACGCTGCGCGATTTGGGGCTGGATGCGACGCAAGCCAGCAGCCGGTTGGACTGGTCAAGGCGACAAACCACGCAAGGCGGTTTTGTGTGGTTGTTTGAAAACACGCTGGCACTCGACGCTTATCGTTTCATGAATGGCAGCGACGACACCAATCAAGCAGCGGATGATAAAACACTGGCCGCCAATTCCTCGGCCATTACCCTGTCTTATCCGCTGGTGCGCCGACGCGCCGACGCCGCCCATTTTCTTGACCCGCAAGTGCAGCTCGTAATTGCCTCCGACAATGACAGCTATGATAGCCTGCCCTATTCGGCAAGCGCACGTTTTGACCTGTCGGTCGGCAGCCTGTTTCGCCGCGCCGCGCCGGAGGATGAAGTAAGCCGCATCAATGCCGGCTTGCGCCATCGCATGACCAAAACCAATGGCCTGACCAGCAATTTATTTATTGGCCAATCCTATAATCTGTCGAGCCGCGATTTTCCTCTCAGCAGTGGCTACAGCCGCAATGAATCGGCCATTTTGACGGAAGCAAAAATTGGCTATCGCGGGATAGAAGCCACGCAATCGCTGCGCATTGACAGCGCCAATGGCGAGATTTTACGCAATCGCACCCGCATTGGCTGGCATTATAACAGCGTGTCGCTGGAGGCTGATTATGCCCGTTTGGCGGCCGGGCAAGCCGGTTCACAAGAAGAAGAACTGACTTCGCGCGCGAAATTTGCCCTGAACAAATATTGGTCGGTCAATGCCGGATTGCGGCGCAATCTGGTTGCCAATCGCACACTGACCTCAGATGCTGCTTTGGTCTATCAGGATGATTGCACTTTGGCGCGGTTGAGCTTTTCGCGCGACAATACGCGTGCCGGTGGCATTGACCCTGAAACCTCAATCAAGCTGACGCTTGTTCTGCGCACGCTTGGCACGATTGGCCGCCAATAGGCTATTGCCGCTTCACCATGCGGCTGCTTTCGCGCCATTTATAGACCAGCGCAAAGCCGCCACTATAGCCGATATTCTCTTTGAAAAGCGGGCTGTCAGCATTGGCTGCGCCTGAGTAAAACTCAATGTCAAACCCGCCATAAAGCTGCACGCGGTCGCTCAGCGGATAGGCCATGCCAATGCCCAGCTCCGTGCCGATATAACCGGCCTTGGCATTGAAAGCCGGTCTTTGCGCCGTCGCATAAGCGGCATCGACCTGATAGAAATAATCATTCAGCTTTTCTGTGCCGTAGAGAATCTCAACATCAAATTGCCATTCCAGCCGATTGTCGAGCCGCGACTTCATCTCATAGACAAAGGCCGGTTCAATGACGAAACCCATCGGGTCAAAACTGCCAAAATCGGTCGCCACAACACTGCGCGCCCGCAATTTAATATCAAATTGACCACGCCAATTTTTATAATCATGGCGGGCGGCGTGAAAAATCACTTGCGGGCCAATCTCAAACAGGAAATCCAAATCCGGCATACCGGCGCGGTCAGCATCATCTTCTGAATCAGCATCCAATGATGCGCCCAGCGACAAATCAAACTCCACCCGCTCATCAGCATAGGCCAAAGCGCGCACCCCGCCCTCTTCGCCAATAGACAGCCTTTCGCCGCGATAAATCACATAAGGCACAGCCAGCGCCTGCGATGTTGTATCATTCGAGCCGGGATAAGATGACCCGCCATAAAAACCGGTGCCAATGCCAGCCTCCCAAAGCGGTTCAAAATCGCCCTTATCGGCCTTGGCCGGTTGGACGGACAGGGCCAGAAAAGGCAGCAGAAAAACAAAATGGGTCAACCGGGAAATCATCTCGGACACTACTTTCTTTGCAGGGCCCGCAAGAGCCAAGGACACAGTCAGAGCAGGACACCCGCCCAGACAGTTACGACAATAAAAAATCCAACCAGCACGGCAAGCGAGCCGCAATCTTTGGCGATTTTTATATTGGCGTCAAATTCAGCCGACACAGCATCGGCCACGGCTTCAATGGCCGTGTTCAAAATCTCAATAACCCAGCTCAGCAATATGGGAAATATCAAAAGGCTGCGCTCAAATGTATCGGCGGTGAGAAAAAATGCCAGCCCGATAAGCACAATGCCCAAGGCAACTTGCTGTTTGAACGCCGCTTCGCTGCGCAGAATATGGCGTAACCCGTCCAGCGAAAAAGTAAACGCATCCCAAATGCGGCGCAGCGATGTCATGGATGGTTGTTCCGGCTTGCCTTGAAGCTTGGCCATAATCTGCTCTCCTGCCCGTGGCAATAAATCTGCAATTCTCGTCGCACAGTGCCAAGCGTCGGCCAAAATTTCAAGTGTTTCCCGGTCACAATAATCACCGCCAAACTTGCAATACTCGGCTCATTGCCGATATGGTGTTGCCGACCAGCCAAAGGGAAAAGCCAATGTCAGTAACCATTAACAGCGAAATTGCCGGACAAGTATGGAAACTTGTCGCCAAGCCGGGCGACCAATTGCAAGCCGATGATGTGATTTTGATAGTTGAATCGATGAAAATGGAAATCCCGATTATGGCGCCCGCTGCCGGCGTGCTGGCCGAGATATTGGTCGCCGAAGAAGATATGATTGGCGAAGGCCAGCCGGTTGCCCGCATTGATATGGGCGCATAAGGCGGGGTGTCGGGCGGATGAGCTGGGATAAGGAAATTGAAGAAATTCACCTGCGCCGCAAGCTGGCCAAACAGCAAGGCGGGGCCGAAGCGGTTGAAAAACAACATGAAAAAGGCCGCCTGACCATACGCGAACGGATTGATGAATTGCTCGATGCAGACAGTTTTAATGAGTTGGGCGAGGGCGCGGGCGTGCCGGAATATGACGCGGCGGGCAATCTGACCGGGTTTCAACCGGCCAATTTCATCCTCGGCTTTGGCACGGTGAATGGGCGCAAAGTGGTTGTTGGCGGCGAGGATTTCACCGTTAAGGGCGGCTCCCCCAATCCGGCCGGTTTACGCAAAAGCGTTTATGCCGAAAAACTGGCGCTTGATTACAAGCTGCCGCTTATCCGGCTGCATGAAGGCGGCGGCGGCTCGGTTGGCGGCGCGGCACAGGAAAAAAACCGGCGGCCTTTGGGCGAACCGGTATTTTCGCAATCGCGCTTTGTGCCTTTGGCGCAAACTATGGGTATTGTGCCGGTGGCCACTGCCGCTTTGGGGCCGGTTGCCGGCCTGCCTGCATCGCGCCTTGTGGCGTCGCATTTTTCTGTCATGACCCAAAATGCCGCCTTGCTGATTGCCGGGCCGCAAGTGGTCAAACGCGCTTTGGGGCATGAATTGACCAAGGAAGAATTGGGTGGCCCGCAAGTGCATTTGGCCAGTGGCGCGGTGCAAAATCTGGCCAGTGACGAGGCCGATGCGCTGGCGCAAATTGCCCGCTTCTTGTCCTATGTGCCGGATAATTGCTACCAATTCCCCGCATCCCGCCCGCCGCAAGACACGCCTGACCGTTGCGAGGATGCGCTGGCCGGTATCGTGCCGACCAATCGGCGTCAACCCTTTCAAATGCGTAAAATCCTCGACATGGTGCTGGATCGCGAAAATGGCGAGAGCAGTTTTTTTGAAATGGGGCGCAAATTCGGGCCAAGCCTGATTACCGGTGTGGCGCGGCTGAATGGCGAAAGCGTCGGGGTTATCGCCAATGATTGCATGTATTATGCCGGTGCGATGACAGCGGCGGCGGCGCAAAAACTGCGCCGCTTTGCCGATTTCTGCAACAGCTTCCATCTGCCAATTATCAGCTTTGTCGATGAGCCGGGCTTTATGATTGGCCCGGACAGCGAAGCGGCGGGCACCATTCGTTTCGGCACAGAAGCAATTGCAGCCATTTTGCAATCGCGCGTGCCTTGGGCTTGTGTGCAAGTGTTGAAAGCCTTTGGCGTTGCCGCGCAAGCCCATTTCGGGCCCGATGCCTATGTGCTGTCTTGGCCGAGCGCGGCCAGTGGTGCCTTGCCCGTAGAGGGCGGTGTCGCCGTCGCCTTTGCCCGCGAGATTGCCGCCGCGCCCGACCCCGCCGCGCGTCAGAAAGAATTGGAAGACATGCTGGCGGCCAGCCAATCACCCTTCCCGCGCGCTGAGGGCTTCAGCGTGCATGAAATCATCGACCCGCGCGAAACGCGCCCGAAGCTGATAGCCTGGCTGGCGCCGGCTCTGGCCGCTTATCGCACCACAATGCCGCAGCCCTATCTGACCACCATGCGCCCTTAAAGACAGGCAATCAGGGCTGGTCGCGGCAGCATTTATCGCCTAGCATTTCAAGCAGAATTCTGAGGAGGATATTATGGCAGAAAACAAGCAGATTTTTTCAACCATTACCGGTGACGGGCGGTTGGAACTGACAATTCAAAATGTCGGCATGCCGGAGCCGCAACCGCATGAAGTGGTGGTGCGCATGGAAGCCGCGCCGATTAACCCGTCCGATATGTTTCCGCTTTTCGGCATGGCCAATGTCTCGGCCGGGGCGCTCGAAGCCGATGGTGACGGCGTGAAATTTGTTGCCCCTGTGCCACCGGAAATGATGCGCGCCATGAAATCGCGGCTCGACCAAACCCTGCCGGTTGGCAATGAAGGCGCCGGCACGGTTGTCGCCACTGGCGACAGCGATGAAGCGCGGGCGCTGGATGGCAAGCTGGTCGCCATGTTGCCGCGCGCGGCTTACGCGCAATATGTGTGTGTGCCGGCGCAAATGTGCCTGCCTCATCATGACGGCACGACAGCCCTTCAGGCCGCCTCTTCCTTTGTCAATCCATTGACCGCGCTGGGCTTTCTCGAAACCATGCGACTTGACGGCCACAGTGCCATTATTCACACCGCAGCGGCGTCAAATTTGGGCCAAATGCTGGTCAAGCTGTGCCAGAACGAAAATGTGCCTTTGGTCAATATTGTTCGCAAAAGCGAGCAAGTTGATATTCTCAAAGCCTTGGGGGCCGAACATATTGTCAATTCATCGGATGATGATTTCATCGACCAGCTTGTCGCCGCGATTGACGCGACCGGCGCGACTTTGGCCTATGACGCAACCGGTGGCGGCACGCTGGCCGACACTATATTGGGGGCGATGGAGCGTTCGCTTTCCAAAGCGGCTTCCGGCCTCAACACTTATGGCTCGGATACGTTCAAACAAGTCTATCTTTATGGCGGGCTGGATTTGACGCCGACGCAATTAAAGCGCGGCTATGGCATGTCTTGGGGTATTGGTGGCTGGCTGATGCCGCTTTTGCTGGCCCGTGTCGGCCCGCAACGGGCAGCCGAAATGCGCGCCCGCGTGGCCGAAGAGCTGACCACTACTTTCGCCAGCAGCTATACGGCGGAAATTTCGTTGACTGACGCCATTTCGCCGGATTTTATTGCCCGCTATTTGCCCAAGAAAACCGGCGAAAAATACATCATTAACCCGCAAAAGGATGCGTAAGCGATAAAATTGCTTGCCAGCGGCGCTAATTTCGGGTGTTTTGACCGCAGATTTTGCGGGAGTAAGTTATGTTGCGTAAGTATTTTGTTGCTATTTTCTTGTCGGGATTAATGTTTGGCGGCGCGGCGCAAGCCGGGCCGAAGCTCGGCTTTGGATTGGGCGTCTCCACAGTCGGCTTTGAGGCCACGGCGGCGCTGCAATTAACCGGCAATCTAACCGTTATTGGCGGGTTCAGTTCATTTTCCTATGATGACACATTCACCGATGATGACCGCAATAGTTTCGGCGCCTCGGCCTCAATCGAAGCGCCACGGGCCGGGGTTCAATTTTACCCATTCAAAAGCGCGGGTCTGCATATTGAAGGCGGTGTGATTCTCGACAGTCCGAGCATTTCGATTGACGCCTCACCATCCGCTGACAGCACTTTCAACATTGGCAGCCGCACCTATAATGCCGCTGATATAGGCGATTTGCGTGGCTCCATTGGCTTTGAAAATTCAACCGCGCCCTATGTGCTGCTCGGTTGGGGCCGCCCCGCCGGTGGCGGTTTGAGCCTGAATGTCAGCCTTGGCGCGATACTTTACGGCGCGCCCAATGCCGGACTTCAAGTCACCAATTGCCAGCTTGGCACGGTAGAATGCAATATTGTGCTGCCGGCCGAATTGGCGATTGAAGAAGCCAAACTCAATAATGATGTCGAGGAATTTGAATTCTGGCCGTTTCTGCGCGCCGGCATCACCTATTCCTTCTAGGCGGAGAACTCAGCCCGGCTGGTTGGTCAATTTATCCAGGCCGAATTGCGTCTCAACATGATGTATCTGGTGCTTTTCGTCCGGTGACAAATTGCCATCAGCCGTGGCAATCGCCTGTAAATACTGGAAAATCTCGGTTTTGGCGGCCAATGGCAAAAGCGGCGCAATACTGTCCACCATATCGGTGAATTTGGGCAATTTATCATGCGCCAAAATCAGTTTTCTGAAATCGCCGCCGTCAAAGCCCGGTATTAATTTTTGGCCAAGGCGTTCGGCCATTTCCACTTCGGTTTTTTCAACGCGCCCATCGGCCACCACCATTGAAGCGGCCAGACCATAGACAATGTTCAAAAAACCCGCCTCGCGCTGCTTCATCAATTGGCCGCCTGTCTCGTCGGCATGGCGCGCTTCGACGGCTTCAAATGCGGTTTCACCATGGCGCTTGCGAAGCCGCATAACCAGCAAAACGCCAAGCAAAACGACCACAAAAACGGCTGCAATCAAAATCAGTTGCATTGTCGGCATGGCATGTCCCCTCACCAAATACTCACCACCACCAAAGGATTTGAATTTCAACCCATAAACACTGTTTCCGGCGGTATAAGAATGATACACTTAAAAATATTGTTTGAAATTAATTTTGTTAGTCCATTGGTTTTATCTTCTTTGCGTTTATTCAAATTTTTCTTCATAGCCGGTTGGCTATCGCTCGCTGCGCCAGCCATCGCACTTGAATATGAGGTGCAAATGGGATTGGCGTCAGACAGCGCGGCGGCGCTTGAAGACCTGCTTCCCAATGCGACCAATGCGCAAGGCCGCGACGATATTATTGGCAGTTTCGAGCTTAATGCCACTCATCAAATCAATGACAATATGTCAATTGGCGCTGATGCCATGACCGAACAATACACCACATTTGATGAGAATAATTCCACCTCGCTGGGGGTAAATGGCCAGTTGAGCTATGATTTGGATGCCTTGTCGCTGTCGGTAGATGGGCATGTCATGTCGATTTCCCTCGATGGCGATGATTTTCTCGATTTGACCATGGTGACGCCGGCCCTTGGCTATCTCAATGATGCCGGCCTTTATGCCGGCCTGTCGGCAACCGGCATGAATAAGGGCTTCAAAACCATGCCCGATTTCGATGCCGACCAGCTTTCGGTTTCAGCAATGGGCATATTTTTCTTCAATAATTTTAAGTCCAATGTGATGCTGCGACTGAGCGATGCGTCGGAAGATGCCGGCAATAATAATTATGATTATGAGGAAAGCACTTACAGCGTCTCCACAACATTGCCGGTCGATGTTGGCCCGCGCGGCAGCCGGTTGAAACTGACTTATGAGAATCGCGACCGCGACTATACAAAGGCTGTTGACGTCGGGCAAAAGACCAATGAGGCCCGTGACAGGGGACGCATTATTCTAGACACGTCGTTGACCAGCCGCCTGACTTTGCGCAGCGAATATGATTACAAGGACAGGAAAAGCAATCTGCCGCAAGCCACTTATGACAGTTCCGAATTGTCGCTCAAACTGATTTACCGACAGGATTGACCAAATGACACGCGCGCACCCAAGCCCCGCAGGCTATGTTTTCATCGCTTTGATTGGCGTAACGCTATTGTCGGGATGCGGCACAAAATTAGGCAGCAAGCTCTCCGAAGGCACAGACCGCGCCCTGTCGGGGCTGAAATCGGGTGCCAAAAATGTCGAAAAATCGCTCAAGGGCGAAAGCGATTATGAAAAGGAAATGGCCAAAGTCGGACGCCGTTTCAAGCGCATACCCAGCGATCAGATATGCTGGCAGGCGCGTCAGGAAATTTCGCGCAGTTGGGAATTGTTCAAAATCAGCAAGAAATTTGTTCGCCGCAATAAGGAAAGCGATTTTGGCAATCGGTTCTGGACGGAATTAACCTCGAATTTCTATAATACAGTTGACAGCGCATTGCCGCTATCCTTGCCGGATTTACCGCTTGACCGGCTGGCTTATGCAGCCAAGCAAATAGAAATCAATCAGAAAAACATGGTTGAATGGTCGGCCATCCATAATGCTCTGTGCAAGAAATAGCTTCCGGCAAAACACCCGGCAGGCGGCTATTCTTTATTTTGCGCCACGCATTTATAATAGGACATAATAAGCCCGTCTTCAGCCGGCGGCGTTTCGGAATAAGCATTCAATGCCAATGCCTGTTCGCGGCAATCCGACAGCGCAATATGGGTGAGGCCCGTATTGACCGTTTCAATATCAACCACACGATTATCGTGACCGGCAATCAGAAAAAGATATATCGCCCAAACCATATTGACCCTCTACCGGTAAAATCTCGGATTTTGCTCAACGCGCTCTTCATAGACTTGGTCACAAAGATTTGTCTGCTCGGCCACCCAAAACACATCTTCCATGCGTCCGGCTGAAAGCGTGGCTTTGCCATCGCCAAGCCGATTGAGCAGCACGCGGCGCAGGAAATAACGGTCAATACCGGTCACCGTATATTTGCGCCGAAAGGCGGCATCGCGTTGCGACTGGGTGGTATCATGGCGCTGGTAATAGCCGGACAGCCAGTAAAACACGGCACCACATTCCTGCAAATCCAGCTCCGCTTTCAAATTGGCGATATTCAACTCGCGGCGCGCCCGGTCACGTTCTTCTTTTTGTTTTTCATAAAAATTGGCAATCGCTTTGCTCGGCTCCTGCGCCAGTTCAATACCCAGTCCGAGATAAGACATATAGCCGCCGCCGCCACAGCCGACCAACAAACCCGACATTATCAAAACTGCAAATACACGCATACCCAACCTCTTGCGCCTTACAGTGAACAGCCAGGTCGCTTTTTCGTCAAGGTCTGACCGCCAGTTAAAGCATTTTTTTTACCAAAAAAGAAAGCCTGCAACATATCGCTATGTTGCAGGCTTTCCCATTATTAGTCGAGTTGCTTAATTTTCAACGCCTTGCATGGCGCAAGTAACACGCAAGCGACGCTCGTCAATCTCACCGGTCACCGTGAAGCGAGCATTTTCCTGGACCCGAAACGATGCGATATTCAAGTCAAGATGTTTGCCATTGGCCAGCAATTCCTGCAAATCTTCCACTGCGCAACCGCCAGCTCCAAATGTTGATTGCATCCCATGGCGTGACATCACAACCAGCTTTTCGGCCGATTGGCCCCATTGGGCGATTTCACGAGTCGCCATAGCTGCCTCCGCAGCCATAACGCTCGGTGTAACCAAACCGAATAGGCCAATTACTGCTACAAAAGTTTTGATTTTTGCCATTTTACTTTCCTCCTTTTACCCTCTAAATATACTATCAATATATGATGTATATATACAGTATATGTGAATAAAATTTTCTGTCAATGGCTATATATAGAATGTATATATTTTCTTGCTTGGCATTCAAATTGTGCCTATTTGACCGTTATTGGCAGACATTGATTGGCACAAGATTGAATTTAAGAGGTTGGCTATGAACGAAAGCAAAAAGGATTCGACACTGCTGATAAAAATAAACAAGCAAGAAAAGAAAGAGTTCATCCGCCTGTGCGAGCAGGATGACACAACAGCTTCACGCGAAATTCGACGCTTCATAAAAAGATTTATCCGTGAACAAGGCAACAGCGCCCAGCGTTAAGCCGCTCATTGCCGTATTGGCTCTCTGGCTTGTTTCCGGACAAGCTATCGCCGCGATTTTGCCGAAACCCGACAAGCCATCCGCCGCTTTGTCTATTTACATCGCCAATGACAGCATTAATGGCATTAAATTCTCGGACAGCTATGAGACCCATAATGCTGGCTTAATATGGCATGGCCCGCTCTGGCGGCTGCAACTGGACACAGCGATTGTCTCGCCCAAGCTCGACAAATCGCGTCGCCCGGGCTGGACGGCCAATCGCGCCTATGGTGAGCTGGTCAGCCTGGCGCTGGAAAAGTCACTGGCAAACAACACAATGCTCGGCGTCAGCTATATCTCGGCTGGCAGCTTCGGCTTTAACCAATGGCAAGAGCGGGTTCACGAGCTGCTCGGACATACAGGATATGAAGAAGATATTAGAGCGGTGCGCATGCCCGACGCTGAATGGCTCGGCCTGACATTGCGCCAGACTTCGCCAAGCTGGCCCTTTTTGCCAGACGGGCTGTCGCAAAATATAAGCTGGCGGATGATATGGGGAGAGGCGCAACAAGCCCTCGGCATTTCATTCGCTGCGAAAAAGACATCACAACCGGCAGCCGTCACCGCGACAAAGGACAATTGGCAATTTTATTGGCAAACCGGTATGGATTATGTGACCAAGGATGCGATTGTCTCGGCATCCCCGGTTCATGCCGCATATCGAAAATGGCGTCCGCATGTCGCTATCGGCTTCTCGCGCCAAATTCTCGGCTGGCATGTTTCAATCAGCGAAACCGCCACTCTGCCTACCATCGCCACAGATGATGAGCTTTTCCTTGCCTTGCGCATCGGTTTGACGAAACATTTCACCGGCGCGGCAATAAAATAAAAAAGCCTGCCGCCGCAGCGACAGGCTCTTCGATTGGATTTCAGCCGATTTAGCGGGTCAACATTTGGGAAACCAAATCCGTATCACCGAAAGCGGCGACACTGGTGCCCATCACGCTGCCGATAATGGTGGCATGGCGAGACATTTCTTTTTGGAAACGCGCCCAATCTTTATTCTGCCCCGTGCGGGCCACCCATTCCTCATATTCACCCCGGTCATCGTAAAGCACGACAAGGCTATGGGTGAAGCCAGGAACACCACCTGCGCGCAGCGCCAGCAACATAACATCACCGGGGCTTGATTGACCGGTTTCGCTGGCGCGGAAACGGTCAAGCGCCTTCACGACGCCGGCCGGATTTGTGGCAGCGACAGCAAATGTTTGATATTGGCGCGGT
Source organism: Parvibaculales bacterium (assembly GCA_049597955.1). Taxonomy (GTDB): domain Bacteria; phylum Pseudomonadota; class Alphaproteobacteria; order RS24; family RS24; genus JAYPAN01. Next base: position 15,648 of record JBMYND010000010.1, read on the forward strand.
GTGGCTTTGCCGCTGCCCCAAAGTTTCACAACATTGAAGCGCGCGCTCGGCCCTGCCGGCTGACCCAATTTGGAAATCGCGCCAACAAAAGCGCGTGCCGCATCGCTGCCTTGCATGGCTTTATCCATCGCATTTGCTGCGGACGGGCTTTCCTGAAAAACGGCGAAGCTGTGCGTGCCGCCGCCGCCAATATCGGTCTGGTTCAGATATACCGCACCTTTCAAATTTCCAAACGCCTCCGATTTGGAAAAAGTCGCCATGGCTTTGGCAACCGCCGGCGCCGCGCTGGGCGGAAAGTTAAAATTATAGGTTTCTACAATCGCTTGTGCTGAGGCCGAGCTGACGCCAATCAAGGCGGTAAAAACCGCCGAAACAAAGCTGGCCTTCAAAGTTTTGTAAAATTGCATGACAATCCCCTTTCATTGCAAACAGATAGAGTTTGACCGATTGGGAAGATTCATCAGCCCAAAAATTTTGTTTCACAAAACTTTCATATCGGGCTTTTCACCCAAACCGATTGCGCGCAAACGCTGGTTAAGAAATTGCCCTGCGGTCAAGCCTTTTTGCAGCTCAATATTTGGTTTGGGATGAATAAACATAGGCGCGGAAAACCGCGACACATTGAGCGCATTATTTTCTGCATGCTGATTTTCTGCCGATGGTGGATTAATTACCCGATGTGTGGCTGAACGAAAATAACCATTGGTCGCCACTTGCAGCATATCTGCCGCATTGACCACAATCCAGTCATGCCGCGTTGGCACAGCCATCCAAGACCCGTCCCTATGCTGCACCTGCAAGCCCGGCTGAGACCCTGCCAGTAAAAGCGTTATCAGATTGATATCTTCATGTGGTGCGGCGCGAATGGCGGCGGCTGCTTCCTGTCCATTCAAAGGGGGGTAGTGCAAGACACGCAACAGGCTTTGGTCATTATCGCCAACCATATCGGAAAGCGGGCAAGACAGTCTGACGGCAATATTGGCTGGCAAACTTTCTTCTATCCAGACGAGAAGTTGTCGCCCCAAATCCAGTAAAACCTGATAAAGCGCCCGCGTCGGAGTAGCGCATATTTCCGGCACATGAGCAAATGGGTAAATATGGAAAAATTCTTTCAAATCCTTCACCGCGCTATCTTTGGCATTTTCTTCGCCAAACGGAAAATATCCGGCATGGGTGGTTGGGTCGCGCAACCATTCATGTTTGTTGCCAGAGGCGAAAAACTCGGCCCATACATCATAGAACCTATTAATCAACTCACTGTCGACCGGATGATCCGTTAAGACCGCAAAGCCTGTGCTGCGCAAGGAATCTGCAAATAGGGTTGCCGCCGACTTATTTTTCAACGATATGATTGCGATGTCGCGCCCGCTATCCATTTGGCATGTCCCATATAACAAGATTTACAATCGCGCCGGTTATCAAAGTTGCCAAAGTGCCCGATATTAAGGTGCGTGGCCCGAGCTGAAGCAAATCTTTCCGGCGTTCGGGCACAACCGCAATGAGGCCGGTCATCATAATCCCAAGACTGCTGAAATTGGCAAATCCGTTAAGGCAATAAAGGGTGACAATGCGTGCCCGCGGTGAAAGCACCTGTTCTGGCAATTGTGTCAGTTGGATAAAAGCAAGCAATTCATTGAAAATAGTTTTTACACCCATCAAACTGCCGGCAATTTGCGCTTCGGCCCAATTCATGCCAGCCAACCACATAAGCGGTGCCATCACCCATCCAGCCATCATTTCCAAACTCAGTGTGACACCAAACGGCTCCGCAATGGCGCTGATAAGGCTATTGGCCAAATGCACCAATGCCAGGGCCACAATCAGCGACGCCAGCACATTTAGAAAAATCTGCAACCCCTGAGCCGTGCCAGCTGTCATGGCATCCATCGCGCTATCATAGGAAACAAAATCAATATTGCCGTCTGCAGGCGGCGCTTCTTCTTCCGGCGGCACCATAATCAAAGCAACAAGCACGCCAGCAAAAGCACTCAGCACGGAAGAAATGATGACATGACCAGCAACATTGGGAACGACACCATCCAGAATAGCAACATAAAGGGCAAAAACTGTGCCTGCGACCGTGCACATGCCGGTGGTCATAATGACAAACAAGCTGCTGCGCGACATGGATTTCAAATAGGGGCGCACCAATAGGGGCGATTCAACCATGCCGATGAAAATATTTGCCGCTGAGCCAAGCGCGGCCGCCTTGTCAATGCCGGACATGTGACGGATAAGCCGCCCAAAAAGCTGGATGATACGGGGCAGAACACCAAGGTAAAACAGCAATGCTGACAGGGCACTGACAAAAATAATCAGCGGTAGGGCACGAAAGGCAAAAACATAGGCATCAGAGCCTTCCGCCTGAATGAAAGGCAAATCTCCGCCACCAAGATAGCCAAAAACGAAACTGGTGCCGAATTCTGTGGCTTTTTGCAGCGCATCGACCCCGGCATTGACACCATAAAAAAACCGCTCGGTTATCGGCGTGTTCAGAATAATAAGCGCAAAGACAAATTGCACAGATATTAGCGCGACCGGCAGCTTCCAGTTAAAACGTTTACGGTTTTCACTCAACAGCCAAGCCAAACCGACAAAAACAACCAGGCCCAAAAGGCTTTGCACTATCAGAGCCACAAGTCCCCCGCAAACAGAAGCTTTAGCCTAGAGCCATATTTACAATTGGCAAATGAAAATCGACAGGTGACGCGATAATTTATCGCCGCTTTGCGCGCACCATCATCCGCGTATAGCCATTGACGAAATTTGATTTCAACCGCACAGGTTCTTCAACCAGTTCGATTGATTCAAACTTTTCAATGATTTGCTGCCACAGCATGCGCAATTGCAATTCCGCCACACGCAGACCCATGCATCGGTGAATACCGAACCCAAAGGATAAATGTCGATTGCCATTGGGCCGGTCAAAGCGCATCTGACGCGGGTCATCAAACACGGTTTCATCGTGATTACCGGCATAATACCACATAACAACCTTGTCGCCTTTGCGAATGGTTTGGCCGCGCATTTCCACATCCTCAAGCGCGGTGCGGCGCATATGCGACAATGGCGTTTGCCAGCGAATGGTCTCGGCCACCATTTTATCAATCAGCGACGGGTCATCCCATAATTTGGCATATTCATCGGGAAACCGATTCAGCGCGCTGATACCGGCCGACATGGAATTGCGGGTTGTGTCATTACCGCCGACAATCAACAACATCAGATTGCCGAGGAAATTCATCGGGTCGAGATCTTTGGTGTTGGCATCGCGGGCCAGCATGGAAATCAGGTCAAATTTCGGGGCGCCATTGGCGCGCATATCGCGCAGGCGGGTGAAATATTCCAGACATTCCATCAAATATTCGACCCGCTTTTCATGGCCGGGAAAATGGTCGGAGCCTTCCGTCGCCGTGGTAATATCCGACCAGAAAGTCAGCTTGTGCCGGTCTTCAAACGGAAAATCAAACAGCGTGGCCAGCATTTGCGTGGTCAGCTCAATTGACACATGCTCAACCCAGTCAAAGGCTTCATTTTCCGGCAGGCTGTCCAACACATTGGCGGTGCGCTGCCAGACCAAATCACGGAAACTGTCCAGCCCTTGCGGCGAAGCGATTGGCTGCACGGCTTGGCGTATCGGCGCATGTTCCGGCGGGTCTTTGGTAATAAAGGCCGACACATGCATGCCTTCCACCGGCGGGTTGACGACATTATCGTCAATCTGAATGCCACCAAAACGGTCTGATGAGGAAAACCGCTTATGGTCAGTATCAACCGCCATAATATCATCATAGCGGGTCAGCGACCAAAACGGCCCGAAATTACTGTCGGCGCAATAATGCACCGGTGCGTCGCGCCGCAAACGCTTATATATTTCCAGCACATTTTCATCGGCATATAGCTCCGGCCGCGATAAATCAATCGTCTCCAATGGCATATCCGCGCCTTGCGCTGCTTGGTCAAGATTTACTGCTTCGCTCATTTTGCCCTCCCTTGGCAATTGCCCGAAACGCCCCTCCCAAGGCGTGCATTCAGACAATATCAAAATTGGTCGCTGTCAAATCGGTTGTGTAATCCTCCAACACCATCAAAACAATGTCATCGGCCAATGTCGCCGTGCCGCCCGTGTCAAAAATCACCGTATCTTTGACCTGTGCATCATTGCTTTGCGTGCCGCTATCATAATGCGCATTATTGGCCCAACGCAAATCAAGTTGCTGGCCGATTGCCGCCAGCTTGGCATTATTGCCCTGCGCCGCATCAATCGCTTGTTTTTGGGCGTCGGTCGCATCAATACGGATCGTATCAATGGCTCTGAAATCGGTCACAATAGTCGGCCCATTGGGTGCCGCGCCGACCCCGCTGCCGGCATTGGCGGGTTCCTGACCCGGTGGCCGGCTGACCGGCGCTTTGTCACCATCCGGCTCATCCATTGTCAAATCGGGGATTGGCGGCACATTAGTTTGCGGCGGAATCGTGTCACCGGCATCATTGCTATTGCTGCCGCTCGACGCGCCATCACCATCATTGACCGGTGCGTTGGCCGGCTCAATAGCATCCTGCGGCGACGCCTGCCCAGCTATCTGGCCATTATTCGAAGCCGGACTGCCAACACTCTTGCCAGCATCAGATGGCTCTTGGTCGGGTGGCCGGCTGACCGGCGCTTTGTCACCATCCGGCTCATCCATTGTCAAATCGGGGATTGGCGGCACATTAGTTTGCGGCGGAATCGTGTCACCGGCATCATCGCTATTGCTGCCGCTATAAGTGCCACCGGGGCTGCCGGGATTGCGCGGCTCATAACCATCAGTGCCATTCGTGCCGCCACTGCCTTCCTCGTCACCGGCAATGCCTTGATTGCCCGCTTGTGGCGCACCATTGCCGGTTTGCGGTGCCGGTGCGCGCATTAATTCATAGCTGCGCGGGCCACCGCCGCCGCCATTTGGCGTCAAATTATAACCACCCCCGCCACTGCCGCCGCCGCCACAAGCCGCCAGCATGGCCGCCAAAAGTGGCGTCAGCGATAATTCCCGCATCAGACGCGGTTTCATAATTGATGATTTCTCGGCAGCCCTATCTTCATGCCGCCGCATACCCGTATCCAACAGGTTCAAATCGATATTTTTTTCCATAGCATACAGCCTCCTTGGCGCAATGACCCCGCATCCACTCAAACGCTGCACAATATTGATGCGTAATGGCCTTATTTATCGTTAATTGCCCTCACCACTTGATTTAAGCTAATCGCTGAGCGGCAAAACTTCAAGAGACGATTGCTTGCCAGCGCCTGATTTACCCGCTAGTTTTTTCGGTGAAGCAAAAAAGCAACAACGCACTGTTGGGGAGAAACACATGCTGACGCATGAAGAGCAACAGACGACAGAGCAGACCGCCCAACCGGCCGGCGAACAGCCGACAGGCCGGGCCATCCCCGCCGCGCGGGCATGGCAAAACTGGTCGCAATCAATCGCGCCGAGTGCTGCGCAAATTGAAATACCGGCGACGATTGACGCATTACTGGCGCGCATGCGACAAGCCAATCAAGACACTGCTGCCCGACCGGTGCGTCCGGTTGGTGCCGGTCACAGCTGGACGGATTTGGTGCCAAATGACACCAGCATTATCCGAGCCGACAGCTTTACCGGCCTTGGCGAGATTGACCAAGACCAAAACCGCGCCTGGCTTGGTGCGGGAACGCGGCTGCGCGAATTGTCACCGCCGCTGGCTGCAAAAGGGCTGGCCTTTCGCAATCTCGGCGATATTGACGTGCAAACTTTGGCCGGCGCGGTCAGCACCGCTACGCATGGCACCGGGCGCACCCTGCCCGCCTTGTCGGCGGAAATAACCGGTCTGCGCATGGTGACGGGCGGCGGCGAATTTTTGGAAATCAGCGACGGGCAAAATGCCGATATGCTGGAAGGCGCGCGGGTTGCGCTGGGCAGCCTTGGCATATTGACCGAAATCCAGATGCAATTGGTTCCGCGCTATAAATTGCACCGGCGGGTCTGGTTTGAACGCCATGACAGCCTGCTTGGCCGCGCTGAAAGCTTGTGGCAGGAAAACCGCAATTTTGAATTTTTCTATTTGCCCTTTTCCGGTCAAAGCATGGCCATCACCCATAATGAAACCGACGCTGATGAGACGCCGCGCAAAAAAGAGGATGACGGCTCGGCGGTTATGCAGCTCAAATCCGTGCGCGATTATTTTTCCTGGTTTCCGGCGCTGCGCAAGCATTTGCTGGCAAGGGCGCTGTCGCGGGCGCGGGAAGAAAACGTCATTGGCGAAAGCTGGCAATTGCTGTCCACCGACCGCAATGTGCTGTTCAATGAAATGGAATATCACCTGCCTGTGGGTGAGGGCTTGGAGGCCTTGGAGGAGGTGCGCCGGTTTATTGAGAAAAAACGGCCCGATATATTCTTCCCCTTTGAGGCGCGCCGCACACGCGGCGATACGGGCTGGCTGTCACCCTTTCAAGGCGAGGAACGCATTTCCATCGCCGTGCATTGCTATGCCGAAGACGCGTATGAATTTTTATTCACTGATATTGAGCCGATATTTTTAAGACGCGGCGGGCGACCGCATTGGGGCAAGCTGAACCGGCTGGATTTTGCCGCCGCGCAAAGCCTGTATCCGGATTTTGACCGCTTCCGCGATTTGCGCCAGCGCCTTGACCCGAATGGGGTGATGCTCAATCCCTATCTGGCCAATTTGTTCGGGGCAAGATTATGACCCCGGTGGCGGCATCAAAAGGGCGGCGTCCGGTTATTGGCAAGGCGGCATTGGCCCCGGCCTATTTCGCCAGCCTGCAAGCCGCGCTGGCCAAACAGCATTTGGCCGAACCGGTGCTGGTTTTGGACAAACAACGCCTTGAGCGCAATATCACCCGCTTATGCAAAAGCCTGCCGCATGGCATGGCCTATCGGATTGTCGCAAAATCTTTGCCTTGCGTGCCGCTCTTGCAGCATATTGCCAAGCGCGCCAAAACTGACCGCCTGATGAGCTTTAATTGCACCATGGCTGGGCAATTGCTGGCCGCCATGCCGCAGGCCGACCAGCTTATGGGCAAGCCAGTGCCAAGCGCGGCGATAGACGGGCTTTTTGAAACGCTCAAACCGGCAATGGCCAAGCGCGCGGCTCGGCAAATACAATGGCTGGCTGATACGCCCGAACGGGTGCGCGAATTGGGCGCGCTGGCCCATAAGCTGCAATTGAATTTGCGGATTTCGCTTGAAATAGATGTCGGCCTGCATCGCGGCGGCATGATGGCCGGCACCGCTTTGGACGCTGCGCTGGTGACGATAGCGGCCCATCCAAGGCTTACCCTGTCGGGCCTGATGGGCTATGAGCCGCATCTCACAAAACTGCCGAAAATCGGCACATGGCGCAAACATGCACGGCAGGGCGCCCTGTCGCTATTTGCTGATGCCATGGCGCAAATCAGGGCGCAATTTGGTGAGGATGCCATGGCAAAACTCATCCGCAATATGGCTGGCAGCCCAACTTTTCCGCTTTATAAGGATACGCGCCATGCCAATGAGCTGGCTGCCGGTTCGGCGCTGGTCAAACCGACCGATTTCGATATGCCCTTGTTGAAAGACTTTGAACCGGCAAGCTTTATTGCAACGCCGGTATTGAAGCAATCAAAAGGCATACAGGCACCGGCGGCTGAATTTTCGGGCGGCCTGCTGGGCGCACCACGGCGCGGCACAACCCTTTTCATTCATGGCGGTAATTGGATGGCGACACCGGTGTTTCCACGCGGGCTTGAGCACAGCCCGCTATTTGGCCGCTCCAGCAATCAAGATATGCTCGCTGGCCCGGCCGGATTGAAAATCGCCATTGATGATTTTGTGTTTCTGCGACCGACGCAAAGCGAAACAGTGTTTTTGCAATTTCCAAAAATCGCCATTTTCGACGGCAAGCGCATCAGCGATATTTGGCATCCGCTCCCGGTTTCAGCCTGACCGAAAAGCTAATCAGCGCGATACCAAGTTTCCTCCAAAATATCATCGCCAATTTTGACCTTCTGATAGAACAGGTTTCCACTGCTTCGTAATTCAGGTTCAAATGTAAATGTCTGACCGATAAGATTCTTATAGGAGTGGTTGATAATAAACTCGGTCAGCTTGCTGCCATTAAATTTATAAGTGCCAAGCCCAACCGCAAGTTTAGGTTCAATATTTGCTGCCTCTTCCGGCGACACTGCTTCGCCGTTTATTTGGAAGTCATAATAAGTGTAAATGACATGCTCCTTGGAATAGATTTTCATTGAGCGCGGCTTGGGTAATTCCATGTCCTGACCATTCCACAGGCTTTTATTTATAACCCATGCACCCATAAGCGGATGCTCGCTTTCCCAACTATTCTCACAAGCCGTCAGCGTAAAACCAAAAACCAAGACAAAGAAAATACTGTTCCTCAATTTAGCAAACACAATAATCTCCTTTTGCTGCTCTGGAAATGCTAGTCGATTCCGGCTTGCTGGCCGAACCAAATAATTTGCTGCCGCCCGTAGCCAAAATTTACGACCTGCCTAATTGACAAGACAGGTTTTCCCCAATGCGCTTTGTTCAATTAATTGTGCCAGGCGGATGGGCATGTGGCGTTGCGGATTATGGTCGCTGGCGAGCTCACAAATGAGCCAGTGATTTTTTTCGGCCCGTTGTTTTGAACTGGCCACAAAGGGCAGCAATTCTTGAGTGACCGGATCACGAAAGCCGACATAGACACCATGAATATTTGCTGCTGCCGGATTGTTCATAATAATTGGCTCGGTAAAACTGGCAAGCGGATGCGGCACATCACGCGGAAAGATATTCGCACCCTGAAGCCAAGGAAAATATATCAGCCCTTTTTCAACCGGCATTTGCGCTTGGTCGGATTGCGTTACATCGAGAGCCGACATGCCGTCTTCCGGCACCATGGCATCAAGATAGACAATCGCCGCCAGACGTTCCGGCATTTTATGCAGCACACCCGAGACCACCATGCCGCCATAGCTGTGGCCAACCAACACGACATTTTGCAGCCCTTCAAATCGAATGAGATTTTCAATATCGCTTATGTGGGTGGTGAGATTGACCTCCGGCCTCGCCAAATGCAGGCGGTCGCCCAATCCGGTCAGGGTTGGACGAAACACCTGATGGCCATTTGCCTGCAATGCCTCGGCAACTTTTTTCCAATCCCAGCCGCCGCCCGTCGCGCCGTGAACAAGAATAAAGCTGGCCGGTGCGCAACGCGTTGTGTTGGGGAAAATACCCGCTGCAATAAACAGAATAATGACCAATATATGTCGGGCACGCGGCCTCATTTGGCCGACCAATCGAAAATGACAACACCCCGATTGGCAACGACTTTTTGTTCCTTGCCCTGCGCATTGCTGTCGAGAAGCGAGCGGCATTTTTCCATTGCAGCCTCATCCCTATATTCCAAATGCCAAGTCACGCGATTGGCGCCATCCTTGTTGAACACTTGACTGACCGTGGCGCGCAAAAGACCATATTGTTTCATCTTGCCGAATAATTCTTCATACCGTTTTTCAATATTGCTCAAATGCACCTGCAAATGCGCCTCTGACGGAAAATCAATTGTGTTGAAACTGATAATTTTCGGCTCTGACATACCTATCGCCTCTGCAATTATGCAACCACACGCACAATAAAAGCTTCATCCATGATTGGGCAAGGCTTACCTCTTGGAAAATGGCACGATGAATTTGCTTTGGACAGGAGATTTCAATGTCGCTAGGCTTGCGCCAGATATGGCATTAGGCGAATGGGAGGCGCGGGCTATGGAAATCAGGGAGTTCAAACCTTATGGCACAGTCAGCGCCTTGACTTTGGGCGGCGGCGGGCTTGGCCAGATTTGGGGTGCGACCACGCGCGAAGAAGCCGTGGCAACTGTGCGGCTGGCGGCAGAGCAAGGCATCACCCATTTCGACCTTGCGCCCATGTATGGTCGGGGCGAGTCGGAAATGGTTATTGGCGAAGCCTTTCAGGGGATGGATAAATCGGGCTTGCGCTTTACCACCAAACACCGGCTTGGTCATGTGCCGCCGGAAACAGTGTATGACAAGCTCAACGCTTCCTTGATACGCTCCCTGCAAACAATGGGGATTGAACGTGCTGATTTGTTTCTTCTGCATTCGCAATTGATTGAGGATGGTTACACGCTGCCGCAATTTGATGATTTGCGTGACCGGCTGACCACCCCGCTCAGCAATTTTTTTGATGCCGTTATTCCGGCTTTTGAGCGTTTGCAGCAAGAGGGCAAAATAGGCGGTTGGGGCTTTGGGCTGGGCCAGCAATCGGCTTTGGAAAAAGCCATTGCCCATGAAAAACCGCCCAGCGCCGTGCAATGTATTGTCAATCCGTTAAACTCAGCCGGCGCGATTGGCTATGTCACCGGCACGCTGGATTCGCGCGCCGTCTTGAATGCCTGCCGCAAACATAATGTGCCGGCATTGGCCATTCGCGCCGTGCAGGCCGGCGCGCTGACCTCGGCCATGGACAGAGACTTGCCGGAAGATGATGCCGACCGGCAGGATTTTGACCGCGCAGCCGGTTTTAGAGCCTTGGCCGCCCAATGGGGCCAGTCACCGGCACGATTGGCGCATCGCTATGCGCTGTCGATTGACGATATTGGCTCAGTGATTTTGGGCGTGAAAAACCGCGAAGAATTGAATGAATGTCTGGCCGCTGCATCTGACCCGAAACTGACGCCGGATGAAATCAGTGAGATTGAACAATCATGCGAGGGGCAATAACAGCAAATGCGGCTTTCCCTATGCGCTGTTATATTCCTTTTGTCGGTCGCCCAACCGAAAGCGCAAATTATCGGCAATCTTGTCTCCGATATGCCATTTGACTCAATCGCCCAGGGCGATATTGAAAATGGCTTTGGCTTTTCCGGTTTGCGGCAAAAAGACCGACAAAGACTGCTCGACCTCAGACAACGCTATCGAGAGTTGAACCCGCAAAATAAGGGTATTGTGAAAGTCTTTGACATTGATACGCCGATACAGACGGAAGCGGGGGCCGCGACGCAGGCCGATGCCGAATAATACCGGCTATGGCCCAAAATCAAGAATATTGATTGTCCGATAGGAATTTCGCTTAAGCGTCACTTTGCGGTAAAATTCGGCATTGTCTTCGACAAATTTATCATTCAGGGCGCGGCAACGTTGAAACGCTTTTTCATCCTGATATTCATAAAGCAGGGAGACGGAAAACTTGCCTTCCTTGTTCCACACACGGCTCACGCGCCAGCGATTTAGCCCGCATTTATGCAATTTCTCGAAAAATGCCGGCCCTTTTTCCTCAAAAAAAGCCAGATAGATTTCCATTTCCGCCTCGGAGGAGAAATCGACAAAAGTATGGCTGATGAGCTTTGTCTCCGCCGACATGATTAAAACTCCCGCGCTTTACGAAGCAGCCGCCGCATCGGGTTCAATATCGGGTTCAACAAAGCCCGCCCAAGTTGACATATATTTCACAAATTTCGGCCCCAACCCTTCCGCCGTCAAATGCTGCGGTGAGACCGGCGTGGCAATGGAGGTGAAATCTTCATTGGCGGCAAAACATTGCGGCCAATCATGATGCAAAATACCGGCCCGCCCCAAAGCAACAAAATCAACGCCTGCGGCCAGAACATTTTTCACATCCGCACCGGTCATGATTTTGCCAGCCACGGTCAGCTTGGTTTGTTTGCGGTCAAGCCCGGCAAACACATCAACCAGCCTTTGCCCGGCAAACGCGCCCTCTTCAATTTCTTGAAACACATCCCAGAGCGACATATCGATAAAATCAAGCGCGCCACCGGCACAGAGCCGTTCATAATAATTAACGATTTCCTCGATTTGCATGCCAAAACGGGTTGGCGACAGACGCAAGGCAAGACTGAAACCGTCGCCACAGCTTTGCTTGATACCGGCGATAATATTGTCAATCAGCCGCGTCCTGTTTTCCAAAGGCCCGCCATAATCATCATCGCGCTTGTTAATATCGGCTGACAAAAACTCACACAGCAAATAGCCATGCGCGCCGTGAATTTCCATACCGTCAAAACCGGCCTGCTGCGACAGCCTTGCCGCTTCGATAAAGGCTTCCTCGGTTGCCTTTATTTCATCCAGCCGCATGGCGCGCGCGCCGGTCTCTTCATTATCCGACGGGCAGACCGGTTGCTGGCCGGTAAATTTTTCCAATGTCCGCATGCCGCCATGCACGATTTGTGTATAGGCGAGGCTGTCATATTGTTTAATACCCTCGGCCAGCCGCTTCAAACCATCCAAATGATTGCCGCCTGCCGCGCCAAGCTGGCCGTCAAATCCCTTGCCCGATTTTTCGGCAAAGGCGGCACAGGTCATAGTCAGGCCGAAACCGCCCTTGGCACGCATGGTCAGCCATTGATATTCATCATCGGCCAAAGTCCCGTCATCATTGCTTTGCATATTGGTCAATGGCGCCAACATAAACTTATTGGGCATAACAAGACCGCTTTTGAACTCAATTTTTTCAGACATAATCTCTCCCTTTGCAACAAATTAGACCGAAGCTGCGGCCTTGGGCAAGTCAGTGATTTATACCACATGCTGGCCAGATGCAGCTTGGCGCACCAAGCACCTGCCCCGGGCTGCGACATGATGGCCCCAAAACCCGCAACAGCTTGCCGCCGGACACAAAAAATATAGCTCATGTCGGGTAATAGTGGAGATGCCCTCATGCGTAACAATGCGAAACGATATTTGGTCAATCCAACCGTCAGCACATTGCCCTTATTTGTGCTGGCCGCTTGCGGCGGTGGTGGCGGCGGCGATTATGGCGGCGATGCTTATGGCGGCGATGCTTATGGCCAGCAAGGCGCGGGCCAGAATAATGCGCCAACCGCTTCCAATGCGGCAATTTCGGTCGCAGAAAACACCACCCACACATTTACCGCCAGCGATTTTAATTTTTACGATGCGGATGGCGATGCGCTCGCATCCGTCATTGTCAGCATGTTGGATGACAGTGATGATGGCACATTAACGCTCGACAATGCCTCTATCTCAACACGCACAACCATTACCCGCAGCCAGCTCGACGCAGGCGCGCTGCAATTCACGCCGGACACGGATGAAAATGGCGATGCCTATAATGGTTTTACTTTTTCAGTCAATGACGGCACGGCTGACAGCGCGCAAATGTATATGCTGACTATCAATGTCGGCGCGCCAGCCAGCGCGACCAATTATACCGTCTCGGTCAGCCCGGCCAGCTCCGGCAGCGGCAATGCCTATTATTTTGACGGCGAGGAAAAGAAAAGCTTCCAACTGCACGAAGGCCAAACCTATATATTTGACTGGAGCAATGTGTCGAGCCACCCTTTGCGCTTTTCGACCACGGATGACGGCACGCATGGCGGTGGCGTGGAATATACGGACGGGGTTATTGTTGATGTGGCAGCAGGCACAACAACCATCACAGTGGCTGCCAATGCGCCCGATTTGTTTTATTATTGCGAACTCCATGCCGGCATGGGCGGCGCAGCGACAACGCCGGTTGCCGCCGATAATGGCGGGGCAGGCGGTTATGCATTTGGCAGCGATATGGATGAGGCCGACAGCGCCCTGCCCGCCAATTATGAATTAACGCCTTTGGCCAGCGCGCCCGCGCCGGTTGCCGATATTGTTTAACCCCCGGATTATTGGCTGACCTGCCCATGCTTGGCGCGGGTCACATGCTTGGGCAGCAAATTATTTGGGGCATGTAACACGGCGTTTGGCAGCTAGACTCTTCGGGCAATTAAATTACCGAGGGGGATTGCAATGTTGAAAAAACTTTATCTTGTTCTGGCGCTGCTTGTGACGCCTCAATTGGCCATGGCGCAAGCCTTTTGGATTGATTATGGCTGGAATGTCAAACCCAAAGACGAAGCCAAATTTATGGCGGCGGTGGAACGCTTTACCGCCAGCGATGTCTTCGCGGCTTTTCCGGGCAAAATGTGGTTTAACGCCCATGTCGCCAATGGGCCGGACAGCACGACCCATTCTTTCGCCGTTGTCTATGATGATGTCAGCCAATTTGAAAGCTTCAGCGCGCAATTGCAGGGAACACGGGAATGGGATCGTTTCCGCAAGGCATTGAACGCCAATGGCACGCCAACCAATGAGACGATTTACAATCACGTTATTGGCTTTGGCGACCACCCGAAAGACAAAACCGCCTTTATCGGCACGGCCATGCAGGTTTCCAATCCGGCCGGATATGTCGGCGCGTTGAAAGATTTGGTGCAAATCGACACAATGTCAACGCTACCGGGCTCGCTGGATATTTGGGCCGTCATGGCTGGCGGTGCGCCGGGCATTACCCATACTGTTGTGTTTGGTTATGACCGCTTCAGCGAAGGCCAGGCGTTTCTGCGCGAAGCCGTCAAAGACCCGGTCTATGTGAAAAAATTGACTGCATTGGGCAAATACCGGACTTTGCTGCCGAGCCTGTGGGTGAACACACCCAAGAAATATGGCACGGCGGATTTGTCAAATATGCGCTAGTAACAGCCTTTAGCTGTTCAACAGTAAACCCTCGCTTGTTTGCAAGCGGGGGTTTTTTGCTTTTTCAAGTCTCAGAAAAAGGCCGGGCGGCTTGGCGATAATCAACCTTACCGGTCAGCACATCGGCAAAATGCTGCGCCATGATTTTGCGCGCCGGCAGAAAACCCTCAGCCGCGTCGGTGATTTCTTCCGACTTTTCCTCGCCGAGCTGACAGGCCACCAATTGAGCGTCATATCCCGCTTGCTCTGCCCAATGACGCAATGTCTCGCGCCAGCTATTGGTCGACATTTTATAGCGATAGCCCGGCACTTTCTGCATATTGAAGCGCAGACTATTGGCATCAGCCGGGCAAACCCATTCAGATATTTCGCCGGTATTATTCAACACTTCGTAAAGCGGGTCGGGGATATAAAGCGTGCGCGTCTCACCCGCCACGCCCTTGTCGATACGCCAAGTCTGCTCAATCCAGTCAATCGCATCCCAGCGCATTTTCACCGCCTCTGTCGGGCGCGCTTGCGTGAACATGACAATAAGACAAGCCAGATTTTCCGGCGCGGTCAGCGCCCGTGTCGCGCAAAACGCTTCATAATAAGTGGCCATGTCATCGGCATCGAGAAAGACAGATGTTATTTTGCGTTTGACCGGTTTGACAAGCTGACTTGTGCGGTCAATCAGGTCAACCGGATTGGCCATCTCAACGCCCATGACCCGTATCGCATGGGCCATGATTTTCCGGACATATTGCAGATTGCGATTGGCGCGCCCATAAGCTTCGGCAAATTCTGCCTCAAAGGCACGCACAATATGGCTCGGCTCAATCCGGTCAACCGACAGCTCACCAAAATGCGGATAGGTCAATGCCGCAATATCATGCAAGCAGCGTTCGCTATGTTTGCCGCCTTTTTGCCAAACGCCAAATTCCAGACAATGCGCGTGCCATGCTTGGTGTGCTGCCTTGAATGTCGGCGCCACAAACCGCAATTTACGGTCATGCAGGCGAAATACCATTTCGGCAAATGTGTCGGCATTTTTTGTCCAGGCCAATGCCTGATTTATCATCTCCATGCCGTGATTGGCGGCCAGCGATAATTGCACCTGCCGGTTCAGCGCCCGCGCCGCCTCCAAATCAAGCGCCGGATAAGCCCCAAGCTCCAGCCAGCTTTTATCCTTCAGCCTGTGCCGGAAGATTTTATTGCCTTTATGATTTCCGATAAATAGGCCGTTGCCTTCACCAATCTGCTTGCCTTCTTTCAAGGCATTAATCTTTCGGACAGATAACGCCATTTTCCCACAATATGACTTTGCCGCTTAAACATCCGCACTGATAATAGCAAACGAGTCGGGCTTTTTGAAAGAGGCCGTCCGCTGACAGATGTCTTTCTCTCTCTCGTTACATTTGTTTACAATAGCCTTTAGGGAGAGGTGGCGTGATGAACAGTTTCAAAAAAGCGGCAATTTTCGGTCTCGTCGGTTTGCTGCCGCGATTATGCGCGTCATCGCGCAGGTGCAAAACCGTTAGGGTCGCACCGCGAGGTGGGCATTTCTAAATAATTTATCGTTTGGCGCGGCGGCGGTTCAAAATGTCGTCAAACCGCGACTCTGCGATAACCGTGCCATCCTTGGCCAGTGACTCGGCCAGCGAATTGTCAATCGCCTTCAGATTAAACAGCACCAAAGCCCCTTCCGGCCCGCCGCGCTCCATATGCACATCGCCCGGTTCTTTATGCGCGTAATCCCCTGCCTTGCGGATTTTTGTCTCCAATTCCGCACCGCTTTCCGGGTCAATCGTAACCACATGCAATTCACCGGCCAGCACGGTCGAGGTGGTTTCCGCCGTGTGTCGGTGAAAATGGCAATAGGAATTGGGCGCCCAGCGATACAGCAAATCGACATGGCCGTCATCGCGAATACTCAGCAATGCCGCCTCATAATCAATCGGATAATCAAAACTGTCATCGCCGACAAAACGTCGCCATTTCAAACCTTCATTGTCGAATAAATTCATCGCCAGCTCCCAAACCGCTTGCCGATAGATTAAACCAAAGCCGAAGCGCAGAGCAAGAGGCTGAGGGCACTTGCGCGACCGTAATTTTTCAGCATATGCCAGCCTGTTTTATGTGTTAGATTTCATCCATGAGTACCGTCAGATTGTTATACAGCACATTCATCCTGACAGCGGCCATCTGGTCAGCCCTTGTGGTTGTTATATCGCTTTTGGGGGACAAACCCTTCCTGTTTATTCCGACACTCATTGTCGCGCCATCGGATTTGGCCGACCGCGCGGAAGTGCTGCGATTGTCTTTTTTCACCTCATTTGCCTATTTCGCCTTTTTGCATATTTTTGGCGCCGACAAGCGCGTCTCATCGGGTCATGTGCTGGTCAGCATATTGACGAGCCTGACCGTCATTGGCGGCATCAAGCTGCTTACGTCAGAAAGCTACGCCAATGAAACCGTCTTTATCATTGTGTTTGGCCTGACCGCCATATTGGTTCTTCTCGCCACGCGCCCAAAAGTAAGACGTTATTTCAGGCGTCACTGATTGGCCCGAATAGGGGCGCGGCACCCAGCATTGCCAATAATGTCGCCGCCAGACCGGCACCGCTTAAAAATGCCTGCTCGACACCCGAGCCGCTGCACCAATCACCAATGGCCGACAATCCCTGTTGGTCATCAAGCAAATAAGGCTGCGCCTGTGTGGACGCCGCCCGACGGGTCGAGGCATAGCGCCAGCGATGCACGCTGTCATAGCCGCCGGCGGCGGTTGAGCATCCGGAGATTTCCTGAAAGCGTTGCTTTATCCTCGCGCTGACCATCGCCAAATCATCTTCAATATGAGCTTGCGACCAGTCATGGCGCGTTTGCACGACCAGCGCAACGCCGCCCTCGCGCCTCGGTTTCACGGAATTAACAATAGCCAAGCCCAGCACCTCATCGTCAAACTCGGCATAATCCCAGTCCAAATCAGGCGCTTCATCGGGCTGATAGCCCAGCATCAGCGTATGACAGCCAAGCATTTGCGTGTCGGCCAAAGCATTGGCAAAACCTGCCCCCGCAGGCAAAAGCGCCAATGCTTGTTGCGGCGGTATGGCAAACACCACATGCGCGAATGGCCCGAAACGCTGTTCACCGGCAGACAAAACCCATGCGCCTGGCTGCCCGGTCACCGCGTCAATGGCGCAATCAGTATGAATGTCCCATTGCGGGCGGGCGGCGACAAGCGATTTACCGACCGCACTCATGCCCGGCGTGAAAACCCATTTCAGCTTTGCGTCTTGGGTTAGCTGGCGCGCGCCATTATCGGAAAACCGCATATGGCGCGGCGTCCATAATGCCACAGCACCGCGCACCTCAAAGCTTTGCAGCCAGTTTTTGAAGACGGCAGTGTCGGCATGAAAAAACGGCGCGCCATGGTCAAAAGCATGCTCGGGCGCGCGCCGCGTTGACAAGCGTCCCGACAGGCCGCGCGATTTGTCAAACAGGGAAAGCTGAAACGCTGTGCCGCAACCATCAGCAAAGGCCAGCGCCGCCATGCCGGTGCCGATAATCGCAATCGCGGGTTTGCTCATTGCTCTTTAAGACCGCGCCGATAAGCATTAATCGCCAATGTTAAATCGTCAAGCGCATCACAGCCATCCGGACATAAGGCGCGCAATTTGGCCAGATTTGCCTCGGCTGAGGCCAAATCATCACGCGTCAAATATAATTCACCCTGATATTCAAGGGCAAGCTTGTGGCCCGGATCCAAATCCAATGCCTGCCTGTAATAGCTTTGGCTTTGCGCATAAGCGCCCATTTTCCGATGCGCGAAGCCGAGATAGTTGAAAATATCCGCATTGTCCGGCTCATCCCGTTTGGCTTTTTCCAATTTCCCAATCGCTCTTTTATATTTCTCTTTTTTGATGAGTTTCTTGGCTTCATTGACAAGTTTACTGGCGCTTGGCTGATAATTGTAACTGCCCGCGGCGCGTGTCGGTGTCGCATATAATGTGACAAACAATAATGCGCATATGGTGAACAAGCGTATCATTTACAAACTCCTGTGACCGCGCATCGATTGGCCTCCAAAGGCAGCATTTTTGTGCAAGCCCCCTGTCCCAAATCGCCTTTTTTCCCGAATTGATTTTCGCAATAAACGTCAAAAAGGCGCTCCACCATTTTGCGATTGGCGTAGAGATAAGAAGCCTCCAACTTGATGCCGGTAAAACTTAAATGGGTTGTGCCGTCAAAATCGCGCGGCCAAGCCGGTGTCGCAAAAAGCAATCCGATAATGGTCAGCATGCGGGTCATTTGGCTTTTCATTTCCCTTTTTCCTTTTTTTGATTAGCGTTAATTAGTCCGTCGAGGATTTCGGACTTCCGCCTAATCCGTCCCCTCCTTCTAATGAATTCATATCCGTCAAAGTCAATTGAGGTTTTTTCAGGGGGTCTTGTTTCCCCACTCCCCGCAATTGGTTTGGCCGCATCCTTATCGCGAAAAAATGGCCAAAGAAAAAAAGTAATAACCAATCCTAAGTAAGCCAAATTTTTCGAAATAATTAGGAGAACAAGAAGATTATTATTTTCTTTCAGAACAAGAATTGTCTCTAATTCATGGCTTAAATAGGTGATGAGTAGGAAACCAACGCAGACAACCGCAAAACGGCGAATATCGTTTCGAACAAACCGCCAGAGCCTCCAGCCAACAATCAACTGAAGCAAAGCACGCATAACCTAAAACACCTGTATACCTAGGACTAACAATAGCGCGCCTATTGATTTATCTTTCATTTGAGATACCAACTTGTCTCTTTCATCTCTCACTATGAGTTCTAACTGGTCCTCAGAAAGTTCATCTACAGTCAATCCCCGTTTTGCCAACTCAACTTTCGTTTTCTCAATGGCGAGTTCTGTAAGTCGGACTTCCAACTTTTCTTTCATCATTGAAGGCGAATTGGCCGCAAGAAAATCAAAAATTTTGTTGGGCAAACGTAAAATGTTGGGCTTCTTGATCACTGCTTTCAATTCACCTCTGAGCCTTTAAAATTAGGGTCTAATACCAACTTCCTTACTATAAAATCCGAATATTTTAGTTGTGTCTCAGATAGATGTTTATTCGCGCTTCGTTCAACTAATTCCAATTCCTCCCGCCTTACATTGCAGCCTTTTGAATTACCATTTCCAAGCAATGCAAACCTACAAACGCTCCTAGCCAGAATAACATTTTCTGCTTTTCTTTCAGGCAAGTGCATCAAGAAGTTTGCCAAAGTTAAACATGCAGCCCAAAGGCCGCTTCTCGACGCCATCCAAAGGTATTTTCTAAACTCACTGGGAGGGGAGCCTGTAAAAAATTTTTTTGGAATTTTATTTGGATGGATATCTGGACGGAATTCGTAAAGATTTCCTATTGCCGAAGCTATTGCTAACTGAGCGATGGGGTTTCCATCTAGAGCTTCCTTTCTGTAAAAATTCTTGGAAGAACGGTAATTGGAAAGCGGATGCAGCCTTTTGTCGCCTAACCTCTCCTCACATTTGTTTAGCCAATGTTCATCTAACTTCCATTTTTTCAATTGGGCGTCGAAGTTTTGAGGAAAAGCGATGTCTTTTTGCGCCTCGAACAAAATTTCCTTAATTGCCATTTTTTCCAGAGGTAATTTCACATCTTTGAGAGGAGAAGCCCTTTTTGTAGATTCTATCTCTTTGCGAACTTCTTCCGAAAGCTCTGACCATATTTGAACAGCAGTGGTGCCTGCTGCATCTGCTCCCTTCTTCACCAAACCAGATAAAACGCTTAGACCCGCAGCAGCTCGCGTCAGACTATTTACCTTGCCGGGCGTCAAAAGAACTTCAGTATTTTTTTTCAGCCTTTGATCCCTTGTTTCTCTTTGAATTTCAGATTTTCGGGCCATATCAGAATTTGGATTAAGGCTGGCGTATGCTGACATGCCCGCAACGGCCATCGCGCCAAGCGGGATCGGCCCTAAATCAAAGACGTCCAAACTACCCCACCAGTCGATAGTTTCGAGAAAAATCTCGCCATCAACTTTTTGTGTTCCCTCATCAATAATTTGAGCGGCGTCTTCTGCAAAGAATAGCTCTCTTGATTCAGACACCCTTAACTCAGAGAAATGTTCATGCAGGATGACTTCGGCGGCTTCGTTATCGTGAACTTCTATAATTCCCACGGCTTCCCAATCCGCATTGCCTTCAAACCCCTCCGGCCCGTAATTTTGTGCCGATAGCTCGTT
This sequence comes from Parvibaculales bacterium, assembly GCA_049597955.1. Lineage (GTDB taxonomy): Bacteria > Pseudomonadota > Alphaproteobacteria > RS24 > RS24 > JAYPAN01. The sequence continues at coordinate 36,404 of JBMYND010000010.1, forward strand.
CATGCGGCTTTGGACATCCCTATCGGTTCTTCCAATCTTTATAAGATTAGGGAACTCCTTACTTTTTGCGAAATATATCAGTTCCATAAAATAAGTCTAAACCGAACTTTAATTCGCAGGCAATAGCGCAAGCAGGATAAATCGCGACGGTTTATAAATGGCGATAGCGGCGAAGCGGGCTTTTAACGCTGCGGCAGGACAGATGCAAAATGGGCTGACAGAAGGCTTGCGCTGTGTCCGTTATATAAATGACAAGAAAGTCAGAGGTGAGGTTAATCCATGAATAAAATCGACATTCCATGGTGGCTGACTGCCATTATTATCATTGAAATCTTACCGATGTTTTTGGGCCCGTTATTTGCCCTCACCAATCCGCGCTTTATCGGCGGCCCTGACGCAACCAGCATCGGCTTTGCCGCCCATCTTTACGCGGCCAGAAACATTGCTGTCGGTCTTGCCTTTATCGCCGCATTTATCCTCAAAAACGGGTCAATGTTATTCATCTTGATTTTCATCCGATTGCTTACGGATTTGATGGATTTGCCAAATTTCCTGATTTTCGGTCAGGTGGCAAATGAAGCGCGCGCCATTTTTATATTCACGGCCTTATATTATTTACCGGCCATCATCGCCTTGCGTTTTTTGTGGCCGCAAATCCGACCGGCGCGACAGCCATGAGAAGATGCGAATAAGCAATAGAGTGGGGAAAATAAATTTTACATTTGGGCCTAAGTTTATGTTATTGGCACAACACCTGTCCTTCGCAATTTACTTCTCTCTGGGCCAGCTAGATTCAGAAAATAGTTTCTGAGTCTTTTCAGGCGATGAAAATGAGAAACTCGAAGGACATAAAATGATTACCGGAACTGTTAAATGGTTTAACGCGGAAAAAGGCTATGGCTTTATTGCCGTTGAAGGACAAGAGGATGTTTTCGTCCATATATCAGCCGCTCAAGCAAGTGGCTTGACCCTGAAGGAAGATATGAAACTGTCTTTCGAAAAACAAAAAGGAAATAATGGCAAATTTTCGGCAGTTAATCTAGTTGCTGCCATATAGCTTTTTGCTGACGTCAACAATGAGGGGGGTCAACGCGTTTGGCCCCTTTTCTTGCCGGGCAGCCAAATGGTCGACCTATAAAATTGGCATATCAAAATTGGCATATCAATGTCACGCGCGCTTCGGGAAAGACGCAAAGCCGGATGGCCCGTCGGCCACACGCGCGTCACAATGAGGCGGCTATTATTCTGAATTGGCGGAAGCCGCCGCCATTATCGCAGCCGCTGGTGGGCGATACTGGGATTGAACCAGTGACCCCTACCATGTCAAGGTAGTGCTCTCCCGCTGAGCTAATCGCCCCTGCCAGTCGGCAAGAAGGCTGTCTTATCGCAAAACGACCGACCTGCCAAGACCAATACGCCAAGACCAATACGCCAAGACCAATTCGCCAAGACCCGTCACATATTGACCGCGGCGGCCAGTTTTTCATAAGCGCCGATAAAGTCTTCCTTGAATTGCTGCACCACCTGACCGGCTGACAGCGTTTCTGTCATCAGGCCGACGCCTTGACCGACCCAATATGTTGCCAATTGCCGCGCGCCTTCATGGCCGCTTTGTGACAGCTTGTCGATACGCCCGAGCGGCGGCTCGCTGACCATGCCTTGCAAGGGCATGGGCAAAGGCTCCGGCGCACCCTCGCTCTCCCAGGCTTGCGTCCACGGGCTGCTCAATTGGCGCGAATGTTTGCCGGTGCGCGCGCGCGAGCGCACCGTATCGCGCGAGGAGGCGGCCAGCATTTTTTCTTTCACCACCGGATTGGTTTCAGCCTCATTTGTGGTCAACCATACCGAGCCGCACCAAGCCCCCGCCGCGCCCATGCTCATGGCAGCGGCCATTTGTGTGCCGGTGGTAATGCCACCAGCCGCCAATACCGGCACATTGACATTCATATTGTCAAAGGCGCGGCAGATTTCCGGCACCAGAACCATGGTCGAAACATCGCCGCAATGCCCGCCAGCTTCGCCGCCGGCAGCAATCACCACATCGACACCGGCCGAGACCTGCGCCATAGCATGTTCCTTTGTGCCGACCAGCGCGCCGACTTTCACGCCATGACGGGCGGCCATATCTTTCATGCTTTGCGGCGGCACACCCAGCGCATTGACGATAATTGCGATTGGATGTTGAAAGGCGACTTCCATTGCCTGCAAAGCGCCTTCCTCCTGCAAATTATCAGCAAATGTGCTGCTGCTCAGACCTTCTTGCGCGCCTTGCGGCGCCGGTTCAATATCATATTCAGCCAGCAGATTATTGACGAAATCACGATGCGCTTGCGGAATTTTTGCCGCCATGCTCGCCGCCGCCACGCGCTCGCCCTTGCCCTCAAATTTATTCGGCACTATCAGGTCAACCCCATAAGGCTTGCCGTCAATATGGGCGTCAATCCATTCCAGCTCTTCCTTCAACCGCTTTGGCGATAAATTCACCGCGCCAAACACACCCATGCCACCCGCCTTTGACACGGCCACCACCACATCGCGGCAATGGGTAAAAGCGACCAGCGGAAACTCTATGTTGAACATGTCACAAATTGTCGATTGCATGTTTGCCTCCCTCTCCCTATGGCAAATAGTTTAGCAGAGCCTTTCGGCCTGACAATAAGCGCCGGTCATTAAATTCGCCAATGTCGCAGTGATAAAATCACCATATATTCGCGCGCCACGCTGTGTTAAACTTGCCCCATGAGTGCGGACAAGCCCCAGCCCTATCGCGAAATATCGCCTGCCCCGTCAGTGACGGCCTTGCCGGTTTTGGTGACATCGCCGCATAGCGGGGCGTTTTATCCGGCTGATTTTCTGGCCGCCGCCCATTTGGATGACCATGCGATACGCCAATCTGAAGACATGTATGTTGGCGACTTGTTTTGCGAGGCGGCAAGCAAGGGTGTGCGGATGCTTGAGGCGGTTTATCCGCGCGCCTATGTTGATTTGAATCGCGGCGCTTATGAATTGGAGCCGGCTTTGTTTGACGGGCAATTGCCCGCCCATGTTGACAGCAAATCACCGCGCGCCGGTTCCGGCCTTGGCACCGTGCCGCGTCTGGTGGCGGAAAATAAACCGATTTACAATCGCAAGCTGCAATATGCCGAAGCCGAAAGACGCATTGAAACCATTTATCAGCCATTCCACCGGCGGCTGGCTGAATTGCTGGACAATATGCATGACGCATATGGCATGGCGGTGCTGCTGGATGCCCATTCCATGCCCTCGCAAGCGGCGCGAAGCACCCATCACCTGCCGGCCAGCGATGCGCCGGAAATTGATTTTGTGCTGGGCAATCGGCACGGGCGCAGTTGCCATGCCGGGCTGACCAATTGGCTGCGCGATTTTCTGACCTCGCATGGCTATCGTGTTGCGCTCAACAAACCCTATGCGGGCGGCTTTATTACCGAGCATTATGGCCGCCCGGCCAAAGGCTTCCATGCGCTGCAAATCGAGATTAATCGCGCCATTTATATGGATGAAAAAGCCTATCGCAAACATGAGGGCTTTGAGCGTTTGCGCGCCTTGTTCGGCCTTATGCTGAACGAGATTGCCGATAATCTGCCGGCCCTGCCAACCCCGTCACAATCGCCTGATAATGGCCGCTCTGCCGCCGAATAAACGGATGACGCGCCGAAAATGAGCCAGCAAACCATAAATTTGCCCGCGCTGCTCGCCCTTGCCCATCAAATGGCCGATGCCGCAGCGCAAGAAACCTTGCCCCTGTTCCGGCAAGCGCCGCAAGTGGACAATAAGCACAATGACGGTTTCGACCCGGTGACCGAAGCCGACCGCAATGCCGAAAAAGCAATTCGGCAAGTGATTGAACAAAACTGTCCCGAACATGCCATTCTTGGTGAGGAATATGGCGCCAAAGCCGGCAATGCCCTGCAATGGGTGTTGGATCCGATTGACGGCACACGCGCCTTTATTTCCGGCGCGCCAAGCTGGGGAACGCTGATTGCGCTAAATCATGACAATGCGCCCTTATTGGGCCTTATGGACCAGCCTTTTACCGGCGAGCGTTATTCAGCCGCCACCGGATATGGGGCTTTTCTGCGCAAGGATGGCGCCGCGACACGGCTTTCAAGCCGCGCCTGTGCCGAATTGCAAGACGCCATTATGGCCACCACAACGCCCGATTTATTTGCAGACGCGCAAGGCGCGAAAATCTGGCAGGCTGTCAGGCAGGCCGTCAGACTGACCCGCTATGGCGGCGATTGCTATAATTATGCGCTGCTGGCCGCCGGTCATATTGACATTGTTTTTGAACAGGGCTTGCAGGCTTATGACATTCAGGCCTTGGTGCCGATTATCCGCGAGGCTGGCGGCGTGGTGACCGATTGGCAGGGCGGCGACCCGATGCAGGGTGGCCAAATTATCGCCTGCGGCGACGCCCGCCTGCATGAAAAAGCCCTGGCGCTGATTGGCACAATATAATTTTAATCCGGCCTGTGGCGCTCGAAAAATGCCAGCACATCATCAAGAAAGGCTTGGCGTATCGCATCGGTCTCCATCATGATTTCATGCATGGCATTGCGGTAGAACCGTCCCTCGCCATGCGGCAAATGCGACAGCGCAAGCTCATGCGCCCCATTATCGACCAGCTTTTCATGCTCGGCTGTGCCGATAAAGACCGGTGTTTTAATAGAGCGCAAAAAAGCCGGTTTTTGCGAGGCAGCCATTTTGGCAAAAGCTGTGCGCGACCAGCCAAGCGAACGTCCATTGACCTGCAAACGTTCATCGGTCAGGCATAATTCCTCGCAGCGCTCATAGCGCGCCGCATCAGAAGTGACATTATTGCGCGGCGGATTTTCCGGCGTGCGCGAGGGCGGGTCCATGGAATTCCAATTATCACCGCCTTTAACGGCAATAAGCGGCGGCATGACAACCGCCCGAATAAAATTGAGCAAGGGCGGCAAGGCCACGCCCAGCATGGGCGCTGATTGCGCCAGCGCCGACAGCCAGTCGGCATGGCGCTGCACCATGCGCAAAGATATTTGCCCGCCCATACTGTGCGCCAGCCCGAAATAAGGCGGCGGACAATGCCCGCGCACCAGCCGGTCAAACCGGTCTTCCATATCTTCTATATTCTGGTCGAAATCACTCAAATGCAGCCGTGTCGGCTCCTTGCTATTGCCTTCCGACAAGCCATGGCCACGCCATTCCAGCGCCGCCACGCAATAGCCGCGCGCGGTTAAATCAGCAATGGTTTCAAAATATTTTTCGATAAATTCCGAATAGCCGGTCATCAGCACAATCGTGCCTTTCGCTGGCGCATCGGGCGAAAACACCGCATTGCGCAGCAATTTGCCATCGCGGGCGCGGATGTAACCGGCCTGGCCTCGGGCGGGAACCGGATTGCCCTTAATTTCGACAAGTTCGGCGGCGGCGTCCCAATTGATTGATTTTTCTTGGCTCATTTTTAACTCCCTGTTGGTGCCGCGACATTATCAGCCTGCTGCGCAATAGAAAAGCCGGATGTTGCCGCGCTTTGTCGATTCTGGCCTTTTGACAATCTTGGCGTGTTCACAATCTTGGCAATGCGCGCCAAATCTGCAATTGTGTCGGAAGTTTTGAGGCCAGTGGATTTGAATCGAGGGGCAGCCCATGTCGGAATTTGCATTGAATAAAACCCATTGGACAAGCCGGGCTGGTTTTATTTTGGCCTGTATTGGCGCGGCGGTCGGGCTGGGCAATATTTGGAAATTTCCCTATATGACCGGCACCCAAGGCGGCGGCGCTTTTGTGCTGATATATTTGGCCAGTATTTTTGCCATTGCCGTGCCAATTGCGGCGGCGGAGCTGATGGTCGGGCGCGGCGGGCAATCCGATGCGGTCAGCTCAGTGCGGCGTCTGGCGGCTGAAAGCGACCGCCCGCACTATCTCGGTGCGATTGGCGCGATTGGTGTTTTGGGCAGTTTTATCCTGCTTACTTTTTATGCGGTGATTGCCGGATGGGTATCCGCCTATTTTCTGAAATCGCTTGGCGGTCAATTGCACACGCTCACCGCCGACAGTTCCGGCACACTATTTGACGGCCTGTTGGCTTCATCCGGCCAGATGATTTTTCACCAGATATTATTTCTCGCCTTGCTTGGGGCGATTGTCCAACGCGACCTTTATACCGGCCTTGAGCGCGCCAATCTGATTTTGATGCCGGCGCTGATCATCATGCTGGCAGCGATTGCGCTTTATGGCGTGATTGCCGGCGATATTATGCGCACTTTGGCCTTTTTGTTCACGCCGGATTTCAGCAAAATCACACCGGAAACCGTGCAGGCAGCGATTGGTCATGGTTTCTTTTCCGTCGGGGTTGGCGCGGCCATGCTGGTCACTTATGGCGGCTATCTCGACAAAACAATCGATTTGGGCAAAACCGCCATTATTATCGGCCTGGCCGATACGGCCATTGCGCTTTTGGCAGGCATTGGCATTTTTGCCATTGTTTTCGGCCAAGGGCTGGATCCGGCAGCTGGGCCGGGGCTGATTTTCATCACCCTGCCTGTCGCCTTTGCCCAAGTGCCGGGCGGCCTTGTGCTTGCACCGCTGTTTTTCCTGCTGGTCTATTTTGCCGCGCTCACTTCCGGCCTGTCGCTGCTGGAAGTGACCACGCGCTGGGCAGAAAACCGATTTGGCCTGACCCGCCCGAAAGCACTCGCCCTTATGTTGACCACCACTTTTCTGGTTGGGCTGGCGACGGTGTTTTCGTTCAATATCTGGGCCGATATCCGGCTTGCCGATAGCGGTGTTTTGGCCGACAAAACCCTGTTTGACGTGAAAGATTATCTCGCAACCGCCTATGTCATGCCGATTGGTGGGCTGGGCATTGTCGCCTTTGCTGCTTGGGCTTTGCCGGCCGACCGGGCGCGGCAGGTTTTCGGCAATTACGGCCTGCTTTTCACCCTGTGGCTGTATCTGGCACGCTATCTGGCACCGATTGGCATAATCTGGATGTTTTGGGAAAATCTGTAAAACCGCAGCGCGCGCTGCTATTTCACGCCGCCAATAGATATTTTTTCAAAAAACGTCAAAAAAAATGACGGGTAGGGATTTTTTTCTAAATTTCAAGCCCTGTAAACGCCGTTAACCGCCTCCTATCTCCACTGTGTCGGCGGCAATGGGGCCGCAGGCAAACCGCCGGAAACGGGGCTGTAACAGACCGATTTCCGGTATCTGGCTTCACAGAAGGAGATGAGTTATGACTGGATTTGATTTGACCCCCCTTTATCGTTCAACGGTTGGGTTTGACCGTTTGGCAAACATATTTGACGCGCTGGGCGCCGCGCCGGAGAAAACCGCATCCTACCCGCCCTATAATGTGGAACGCACAGGCGAGCGCGATTACCGCATCACCATGGCGGTTGCCGGTTTTTCCGAGGATGAGCTTGACATTGAGGAATGTTGCGGCGTGCTGAGCGTGCGCGGCGTGCATCAAGGCGACAGCGAAACACAAGACCGCAATTATCTGTATCGCGGCATTGCCAATCGCAGCTTTGAGCGGCGTTTCCAATTGGCCGACAATGTTCAAGTATCCAATGCCGCAATTGATAACGGCCTGTTATCCATTGATTTAACGCGGGAAATCCCCGAGGCGGAGAAGCCGCGTAAAATCGCCATTGCAAAGACACTTAAGGCCGCATAACGACAATTATAAGGCTTAAGCGTCCGGTGTCCGGTCGGTGGTTTTGCTCCTCCCCACCGGCCGGGCACCATGCATCTTTTCAATGCGCGCCGTTTTCTGTAAACTGACCTGAAGTGAAACCAATAATGGGAAAATAACATGGCCAGCCTGCGCGCCCGATTTTACAAAAAACTGCTCCGCCATTATGTCCGCAATGGCATGGTCGGCAGCACGGCAGAAGATGTGCAAAAAGCCCGCCAACGCGAAGGGCGTGGCCTGCTGAAATATATCGTGCCAACAAAAGCGGCGCCGGAAGGCTTTCGCATTGGCGACATATATGCTGAATGGCAAGGCCCGGCCGATGCGCCCCATACGCTGCTTTATCTGCATGGCGGGGGTTATATGGTCGGCAGCCCAAGCACCCATCGCCACATGGTGCAGCAATTATGTCGTCTGGCCAATATGCGGGCGCTGGTGATTGACTATCGGCTGGCACCCGAACACCCTTTTCCCGCAGCCATTGAAGATGCCGAGCAAAGCTATGATTGGCTGCTGGCTGAAGGTATTGATGCGACCAAATTATTTGTTGCCGGAGACAGCGCCGGTGGCGGGCTGACTTTGGCGCTGATGCAACGGCTCAAGCAATCCGGCAAAGCCCTGCCGCGCGCGCTGGCACTGTTATCGCCTTGGACGGATTTGACCATGAGCGGCATTTCCATCAGCGAAAGGGCAGACCGCGACGACATGATTGATGCGGCGCGTATTCCGCTTGCGGTAGATTTTTATCGCGGCGACGCGCCTGCCGATGACCCGCTGATTTCCCCGCTTTTCGCTGATTTTGCCGGTTTTCCGCCGATGTTTGTGCAGGTCGGGTCGGAAGAAGTTTTATATGATGACAGCACAAGGCTGGTAGAGCGCGCGCGCCAAGCCGGATGCAGCGCGCGGCTGCAAATCTGGCCGGATATGCCGCATGTCCATCAAATCGCATTTGGTCTGGTGCCGGAGGGGCGCGCCGCCCTGCATGATATCGCCCGTTTTCTGGCCGAACACCGCCATTAAACAGCCCCCTGCGACTATGTTTCGCGGCCCCAAAATCGGCAGAAATCAGGCGCATTGCGGGTGAAATCGGCGGATTCCGCCAAATGGGTCAGCAATGTTGACCAATTTACTTGAATTTTCGCCCCGCCTGCGCCTATATTACTGTCAAACGGAGCGTCTCTTGACGCCGCATGAGGCCATGCCGGTTTGCATGGATTCAACAAGCATATGGGAATAAGCCAAGTCGGTTTCCGGTGAGACGGAAAGCATGGCAGTGACGAAAACGGACGGATTAGGCATGGGTAACAAGCGGCAAAACAACATACCGGCACAGCGCAACGGGCTTCCGGCTCGGCAGGGGCTGTATGACCCGGCCAATGAGCATGATGCGTGCGGCATTGGCTTTGTTGCCAATATCAAAAATGTCAAAAGCCATGACATTGTCCGCGATGGCTTGACGATTCTGGAAAATCTGGAACATCGCGGCGCGGTCGGCGCTGACCCGAAAGCCGGTGACGGCGTTGGCATGCTGATCCAAATGCCCGACGCATTTTTCCGCAAAGTGACGGCTGACCAGTTCACCTTGCCCGAAGAAGGTCAATATGGTGTTGGCATGGTGTTTTTGCCGCCGCATGAAGGCGCGCGCGCCGATATTGAAAAACGCTTTGAGGCGGTGATTGGCGAAGAAGGCCACAAGGTTTTGGGCTGGCGCGATGTGCCGGTGGACAGCAGCGATTTGGGCTATTCCATTGTGCCGACCGAGCCGGTGATACGCCAGATTTTTGTCGCCAATGGCAAAAAAATTGAAGACCGCGACGCATTCGAGCGCGATTTATTTGTTGTTCGGCGGGTCATGGAATTATGGGTTGCCAAGGCAAATTTGCCCGACACTAAGGATTTCTTCTATATCCCGTCGCTGTCTTCCTGGACGGTGCTTTATAAAGGCCTTTTGCTGTCGAGCCAGCTTGGCCCTTATTATGATGATTTGCGCGACCCCGATACAGTATCAGCCATGGCGCTGGTGCATCAGCGTTTTTCAACCAATACTTTCCCCACATGGTCGCTGGCCCAGCCTTTCCGGATGATTTGCCATAATGGCGAGATAAACACAGTGCGCGGCAATGTGAATTGGATGGCAGCGCGCCATGAAACGCTGAAAACGCCGCTTTTTGGCGATGATTTGGATAAGCTCTGGCCGCTGATTCAAGAAGGCCAATCCGACAGTGCCAGCTTTGACAATGCGCTGGAATTGCTGGTCATGGGCGGCTATTCGCTGGCCCATGCCATGATGATGCTGATACCCGAAGCCTGGTCAGGCAATCCGCTTATGGATGAAGAGCGGCGCGCTTTTTACGAATATAATGCCGCGCTGATGGAACCTTGGGACGGCCCGGCTGCCGTCGCCTTTACCAATGGCCGCCAGATTGGCGCCACGCTTGACCGCAATGGCCTGCGCCCGGCGCGCTATTATGTCACTTCCGATGACCGGGTGATGATGGCGTCTGAAATGGGCGTGCTGCCTGCGCCGGAAGACAAAATCGTCGAAAAATGGCGGCTGCAACCGGGCAAAATGCTGCTGATTGACCTTGAGCAAGGGCGGATTATTTCCGATGCCGAAATCAAGGCCGAACTGGCCGGCGCCCATCCCTACAGGGAATGGTTGGGCCGGGCGCAAATCAAGCTCGAAGACCTGCCCCGCCCGGAAGGTGCGGCGCATGTCTCTTCCGATATTCCCCTGCTCGACCAGCAACAGGCTTTTGGCTATACGCAAGAGGATTTGAAATTCCTGCTCTCGCCGATGATTGAACGCGGCGAGGAAGGCACTGGCTCAATGGGGACGGATACGCCGATTTCGGCTTTGTCCGACAAATCCAAGCCGCTTTATACCTATTTCAAACAGAATTTCGCGCAAGTCACCAACCCGCCAATCGACCCGATACGCGAGGAATTGGTCATGTCGCTGGTCTCCTTTATCGGCCCGCGCCCCAATTTGCTGGATTTTGAAGGCACGGCCACGCAAAAAAGACTGGAAGTGGCGCAGCCGATTTTGAGCAATGATGATTTGGAGAAAATCCGCCGTATCAGCGATATTGAAGACAATAATTTCCACGCGGTCACGCTCGACATGACTTGGGAACTGGCCGCTGGCGCTGACGGGCTGAAAGCGCGGCTGGACGCGCTGTGCCAAGAGGCTGAAAATGCCATTGCCAGCAATCATGAAAATATCATCATCCTGTCTGACCGCGCCCTGTCGGCGCAGCGCGTGGCCATTCCGGCCTTGCTGGCCACGGCGGCAGTGCATCATCATTTGATACGCACGGGTCTTCGCACCTCGGCCGGTCTGGTGATTGAAACCGGCGAAGCACGCGAGATTCACCATTTCTGCTGTCTGGCAGGCTATGGGGCCGAAGCGATTAATCCCTATCTGGCCTTTGATACAGTCGATAATCTGCGCGAAAAAATGCAGCTTGATTTAAGCCGCGACGTGGCGCATCAGCATTTCGTCAAAGCCGCCGGCAAGGGCATGCGCAAAGTCATGTCGAAAATGGGTATTTCGACCTATCAATCCTATTGCGGCGCGCAGATTTTTGATGCGGTCGGTCTGGCACAGGGCTTTATTGACAGCTATTTCACCGGCACAGCGACAACGATTGAAGGCATTGGCCTTGCCGAAGTGGCTGAGGAAACCTTGCTGCGCCACAAGGCGGCGTTTGGCGATGATGCGATTTTGCGCGACGCGCTTGATGTCGGCGGCGAATATGCGGTGCGGGTGCGCGGCGAAGACCATGTTTGGAATGCCGAAACGGTCGGCTCCTTGCAACATGCCGTGCGCGGCAATAGCCGTGACCAATATCGCGCCTATGCTGCCGCGATAAATGAGCAGGATGAGCGGCTGCTGACATTGCGCGGCCTGTTCCGCATCCGCAAGGCCGATGAAACCGGTCGCACGCCCCTGTCATTGGACGAGGTGGAACCGGTCACGGAAATCGTCAAACGCTTTGCCACCGGCGCCATGTCGCTCGGCTCGATAAGCCCGGAAGCGCATGAAACATTGGCGCTGGCGATGAACCGGCTGGGCGGCAAATCCAATACTGGTGAAGGCGGCGAAGAATCGGCGCGCTTTGTGCCTATGGAAAATGGCGATTCGCGTCGCTCGGCGATTAAGCAAGTCGCGTCAGGGCGTTTCGGTGTGACCACTGAATATTTGGCCAATTCCGACATGATACAAATCAAAATGGCGCAAGGCGCCAAGCCGGGCGAAGGCGGTCAATTGCCCGGTCACAAAGTTGACCGGCGGATTGCTGCCGTGCGCCACTCAACCCCCGGTGTCGGGCTGATTTCGCCGCCGCCGCATCATGATATTTATTCGATTGAAGATTTGGCACAGCTGATTTTCGATTTGAAAAACACCAATCCGCGCGCCGATATTTCGGTCAAGCTGGTTTCCGAAGTCGGCGTCGGCACAGTGGCGGCAGGCGTTTCCAAAGCGCGCGCCGACCATGTGACCATTTCCGGTTTTGAAGGCGGCACCGGAGCCAGCCCGCTCACCTCTATCAAACATGCCGGCAGCCCGTGGGAAATTGGCTTGGCTGAAACCCATCAGACGTTGGTGCTGAATGATTTGCGCACCCGCATTGCTGTGCAAGTGGATGGTGGCCTGCGCACGGGCCGCGATGTGATTGTCGGCGCTTTGCTGGGGGCTGACGAATTTGGCTTTTCCACCGCCCCGCTGATTGCGGCGGGTTGCATTATGATGCGCAAATGTCATTTGAACACTTGCCCGGTCGGTATTGCCACGCAAAATGAAGAATTGCGCAAACGCTTTACCGGCACGCCGGAGCATGTGATTAATTATTTCTTCTTCATTGCTGAGGAAGTGCGCGAAATGCTGGCTGAAATGGGCTATCGCAGCATGGACGAGATTATCGGCCAGACCGATTTGCTCGACACCAAAACCGCGATTGACCATTGGAAGGCGCAAGGGCTGGATTTCACCCGCCTGTTCACCAAGATTGAAACCGAGCGGCCGGTTTTTCATTGCGAAACGCAAAATCATCCGATTGATGAGATTCTCGACCGCAAGCTGATTGAACAGGCCATGCCGGCATTGGAAAGCAAAACGCCGGTGCAAATCGAAACGCCCATCACCAATATTGACCGCTCGGCAGGGACAATGCTGTCAGGTGAATTGGCCCTGCGCCACGGCCATGCCGGTCTGGCAGAAGACACAATTTCTGTGCGGCTGACCGGCACGGCTGGCCAGAGTTTTGGCGCGTTTTTGGCGCGTGGCGTCTCTTTTGAGTTAGAAGGCGAAGCCAATGATTATGTCGGCAAAGGGCTGTCCGGCGGGCGCATTGCCATTTACCCGCCCAAAGACAGTGCCATTGTGCCGGAAAACAGCATTATTGTCGGCAATACGGTGCTATATGGCGCGATTGAGGGCGAATGCTATTTCCGTGGCGTCGCGGGCGAACGCTTTGCCGTGCGCAATTCCGGCGCGGTGGCGGTGATTGAAGGCGCGGGCGACCATTGCTGCGAATATATGACCGGCGGATGCGTGGTCGTGCTGGGCATGACCGGGCGCAATTTTGCCGCTGGCATGTCGGGCGGCATTGCCTATGTCTATGATGAAGACGGCAGTTTTGAGACGCGCTGCAATATGGCCATGGTTGAACTTGAGCCGGTGACCGGCGCGGTCGGCTCGGCCTTGACGCAGCTGACCGGCGATATGCGCCACCATGATGCTGAGCGCCTGCACAAGCTGTTGGAAAATCATGCCCGCTACACCAATTCGGCGCGCGCCCAAGCAATACTTGCCGATTGGGAAAATCAATTGCCGAAATTCCGCAAAGTCATGCCGACAGAATTCCGTCGTGCCCTTAATGAACTGGCCGGTGATAGTGAGCAAGCCAGCGCGACAGCAGGAGAATGAAATGGGAAAAGCAACCGGATTTCTTGAGTTAGACCGTCAGGATCGCACTTATTTGCCGCCCGAAGAGCGCGTGCAAAACTTCCGCGAATTTGTTGTGCCGCTGGATGAAAAAGACCTGCGCGGCCAAGCCTCGCGCTGTATGGATTGCGGTGTGCCTTATTGCCATAATGGCTGCCCGGTCAATAATCAAATCCCTGACTGGAATGATTTGGTCTATACCGCCGACTGGAAAGCGGCGCTGACCAATCTGCACTCAACCAATAATTTCCCCGAATTTACCGGTCGGATTTGCCCTGCCCCATGCGAGGCCTCTTGCACATTGAACATTGATGACAGCCCGGTAACGATTAAAAGCATTGAATGTGCGATTATCGACAAGGGCTGGGACAATGGCTGGATTGAGCCGCAAATCCCTGCCGCCAAAACCGGCAAATCGGTCGGCATTGTCGGCTCCGGCCCGGCCGGTATGGCGGCTGCCCAACAGCTTGCCCGCGCCGGCCATGATGTGCATGTCTATGAAAAACACGCCAAAGCGGGCGGCCTGTTGCGCTATGGCATTCCTGATTTCAAAATGGAAAAACACGGCATTGACCGGCGCGTTGAGCAAATGCAAGCCGAAGGCGTCACTTTCCATTATGACACGCATATTGGTGTCACCCTGTCGGTCGAAGAGTTGCAGGCCAAGCATGATGCGATTGTGCTGGCCGGTGGCTCGGAAGTGCCGCGCGACCTGCCCGTGCCGGGCCGCGCCCTTGACGGTGTGCATTTCGCCATGGATTTCCTGCCGCAGCAAAACCGCCGCGTCGGCCAAGAGCCGATTGGCGATGTTGAGCCAATTCTGGCCGAAGACAAGCATGTGATTGTCATTGGCGGCGGTGATACCGGCTCTGACTGTATCGGCACGAGTTTTCGCCAAGGCGCGCTTTCCGTGACGCAATTGGAAATCATGCCCATGCCGCCGGAAAAGGAAAATAAAGGCCTGACATGGCCGGATTGGCCGCTGAAAATGCGCACATCTTCCAGCCAGGAAGAAGGCGCGATACGCGATTTTTCCGTCATGACCACCGAAGTCATCGGCGAAGACGGCAAGGTGACAGCGATTAAATGCGTCAAAGTGGATGACACGATGCAGGCGATTGAAGGCTCGGATTTTGAATTGCCGGCTGATTTGGTGCTGCTGGCTATGGGCTTTGTGCATCCTGTCCATGCGGGCATGATTGATGCGCTGGGTCTGGAAAAAGACGGGCGCGGCAATGTCGCTGCCGACACGGCCACTTATCAGACATCGCAAGATAAAATCTTCACCTGTGGCGATATGCGCCGCGGTCAATCGCTGGTGGTGTGGGCCATTCGGGAAGGACGCCAATGCGCCCGCGAAGTCGATTTCTGCTTGATGGGTGAAACCGCCCTGCCGCGCTAGAAAGCCATGCGTTAAACGCTCAAGCGCAGCAAATCATCCAGCACGCGCTCAACATGGCGCACACTGTTGCACACATTAACTTGCGTGCAATAAGCGCCCAGCCTTTTCATTTCGCTGTCGCCCGTATTCCAGCTTGATTCCGGCTCCGGATTCAGCCATATCACGCGCCGCGCGCGCTCATGGATTTCCTTCAGCACCAAATGGCCGGGATCGCCGAAATTCGACCGGCCATCGCCCAAGACAATAAGCGTGGTTTTTTTATCAACCTTGTCGAGCACCGCCTCGGCCAAATCATGCAGCGCCACCCCATAATCGGTTGAGCCGCCGCCATAATTGCGCAAAGCTTCCTGCATTGCTTCGTCAATATCCTTTTCGGCCATCAAATCGGTGATTTCACCGGCCCGATTGGAAAAAATAAAGGAACGGGTTTTCGGCATTACTTCGCCGAGACTGTAGAGAAACATCAAGAAAAACCGCGACACGGCGGCAACCGAGCCGGACACATCGCACAGAACAATCAGCTTGGGCCGGTCAATTTTGGTGCGCCGCCAAGCCAATTCAAACAAATTGCCGTCATAAGCCTGGTTGCGCCGCATGGTGCGACGAATATCAAGCATGCCGCGCCGCGCTTTTTTGCGGCGACGGGCATGGCGGCTGGCCAATCTTTTGGCCAATCGCCGAATGAGATTGCGCATCAGCGCCATATCAGATTTATCCAAATGCCCCAGCCGGATACGGCTTAACGCTTCCTCGCGCAGCAGACGACCGGCATTTTTGGTGCGCATGGCGATTTGGCGCTCGACAAAATCATGCACTTGGTCGAACAACCGGGCGCGACCTTGCTGCAAGCGCGTCGCTTCACCCTCCATGCCCGCTTCGCGGTAATTGCGTAAATCCTCATCCAGCCCGGCCAGCCCCATCGCCTCCAATATACGGCGCGAAAACATGCCCTGCTGGGTAAACAGCCGCGCATTTTGCAAACCGGCCTGTGTCGCCGCCGCGGTCATGGCCGCCTGCAAGGCGGGCTGGTTATTGCGCTCTACCATTTCGGTTAAAGTCTGGCTGGTGTCGATTTCTCTGTCGGGCATTTGCGCCCCGCCCTGCGCCGGTTGACCGCCCTGACCGGATGGCTCACCGCCCTCGCCCCCTTCGCCGGGCATTCCCTCATTATTGGCGCCGTCACCATCATCGCTTTCGCCGTCATCGGCCTCAGCCTCTGCCTGCCGCTCATCATTTTCTGCATTTGTCGGTAAATTGGCCGCATCCGGCTCGGCGGTTTGCGGCGGCATGAAATAGGCTTCGAAAGCGGCATCAAAAGCCAGTTTTTCATCTTCGGTTTTGGCCACAGCATGGCCCAAAGCATGTTTCAGCAAGGCGCGCTCACCCAGCCCCATCATGTCAATCACGGCGGCGACATCAATCGCTTCAGCCGGTGACACACGAATATCCGAGGCGCGCAAAACACGCATAAAATCGGCAATCATTGCCTGCTGGCCATTATTGGCGAGATTTGGGTCGGCCCTCATGGCGCGCTAATCGGCGGTGGCGGTTTGCGTCTCGCGCATCAGACGCGGCAATTCGCTGCTCACACTGTCAATGTCAGACTTGAATTTCAGCAGCACATTCAGCGTATTGGCAACAAATTCGGAATCCAGCACATCCATATTCAGCAAGACAATCGTGCGTGCCCAGTCAATCGTCTCGCTGACCGCCGGTGGTTTTTTCAAATCCATATCCCGCACCGCCTGCACAAAGGCCACAATATGGGCGCGCATCATCTCATTCAGCGACGGCACACGCGCCTGCAAAATCGCCGTTTCGCGCGCCGCATCGGGGAACGGAATATATAAATGCAGACAACGCCGCTTCAACGCATCACCAATCTCGCGCGTATTATTCGAGGTCAGAAACACAATTGGCGGCGTATTTGCCTTTATCGTGCCAAGCTCCGGCACGGAAACCTGATAATCGGACAGGATTTCGAGCAAAAAGGCTTCAAACTCATCATCCGATTTGTCAATCTCGTCAATCAACAACACCACGCCATTATCGGCACGCAGTGCTTGCAGCAAGGGGCGGGTCAATAAAAACTGCTCAGAGAAAAACACATCCTCAAAGCCGTTCAAACGCTCCATGGAGCTGTCGAGCGAACCGGCCCCATCCATTAATTCGCCGAGCTTTTCCTTCAATACCTGCGTGTAAAGCAATTGCTTGCCATATTGCCATTCATACAGCGCCTTGGCTTCATCCAGCCCTTCATAACATTGCAAGCGTATCATATCGAGGCCGAGATATTCCGCCGTCGCTTTGGCCAATTCGGTTTTGCCGACACCGGGCGGGCCTTCAATCAGCAGGGGCTTTTGTAATTGCTGCGCCAGATACAGCGCGGTGGCGATTTGTTCATCGCTGACATAGCCCAAATTGCGATAGCCCGATTGCAGGGCCTCAATTTCAGCGCGGGCGGAAGATTGTTTACGCATCATAGTCCTCATTTCGGGCCGCACCTTAGCACAGCGCGCCAGCAAAGCCAGCATTGTCGGACAAGCCTGGGGCCGGGCAAAACCGGCGCGCCACCTATTTGGCCAGTAAATGGGTCAGCAGGCCGGGCGTGGCATAGCCATCGGCCACCAGATTCTCCGCCGCCTGATATTGCCGCACGGCGCGCCGCGTCAATCGGCCCAGCACACCGTCAGCATCGCCTGTATCATAGCCTTTGGCCGCCAATTGGCGTTGCAATTCCGTGATTTCACGCGGCAGCAAAGGCCTGTCGCCAAGTGGCCAGGCGCGGGCAATATTGCCGAGGCCGTCAAACCGGTCGGCCAAATGCCCGACCGCCAGCGCATAGGCCGGTGCGGTATTGTAACGCAGCAAGGCGCGGAAATTGCGGGTCACCAAAAAGGCAGGCCCGCGATGGCCAGCCGGTGCGAAAAGCGCCAAATCGCCAAGCGAGGCGTATAATTCGCCACTCAGCGCCGTCACCCCCATTTCCTGCCAAAGCGAAACCGGCTCATAGCGTTTCAAATCAGCCATGCCAAAATCAAACCCGTCCGGCAAGCTCACCTCCACCCCCCAAGGCAGACCGGCGCGCCAGCCGGAGACTTTCAGATAATTGGCGGTAGAGGCCAGCGCATCACGCGGCTGTGTCCATATATTGCGAATACCGTCGCCCGTGCCATCGGCGGCATAGCCGAGATAAGTTGTCGGGATGAATTGCGTATGCCCCATCGCCCCGGCCCAGCTGCCCTTAAAGTCAGCCAGCGCAACATCGCCCGATTGCAGAATATCCAATGCCGCCAGCAATTGTTGTCGCCCAAAGGCAGCCCGCTTGCCCTGATAACCAAGCGTGGCCAAAGCCTGCAAGACCGGAAAACTGCCTTTATTGCCGCCATAATTGGTTTCGACCCCCCAAATCGCCACGATAATGCTGCGTGGCACGCCATATTGGCTTTCCAATTGGCCAAGAAAAGCGTCCCATTCCTGCAATTCGGCGCGCCCCAGACGCAATCGCTCATCCGTCACCATATGGTCGAGATAGGCCCAAATCGGTTTGACATATTCGGGTTGGCGCTCGGACAAGCGCACCACTTCCGGGTCAGGCTCAAGCCGCGCCAGCGCCTCAAGATAGGCCGCATCAATGCCCTTGCCGCGCGCTTCAGCCTGCACAGATTGGATAAATCGGTTAAAAGCAGTATCCGCAAATGCGCTTGTCAGGCTCAGCAGCATAAAGGCCGGTATCAGCAAAAGCTGTTTTGCATTTATTATGTGATTTTCTTGTTTCAGCATCAGCCTGCCGGTCTTTTGCCGACCCTCCCTATTGCCTCGCGCCGGCGTGCCGCCGCTTGCGATTTATTTATGTTAGATGATTCAGGTGGATTTTGCCACTTTATGCGCCCTGTCCCCTTTAGCGATTTTGCCCGCTATGCTAGAACATTATCATCCTCCTGTTTCCCTTGTGTAAAGGTTTTGCATCATGCCCCAGCCCATTCGCAAAGTCGTTTTCCCCGTTGCCGGTCTTGGCACACGTTTTCTGCCCGCCACCAAAGCCGTGCCGAAAGAAATGCTGCCCGTGGTCGATCGCCCGCTCATCCAATGGGCGGTTGAGGAAGCGACCGCAGCCGGATGCACGGAGTTTATTTTTGTGTCAGCGCCGGAAAAGAAAGCCATTATCAATCATTTTTCCGATGCGCCGCATTATGAAAGCGTGCTGCAAGCGCGAGGCAAAACCGCCGAGCTTGAGCTGCTAAAGGCCGGCCTGCCGCAAGGCGCGACCATAACGGAAATTTTTCAGGAAACCCCGCTCGGCCTTGGTCATGCGATATGGTGCGCCCATGAAGCAGTGGGTGACGAGCCATTCGCGGTCATACTGCCCGATGATATGGTGCTGCATGGCAAAGGCTGTTTGACGCAAATGGTTGAGGCTTATGCGACGACCGGCGGCAATCTGGTGGCGGTGGAAAATGTGCCGGCTGACCAGACCCATCGTTATGGCGTGCTTGACCCCGGCGCGGAAGACGGCGCATTGGTTGAAATCAAAGGGCTGGTTGAAAAACCGGCGCCTGAAGACGCGCCGTCCAATCTGGCGATTATCGGGCGTTATATTCTTGACCCGCAAATCATGCACACGCTGGCCGCCTTCAAAAAAGGGGCAGGCGGCGAAATCCAAATCACCGATGCAATGGCTGATTTAATCGGCCAAGTGGCGCTCAATGGTTTCCGCTTTGACGGCACGCGCTATGATTGCGGCAATCGCGAAGGCTTTCTGGCGGCCAATCTGGCTTTTGCGCTGGCCGACACAGATATTGCCGCCAATGGTCATTTGCGCGCGCGCATGCAAGATATTCTCGACACAACAAAATAATTGGGCAAGGCAGCGCGGCAGAAAAGGCTGACATTGACCAAGGACTATATTAGGTTTGCCGGAAAGGGAGGCGTTAATGTCAGATAAGGCACTGGAATCGGCGCGGCGCACATTGGCCACCGAGGCGGATGGATTGGCGCAATTGGCCACGACATTGACCGAGGATTTCGCCCGCGCGGTTGACTTGCTGGCGGCAGCCAAAGGTCGGGTGATTATTTCCGGCATGGGCAAAAGCGGGCATATCGGCACGAAAATGGCGGCCACTTTCGCTTCTACCGGCACACCGGCGCAATTTGTCCACCCTGCCGAAGCCAGCCATGGCGATTTGGGCATGATAACCGAAAATGACGTTATTCTGGCCCTGTCTTGGTCGGGTGGCACGGCGGAACTGGCCAATTTGGTCAATTATGCGTCGCGCTTTGACATTGCGCTGATTGCCATCACCTCCAATCCCGACAGTCTGCTGGCGCGCGCCAGCCGCGTTTGCCTGACCCTGCCCAAAGCGGCTGAAGCCTGCCCCAATGGGCTGGCGCCGACCACATCCACGCTGATGCAAATGGCGCTGGGTGATGCGCTGGCCGTTGCGCTTTTGGAGCAGCGCAATTTCACACCGGCTGATTTTCGCAATTTCCATCCCGGCGGCAAGCTGGGTGCCGGGCTGATGCTTATTGGTGAAATCATGCATCAGGGCGACGCCCTGCCCCTGGTTTCCGAAGACACGAAAATGTCCGAAGCGATTGTCACCATGTCGGAAAAAGGCTTTGGCTGTATCGGTGTCTGCGACGCGCAAGGGTGTCTGGCGGGCGTGATTACCGATGGCGATTTGCGCCGCAATATGAGTGCGACCCTGCTTGAACAGGCGGCCAGCGACATTATGACCCGTGCGCCCAAAACCGTTGACAGCAGCCTGCTGGCGGGACAGGCTCTCAGCATGATGAATGATAACAAAATTCAGGCCGTCTTTGTCTGTAAGGATGACAATCCCATAGGTCTTGTGCGTATCCACGACCTGCTCGCTATTGGCGTCGCCTGAAGCAATTTCGCGGGGAGCAAATGACTGATTTATCAAAAACCAATAACAGGGTTGTGGCCGCGCTTGTCGGCTTTCTGCCCATGCTCACTTTGGCCGTGTCGCATGTGCAGGCACAAAATGTGGATGGTGTTGACGCGCCCGGCGTTGAAGCAATTGACGAAATTATTGTCACCACCACGCGCGCGCCAAGCGCGCGCGGCAATAATCCGGGCAATATTGCGGTTCTCGCAACTGACAGCACACCGGCGCTGTTTCCGGTTAAATTGCTGAACAGCGCGCCCGGTGTGCATATTCATCGTGGCAGCGGACAGGAACATTTGACCGCCATTCGCTCACCGGTTCTGGTGGGCGGGGCGGGTGCCGGCTCCTTTCTCTATCTTGAAGATGGCATATCCTTGCGCGCGCCGGGTTTTGCCAATGTCAATGCGCTGATGGATGTCATGCCCTCGGCGGCCGGCCGTGTCGAATTGGTGCGCGGGCCGGGCAGCGCACTTTATGGCTCCAATGCGCTGCATGGTCTGGTCAATTATATTTCCGCCCCGATTGAAGCCGGCAGCAATGCCGCGCTGCGTGTCGGCTCATTTGGCCGCTATGGCTTTACCGGTCAGGGCGCACAGCAAGATGGCGATTTTGCTACGCGGCTGGCTGTGTCAGCCACTGGCGATGGCGGCTGGCGCGAGGAAAGCGGTTTTCAACAACAAAAATTGCGCTTTCAAAGCCAATGGGGCAATGGCGCAACGCGCTATGATTTTTCTTTTGGCGGCATGAATCTCAATCAGGAAACCGCCGGTTATGTAAAAACGGGAGACAATAGAATCGCTGCCTGCGGCGATGGCACGGTGGAAGCCTATAAAATACGCGGCTGCGCCAAATCCAACCCCAATCCGGAAGCCTATCGCGACGCGCAAAGCTGGCGCGCCTTTTTGCGCATGGACAAGCCCCTGGCCAATGGCGGCGCAGTGACCCTCACCCCTTATTGGCGCAGCAATGATATGGAATTCATCATGCATTTTCTGCCCGGCCAAGCGGTTGAGAAAAACGGCCATGACAGTATCGGCCTGCAAAGCGCCTATCAAAACGGCAATGACCGGATGTCCTATGTCATGGGTTTGGATATGGAAATGACGCAAGGCGAATTGAGCGAAGTGCAAACCGCACCGCCGGCCGGATATGGCGGCTATCTGCCCGGCACACATTATGATTTTGAGGTGGATGCGCTGGTCGTTGCGCCTTACGCCCATATTGTTTGGGCGCTGGGCGCAGCAACCGATATAACCACCGGCTTGCGCTTTGAGCGCACCGAATATGATTACACCAATAACACGGATACCGGCCTGCAAGGCAAACTGTTCCGCCCGGCCAGCCAGTCCAACAGTTTTTCCGACTTTTCGCCCAAGCTGGGGCTTTTGCATCGCGTGGATGAAAATGCCCGGCTGTTTGTCAATCTGGCGCGCGCCGCCCGCGCCCCGCAAGTCACTGATTTATATCGCCTGCGCGATGATGACAAAACCGGCCCATTGCTGGCACCGGAACCATCCGCCTTTGACAGCGAAACACTCGACAGTCTGGAATTTGGCTTTCGTAACCGTGTCGGCCATGCCGCTTATGAAGTCACCTATTTCATCATGCGGAAAGAAAATTATCATTTCCGCGACGGCGATGACCGCTATGTGACCGACGGCAAAACCGCTCATCAGGGCATTGAATTGGAATTGGACTGGCAGGTGACCCGCACAATATCGCTGACCCATGCGCTGACATTGGCCAATCACGAATATCAGTTCGACCGGATTTTGCCCGATGGCAATCCGAATGAAGCCGAAACGATACGCGACGGCAATAAGATTGACGGCGCGCCGGAAACTTTGGCCGCAACCGCGCTGAGCTGGTATGCCAATGACCGGTTGACCGCCAAGCTCGACTGGCAGCATGTTGGCAGCTATTTTATGGATGCCTCAAACAGCGCCGAATATGACGGGCATGATATTTTCAGCGCCGAACTGTCTTATCGCATGGGCAATGGCATGATGGCGCGTTTCAACATTGAAAACCTGACCGATGAGGCTTATGCCAAACGCGCCGATAAATGGTTTGGAGACAATCGCTATTTCCCCGGCGAGGCGCGCAATGCCACCCTCACTTTGCAAAAACGCTTTTAGGCACGCACCCCTATCGGGCAAGCAACCCCTGTGCCGCCCAAGCCGCAATAGCCATTGGGGTTTTTGCCGAGATATTGCTGGTGATAATCTTCGGCATAATAAAACGCCGGTGCGTCAATAATCTCAGTTGTGATGGTGCCATATCCGGCCTCGGCCAATTGCGCCTGAAACATATCGCGGCTGGCTTGCGCGCGCGGCAATTGCGCGGCATCCGCACAATATATGCCGGAGCGATATTGCGTGCCAATATCATTGCCCTGCCGCATGCCCTGTGTCGGGTCATGATTTTCCCAAAACACTTGCAGCATGGCCTCGAAAGAGGTTTGCGACGGGTCAAACACCACTTGCACAACCTCATTATGGCCGGTGCGCCCGCTGCACACTTCCTCATAGCTGGGATTGGGTGTGAAGCCTGCCGCATAGCCGACTTGCGTGGAATAAACGCCCGCCGCCTGCCAGAATTTGCGCTCCGCCCCCCAAAAACACCCCATGCCGAAAATAGCCACTTCAAAGCCATCCGGCCACGGGGCTTGCATGGGCGTATCCAGAATAAAATGCCGTGCCGCCACCGGCATAATGGCCTCGCGGCCCGGCAGGGCTGCCTCGGCTGATGGCATTTCGGTTTTGCGTCCCAGTCCAAACATTGGTCAAACTCCTGTTTCAGGCGGCACTTACAAGTGTTGATATGGGGCCATCGCGTCGCCCTTCAAGCAATTGCCGCAGCCACGGATTGGTGTCGGTTTCGGCCGCCTTGGCCGCGCCATGCCAGCGCAGGCTGCCTTCATCCAGCACGGCGATTTCATCATAAGCCTCGGTAATGCCCACCATATTGCCGGTGACCGAAATCACGCAAGCGCCGCTTTCGCGCGCCAGATTGGAAATCATGCCGTCAATCCGCGCCGCCAATATCGGGTCAAGACCGGCGGTCGGATTGTCGAGCAGCAAAATATCCGGCCGTGTCGCAATGGCGCGGGCAAAGCCGACACGCTTTTGCATGCCGCCCGACAAATCAGCCGGAAACAAATCGGCATTGGCGACGGGCAGGCCGACACGCGGCAGCAAATCTTCCGCCTCGGCCCGCGCCTGGTCGCGCGGCATGCCATTGGCAATCAGCCGAAAGGCGATATTCTCCCAAACCGGCAGGCTGTCAAACAGCGCATTTTGCTGAAACAACATGCCAATCCGAGCATTGGTGGCGGCACTGCGCCGCGCGCTGACGCCGACAGGCTCACCGTCAATTTCGATTAAACCGCTGGACGGCGCATAAATGCCGACAATGCATTTCAGCAAAACCGATTTGCCCGACGCCGCCGGGCCGATAAGCGCCAGCGACCGGCCACCGGGCAGCGCCAGCGATACGCCATTCACCGCGCGAATATCGTCAAACACTTTGCTGACCATATTTAACCGCAATCGGCTCTGTGTCGGTTTGTCGTCCATTGCCTAGCCTTTTATGTCCCTTACCGGATGCAGCCAGCGCGCTTGGCCTGTGCCGGTTTCAGCATAATCTATACCGAAAATAGTGCCAAGCCGCGTCGCCGACAAGACCTCATCAACCGGCCCTGCCGCTTCAATGCGCCCCTGTTTCATCAGCACGGCATGGTCGCAATAATGGCGCGCCAGATTTATGTCATGCATAATCACCACCACAGACCTGCCATTTCGGGCTTGGCGCTGCAACACGTCAAGCATGGCCATTTGCGCTGCCGGGTCAAGCGATTGCAAAGGCTCATCAAGCAATAATATATCGGCCTGTGTCGCCAGCAGCCGCGCCAGCATGACGCGTGCCTGCTCGCCGCCCGACAGCGTGTCAATCGGCCGGTCGGCAAAACAATCGGCGGCGCAAGCCACCATCGCCGCCTCAATCGCCAGTGCATCTTCATCGCGCAAACGCAAGCCGGTTTGATGCGGCAAGCGCCCCAGCGCCACAATATCGCGGCACGCCATCGGCCAGACAATCTCTGCGCTTTGCGGCAAATAGGCAATGCGCCGCGCCCGCAGGGTCACATTGGCAAAGTCAGCCCCATCACCAAAAACCACTGAGCCACTATCGGGTGACACTAATCCGGCGGCGATTTGCAAAAGGCTGGTCTTGCCCGCCCCATTTGGCCCCAAAATCGCCAGCATCGTGCCGCCCGGCACATGCAGGCCGGCATTGGCAATAATCGCCTGCCCATTGCGCGCAAGACAAATATCATCAAGCCGCAACATCACACTGGCCCCGGCGCACATTTTTGCCAAGCCTGCCCTTCATGGCGCTGCGGGAAATGGTCGGGATGGAGTATCTCTGCCGTCATTTGCGCCGCATCCAAAAGGCGCGGGCCGGGCCGGTTGAAATACTGATTGCCATCGAACATGTAAACCTGCCGGTTTTGCACGGCAAGTAAATCCTGCCAGTCCGGACGCGCCTGCAAAGGCGCCAGCTCGGCGGCGACACGCGCCAATCCAAAGCCGCATGGCGCGACCATGATATAATCGGCGGCGGCGGCGTGAAGCTGCGCCCAATCAATCACCGGTGAATGTCCCCCGCTCGCGCCAAGCAGCACATTGGCCCCGCCCGCCTGCAATATTTCCGGTATCCAATTGCCTGCGCCCATAAGCGGTTGCGTCCATTCCATGAAAAACACATTGCGCCGCGTCAAACGGGCTGTTTGGGCGGCCAATGCGGCAAAACCGTCACGCCAATCCGCCAACAGGGCTTCCGCCCGTGCAGAACAATCCAGCGCCGCGCCGAGCCGCAATATATCCTCACCAATATCGGCCAGCGACATTGGCTCCAATGACACAAGAAGCGGGCGCGTGCCGCCTTGCCAATCGGCCACAGCCTGCTCAACTTCCGACAGGCTGACAGCACAGACCTCGCATTGCGATTGCGTGACCACCACATCCGGCTGCAAGGCTTTCAGCAATTCTGCATTTACGCGATAGACCGACAAACCCTGTTCGACAAGCTGGCGGACATCGCGGTCAATGATTGCCGCTTCGGCTTGCGGGTTCATTTTCGGCGCGGTCAGCACCGGCAAATCCGCGACGCCATGCGGCCAGTCACATTCATGCGACCGGCCGACCAGCCTGTCGGCAAAACCCAATGCGGCAATTAATTCGGTCGCGCTGGGCAGAAGAGAGACAATACGCATAGTGCCTTATGCCATATCCATCATGCCATATCCATCATGCCATATCCATCATGCCATATCTCGGCGCCGGCTTAGAAACGCTGTTGCAAGCCGATATAAAAGGCGCGCCCCGGCGTGCCATAGCCAAGCACGGTCTGGTAATGCTCATCCAGCGCATTTTCGACCCGCGCCGTGAGCTGCCGGTCACCGCCCAATGCGTAAGCGGCGCGAAAGTCAACAAGACTGTAATTTTCCAGACTCACATTGCCAACATCAATAACATCGCGCACTTGCCGAAATGTGCTGCCAATTTGCCACCGGTCATTTTGCCAATCAAACGTAACGCTGGACTGAAAACGCGGAACACGCACTTCACGTTCAATCGTGCCGGAACCATTGGCGCTTGGTTTTTTACTGTCAGTCCTGTTCAAGTGAGCCGTTAGCGTCAAACGCTCTGATACCGCTACTTTCAAGTCGAATTCTGCGCCATGACTTCGGCTCGTGCCCCTAACTTGACGGTTTTGGTAGGTTACCGCGTCATAGCCAATCAGGTCTTCTACCTCCATGTCAAACAGCGTGAGACGCATGGATGATTTTTTGCCCAAGCTCATTTCTATTCCGGCCTCTGTGCTAATACCGGTCTCCGGCAAAAGCCTCGGATTGCCATATAAATTCATATACAACTCGCTTAAAGCGGGTGCGCGATAGCTGGTTCCATGTGCAAATCGCAACGTCATTTGCCCCGGCACAGCCAATGCTCCAGCCAGCCGATAAGTGCTATGTGTGCCGAATAACTCATGGTCATCTTGCCGCAATGCCCCGGTCACAGTAAGCGCCGACCACAGCTCCATCTGGGCTAAAGCATACAATGCTGATTTATCAATCCGATGTTCGTCGAAGCGCCCAAAGCCGCCGTCTGTATTTTCAAATTCGGATGTCTGGCTCTCTGCCCCGAAAATAAATTGCCATGAGGCTGCTACAGAGTCATGGGAATAAGCGCCGCGATAATGCGCCAGCTGTCGCACCGCCCGGCGACTGCCGGTTATGACAAAATTATCTTCATCATCAATATCGCTTTCATAATGGTTAACATTCAACTGATGTATAAGCTTGCCCGTATCATAGACAGCCCCCAAGCGCATGGCGAAGCGGTCAAATGCTTCGCTCTTGTCCGCATCATCCTGCAAGGGAAAACCACCATCAATATCAACTTCACCTGTTGCGGCGCGCATGGCCAGTTCAAGACTTAAAACCGGCGAGATATTGATATCCAACCGTCCATTGAAGGAAGTGTTTTCATAGCCATCTTCTTCAACATTACCATCTCTTTCATCGGCAGCCGAAATACCATCCGTTACATAGTGACCAAACGCATAACCGTAATTATAGGGCGTGTCTTCGCCGCCCTTACCTGTCATGGCCAATTGACGAGTGGCGAAACTGCCCCCTTCAAGGCGCATTTGATGCGCCGCCTCGCCACCCGTTTCGGTGAATTGGGAAATTACACCAGCAATCGAATTGCTGCCGTAAAGCACGCCATGGGCCCCGCGTAAAATTTCAATTCGACCAACGCCATCAACCATTACATCATTCCACATGACCTGATTGGCACCAGGATCAAACAATGAAATGCCATCTACCATCAGATTGGTATATTTGCCGGGCAATCCGCGCAAAAATACATTTGACAGTGTGCCGATACCGCCATTTTGGGGGATGTTGATACCTTTCGTGGACAACATATCTTGTAAGAACACCGTTTGCCGGCGGCGCAACATATCACCGGAAATCACATCAACCGATGCGCCCAACCTTTCGGCCGGTGTTGGCATACCGGTTGCCGAGACAATAATTTCATCTGCCACCTCATCTGCAATGGCAAAACTTATTTGAGAAAAAACTGCCAAAAATGACAGCAAGGCCAATGACAGGAATGACAGGATTGTCATTTTTATCATGGCCGAAAATCGAGATTGCTTCATAGCCTGCTCCTATAGACATTTTAGCCCGCGCCAAACCATGCCGCGTGCCGGTTATTATTTGTCGTCTGTAACGGAGTTCCGCTTTGCGCCGTCAGTCCCGCCGGTGCAAATGGACGACCATGACAGGCAGGTTTCCTGGCTTTGCGGGTCATCACCCTTGCACCGCCTTCCCCGAAATGAGTGGCTTATGGTGCAGGACTCGTCGCTGACAGTTGCGGGTGCAGCCGCAGACTTGGCGCTCATATCATCGCCGCACTGCGTTCCCTATTACCCCCTTGCGGGGCACCTGACATGTGCCGCGAGATTAGGCGGTTTCATTTTTTTAGGCAAGTTTTCTGAAATGCGGCAGGCGCAGCAAATAAAGCAGCAGGGGAACGCCGAGAAATGCGGTCAACACGCCGAGTTTCAATTCCGGGCTGACCGGCAATAAGCGGATAAGACTGTCAGCACCAATCAACATAAGCGCACCGACCAGCGCCGAAGGCAGCAAGATTTGTGACGGTCGATGGCCGCAAAACGGTCTTACCAAATGCGGCGCAACCAAGCCAACAAAACCAATCACACCGGTCACCGCCACAACCGAGCCAAGCGCCAGCGCCAGCCCCAGCGCCATGCGGATATAAAGATACCGCAAATCAATGCCAAGGCTTTCAGCCACCCTGTCGCCCAGTGCCAGCCCATCCAGCGCGCGCGCGCAAGACGCCAGCAAACACAGGCCAAGCACACTGCCCGGCAGTGCCAGCCAAATATGCGCCCAGCTTCGATTTTCCACCGCACCAAGCAGCCAAAAGGCAATTTCCAGCGCCGCAAATATATTGGGCGACAAATTCAGCACCAAGGAAATCATCGCGCCCGCCAAGGCGCTGACGGCAAAACCGGCCAGTATCAACCGCAAGGAAGATGGGCTTTTACCGGCAAACAGCAGCAAGACCACCACTGACGCCAAAGCCGCCAAAGCAGCAAAGGCAGGAACCACAAATGATAATGTGCCGGACAGGCCAAGATATATCGCCACCACAGCGCCCAAAGCGGCGGCATTGGACGCGCCCAATAAAGACGGCTCAGCCAGCGGATTGCGCAAAAGACCTTGAATGGCGGCACCGGCCATGCCGAGAACCAGCCCGTTCAACGCCGCCAGCGCCAGACGCGGGGCGCGAATATCAGCGAAAATAATCGCAGCAAAGGCATTGTCGCCGTCGCCACTCATCCAGCCAAGTAAATCGCGCATGCCGACCGGCGCGTCGCCGCATAAAAGCGAGACGAAGGACAGCGCGACAAGCGCCGGCAATAAGCGCAGGCTGAGAGACAAACCGGTCATGGCGGCAAGCTAGCAGAGTGCGGCTGAAATGCCAGAGGGAAACAGCGCCGATTTGGAACTGGACATCAGCCGGTCGGCATGGCACAGCCAGACCATGCGCAGGGTTTTTTTATCTTTTATCCTCTGGTTCACCGCCCAGAATATAGCGGCAGCAGCAATGGCGATGAACGCGCCCGATGCCAGCGCCCAACTGCCGCGCCTTGTCAGCCTCAATATGTGCGCTGACCCTTATTTGATGGCATTTGCCGATAAGCGGCAAATTCTGGCGCTGACCGCTTTTTCAACACAGGCGGAATTATCGCCTTTTGCCGATGCGGCGCGCGCTTACCCGACCGGCACGGGCAGCATTGAAGACTTGCTGGCGCAAAAACCGGATTTGGTGATTACCAGCGCCTATTCCGACGCAAACCGGCTGAAATTACTGGCGGCAGCAGATATTGAGGTTTTGCAATTGGACGCCGCCCAAAGCTATGCCCAAGCGCGCGGCGAAATTATCCGGCTTGGCCGCGCTATTGGCCGCCTGCCGCAAGCACGCGCTTATTTGCGACGCCTTGATGCCGCCGTTAAAGCGCATAGCCGGACACCAAGCGCGACCCGCCGCCCGCGCCTGGTCAATTTCCAGCGCCGTGGCTTATCGGTCGGCAAAGGCCATATTGTCGATGACATTATCACGCTTGCCGGGGCTGAAAATGCCACGCGGCAAACCGGCGAGGCAAATCAGCCATTAATGGTGTTAAGTCTTGAAGCCCTGCCCGGCTTGCAGGCCGATTTTCTGCTCACCGGCGCGCCCGTATCTATTGACGCACAACCAATTGACAGGGGCAGCGATATTCTGAGCCATCCGGCCTTGCGCAAATTTTTTCCGCCGGAAAAGCGCCTTGTCCTGCCCGATAATCTGGTGACTTGCGCCGGTGCGGCAACGCCTTTGGCGCTGGCCAGATTGCGCGCCGCGCTGGATGCCGTTTCCGGCAAGGCTAATCCAGATTAAGCCATTTACGCATTATGGCAATCGGTCGGCGCAGCACATAAAGCGGTAAAGGCATATGGGCGTTTTCAATCGTCACGCGCTCCAGCACAGGCGGGGCCAGCCCATCCGGCGCGCGCACCAGCCGCGCCCGCACATGGCGGTCGGCGAACAGCCCGGCCAGCCAAGGTGAAATATGCTCCACTTCAAGCTCATAATCCATATTGTCATGGCGAATTTGCAGCCGTGACCCGGCCTCCAGCGCCATCGCGCCTTGCGGTGGCAAGCGAATGTCAATTTGCGCCGGCCCGCGCGGGGCCAGCCCGCTTTCTATGGGCACGGCAAGCCGCGCCGGCACATCGACATTGACCGGCACCGGTATCAGAAAACTGCCGAAAATGAGAAAAAATACCCCCAGCACCACGCCGAGCCGCGCCAGCAGCGCCGACCAGCCGCGCCCGCCATGCACACCGCGATTCATCGCCTCCATTGTATAGGCCGCTGCTTCAGCAAGCTGGTCAAGCAGCACCCGCACCGGCTGTGACCAGCCAGCCTCACGCAGCAGAAAAATACCGCCTTGCACTTTACCCTTGCGATTGACCAGTGGCACAAACAGACCGGCACGCGGCATATTTTGCGGCCAGGGTTCCAGCTTGTCATTGCCGGCAATCACTTGCGCTGAGATTTGCTTATTGCCCCAACCCGATTTGTGCAGCCATTTGGCCAATTTCTGGCCCCATTGCAAAACCGGCTTGCTCTCTTTGCTTTTGGCAATGCCGGAAATGGTCACGTCAAACCGACCGAATCGGCCCTTTGTCCAGAAAACAGCACAATCATAGGGCGCAAACCGGTTCAGGCGATTGACCAGCAAGCGCGCCAAATAATCATGGCCAACCACGCGGCGAAACTCATGCTCAAGCAAAAACAGACCGGCCAGCGCGCGCATGCCGACCGTTTTCTGCCGGTCGGCAGCCTGATAGGCCGCCTCCAAATCGGCATCAAACCCGGTTTTTTCGTCTTCTGTCACCAATAATCATGCCCGTCGTTAAAAAAATGCGCACGGCATAGCCAAAATTTTGCTTTATTGTTAAATGTT
>JBMYND010000011.1:0-66945 GCA_049597955.1 Parvibaculales bacterium
CGGGTGCCTATGCGCGTTATAGCCTTTGCGCCGCCTATTGGCTATGCCTGTTTTACCCACAATAGCCCTGCCGGTTTAAGAAAGCCGCGCATCAGCCCCGAATGGCCTTCAAATATGGCCTTAATTTCTCTTCCTTAACTTCGCTGCCTCACCCGTTCCCACTGCCTCACCCTTTACCATTGCCACTGCCATTGCCACTGCCACTGCCATTACCACTGCCCGTCAGTTTCATAAACACGGTTTCCAGCTCTGCCCCTTCCGTGTCCAAATCGGCAATGGTGATATTGGCCGCAGCCAGCGCCGCCAGCACGGCAGAAGCCGGTGTCTTGCCCGGATTATAGCTTATCGCCAACCGGCCATCGGGGCGCAAAGCGGCGTCCAGCCCCGGCAAATCAGGCGCTTCGGCCAAAGCCGCATCAGGGCGCACCAGCATGGTTTTATTGTCAATCAGCCGCAGCAAATTTTCCGTCGTGTCACACGCTGCCAGCGTGCCTTCATCGATAATCGCAATGCGGTCGCATAATTCTTGCGCTTCTTCGAGATAATGGGTGGTCAGCACAATGGTGACGCCCTGCCGGTTCAGCTCGACCACATAATCCCAAAGCTGTTTGCGCAATTCAATATCCACACCGGCGGTCGGCTCATCCAGCACCAGCACGGGCGGGTTATGCACCAGCGCCTTGGCGACCAGCAAACGACGGCGCATGCCGCCCGACAGCGTGCGCGCATAAGCATCGGCCTTGTCATCGAGCCCCATAGCGGTGAGAATTTCCATTGTGCGGCGCTGGCGGGTCGGCACACCATATAAGCCGGCCTGCAAATCCATCACCTCAGCCGGGGTGAAAAACGGGTCAATGCTTAATTCCTGCGGCACAATACCGATTGACGCGCGCGCCTGGCGCGGATTGCGGTCAATATCAAAGCCCCATATTTCAGCCGTGCCGGCGGTTTTAATCACCATACCGGCCAAAATGTTTATTGTGGTTGATTTACCCGCCCCGTTTGGCCCCAACAGGCCAAAAATAGAGCCGCGCGGAATCTCAAGGTCAATGCCGGTCAGCGCCCGTTTGGCGGGCTGGTTTCCACTGGCTTTATAGGTTTTTTCAAGCCCGCTTATGCGCAGGGCGTGTTCGGGTATGGCAGTCATCAGGCACTCTCTATTGCACGGAAATTAGCATTATTGGCGGCAAAAACAAAAGCCAAACAAAACCGGGGAGAATTGCAGGAATCGGCTTGCAAGATATTTTGACCAAAGGCCGGCTTTGCTAAACTGCACGCGCAAGTGAATTACAGGAGGAGCCCGCATGGCCGCTTCAGGCACGCTGGACAGCACGCATCATCTTTATCTGGTCGATGGCTCAACCTATATTTTCCGCGCCTATCACGCGCTGCCGCCATTAACCCGCAAATCGGACGGCCTGCCGGTCGGGGCGGTATCGGGCTTTTGCAATATGCTGTTCAAGCTGGTCAATGAAATGACTGCGGCAGAAAGCCCAACCCATTTGGCGGTGATTTTTGACGCCTCCGGCAAAAGCTTCCGCAATGAGATTTACCCTGATTACAAGGCCCACCGCCCGCCCGCGCCGGAAGATTTGGTGCCGCAATTTCCGCTTGTGCGCGAGGCGACCCGCGCTTTCAACATCCCCGCCATTGAATTGGAAGGCTTTGAGGCTGATGATTTGATTGCCACTTATGCCCGCGCCGCCGCCGCGCAAGGGGCCAAAGTGACGATTGTTTCGTCCGACAAGGATTTGATGCAGCTTGTTGGCGGCACGATTGATATGGTGGACACGATGAAAGACAAAAAAATCGGCCCCGATCAAGTGG
The DNA here is from genome assembly GCA_049597955.1 of Parvibaculales bacterium. GTDB lineage: Bacteria > Pseudomonadota > Alphaproteobacteria > RS24 > RS24 > JAYPAN01. Next base: position 1,828 of record JBMYND010000011.1, read on the forward strand.
TCGAAAAATTTGGTGTGCGCCCCGACAAGGTGATTGATGTGCAATCGCTGGCCGGTGACAGTGTTGACAATGTGCCGGGCGTGCCGGGCATTGGCATAAAGACGGCGGCGCAACTGATTGATGAATATGGCGATTTGGACACGCTGCTGGCGCGCGCAACCGAAATCAAACAAAATAAACGGCGCGAAAATCTGATTGAATTTGCCGAGCAAGCGCGCATCAGCCGCCAATTGGTGACGCTGAAAACCGACAGCCCGATGCCGGTCGGCTTTGGTGACATGGGGCTGGAAGACCCGGCACCCGACATGCTGATGGGGTTTTTGAAAGCGATGGAATTCAACACGCTGACCAAACGTCTGGCCAGCCATTATGACATTGACGCTGAGGCGTTCACCGCCAGCGACAAGCTGGCCGCCAATACTGACACAAAAAACAATCAGGCAAATGGGGCGGCGCTTGCGCCCGCCAATGGCCATTACGCAACCCCGCCCGCCGCCATGCCGCCAATCGCTGAGGCGCAATATGAAACCGTCACCACAGCTGCGGCGCTGCAAGGCTGGATAGACCGTGCCCATGCCGCAGGTAGGGTGGCGGTGGACACAGAGACCGACGGGCTGGACGCCATGCAATGCCGGCTTGTCGGCATATCGCTGGCCGTTGCGCCCGGTGAGGCCTGCTATATTCCGTTGGCGCACCGCCCGGCTGACGGGCTGGCGCTGGAAGCGGCAGAAACCGAGCAATTGCCCACCGCCACCGCGCTAGACCTTCTGCGCCCGCTGCTGGCCGATGCCGCCGTGCTGAAAATCTTTCAAAACGCCAAATTCGATTTGCAGATTTTCAACCGGCTGGATGTCGCCGTCACGCCGATTGATGACACAATGCTGATCTCCTATGCGCTTGATGCCGGCAATCACGGCCATGGTATGGATGCGCTGTCGGAAAAATATCTCGACCATAAGCCTGTGCCGATTAAACAGCTTATCGGCACCGGCAAGGCGCAAATCACTTTCGACCTTGTGCCGGTTGACGAAGCCGCCCATTACGCGGCCGAAGATGCCGACATCACATTGCGCCTGTGGCAGCATTTGAAACCGCGCCTGTCTGCCGAGGCGGTGACCAGTGTCTATGAGGGGCTGGAGCGCCCGCTTGTGCCGGTGCTGCGCCAGATGGAAGCGGCGGGCATATTGGTTGACCGGCAAGTGCTGTCGCGCCTTTCGGGTGAGTTCGCCCAAAAAATGGCGGCTATGGAAGACGGCATTTATGAGCAGGCCGGGGAACGCTTTAACATTGCCAGCCCAAAACAGCTCGGCGATATTCTGTTCGACAAAATGAGCCTGCCCGGCGGCAAGAAAACCAAAACCGGCGCATGGGGCACCGGCGCCGATGTGCTGGAAGGGCTGGCCGCCGAAGGCCATGGGCTGGCACGCGATGTGCTGGCCTGGCGCGGGCTGGCCAAGCTGAAATCCACCTATACAGATGCGCTGCCCGAATTCATCAACCCTGAAACCGGGCGCGTGCATACCTCCTATTCGCTGGCTGCCACCACCACCGGACGGCTGGCCTCATCCGACCCGAATTTGCAAAATATCCCCATTCGCACGCAAGACGGGCGACGCATCCGCACCGCCTTTGTCGCCCCGCAAGGCCGGGTGCTGGTCAGCGCCGATTACAGCCAGATTGAGCTGCGCATATTGGCGCATATGGCGGCCATTGACAGCCTGCGCCAAGCCTTTGCCGATGGCCAAGACATTCATGCCATGGCCGCCTCGGAAATGTTCGGCGTGCCATTGGCCGATATGACGCCGGATGTGCGCCGCCGCGCCAAGGCGATTAATTTCGGCATTATTTACGGCATTTCCGCCTTTGGCCTGGCCAACCAGCTTGGCATTTCGCGCAGCGAAGCAGGCGATTATATCAAAGCCTATTTTGAGAAATTCCCCGGCATTAAAGACTATATGGAAGCCACCAAAACCGAGGCGCGCGCGCAAGGCTATGTCGCCACTTTGTTTGGCCGCAAAATCCATGTGGCGGAAATCAACGCCAAAATTCCTGCCCGCCGCGCCTTTGCCGAGCGCGCCGCGATTAACGCGCCGATTCAAGGCACGGCTGCCGACATCATCCGCCGCGCCATGGTCGCCATGCCGCCGGCATTGGAAGCGGCCGGCCTGACCGAGGCCAAAACCGGCGACGCCCGCATGTTGCTGCAAGTGCATGATGAGCTGATTTTTGAAGTGGCCGAAGACCAAGCCGCCGCGCTGACCGACACAGTGCGCGCCGTGATGGAAAATGCCTGCGCCCCGCGCCTCACCCTCTCCGTGCCATTGGTCGTCGATGCCGAAGCTGCCCGCAATTGGGACGAAGCGCATTAAGTCTCTTTTGGTGCAAGCGAGCGCTGAAAAGCGCCGCGCACCAAAACCGGACGCCAACCGCCAAGGCGGTTGGACGGGGTGTCTATTTTGGCGGAAGCTTGGCCTGTCGCCCGCCCGCCAAAACCGGACGCCATCCGCTGACGCGGTTGGACGGGTTTTTTAATTGGGAAGCCAGTTGATTGTCTTCATTATTCCCGCGCTTTTATCCGTCATGAGTTTTCCTGTTAATATTGTCTCGGTGGCGGTAGGATTTTTGGTAGTTTAACTAAGGGCTGGTTCAGGTCTTTGTCACTCGTTTCATCTTCACTCATTTCATCTTCACTCGTTTCACCTTCACTCATAACCTTCCTGTGAATATCCGCCAATTCTTCCCGCGTCAGGTCTGCTCGGTCTTTGTAACTCGCTTCAGATTCACCTATGACCTTCTTGAATTTCCGGAACCAACCATTGCCCATCATGTTGCGAATGCTTGAGATAAAAATTCTGTCATGTTCGCCATCATTTTCTACGCCGAGACGGAAAACCGCCTTGTCGCCACAGAACTCCTCTAATTCACCCCGATATTCGTTGCTTTTAACGTGCTCGGTAAATTTGACAACTATATTGCGCTTCCCCGACGGCAAGACATGTCCCAGTCTCAAAGCAAGTTCTCTTGCCGGATGGCCTTTGATTTGACACTTATGGGATGTGTTCAGAATTTTGCGCCTTTCAAGAATCCCTGCCCAAATCTCGTATTTTCCTCTCTTATCGAGATTATTCTCCCCCTCCCTCAAATCAGCTTGTGCGAGTTGATTTTGCAGCTCAGTATTTTGCGCTTTCAGGTCTTCCTTGTCGTCACTCAGCTTTTTTATCATTTCGTCTTTCTGCTTCAGCGTCTCCGCCAACTCCTCAACAGAGCCAACAGTGTCAGGTTCTTCACCTTCAAAAAATTGGGGTTCAGAAAAAGGAATAGCCAGTTCCGGACTGTTCCAGTTTTCTTCATCAAGAGAGACATCGCTGAACCATTCGCCGGTTGACCAATCACCCGTATTCTGGCTGGTTCTGAACAGGATTGGCTTTTTTGCAGCGAGAAGTTGTTCAACCTTTTCCCTAATATCCGGCATGCTGTCAGCATATTTTTCCTTGCTGATTTTCCGCCAATCACCATTCTCATTGAAAATATAGAAATATCGTTCGTCTTCGTCCCGATCGTCCAAAACGCCAAATTTGTTCCATACAAAAGCCATCGCCCCCTCCTTTTTCTTGGTGTTGGCTGTTCTTACTTATTACGCCACCAAGTCTTGCACGGGCGCGAGGGCGTGTCTAGTTCACTTTTGTATATTTTGTCGGAGGCTTGGCTTATGGCCCGCCCGCCAAAACGGGACGCCATCCGCTGACGCGGTTGGACGCGGTATTTATTTTGGCGGAGGCTTGGCCTGTCGCCCCCCATGAAAAAAGGGGGGCGTGCAGCCCCCCAATTCATCCCACCAAGAGGTCGAAATTATTCGGCGGCCAGCGCCGCGGCGCGGACATTATCATCCACATGGTCGAGGAATTTTTCGAAATTATCGACAAACATGGCGACCAGCCGGGCCGCCTGCACATCATAGGCAGCCCCATCGGCCCAAGTGTCGCGCGGGTTCAAAATGCTGCTGTCCACGCCCGGCACAGCCACCGGCACATCAAAGCCGAAATTGCCATCCGTGCGGAACTCTGCACGGTTCAGACTGCCATCCAGCGCGGCGGAAAGCAGCGCCCGCGTCTCTTTAATCGGCATGCGATTGCCCGTGCCGTAAGCACCGCCCGTCCAGCCCGTATTGACCAGCCAGCAGCTTGCGCCATGCTCGGCAATCAAATCGCGCAGCAAATTGCCATATTCCGACGGGTGACGCGGCATGAAGGGCGCGCCGAAACAAGTGGAAAATGTCGCTTCCGGCTCGGTCACGCCTTTTTCCGTGCCGGCCACTTTTGCCGTATAGCCCGACAAAAAATGATACATGGCCTGGCTCGGTGTCAGCCGCGCAATCGGCGGCAAGACGCCAAACGCATCGGCTGTCAGCATGATAATGGTTTTCGGATGTCCCGCCGTGCCGGTGGGTGACGCATTGGGGATGAAAGAAAGCGGATAAGCACCGCGCGAATTTTCCGCCAGGCTGTTATCGTCAAAATCCAGCACCCGGCTTTGCGCGTCCATCACCACATTTTCAAGCACTGTGCCGAAACGCTGGGTGGTAGCATAGATTTCCGGCTCGGCCTCGGCCGACAGGTTAATCATTTTGGCATAGCAGCCGCCCTCAAAATTAAACAGGCCATTTTCCGACCAGCCATGCTCATCATCGCCGATAAGCACGCGGTTCGGGTCAGCCGAAAGCGTGGTTTTGCCGGTGCCGCTCAGCCCGAAAAACACCGCGCTGTCGCCCGCCTTGCCCATATTGACCGAGCAATGCATGGGCATAACGCGCTTGGGCGGCAAAGTGTAATTGAGCATGGAGAAAACCGATTTCTTGGTCTCACCGGCATAGGATGTGCCGACAATCAACACGATTTTCTTGTCGAAATTCACCGCAATCATCGTCTCGCTGCGCGCGCCATGCCGCGCCGGGTCGGCCTTGAAGCTGGGGAAATTAAGTATCACAAATTCCGGGTCAAAACCGTCCAGCTCTTGCGCTTCCGGCTCAATCAGCAGGTTCTGAATAAACAGTGAATGCCAGGCCAGCTCGGTAATCACCCGTGTCGGCAAGCGATGTGTCGCGTCTGCCCCGCCAAATAAATCTTGCACTAGCAATTCCTTGCCCGCCGCATGGGCCAGCATGTCTTGGTGCAGCGCGTCAAATTGCGCGGCGGTCATGGATTTATTATTGTCCCACCAAACATTGTCTTCAGTGGTGGCGTCGCGGACGATGAACTTGTCTTGCGCCGAACGCCCAGTATGGGCGCCGGTTTTCACCAAAAGCGCGCCATGGCCGGTGATTTCACCTTCGCCGCGCGCCAGTGCCATTTCATAAATTTGTGCCGGTCTTAAATTCCAGTGAACTTTAGCGGCGGCACCAAGCCCCTGAAGGTCAATGCCATTTCTGCTTCCATGATAGCCAAATTGTTCCATGCCGGCTGTATCTCCCCTTAGCCTGCTGCAATTGCGGCGTCTATTGACGCCATGAGGCGGACTATATTTGAGAATTGTCCGCAAGACAAGCAAACCGCCCCAAGCCTGCCACAATTGGCGTGGACAATCCCGACACAACGGCAAATAGGGCGAAAATACTGTTTTTCCAACGCGCCCGCATCCGCTACTAATGGGCATGGAGGCAGCTGATGACGCAAATCATTCTGGTCGATGATGACGCAAATATATTGACGACTGTGCGCATGGCGCTGGAAGGCGAGGGCTTCAAAACCCGCAGCTTTACCGATGGCCATGCGGCGCTGGAATCTTTGGCCGCCCAGCCTGCCGATATTGGTGTTTTCGACATTAAAATGCCGCGCATGGACGGGCTGGAATTGCTGCGCCGCTTGCGCGAAAAAAGCCAGATGCCCGTGGTTTTTCTGACTTCCAAAGATGATGAGATTGATGAGGTTTTCGGCCTGAAAATGGGGGCGGATGACTATATCACCAAGCCGTTTTCCCAACGCTTGTTGATTGAGCGCATCCGCGCTGTTTTGCGCCGCAGCAAAGCACGCGCCGCCGGCAATGAGCCAATAGCAACCGGCAACGATACGCAAAGCGGCAATGCGCGGCTGGAGCGCGGGGACTTGCTGCTCGATGCCGAGCGCCATGATTGTCTGTGGCAAAACCGGCCGGTCAATCTGACCGTCACGGAATTTCTGATTCTCGAATCGCTGGCGCAACGTCCCGGTGTGGTAAAAAGTCGCGATGCGCTGATGGATGCCGCCTATGACGACCAAATTTATGTCGATGACCGCACGATTGACAGCCATATCAAACGCCTGCGCCGCAAATTTCGCGCCGTTGATGACCAATTTGACGCGATTGAAACCCTTTATGGCGTTGGTTATCGCTATAAGGCACGCTAGGTGATGGCTTGGTTGAAATATCTGAACATGCCGGGGCCGACCCGGTTGCTGCCGCGTCTGGTATTTTTGAACATGCTCGGTCTGGTCGTATTGTCGGGCGGGTTTTTGCTGCTGTCAGAATCACGGCAAGTGCTGACCAATGCCTATAAGCAAAGCCTTGAATCGCAAGCCCGCATCATTGCCGGTGCGTTGGGCCAGGCGGTCAATAATGAGCCATTTCAATTTCTCGAACCCTCGCTTTTGGGCCGCATATTGTCCGACCGGCGCGGGGCCAATTGGCAAGTGCGCGAGGCCGAGCGCATTATGCGCCGGGTTGGCGGGGTCAGCAATGCGCGGCTGCGGCTATATGGGCGCGACGGGCGTTTGCTGATAGACAGCGCCCAAATGGACAGAAGCATTGGCGTGATTTCGCGCCAATTGCCGCCCCTGCCCGGTGCCAGCGGCATGCCGGTCTGGTATGACCGGATGAAAATCGGGCTGGCGCGCATGGTGCGCGGCGAAGCGCCCATATTGTCGGAAATTATTGCCGCCGATGGCTATCAATTGCCGGAAGTCGCCTCGGCGCTGAAAGGCCGCGTCGGCAGCCTGCAAAGGCGCAGCGCCGATGGCGAAGATGTGCTGACTGTCGCTGTGCCGGTGCAGGGCTATCGCGCCATTATCGGCGCTTTAATGTTGTCCACCCCGCCCGGCGAGATTGACCAAATCATCGCGCAGGAACGCCGCGTGGTGCTGGAACTCTCAGCACTGGCTTTGGGGGTCAGCCTGATGACCTCTGTGTTGATTGCCGGCATGGTGGTGGTGCCGGTGCGCCGCCTGGCCGGGGCCATGCGCGGTTTCGGGCAGAATACGCCGAGCCTGCCCGGCCTTGATACTGTGCCGGATTTTTCGCACCGCAATGATGAGATTGGCGAATTATCCGAAGCCCTGCGCGACATGCTGCGCCAGCTTTTGCTGCGGATTAATATGATTGACCGCTTTGCCGCCGATGTGGCGCATGAGCTGAAAAACCCCCTCACCTCGCTGCACAGCGCGGTGCAAAGCCTGCCTTCGGCCAAGGATACGGGCCAAAAGGCACAATTATTGGCGATTATCGAACAAGATGTGTTTCGCCTGAACCGGCTGATATCCGATATTTCCAATGCCACAAGGCTGGATGCCGAGCTCAATCGCGGTGAGACGGAGCGTTTTGATTTGTCGGAAATGGCGCGCAATATTGGCGATGGGCTGGCCCAGACCATGCAGGATAATGCCGGGGCGACACTGACCATTCGTGCTGATGCGGTCTGCCCGATTTGGGCGCAAAAGCCGCGTATCGCGCAAATTATCACCAATCTTCTGGCCAATGCCGCTTCTTTTTCACCGCAAGGCGGCCAAATCACGCTGACTGTGCGCCCCAACCAAACCCAAGTTGACCTGATTGTCGCCGATGAAGGGCCGGGCGTGGCCGAAGACATGCGGGAGCGCATTTTTGAGCGTTTCTATACAGATCGTGGCCATGCGCCGGAGCGCAAGCCGAAATCCGGCAGTGACCGCAATCTGGTCGAGGACACACATTCCGGCCTTGGGTTGAGTATTTCACGCCAAATCGCCCGCGCCCATGGCGGCGAATTGGTCGCCGCCAATCGGCCTGACGGGACAGGTGCCTATTTCACCCTGACTTTGCCCTTGGCGACCGCCGAAAGTGCCGCCGGATGACAAGCCAAGAGATGCATGAGCCAATAAGATGCCATGCCTCGGCCATTGCCCTGCCGCAGGGCGGTGTTTTGCTGCTCGGCGATTCCGGCAGCGGCAAATCCAGCCTCGCCTATCGTCTGCTGCGCCATTATGGCGGCCAGCTTGTCGGTGATGATTATGTCGATATTGCGCTGACCAAAGGCCGACCGACAGCGCATTGTGTGGCGACGCTGGCCGGGCTGGTCGAATTGCGCGGCCTTGGCTTGGTGCGGCAAGCGCATTTGGACAGCACGGCGCTGGATATGGCGGTTCAATTAGTGCCGCGCGCGGAGGTGCCGCGCCTGCCGCAAGCCAATCACTGGCAGCAAGGCGCATGTCGCTTGCCATTGTTGAAATTGCATGCTTTTGATTTGGCCACACCGGATATTATTTGCGCCGCCCTGCCCGTGCTGAAAAATAGCGGTTTTCCCGAAAATGGCATTTGGTCACTGGCCGATAGGCAATAAACCGGAAATACCGCCGAAAAAGCGTAAAATCCTTGCCAAGCACCGGGAATAAAGAGACATTGGACAAAACAGGAGTGCAGCAATGATTGGAATGGTGCTTGTAACCCATGGCGGGCTGGCCGATGAATTCAGGGCGGCGCTGGAACATGTGGTCGGTGCGCAGGACAAACTCAAGACGATTTCAATTGGCCCGGATGACGATATGGAGCAAAGGCGACAAGATATTGTCAGCGCCATTGCCGATGTCGATGGCGGCGACGGGGTTGTGCTGCTGACCGATATGTTTGGCGGCACACCCTCCAATCTGGCGATTTCCCTGCTCGACAAGGATAAGGTGGAAGTGGTCGCCGGCATTAATCTGCCCATGCTTATCAAACTGGCCAGTGTGCGCGATAATCTGCCCCTTGCCGAGGCGGTGATGCAAGCCAAGGAAGCGGCGCGCAAATATATTTCCGTGGCCAGTGAAGTGCTGGCCGGGTCATCCGATTGACCGGTTGGCTGACCGCGCCATGCTGACGCAAATTGTGAAAATAGAAAACCAGCGCGGCTTGCATGCCCGCGCCTCGGCCAAATTTGTCGAATTGGCCGAACGCTTTAATGCGCAAGTTACCGTTTCGAAAGATGGCGATATGGCCGCCGCCACTTCCATTATGGGGCTGATGATGCTCGGCGCTTCCTGCGGCAGCGACATCGCAATTTCTGCCAAGGGCGAGGCAGCACAGGCCGCCTTGGCGGCTTTGGTGGCGTTGGTCGAACGCCGGTTTGATGAGGAATAGGCCAGCGCCCCTTATCTGAATATAAAGAAGTCTTTATATCCCCTTGCGCCAATGTCGCAGACCTGATAACAGACACGCATAATTTGTTTCCGGGTCGCCGCGCTGGCACCCTTATTTATCAGGGGAAATGTTATGAGCAATGATTACAAAGTCGCCGATATCTCACTGGCCGATTGGGGCCGCAAGGAAATCGCCATTGCCGAAACCGAAATGCCGGGTCTGATGGCGCTGCGCGAAGAATATGGCAGTGAAAAACCACTGGCCGGGGCGCGGGTGACGGGCTGCTTGCACATGACCATTCAAACCGCCGTGCTGATTGAAACATTGACCGCGCTGGGCGCTGAAGTGCGCTGGTCAAGCTGCAATATCTTTTCAACCCAAGACCATGCCGCCGCCGCCATTGCCGCAACCGGCGTGCCGGTTTTTGCCTGGAAAGGCGAAACCGAAGAAGAGTATTGGTGGTGCGTTGAGCAGACTGTGCGCGGCCCGGATGGTTGGCAGCCCAATATCTTGCTCGACGATGGTGGTGATTTGACCCAGCTTTGCCATGAAAAATACCCCGAAATCCTTGATAATTGTGTCGGCGTCTCGGAAGAGACCACGACCGGCGTGCTGCGTCTTTATGAAATGGCCAAGGATGGCTCTTTGAAAATCCCGGCCATTAATGTCAATGACAGCGTGACCAAATCGAAATTCGACAATCTTTATGGCTGCCGCGAAAGCCTGGTCGATGGCGTCAAGCGCGCCACTGATGTCATGGTGGCCGGTAAAGTTGCCGTTGTATGCGGCTATGGCGATGTCGGCAAAGGCTCGGCGGAAAGCCTGCGCTCGCAAGGCGCGCGCGTTATGGTGACCGAGATTGACCCGATTTGCGCCCTGCAAGCGGCGATGGAAGGTTATGAAGTCACCACAATGGATGATGCGGCCGCGATTGGCGATATTTTCATCACCGCTACCGGCAATAAGGATGTGATTACTGTTGACCATATGCGCGAAATGAAAGACCGCGCCATTGTCGGCAATATCGGCCATTTTGACAGCGAAATTCAGGTCAATGCGCTGCGCAATATGCAATGGCACAATGTTAAGCCGCAAGTTGACGAAGTTGAGTTTCCCGATGGCAAGCGGGTTATCCTGCTGGCCGAAGGGCGGCTGCTCAATCTCGGTTGCGCGACCGGCCATCCAAGCTTTGTGATGAGTGCTTCTTTTACCAATCAGGTGCTGGCGCAGATTGAGCTTTGGCAGAATGGCGCTAATTATGAGCGTCAGGTCTATGTGCTGCCGAAACATTTGGACGAAAAAGTAGCCCGTCTGCATCTTGGCAAGCTCGGCGCCAAGCTGACTGAATTGTCAACCGACCAGGCCGATTATCTTGGTCTGGCCAAGCAGGGCCCGTTCAAGCCGGAGCATTATCGCTATTAGACGCTGCCTGTGCAGGCTCTGAAATCGTTGCTTGTTGCCGCGCGCGCGGCGTTATACAAAACATTATGAGCGATGAGGGGCCGCCAATTTCAATCAGTGTGGACAGCGAGGCTGAGACGCAAAGCCTCGCCGCCCGTTTGGCTGCCCTGTGCCGCGCCGGTGATTTGATTGGCCTGCATGGCGATTTGGGGGCCGGCAAAACCGCCTTTGCGCGCGGCTTTATTCAGGCTTTATGCGGGCGCGATGTGCAGGTGCCAAGCCCCAGCTTCACCCTTGTGCAGCCCTATGAGGCAGACGGGATTGACATTATCCATGCCGATTTTTACCGGCTTGGCGATGCTTCGGAAGTCGAACCCCTTGGCCTGCTCGACACGCTGGCCGAGGCGATTACGCTGGTGGAATGGCCCGAACGCGGGGCGGGCGTGCTGCCGCAAACCGATTTTGACATTTACCTGCACGCGACCGGTGAATTGACCGCACGACGCATTGAGATAACCGCCAATGGCGATGCGACACGTCTGGCCTCTTTGCACAATGCCGGTCGCGCGCGCGAGATTGACAGTTTTCTGGTACAGGCTGGATGGGATAGGGCGCAACGCCGCGCGCTGGCCGGTGATGCCTCCACCCGCCGTTTTGAACGCCTGACACAGGACGGCCATGCAGCGATATTGATGGATTGGCAAAAAGCGCCGGATGGCCCGCCTGTTTATGACGGGAAAAGCTATTCTCAAATGGTGCATTTGGCCGAAGCCGCGCCCGCCTATTGCCGTATTTCACGCCATTTGGCCGATATTGGCCTTGGCGTGCCGGAAATCATTGCCGCCGATGAAACACAAGGCTTTGTGCTGCTTGAGGATTTGGGCGATATGTCGCTCGACCGGCTGCCGGCGGAAAATCGCGCGCCAGCCTATTTCGAGGCGATTGAAACATTATTGCATTTACATGCTCAGCCCGCGCCGGATTTTCTGCCACTTTATGACGGGCCGGTGCAGGCGATTGAAGCGGCGCTGTTTTGCGATTGGTATCTGCCCTATATTGGCCATCACCCCGATGCGACAGCGCGCGGGGAATTTATGGAAATCTGGCAGGCATTGGGCAACCGGCTTTTATCGGACACAGCGCCGGTGCTGGTCTTGCGCGATTTCCATTCAGTCAATCTGATGTGGCGCGCCGAAAAACAGGCGCGCTATCGGCTTGGGCTGATTGATGTGCAAGACGCGCTCACCGGTCATCCGGCCTATGATTTAATGTCGCTCTTGCAAGATGCCCGCATTGATGTGGCCCCCGAACAAGCCGCGCGCAGCCTGCGCCATTACACAGCGCGGCGGTTTGGCAGCGAGGCGCGAAATGCCGACAGCGCCGCTTTTGAAACCGCCTGCGCAATTGCCGCCACCCAGCGCAATCTCAAAATTGCCGGTATTTTTGTCCGCCTCGCCCAGCGCGACGGCAAGCCCGGCTATCTCGCCCATTTGCCGCGTATTCTGGCCTATCTGCAACACGGACTGGCCAATCCGGCACTGGCTGATATGGCCGATTGGCTGCGTCGCCATGCAGCAGGCGCACAGAGTTTGAACCCGGATGGGCGTGACTGAGCGATGATTGAGACCGGCATGATATTGGCAGCGGGACGCGGCACGCGCATGCGGCCAAAGCCCGACGACCCGCCCAAACCATTGATTGAAATTGCCGGACAAAGCCTGTTGGCGCGCATGATGGACAGGCTGATTGCCGCCCATGTCAGCCGAATAATCGTCAATGTGCATCACAAGGCGGAGATGATTGAAGCGGCTTTGCAAAACTATCAAAACCAAGTGGAATTGCATATTTCAGATGAGCGCGCGGCTTTGCTGGAAACCGGTGGCGGGGTGAAAAATGCCCTGCCATTGATTGGCGACAAGCCGTTTTTTGTCTGCAATGCCGATATTCTCTGGCAGGAAAACAGCCCGGCATTGGCCGATTTGGCGCAAGGCTTTGATGCGGCGCGCATGGATGGGCGGCTTTTGCTGGCGGCGCGCGCCACCGGCACCGGCTATGACGGTAAGGGTGATTTTGATTTGCTTGATAAGGGCCGCTTGCGCCGCCGCGACAGTGCCGAAGCGCCTTATATTTTCGCCGGTGTGCAGATTCTGACACCGGCCATTTTTGCCGATATGAGCGACACTGCCTTTTCGCTGAATCGGGCCTATGATGCGGCTCTGGCACGCAATCGTCTGTATGGCGCGGTGCTGGACGGTATATGGATGCATGTCGGCACGCCGGAAGGGCGGCAAATTGCCGAGCATATTTTAACCGGCGATAGCCCACCCGCGCAGCGGCCATGATATAATGAACCATGAGCGATTCGCGCAGCGCAAAATTATATAATATCGCAGCCGGTCAGCCCTTTCTCGCCATATTGGCGGAAACCCTGATTGACGACAAACTGCGACACGACCTGTTCGGCGATTATGCCGTCGAGCAATGCCATATCCTATTGCCGACGCGACGCGCCGCCCGCCAGCTTGGCGATGCCTTTATCGCCGCCGCCGAGACGCGCGGTCAAATGGCACTGGTCATGCCGCATATTTCCACATTGGGCGATATTGATGAGGATTTTCTCGACAGCAGCGCAGGTGATGGCTTTGCCGAGCCGGAAGCGCGCCTGCATTTGCGCGCCATTGACCCGCAAGAGCGATTTTTCCAGCTTTTGACGCCTGTGCGCAAATGGGCAGAAATGAGGGAGCAGGCTTTGGATGAGGTGCGCCTGCATGCGCTGGCCTATGCGCTGGGCGATTTTCTTGACGAAGCCAATCTGGAAGAAATTGACCTGTCACGTTTGCATGATTTGGTCAATGAGCAAGAGCTGGCCGATAATTGGCAGCAGACTTTGGATTTCCTCGCCATAATTACCGAGGCATGGCCGCAGCATTTGGCCGAGAATAATTTGCAGGATGCGGTGTTGCGCCGCAATGGTCTGCTTGATGCCCAAGCCGCCGATTGGCAAGCCAACCCGCCCGACCATCCGATTATCGCCGCCGGTTCCACAGGCAGCATTAAGGCGACGGCGCGCCTGTTGAAAACCATTGCCGGTTTGCCCAATGGCGCGGTTATTCTGCCCGGCCTTGACCGGACAGCCAATCATGCTTGCTGGCGGATGATTGGCAAAGATGTCACCCATCCGCAAAACGCCTTGGCGCATTTGCTCAACCATTTTGACTGTGACCGCGACCAAGTGCGCGATTGGCCGCAAGCAAGCAGCCAGCCCGCCCAATCAAGCGCCGCCGCGCAGCGCAGCGCAAGCCTGCAAGCCGCATTGGTGCCGGCTGAGGCGACGTCGATATGGGCGGCATCGCACCGGCCCGACCATCAAGCCGAAACAGCCTTGCCCGATTGCCAAATGCTTGAAGCCCCCGACCAGCGCAGCGAAGCGGGCGCGATTGCGCTGGCCATGCGCCAGACGCTTGAAACGCCGGGCAAGACGGCGGCATTGGTCACGCGCGACCGGCATCTGGCGCGCCGTGTCACGGCTGAATTGCAACGCTGGCATATTGAGATTGATGACAGTGCCGGGCGACCCTTATCGAAAACCCCGGCCGCTTTGCTGTTGCGGCTGGCGCTGGATGCGGCGCGACGTGATTTTGCGCCCGTGCCGCTTCTGGCTTTGCTGAAACACCCAATGGTTGGCTTTGGTCAAAAGCGCGGCGCCCATTTGGCGGCGGTGCGGCAAATGGAAAAAGCCATTTTGCGCGGGCCGCGCCCGACGCCCGGCCTGGCTGGATTGGAAGCGGCGCTTGGCGATGCGGCGCAGAAACGGGATAAAAACCTGCCGGATGCCGAAGCCTTATTGAGCCGACTGCGCGAGGCTTTTTCTGCCTTTCGCGAGCTGCCCGACCCGGCCCCGCTTTCGGCGCATATTGACCATTTGGCCGAGCTGGCTGAAAAACTGCTTTGCGCCGAAGATGACAACAGCTTTTTCGACGGTGCTGAAGACCGCCGCGCATTGGCGGTTTTTTTCGAGGGCTTGCGCACCCATGCTCAAAAGACCGCAGCGGATTTTAAGCTGACACTGGCCGATTGGCCGGAAGTGCTTGATTTATGGCTGTCGCGGCACAGCTTTCGCCAGCAACGCCAAACCACGCCGCGCCTGTCGATTTGGGGGCCATTGGAAGCGCGCTTAATGCATGCCGATTTAATGATATTGGGCGGGCTGAATGAGGGGAGCTGGCCGCCTTTGCCGGAAACCGGGCCTTGGCTGTCGCGTCCAATGCGCGAAGAGCTTGGCCTGTCCCTGCCGGAGCGGCAAATCGGGCAGGCGGCGCATGACTTTGTGCAAGCGGCCAGCGCGCCGCAGATTTTGCTGACGCGGGCGGTGAAAGTGGATGGCGCACCCGGTGTCGCAGCACGCTGGTTGCGGCGGCTTGAAACGCTGTATGGCAAGCTGCCGCGCGCGACCATGCTGCTGCATTGGTGGCACCAGCTTGACCGCCCCGATGGCGTGCCGCAGCCGGTTGCCCCGCCTGCGCCCTGCCCGCCATTGGCCGCGCGGCCCAGACAATTATCGGTCACACAGATTGAGACCCTGCTTTTCGACCCCTACACAATTTACGCCCGCAAAGTGCTGAACCTGCCCGAATGGGAAACAGTCGATGCCAGTGTCTCAGCCGCCCATCGCGGCAGTTTTCTGCATGGCTTGTTTGAGCAGCTCATCAAGGACGGCAACCATTTGCACGATGATATTGCCAACGCCTTGCTCGGTTTGGCGCGCGAAGCTGAAAGCCGCAGCGCCGGTGGCGCGGCGATTTTGCAATTCTGGCAGGCAAGGTTGGAGGCCACGGCACTTTGGTTTGCCGATTATGAGCGCAACAGGCGGGCGCAAATTGCCGAAAGCCATGCCGAAATTACCGGTCGCTGGCCGCTGAGCATTGACGGCGCGCCATTTACCCTGACCGCCAAGGCCGACCGCATTGACCGGCTTAAATCGGGCGGCTATGCGATTATCGATTATAAGACCGGACAGCCGCCGTCACACAGCATGATAAAAAAACATCTGGCCGTGCAAATGACATTGGAAGCGGCCATGCTGGCCGATGGGGCATTTGCCGAAAACGGCCTGCCGCCGGGGCCGGTCGAGGCGCTGGACTATATCAAGCTGAGCGGGCGTATGCCGCCCGGCGAAGTCATATCGGTGACGCCGGAAGCGGAGTTGATAAATGGCGCAATCGCCATGCTGCATAAATTACTGGCGCAATATCAAAACCCCGACCAGCCCTATTTTTCGCATATTCGCCAGCGGGCGCAGCGTTTCACCAGCGCCTATGACCATTTGGCGCGGTTTGCTGAATGGGCCAGCGATGACAATAATAGCGATGACAATAGGGGGGACAGGCCATGAGCCATGAAACCGCCCAACCTGCCCATCAGGCCGCCGACCCGTCCCGCTCGGCCTGGGTGGGCGCCAATGCCGGTTCCGGCAAAACCTATATTCTGGTGACCCGTCTGGTGCGCCTGATGCTGGCCGGTGTCGCGCCGGAAAAATTGCTGTGCCTGACTTATACGCGCAGCGCCGCCGCCGAAATGAAAGAACGCCTGTTCACCCTATTGGCTGAATGGGCTTTGCTGGATGATGATAAATTATCCGCCGCCATTGCCGAACGCCTTGGCGCGATGGCCGACGCGCCGCAGCGAGGCGAGATGCTGGCGCGGGCGCGCAAGCTGTTTGCCCAAGCACTTGAAACGCCGGGCGGCTTGCGGGTGCAGACCATTCACTCTTTTTGTGAATCCGTGCTGAAACGCTTTCCCCTTGAGGCTGGTCTGTCGCCGCAATTTGACCTGATGGATGACCAGCAAGCCGTCGATATGCAAAGGCAAATCTTACAACGCTTGCTGCGCCACCCGCCAAACCAAGAGCTGGCCGAGGCTATGGCGCTGCTGACGCGCCAGCTTGCCGAGCCGGATATATTGCGCCTGACGCAGCATATTATTGACCAAAGAGCGCATTTTGCCGCGCAAGACAGCGCGGCACAGCTTCGCGCTTTGGCCGAAGCGGCGCAAAAGGCCAATGGCGACGACATGACCGGCCACATGCCCGAACCCGATGACATTATCACCGCCCATGCCGCCGCGCATAATGACACAATGCGCCGCCTGGCCGATTTATTTGCCGGCACGGGCAGCGCCAATGATGGCCAGCAAAGCGACCGGATTCATCAATGGCTGGCACTGGCGCAAGCCGGTCGCTGGCAAGAAGGCTGGCAGATATTGGGGCAGGTTTTTTTCACCGGCGCAGGCAAACCGCGCCAACGTCTGGCGACCAAAGCCCTGCTTGATGATACGGCCTTTGACGCCGCCTTGCATCAATGGCGTGACAGTTTTGTCAAAGATATGGCGCGCTATCGTTCGGCGGTCGGGCTGGCTTTCACCCGCGCCTTGCTGCATTTCGGCGATTATCTGATTGCCGGTTATACGGATGAAAAAGCCCGCCGTGCTTTGCTCGACTATGATGATTTGATAAGCCGCACCAATGCGCTGCTGACCGGCAAAGCGGCGGCGGCTTGGGTATTGTATAAAATTGATGGCGGGCTGGAGCATATTCTGGTTGATGAGGCACAAGATACCAGCCCGGCGCAATGGCGGGTGATTGGGGCGCTGGCCGAAGAGTTTTTCGCTGGCGACGGGGCAATGGCCGAAAGCGCCCATGCGGCAGGTCGCGGGCCGCGCACATTATTTGCCGTGGGCGATGAAAAACAATCGATATTTTCCTTTCAGGGCGCTGACCCGCGCGAATTTGCCAAACAGTTTAAGCATTTCAAACAAGCGGTGACGCAGTCAGGCGGAGCGATGGATTATGTGCCGCTTACCCTGTCGCGTCGCTCGGCGCCGCAAATCCTCGAATTTGTCGATGCGGTTTTTGCCGGTGACGCCGGTGACGGGCTGACCGGCATGGATGACGCGCCGGTGCGCCATCAGGCACACCGCAATGAGGCATGCGGCTATGTCGAATTATGGCCGGTCGCGCATAATCCGGAAAAACCGCCGGAAACCGAGGCTTGGGACGTGCCCATGGCACAAGAGATGACGCAGAAGGCAGAAACCGGACGCCGCCAATTGACCCGCAAAATCGCCGAAAAAATCGCTACGCTGGTCAACCAGCCCGATATAGAGCCGGGCGATATTTTGATATTGGTGCGCAAGCGCGATGGTTTTGTCGATGAGATGATGCGGGCTTTGAAACAGCGCAACCTCCCCGTTGCCGGGGCTGACCGGATGCAATTGCTGGAGCAGATTTGTGTGCAAGATGTTCTGGCCGCCGCACGATTTGCACTTAATACGGAAGATGATTTATCGCTGGCCTGCCTGCTGAAAAGCCCGCTTTGCGGGCTTGATGATGACGCGCTTTTTGCGCTGGCGCATGGGCGCAGCGGCACATTATGGCAGGCGGTGAAACAGGCCGGTGAAGATATGGGGGAGAGCCGCGCCCTGCTCGACTGGCTGGTCGCGCGGATTGATTATATTCCGCCTTTCGATTTTTTCGCGCAATTGCTCGGCGCGCGCGGCGGTATGGCCAGATTGGCGGCGCGTCTGGGGCCGGAAATCAGCGATCCGCTCGGCGAATTAATGCGGCTGGCCTTGACCCATGAGCAGCAAAACGCGTCATCCATGCAGGGCTTTTTGCATTGGTTGGAACAGGGCGAACAGGAAATCAAACGCGATATGGAAGCGCGCGGCGATGCCATTCGCATTATGACTGTGCATGGCGCCAAAGGGCTGGAAGCGCCGATTGTGTTTCTGCCCGACACATGCGGGCGCGGCGTGCCGACTTCCGCAGCGCGCACACCGTTTTTATTGGATGGCAATAATCTGCCCCTGTGGCAGGCCAATCAATATTTGCGCGACAGCTATACCGATAGCCAAAAACAACGCAGCGATACTGACACGCTGCACGAAGCCAGACGCTTGCTATATGTCGCCCTGACCCGCGCCCGCGACCGGCTCTATATTGGTGGCCATTGCAGCTATCAAAACATTCCCGATGATTGTTGGTATGCGATGATAAGCGCCGGTTTGGCACAGCCGCATTATCAAGTCGGACAGGGGGAAGACAGGTTTTGGCGTTTGGGCGATGAGGCAAAGGCCGGCCCATTTGCCAAAGACAAAATGAAACAGGATAGGGACGAAGCCGATACAGACCGGAGGCAAGGCGACGCCCCACTGCCCGCTTTGCCGGACTGGATTTACCAGGCGCCGACGCCGGACACACCGGCAGCAAGGGCAACCCCGCCCAAATCATCCGCCACAAGCACGCCGCGCCAAGCGGCCGACACGGCGCGCGCAGCTTCTGCCATACGCGGCAGATTGGCGCACAGGCTGTTTGAGCTTTTACCGCCCTTGCCGCCCGCTAAACGATTGGCGCGGGGGCTTGCCTATCTGGACAGCCGAGCGGATGATTGGCCGCAAGAGGCGCGCCAGGCATTATGCGCCGATGTTTTGGCAGTTATAGACAAGCCGGAATTGACCGCTCTTTTTGGGCCACAGGCACGGGCGGAAGCGGCTATTTGCGGTGTGCTGGAAACGGATAGCGGCACAAAACACATGGAAAACCGGCAAATTGACCGCTTTGTCGAGACCGAAACCGGGATTTTTATCGCCGATTTCAAAACCGGCCCGCCGCCGAACAGCGCCACGCAGATTGCCGAGGACTATATTGAGCAAATGGCGGTTTATCAGGCCTTGATGCGCGCCGCCAAGCCGGATTTGGCGGTCACTTGCGCGCTTATCTGGACGCGCAATGGGCAGGTGGACATGCTGGCCCAGCCGCAGCTTGACGCGGCATTGGCCGCCTATCGCGCGCGGTCTTGATAAATCGCACAGCCTGCTTACATTAAAGGCAAGAATCAGGGTTAAGTGACCCTTCACAGCAAGGAGACGGAAATGGCAGTCCAACATGTAACCGACGATGAATTTGAAAATGCCGTCATCAATGCAGATGGGCCGGTTCTGGTTGATTTCTGGGCCGAATGGTGCGGCCCGTGCAAGCAAATCGCACCGGCATTGGACGAATTATCGGCTGAATATGACGGCAAATTGTCGATTGTAAAAGTCAATATTGATGAAAATCCGGAAGCCCCGACCAGTTTCGGCGTGCGCTCCATACCGACTATGATATTATTTCAAGACGGGCAGGCCAGCGCCACGAAAATCGGCGCGTCGCCAAAAAGCCAAATCAAGGAATGGATTGACGAAAGCCTTTAAGGGCTGGCGTGGCCTGCTTCATTTTCATTGGCGCGCAATAGCTGACCGGCCAGATAAAGCGAACCGGCGATAATAATCAGTGCATCCGGGTCATTAATCATATCAAGCGCGGCTTGAAATCCGGCATGGGCGCTGGCGGAAAGCCCGCGTGCGCGCGCCATATCAGCAAGCTTGGCGGGCGGCAGACCGGCATCGCTGTCTTCAACCGGCACCGCATATAAATGCGCCACACGCCCGCAAGCGGCCAGATGGTCGATAAATGCCTGATGCGCCTTATTGGCCAACATGCCCAAAATAATATGCACATCTCTCTCGCCTAGCGCTCTGCCTGACCTTTTGCCTGACCTTCTGCCTGGCCGCTCGCCTGCACCGGCAATAAAATCGGCCAACATCTCGGCGGCGGCTTCATTGTGACCGCCATCAAGGCGGATTTCGACATTTGGCAATCTTTGTTTCAGCCGGCTGACCCATTTGCCTGCTGATAATTTTTGCAACCGCGCCGGCCAGACCGCGCCGGTCAGCCCTTCGGCAATCGCCGCGCGCGACAAACCCAAATGTCGCGCCATGGCAATCGCCGTGCCGGCATTGGTGATTTGATGCTTGCCCGCCAGCGCCGGAAGCGGCAAATCCAGCATGCCATTTGCGTCTTGAAACACCAGCCCGTCCCGTTCGGCATAAGCCATCCAGTCCTGCCCGCCAAATGAAGCCGGTGCCGCCAGCCGTTCGGCCTCGGCGGCAATCACCTGCGCAGCATCGGGGGCTTGCGGGGCGCAAATAAGCGGCACGCCGGATTTGATAATACCGGCTTTTTCACCGGCAATGGCGGCCAGACTGTCGCCCAGAAACTCTTGATGGTCTATGCTGACCGGCGTGATGGCGGTTAATCGCGGCGTGGTGACATTGGTCGCATCCAGCCGACCGCCAAGGCCGGTTTCAAGCAGCACATAATCGGCTTTATGCTCGGCAAAGGCCAGAAATGCCGCGGCGGTGGTGATTTCGAAAAATGTAATCGGTGCCTCGCCATTGGCCGCTTTGCAGCGGTCAAGAATATCCATCAGCGCCGCCTCGCTTATCATGGTGCCAGCCAAATTAATGCGTTCGTGAAAGCGCACTAAATGGGGCGAGCTGTAGCCATGCACATGCTGGCCTGCCGCTTCCAGCATGGCGCGCAGCATAGCCAGAGTTGAGCCTTTGCCATTGGTGCCGGCAACATGCACAATCGGCGGCAATTTTTCATGCGGTCGGTCAAGTGCATCGAGCAAACGCGTCATGCGTCCCAGCGACAGGTCAATTTTCTTTGGATGCAGCGCAAGAAGCTGGTTCAGCACATCATCGCTGGCAGGCCGCACATTGGACATAACATAAAGGCCAAAATCGTCGGCAGGGCCGACCGGTCAATTTACCAAATCAGGCGCCAGCATCAGCGGCAAGCCCGGTCGCGGCGCGCCCGCCGAGCAACAAGTCGATAATACGGCCCAACGTCTCACTCAATTTATGGCGATGCACCACCATATCTATCATGCCATGTTCGAGCAAATATTCGGCGCGCTGAAAGCCTTCCGGCAGTTTTTCCTTAATCGTATCCTGAATCACACGCGGCCCGGCAAAACCGATAAGCGCGCCCGGCTCGGCGATTTGAATATCACCCAACATGCCATAAGAAGCGGTGACACCACCGGTTGTCGGGTCGGTCAGAATAACGATATAGGGCAGGCCACGTTCGCGCAATTGCTGGACAATCACTGTTGTGCGCGGCATTTGCATGAGCGATAAAATCCCCTCCTGCATACGCGCGCCACCGGCGGCTGCGACCATAATAAGCGGCGCATCATTATCAAGCGCCGCCTGCCCGGCGGTCACCACAGCCTCACCGGCTGCCATGCCAAGCGAGCCGCCCATAAAGCTGAAATCCTGCACAGCAATCACCGCCTTATGGCCGCTTATTTCACCAAGCGCGACTTTCACCGCATCCTTGTCACCGGTCTTGCCGCGCGCATCTTTCAGCCGGTCGGCATAGCGTTTCTGGTCGCGAAATTTCAACGGGTCAAGCGGCACATCGGGGACATTAATTTCCTCGAATGAATTGGCATCAAAAATCTGCTCAAAACGCTCTTTCGCGCCAATCCGCATATGATGGTCACAGCCCGGGCAAACTTGCTGCAATAGCTGCAAGTCGCGGTGAAAAATCATTTCGCCGCATTTTTTGCAGCTCTGCCAAAGATTATCCGGCGTATCCTCGCGGTCGCGAAAGACACTGGGAAATCGCGGTCGCACGAAATTTTTAATCCAATTCACTATTCATGCCCTCCATTCAAATGACGCTGTTCATATAACGCTGTCACTATAGCAAGACCGACTATGATTATTTATGCACACCCGCCGCCAATTGCGCGGCCAGTGCCAGAACATGACTTATCGCATCCTGCGATGCATTGCCCTTTTCGTCAAGGTTTTCGGCCAGCGCATCAACCAGTGCCGAGCCAACGACCACCCCATCCGCCTGCCCCGCAATATCTTGTGCCTGCTCCGGCGTGCGAATTCCAAAGCCAACACAAACCGGCAAATCGGTCTGGCCCTTAATGCGCGCGACATTGGCTGCGACGGCGGCTTTTTGTGGCGCTGCCGAGCCGGTAATACCGGCAATCGAGACATAATAGACAAAGCCGGATGTGTTTTTGAGAACCTCCGGCAGGCGCGCATCATCGGTTGTCGGTGTGGCCAGGCGAATAAAATTCAGCCCACCGCGAATGGCTGGCAGGCATAATTCCTCATCTTCTTCCGGCGGCAAATCAACAATAATCAGCCCATCGACACCGGCGGCGCGCGCATCGGCGACAAATTTCTCAGCGCCATAAATATAGACCGGATTATAATACCCCATCAGCACAATTGGCGTCGTGTCATCGCTGCGGCGGAAGCGGCGCACCATATCCAGCGTGGCGGTCATTGTTTGGCCTGCTGCCAGCGCCCTTTGCGACGACGCCTGAATGGACGGGCCATCAGCCATTGGATCGGTAAAGGGCATGCCCAATTCGATAATATCGGCTCCGGCTTCGGGCAGCCCGGCCAGCAATTTTTCCGACATGGCCAAATCCGGGTCACCGGCAGTGATAAAGGCGATAAATGCTTTGCGTCCGGCCTTTGCCAGCGCGGCAAAGCGTTGCTCCAAACGTGTGCCCTGTAACGGTTCGGTCATATTCTCGGCCTATAGCGAAACATTGAGATATTCGGCAACGGAAAACACATCCTTGTCGCCGCGCCCGCACATATTCATCACCAGCAAATGCTCGGCCGGTAAATCAGGGGCGATTTTGCCGACATGGGCCAGCGCATGCGACGGCTCAAGCGCCGGAATAATGCCCTCCAGCCGGGTGATGAGCTGAAACGCTTCCAGCGCCTCGTCATCAGTGGCCGACACATAAGAAACCCGCCCCGCATCGCGCAAATAAGCATGTTCCGGCCCAATGCCCGGATAATCCAAACCGGCAGAAATCGAATGGCCTTCAATAATCTGGCCGTCATCATCTTGCAGCAAATAAGTGCGATTGCCGTGCAAAACACCCGGATTGCCACCAGCCAGCGAGGCGGCATGGTCAGGCGTATCCAGCCCTTTGCCACCGGCTTCAACGCCGATAATCTCGACTTCCGGGTCATCCAGAAACGGATGAAACAGCCCCATTGCATTGGAGCCGCCGCCAATACAGGCAACCAGCGTATCGGGCAGACGCCCTTCGCGCTCCAGCATTTGCTGTTTGGTCTCGCGCCCGATAACCGATTGGAAATCGCGCACCATGGCCGGATAGGGATGCGGGCCCGCAACAGTGCCGATAATGTAAAATGTGTCATGCACATTGGCGACCCAATCGCGCAGCGCCTCATTCATCGCATCTTTCAGCGTGCCGGCACCGGCAGTCACCGGACGCACATCGGCACCAAGCAGTTTCATGCGGAACACATTGGGCTTTTGCCGTTCAATATCAGTCGCCCCCATAAACACAGTACAGGGCAGGCCAAAACGCGCCGCCACAGTGGCCACAGCAACCCCATGCTGACCGGCACCTGTTTCAGCAATAATGCGGGTTTTACCCATGCGCTTGGCCAGCAAAATCTGACCGAGGCAATTATTGATTTTATGGCTGCCCGTATGGTTCAGCTCGTCGCGCTTCAGGTAAATTTTCGCGCCGCCATAATGCTCCGTCAGCCTTTCAGCAAAATAAAGCGGGCTGGGGCGGCCAACATAATGGGCTTGTAAATCCTGCAATTCTTCAACAAAGCCCGCATCTTGTTGCGCATCCAAATAGGCTTGCTCCAAATCAAGAATAAGCGGCATCAGTGTTTCGGCGACAAAACGGCCGCCAAAATGTCCAAACCGGCCCTTATCATCTGGCCCTGCGCGATATGAATTTTGTCCGTCCACTCTATGCCTCATTTCCTTTAACCGGTGCCGTTTGTCGCCGGTTCACGCCGCCCGCACCGCTTCGACAAATGCCTGCATCAGTGCTGCATCTTTTTCGCCCGGTGCCAATTCAACACTTGAAGAAATATCAACCATGGGCGCGCCTGTCATGGCCAAAGCCTGCGACACATTTTCAGCCGACAGACCGCCAGCCAGCAAATAGGGCTTGTCCATGTCATAGGCGCTCAGGCTGTGCCAGTCAAACGCCTCGCCATTGCCGCCGGGCATGCCATCCTCCGGCGGTTTGGCATCAAACAAAAACCAGTCAGCCATATCCCCATAAGCGCGCGCGGCCCGCACATCATCAGCATTGGCCACGGCCAGCGCCTTGATAATGGGCAGGCCGGTGCGGTTTTTGATTTCGGCTATGCGCGCCGGTGTTTCCGCGCCATGCAATTGCAAACGATGCGGGCTGAGCGCCGCCAGCGCATGGTCAAGCGCCTCATCATCCGGATCCACCAGCAAGGCGACGCGCTCCATTTGCGGGTCGCAGCGTCCGGCCAGCGCGGCGGCCATTTCCTGCGAGACATGGCGCGGTGACTTTTTGAAAAATACAAAACCGGCCAAATCAACACCCAATTGATTGGCCGCATCCACATGGGCGGGCTTGTTCAGGCCACAGATTTTAATTTTCACCGGCGCTGTCATTTATCTGCCCCATTGGCAATCAGGCTGTCGGCAATGGCGCGCGCCGCCGCTGCCGGGTCATCACTTTGCGTGATGGGACGCCCGATAACCAGCACATCAGCGCCCAGCCCATGCGCCTCAGCCGGGGTCATCACCCGTTTCTGGTCTTGGACGGCACTGTCAGCCGGACGAATGCCCGGCACGACCAGCTTGAAATCCGGCCCCAATTCGGCCCGCAAAGCGGCAATTTCATGGGACGAGCAGACCACCCCATCCATACCATTGGCCTGTGCCAAAGCGGCCAGTCGCAAGACTTGTTCGGAAGCCGTGGCAGCAATGCCCATAGCGGGCAAATCGCTGTCGCCAAGGCTGGTCAATATGGTCACCGCCAGCATCAGAGGCGGTTGGGTGCCAGCCGCCGCGGCCCCGTCACGCGCCGCATCCGCCGCCGCCGCCATCATGGCCGCCCCGCCCCCGGCATGAACATTCAAATAAGTCGGCGCCAGTGGCGACAAAGCGCGAATGGCAGAGGCCACCGTATTGGGAATATCATGCAGCTTCAAATCGAGAAATATCGGCAGGCCGTGATCGGCAATCGCCTGATAGCCCTGCGCGCCATGCGCGTAGAAAAACTCCATGCCGATTTTTAACCCGCCAATATGACCGGCCAATTGCGCCGCCAGCGCCTGGGCTTGCGCCAAATCGGGCGTATCAAGCGCGCAATAGACCGGATTGACCGGCATGTCGGTTGTGCTGATGCCAGATGACATGAGCCTGTCTTTCTCCTATATGCGCCATGCCTTGCCGGCCTTCAAAAAAGGCAAAGTCAGGGCGTTCTAATTGCGTTGGGCAGGTTTTAGCACGCCATCGCCTGCCGGCAAAGCCTGTTGCGTTTGGTGCTGATTTTCGGGTGTTTTGTCAAATGTGGACAGGCTTGGCACATCCACCGGCGCGGCCTGTTTGCGATTGCGCCAGGAGGCCAGTTTTTCCGAGCCACGGCGTTTCCAGCGCACCACAGCCGAGGCCACAATCCCGCCGATAAACCCAATCAGCAGCATCGCGGCCATAACGATAAACAAAGGCAAGCCAATCGCGTCATCGCCATCGGCAAACAGCGCCAATGGGTTAAGCCGAACGCTGACCATTTGGCTGTTCAAAATCGCCAAAGGCACCAGCACAACAGCCAATCCGACCAGCAGGGCAAAGCCGAACAGGCGCAAAATAAATTGCATGAGGGTTACTGACCCGCCTCGTCATTCAGGCGTTCGCGCAAATCTTTGCCGGTTTTGAAAAATGGCGTGTTTTTGCGCGCCACCGCCACCGATTCACCGGTGCGCGGATTGCGCCCGATACGCGCCTCGCGCTGCTTGACCGAAAACGCGCCAAAGCCGCGCAGCTCAACGCGGTCGCCGCGCCCCATTGCGCTGCCGATTTCATCCAGCACACGATTAACCACCGCTTCAACATCTCTTTGATACAGATGCGGAAATTTTTCTGCGATGCGCGCGACGAGTTCAGATTTAATCATTGGTCTCTTCCACCATAGGCTTTCAGCCTGCCAAACTGATGCCCGCCCGTCAAGCGACAAACCGCACTGACATGGCGCAAATTTTTGAAAAAAAACGGCCCGGACAGGCCGGGCCGTTTAATGGTTTCAGCGTTTTGCCAAGATTACTCGGATTTTTCCGCTTCCTCTTCAGCTTCTTCGGCAGGCACTTCTTCGGCAGGCGCTTCTTCGGCAGGCGCTTCCGCTTCAGCCACAACTTCCTCTGGAGCTTCTTCAGCCACCGCTTCCTCAGCCACCGCTTCCTCAGCAGGCGCTTCCTCAGCCGCGCCATTTTCCTTATTCAAAGCCGCGCCGAGAATATCACCCAGCGAGGCGCCACTGTCGGATGAACCATATTGTTCGACAGCCTCTTTTTCCTCGGCGATTTCCAGCGCCTTAATGGACAGGCCAACGCGACGGTCGCGCTTGTCAAGATTGGTCACCATAGCGTCAATTTTATTGCCGACATTAAACCGCTCCGGACGCTGGTCTTCGCGGTCACGCGACAAGTCGCTGCGGCGGATAAAGGCCGAGACATCCGTATCGCTAATCGCCACTTCCAGCCCGCCATCATTAACGGCAGTAACCTCGCAAGTCACTGTATCGCCGCGACGCAGATTGGCAATGCTCTCAAACGGGTCACCGTCAAGCTGTTTAATGCCGAGGCTGACACGCTCTTTTTCCTGGTCAACATCCAGCACAACCGCTTCAACGGTTTGGCCTTTGGTGAATTGCGCCAGGGCTTCTTCGCCGGACACATTCCAATCCAAATCGGAAATATGCACCATGCCGTCAATTTCATCGGCCAGACCGACAAACAGTCCGAATTCGGTGATATTTTTGATTTCACCGGAGATTTTCGTGCCGGACGGGAATTTGGCGGCAAAATCTTCCCACGGATTGGCCACACATTGTTTCAGCCCCAATGAGATGCGCCGCTTGTCCTGGTCAACTTCAAGCACCATAACCTCGACTTCTTGCGAGGTTGAAACGATTTTGCCCGGATGAACATTTTTCTTCACCCAGCTCATTTCGGAGACATGGACAAGACCTTCAACACCGCTGCCCAATTCAACAAAAGCGCCATAATCGGTGATATTGGTCACCCGACCGGTCACTTTGCTGTTGAGCGGGAAATTCACCGCAACTTCATCCCACGGATCTGTCTCAAGCTGTTTCATGCCAAGGCTGATGCGCTGGGTTTCCGTATTGATTTTCACCACCTGCACTTTCACTGTCTCACCGACATTTATCACTTCCGACGGGTGATTGACACGCCGCCAGGCAATATCAGTGACATGCAGCAGGCCGTCAACGCCGCCCAAATCAACAAAGGCACCATAATCAGTAATGTTTTTGACCACACCTTCAACAATCTGGCCTTCAACCAGATTTTGCACGATTTCATTACGGGCTTCGGCGCGGGTTTCTTCCATAATGGCCCGACGCGAAACCACAATATTGCCGCGCCGACGATCCATTTTCAAAATCTGAAAGGGCTGCGCCATATTCATCAGCGGCGTAATATCGCGCACCGGACGAATATCGACCTGACTGCCCGGCAAAAACGCCGTTGCGCCGTTCAAATCAACGGTAAAGCCGCCTTTGACGCGACCAAAAATCACGCCTTCAACGCGCTCATTGGCCTCAAAGGATTTCTCCAGCTTGACCCAGCTTTCCTCGCGGCGTGCCTTGTCGCGTGACAAAACCGCATCGCCCATAGCATTTTCAATCCGGTCGAGAAAAACCTCAACCTCATCGCCGACGCTGATTGACGGCTCCTGACCGGCCATGGAAAACTCGCGCAAAGGCACGCGGCCTTCGGTTTTCAGACCGACATCAATAATTGCCAAATCATTTTCAATAGCGGTAATCCGCCCTCTCACAACGCTGCCTTCAAGCGGCGCCTCGGCGCTGAAACTTTCGTCCAGCAGGCTTGCAAAGTCTTCTTTTGACGGGTTGAAGCCCATATTTTCTGTTTCGGACACGATTAGTGTTTCCTAACTGTTTGTGCCAACCCGCATCAGGCGGGCGGTCTTCCCTCACGCAACGCGACGCGCAACGGCGCACGCTCCGGTCATCAGGCGATTTAAGATTACATATTCGGGCGGTTTGGATTTCCGGACATTATGCTTTCAGCAGGGCCAGAGCCGCTTCGAATGCCTGTTCTATAGACAAATCTGACGTATCAAGCAAGTGCGCAGTTTCGGCTTTTTGCAAGGGTGCGGTGGCGCGATTCATATCGCGGTCATCGCGGATGCGAATATCGGCCAGCACGGTCTCAAAATCAGGCGCTTGCGGTTGCCCCT
Organism: Parvibaculales bacterium; assembly: GCA_049597955.1. GTDB lineage: Bacteria > Pseudomonadota > Alphaproteobacteria > RS24 > RS24 > JAYPAN01. The sequence goes on from JBMYND010000011.1 coordinate 30,752, forward strand.
GCAATTCCTTCCAGCGTCGCTCGGCGCGAATTTCAGGCCGCGCTGTAACGAACAGCTTGTCGCGCGCATCGGGACAGACCACTGTGGCAATATCGCGCCCGTCCAGCACCGCACCGGCCTGCCCGTCGGGCGGGTTGGCGGCGAAATCGCGCTGCGCCTGCAAAATCTGCGCCCGCACGGGCGGCATGGCTGCCACAATTGACGCCGCGCTGCCGGTTTCCGGTCGGCGCAAGCCAGCCGCAATTTCGGGCGCACCCAAGCGGCGCATATCCAATTGCGTGGCCGCGCGCAAGGCTGCCGCCTCATCTTCCGGCGCCGCACCGGCCTGCAAGACGCCAAGCGCCACGGCGCGATACAGCGCACCCGTATCAAGATAGGCAAAATTGAAATGCGCGGCGATTTTCTTGGCCAATGTGCCTTTGCCCGATGCGGCCGGGCCGTCAATTGCGATAATATGCTGCTCTGCCATTATACTGCCCTCACGCCGCCCCTATACCAAACCGGACGCATCATGGGTGAAATGCGCGCCCAGCGACGCCATTAACTCGAAAAACGCCGGAAAGCTGGTCGCAATCATCGCGCTGTCATCGATTTTGACCGGCGCTTGCGCGGCCAGACCGAGCGTCAGAAAAGCCATGGCAATCCGGTGGTCATGGCGCGTTTCAACAAGCCCGCCGCCCGGCACAGCCTCGCCCGGCACAGGCCCGCCAGTCACACTCAGCCAATCCGCGCCCGCCTCAAAGCGCACGCCATTGGCCGCTAGCCCATCGGCCACCGCCGCCAGCCGGTCGGTTTCCTTGACCCGCAATTCAGCCAGCCCGTTCATTTTCATTGTGCCTTGGGCGCAAGCCGCCGCCATGGCCAATATCGGATATTCATCAATCATGGAGGGTGCCAGTTCAGCCGGCACATCAATGCCGGTCAGCGCCGAATGGCGAACATGCAAATCGGCAATCGCCTCGCCTGCTTGCTGGCGCGGATTGAGAAATTCAATCTGCCCGCCCATATCGCGCAACACGCGGATAAGCCCGTCGCGCTGTTTGTTCAGCATCACATTTTCCAGCACCACATCCGAGCCCGGCACAATCAACGCTGCCACCATCGGAAAAGCCGCCGAGGACGGGTCGCCGGGAATATCCATATCGCAGGCCCGCAGCCGCGCCGGCCCGTGCAATGTCACCACATGTTGTGCGCCATCCATTGCGCGTTCAATCTGCGCCCCGAACAAGCGCAACATATTCTCGCTATGGTCGCGCGTAATATGCTGCTCGCGCACAATCGTTGTGCCGGGCGCGCCCAAACCGGCCAGCAAAATCGCCGATTTCACCTGCGCCGAGGCCACTTCCGGCGTTAAGTCAACCGGCATGAGCGGCACGGGCGGCGACATGGTGACCGGCAAGCGCCCGCCTTCTTCGCTGGTAAAACCGACCCCCATTTCAGACAAGGGCGACATGATACGCCCCATGGGCCGCGCCGATAATGAGGCATCACCGGTGAAAACCGCTTCGACGCCGCTGCCCGCCAAAAGCCCCATGGCAAGCCGCGCACCCGTGCCGGAATTGCCGAAATCCAACGCCGCTGACGGCGCGCGCAAACCCTGTGGCCCGCAACCGGTGACCTGCCAATCGCCGTCTTCGCTGCGCTCTATGCCAGCCCCGCAAGCCTGCATGGCAGCAGCCGTGGCCAGCACATCATCGCCTTCCAAAAGCCCGCGCAAGCGACTTGTGCCAGTGGCCAGCGCCGCCAGCATCAGCGCCCGATGCGAAATCGATTTATCGCCCGGTATGGTCACATGACCGGTCAATGGCCCGGTGGCGCGTGACGCAGTAGCCGGTGACGCGGAGGCCGGTGACGCGGAGGCGGGAAGCGGCGTTTCAGTCATATATTTTGTCCTGCAATGGCAATAGCTTATCTGTCAACTTATGCGTCAATGACACGGATTAGGTTTTGACACTAGCCGCGCTTCATGGCAAGGGAATGATTTGTTTCATTGAGGAGAGGTGCATTGTGGTAGATCCAAAACTTGGAACCAAGCGTATCTGCGAAGACTGTGGCGCAAAATTTTATGATTTGAACCAAAATCCGGCAACATGTCCCAAATGCGGCCATAGCTTTGACCCGCTTGCTGCTTTCACCGAAAAGCAGCCGGCCAAGGAAATTGCACCCGCCGCCGAAACCCCGGAAGAGGATGAGGACGAGCTGGAAGAAGATGAGGATGCTATCAGCCTTGATGAAATGGTCGAGGATGATGATGACGCCGAGGACGAGACCGCTTTGCCCGATTTCGAGGACGCGCCGCTTGACGATGATGAGGCGGATGATGACGATACGCTGCTCGATACGGATGATGATGATGATGACAGTTTCCTGCCGGAAGAAACAGAAGATGATGACTGATTTTTCTGTTGCTTGCGGCAGCGTCTTCGACTAGTTTCCGCAACGGTTTTCGGCATCACGCCGAGCCACGGGGCCATAGCTCAGTTGGGAGAGCGCTTGCATGGCATGCAAGAGGTCGGCGGTTCGATTCCGCCTGGCTCCACCATTTTCCGGTCAATCCAAAATGAATATCCTCCCAAAATGCTGAATAGACCCTTGCCGCAATCGCTTGGCCGAGGCAGGCTGTTAATGTCTGCTCTGCTAACTGCCTTTTTACCCATTCATGCCACACACGCGACTGACGCGCTGCCCGATGCTCATGCCCCGATTGGCGTGATGGCTGACCATATGCACAAAAAGGGCGAATATATGATTTCTCTGCGCCACATGAGCATGCGGATGAAGGGCAATTATGCTGATAATGACAAATTATCCGACACCGCCATATTGATGACGCCCAACACACATGGCATGCCGCCCATGTTGCGCGTTGTGCCGCAAAATATGGATATGAGCATGACCATGATTGGTGCCATGTATGCGCCATCCGACAAGGTGACACTGTTGGCTATGGTCAATTTGCTCGATAATGACATGGGGCTGACCACTTATGATATGAGTGCCGAAAAGCTTGGCGATTTCGACACCGCCACATCCGGCCTTGGCGACGGCGTGATTGGCGCGCTGTTTGACCTGCCCGGCAGATGGCATGGCGGCATGGCACTTGGCCTGCCCACCGGCGCGACCGACAAAACCGGTCGCCTGCTGACACCGATGAATATGCGCGTCACCGCGCGCCTGCCCTATGCCATGCAATTGGGCGGCGGCACTTTTTCGCTGAAACCCTCGCTCACTCACGCCAGCCTTGGCGCAAAAGGCGGTTGGGGCATGCAACTTGCCGCCAATTTGCCGCTTGGCCGCAATAAAGAGGGCTGGCGTCATGGTGCCTCAGCCCATGCCGATATTTGGGCGTCACGCCGACTCAATGCCTCATACAGCCTGTCCCTGCGCGGTCGCTTCGCCCATAAAGAGGCGATTTCCGGTGCCGATGCGCGCATTGACAAGCCGGTGCAATCGGCCAATCCCGATTATTATGGCGGCCAGCAGGCCGAGCTTGCCTTGGGCGTGAATTTTATCGGTGGAGCCGGTGCGCTGCACGGGCACAGGCTGGCGCTGGAATATGTCCGCCCCGTCTGGCGCAGTCTCAATGGCCCGCAAATGGGCAATCACGCCACGCTGACATTGGGCTATCAAAAAAGCTTCTGAGGGTCGCGGCCAGCAGGCGGCGGATGCGGGCGCAAGGCGTACCGGGCTTGCCTGACCGGCAAGCGGGTGCTTATAGCGTGGCGGAAGGCGCATGCGTCCAACAGCGTCAGCTGTTGGCGTCCCGCTTTTGGCGGGCGCGCTTTTCAGCGCAGCTTTCGCCAAAAGAAGACAAAACGCAAGCTGGCAAGCCCTTATGCCGTGGCGGACAGAGAGGGATTCGAACCCTCGAGACGCTATTAACGCCTACACGCTTTCCAAGCGTGCGCCTTCAGCCACTCGGCCACCTGTCCGTGCTGTGGTTTATATCGCCCACGCTCATAATTACAAGCACAAGCGTTAAAAAAGACGCGCGCGTCAGTCATCCATTTTCAGCGCGGCGATAAAGGCGGTTTGGGGAATATCGACTTTGCCGAATTGGCGCATTTTCTTTTTGCCTTCTTTTTGCTTGTCGAGCAGCTTGCGCTTGCGGCTGACATCGCCGCCATAGCATTTGGCCGTCACATCTTTGCGCAGGGCTGCAATCGTCTCGCGCGCAATCACTTTGCCGCCCAATGCCGCCTGAATCGGTATTTTGAACAAATGGCGCGGTATCAGCCCTTTCAGCCTTTCGCACATGGCGCGACCACGGCTTTCGGCGCGCTCTCTGTGGACAATGGTGGACAGCGCATCGACCGGCTCGCCATTCACCAATATCGACATTTTCACCAAATCACCGGTGCGGTAATCGGCCAGGCTGTAATCAAAACTGGCATAGCCGCGCGTCACTGATTTCAGCCGGTCGTAAAAGTCAAACACCACCTCATTGAGCGGCAATTCATATTCCAGCATGGCGCGACTGCCGGCATAGCTGAGATTGACCTGCCGCCCGCGCCGGTCTTCGCATAATTTCAACACCGCGCCGAGATAATCATCCGGCACCAGAATTGAGGCACGAATCCACGGCTCGTCAATATGGTCGATTTTCACCACATCGGGCATGTCGGCCGGATTGTGCAATTCCACCATGTCGCCATCGGTCATGTGCAATTGATAGACCACGCTGGGCGCGGTGGTGATGAGGTCAATGTCAAATTCGCGCTCAATGCGTTCGCGGATGATTTCAAGATGCAACAGGCCGAGAAAGCCGCAGCGAAAGCCAAAGCCCAGCGCCGCGCTGGTTTCCATCTCAAACTCAAAACTGGCATCATTCAGCCGCAGCTTGGCCATGGCTTCGCGCAAATCTTCAAACTGGCTGGAATCAATCGGAAACAGGCCGCAAAACACCACCGGCTGCGATGGCTTAAAGCCGGTCAGCGCGGTCTCGCAAGGGCGGCGCTCTTCGGTCACCGTATCGCCGACACGTGTATCCGCCACTTGCTTAATGGCGGCGGTGAAATAGCCGATTTCGCCCGGCCCCAGCGCCTCGACTGTTTCGCGCTTGGGGCGGAATACGCCAACCTGATCCACCGGATGCATGGCACCGGTGGACATCATGCGGATTTTCTGGCCCTTTTTCAATTGCCCGTCAATCACCCGCACCAGCACCACAACGCCCAGATAAGCGTCATACCAGCTATCGACCAGCATCGCCTTTAACGGCGCTTGCGGGTCGCCTTGCGGCGGCGGCAAATGGGTGACAATGGCTTCCAGCACATCGGCCACACCCAGCCCGGTCTTGGCCGATATATTCACCGCATGGCCGGTATCAAGGCCAATCACATCTTCAATTTGCGTGGCCACACGGGCGCAATCGGCAGCCGGCAAGTCAACCTTGTTCAGCACCGGCACAATCTCATGGTCAACCTCAATCGCCTGATAGACATTGGCCAATGTTTGCGCCTCAACGCCTTGGCTGGCATCCACCACCAAAAGCGAACCTTCGCAAGCGGCCAGTGACCGGTTGACCTCATAGGCGAAATCGACATGGCCGGGCGTGTCAATCAGATTGAGCTGATAAGTCTCACCGTCCTGCGCTTTATAGTCGAGCCGGACGGTCTGCGCTTTTATGGTAATGCCGCGCTCGCGCTCCAGCTCCATATTGTCGAGCACTTGCTCTTGCATTTCGCGGTCGGACAGCCCGCCCGTGACCTGAATCAGCCGGTCGGCCAAAGTCGATTTGCCATGGTCAATATGGGCGATAATCGAGAAATTGCGGATATGGGTTTGCTCACTCATGCAGCCCATATAGCATTGCCGGCCGCGCCCGCCAATGCGGCAAATGCGGCCTTGAGAACTTTACATCGGAATGGTGATATTGGCTTTCAGCCCGCCCAGCCCGCTGCGCGACAGCACAATATCGCCGCCATGGCCGCGCGCCACATCGCGGGCAATGGCCAGGCCGAGGCCAGTGCCGCCCATTTGCGCATTGCGCGCATCATCAAGCCGGTAAAACGGGCGGAACACATCTTCCAGCTTGTCGCCGGGAATGCCGACACCATTATCTTCCACCGTAATATGCAAAGCCTCCGCCTGCCGGTCGGGATGGGCGGCAACATGCACCAGCCGCCCATGCGCGCAGGCATTATTGACCAGATTGGTGACACAGCGGCGCAGCGCATTGGGCTTCATCGCCACTGAGGCAAGGCAATTATCGGTCAGCCGGATTTGCACATCCGGCCAACGCCGCTCGGCATCATGGGCGATTTGCTGCATGAATTGGTCAACAGCGACCGGCTCTGCCGTCTCGCCCTGATAGCCACGGGCAAAGGCCAGATAATCATCCAGCATATCTTCCATTTCACCAATATCAGTGTTCAACGCCTCCACTTCTGCGCCTTGCGGCAGCATGGCCAATTGCAGTTTGAGGCGGGTTAGCGGCGTGCGCAAATCATGGCTGACCCCGGCCAGCATGGTGGTGCGCTGTTCAATCTGGCGCTGGATGCGGTCGCGCATTTCAATGAAGGAAGCGGCGGCGCGGCGCACTTCCGACGCACCGGCGGGGCGGAAATCGGGCGTGTCGCGGCCTTTGCCAAACTCTTCAGCCGCTTCGGCAAGGCGCTGAATCGGGCGTATCTGATTGCGTAAAAACGCCCCCGAGACCAGCAATAATATCAGCGAGGTGGCCGCCATCCAGACAATAAAAATATGGCTGTTCGTGGCATAGACGCGGTCGCGCTTGGCCAGCACGCGCATCACTTCGCCGGGCAGCAGCACACGAATGTCAACATGGCGGGCATAGGTTTCGGTATCGACCCAAAAAGGCCGGCCAAGCTGGGTTTCCAATTCACGCGCCAGCGAGCGCGGCAACAGCGCGAAAATACCGCCCGAATTGGCGTTTTCCGGCAGGGTTTCGCCGGGCAGAAAGGCGACCGAGACATCAAATGCATCGCTGGCCATCTGGCTCAGCAATTCGCCGTCACCGCCAAGCTGGCGCATGCGCAAATCAGCCAAAAGCGCAATATCACTGACCGCAGCGCGCGACAGGCTCTCGGTCACGCTGGTCCAATGGCGCTGCATAAACACAATCGCCACAATGATTTGCGTGAACACCAAGGGCACGACAATAATCAACAGCGACCGCGGAAACAGGCCGGTCGGCATATAATTTTTCAGCCATGCAAAAATCGGGTCCAGCACAATCTTCCTCCGGCTCTTTTCTAACCCAGCAACATCTTAATCCAGGCGCAACACATATCCGGCGCCGCGCACGGTTTGTAAATATATCGGGTCGCGCGGGTCATTTTCTATTTTACGCCGCAATCGGTTAATTTGCACGTCAATCGCGCGCTCGGAAATCGTCTCACCCTCGGCCAAAGCTTCGCGCGTGACAATACTGCCCGGCGCGGCCACCAATCGACGCATAAGCTCGGCCTCGCGCGTGGTCAGCGTGATGCGCGCGCCATCGCGGGTTAATTCGCCGCGCTCATAACGAAAAATGAACGGGCCGAAATGGGCCTCATCCGGCGGCTCAAGCGCCTGATTTTCGCTGACACTGCGGCGCAGAATATTTTGCACCCGCAACAGCAATTCCTGCGGGTCAAACGGTTTGGCGAGATAATCATCAGCCCCGCTGGCCAGCCCTTCAATACGCTGCTCTACTTCGGCGCGCGCGGTCAGCAGCAAAATCGGCACGCGGTCATTGTCGCGGCGCAGCTTTTCGGTAAATTCCAGCCCGCTAATGCCCGGCATCATAATATCCAGCACCAGCAAATCATAGCTCAGCGCATCCATTTTCTTGCGCGCTTCGGCGGCATTTTCAGCGACCGAAGTGCGATAGCCATTATCGGCCAGATATTTTTGCAGCAAAGCGCGGATGCGCGTATCGTCATCGACCACCAATATATGCGCGGTTGTTTCGTCAAAGCCGGTCATTTTTTGGCCTCCGCCCGCCTTTGGGCGCGAAGCGCCTTTTCTGCCGCCGCCCGCGCCAATGGCGGCAGGCCGGGCGCGCGCGCCACCAGCCGGTCAATATCTTCGCGGTCTTGCGAATTGATAAGCAATCTTGTGGTAGCTTTCCATTGTTCAAATTCAGCCGCGCCGCAAATATCAAAGACTTGCGCAAAACGGCTGATTTGCGGCGCAATTAGCTGGCCATGCAGCGCATGACCGGCATCGGTTAAAAACAGCAAGCGTTTGCGCCGGTCATGCTCGCCAATACGCTGCTCGACATAGCCCTCATCAATCAAATCGCGCAAAACACGCGCCAGACTTTGCTTGGTCACCCGCAACAAGTCCAGCAAATCGGCAATGCTCATGCCGGGATTGGTAGCAACAAAATGCAAAACCCGGTGATGGGCGCGGCCAAAGCCATGCGCGGCGAGAATCTCATCCGGGTCGGCAATGAAATCGCGATAGGCGAAAAACAGCAATTCGATTGCGTCCTTGAAATCATCTGCCGCGGTGGATTGCGAAACTGCCATGCGTCTTGCCATTTGCCTTTTCATCTGTTGCGCGAAATATGTCAGCCTTATTGACATAAATCTGTCTCGCTGATAAGTCTATCACAGACACGAAAAAACGTCGGCAAAAATAGCGCGCCGACTGGGAGCTGACGAAAATGAGTGTGGCATTCGACCAGCGCGACGGGTTTATCTGGATGAACGGGGAAATGGTGCCCTGGGCAGACAGCAAAATTCATGTGCTGACCCATGGCCTGCATTATGGCTCCTGCGTTTTTGAGGGCGCGCGCGCCTATAATGGGCGGATTTTCAAATTGGAAGAGCATACGGAGCGGCTGTTTTATTCGGCGGGCGAGCTTGGTTTTGAGCTGCCGTTTTCCGCCGATGCGATTAACGCGGCCTGCCGCGAAACATTGGACAAAAACCAGCTGGTGGACGGCTATTTGCGCCCGGTTGCTTGGCGCGGCAGCGAAATGATGGGCGTGTCGGCACAGCAAAACCGCATTAATGTCGCGGTCGCCGCATGGGAATGGCCGTCTTATTTCGACCCGGCTGAACGCTTGCGCGGCATCCGGCTGGATATGGCCAAATATCGCCGCCCATCGCCGGAAACCGCGCCTTGCCATGCCAAAGCGGCGGGCCTGTATATGATTTGCACCCTGTCCAAACACGACGCCGAAGCCAAGGGCTATGCCGATGCCATGATGCTGGACTGGCGCGGCCAAATTGCCGAAGCGACCGGTGCCAATGTGTTTTTTGTCGATAATGGCGTTTTGCACACGCCGCTGCCTGATTGTTTCCTTGACGGCATTACCCGCCGCACTGTCATGGAGCTGGCGCGGGCGCGCGGCATTGAGATTGTCGAGCGCGCCATTATGCCGGAAGAAATGGACGGCTTCAGCGAATGTTTCATCACCGGCACAGCCGCCGAAGTAACGCCGGTTTCCGAGATTGGCCCCTATCGCTTTACCCCGGGCGATATAAGCAAAAATCTGATGGATGATTATACCGCCCTGGTCACAAGTGCCGGCGCGTGAGGCGTTTAAGCAACCGCCCAGCCTGAAATTTTCGCGTTATTTCGCTTTGCATCCTCCCAAGCCTGCGTCATTATGAAGGCAGACAGGGAGAGGATTATGGGACTTTACGAAAAATTTGTGCTGCCAAGCTTTATCAATGCTGCGTGCGGCACCAAGCCAGTGTCAAAACAGCGCGAGAAAGTTGTGCCGCATTGCGAGGGGCGGGTTTTGGAAATCGGCATGGGAACGGGGCATAATCTGGCCTATTACGACCCGGCCAAAGTAGATATGGTTTTCGGCCTTGAGCCTGCGCCGGATATGGTCAAAAAGGCACGCCCGCTGGCCGAGCAGGCGGCGTTTCCGGTTGAGTTTATCGACCTGCCGGGTGAGGAAATCCCGCTTGATGACAATAGCGTTGATACTGTCTTGCTGACCTATACGCTTTGCACCATTCCCGATACGCTGCGCGCCATGCAAGGCATGCGGCGGGTTTTGAAACCGGGCGGTAAATTGCTGTTTTCCGAACATGGTCGCGCGCCCGATGCGGCGGTCGAAAAATGGCAAAACCGGCTCAATGGCGTATGGGGGCTGATTGCCGGCGGCTGCAATATCAATCGCGACATTCCGACACTGATTGAAGAAGGCGGCTTCAAAATCACCGAGCAGCAAGCCATGTATGTGCCATCGACGCCACGGATTTTAGGCTTTACCTATTGGGGAGCGGCGGAAATCAACTGAGCCGCCAATGCCGGTCAGCCGCGCAGCTTGCCGCCGGTGGCTTTTTCCACGGCGGCGGTGATTTTTGCCGATAATGCCTCAATCTCAGCATCGGTCAAAGTCGCTTCAACCGGTTGCAATGTCACTTCAAGCGCCATTGATTTCATGCCTTCCGGCAGGCTGCCACCGGCAAATACGTCAAACACGCGCACATTGGCAATCAGCTTTTTGTCAACGCTGCGCGCCGCGCGCACGGCTTGGGCGGCGCTGACATTGGCTGCCATTTCAAAAGCGAAATCGCGGGTCACAGCCTGCAAATTCGACGCCTGCAAACCGGCGCGGGCAAGGCCGCCCTGCGCTTTGGGCGCAGCGATTGTATCCGGCCAGACTTCAAAAGCGACAATTGGCCCGGGCAGGTCAAAATGCTTCAGCAGGGCCGGATGCAATTCACCAAAAGCCGCCATTGGCTGTTTGGGATTGCGCGCCAGCACACCGGCGCGGCCCGGATGATACCAATCGGCAATTGGCGGTAAGATTTGCAAACCATCGCCCGCCACACCGCAAGCGGCCAGCGCCGCTTCGGCATCGGCGCGGGCGGCATAGACATCGGCCATTTGCGGCGCGCCCTGCCAGCGACGCGGCTGCACCGCCCCGTGCCGCACCCCGCTTGCTGCCAGACGTTGCGCACCCGGTTTGGCAGCCAAAAACTCATTGCCAATTTCAAACAAAGCAATATCGGCAAAGCCACGCGCCACATTGCGCGCCGTGGCAGCCAGCAGGCCGGGCAGCAGCGAGGGCCGCATATGCGATAATTCCGAGGAAATCGGATTGTCGAGTTCCAGCCCGTCCGCCACGCCAAACAGCGCCGCATCATGGCGGTCGATAAATGACCAAGTCACTGCCTCAACCAGCCCATGTGCCGCCAAACTCCGGCGCATCACATGTATCCGACGCTGCAAGGGCGTCAAAGTCGGGCGGGTCACATCATGGCGACGCGGCAACGGGGTGGACGGCACATTATCGAGGCCATAAATGCGAATGATTTCTTCCACCAAATCGACATCGCCGCCAATATCAGGGCGCCAGCTCGGCACTTGCACTTGCCACGCCTTGCCGGTCTCAACAGCAAAGCCCAAAGCCTGCAAAATCGCCTGCATCTCGGCTTCCGGCAGGGTGACGCCGGTGCGCTTTTCAACCAGCGCCGGGTCAAATGTAATCTCGGAAAGCGGCGCATCCGCCGCACCGGCCAAAACCGGCACACCGGCATCGCCGCCGCAAATTTCAGTTATCATCTGCACAGCTTGGGCCAGACCCGACATCACCGAGGCGCGGTCAACACCGCGCTCAAAACGATAGCGCGCATCGCTTTCAATATTATGGCGACGCCCGGAACGGGCAATCGCATCGGGCGCAAACCAGGCGCTCTCCACCAGCACATTTTGCGTGTCCATTGTGCTGCCTGACGCCAGCCCGCCCATAATGCCGCCCAGACCCAATACGCCATTTTCATCGGCAATAACGCAATCTTCCGGCACTAATTCATAAACATTGTCATCCAGCGCGATGAAGCTTTCGCCTGCCTCAGCCTGCCGCGCCACCACCTGACCGGTCAGCCGGTCGGCGTCATAGACATGCAAAGGGCGGCCGCGATCATAGGAAATATAATTGGTAATATCGACCAGCGCATTTATCGGGTTCAACCCAATCGCCCGCAACCGCATTTGCAACCAGGCCGGGCTTTCGCCATTGCTGACATTGCTGACCAGACATCCGGCAAAAGCCGGACAGACCGGCCCGGAGACGGCCAAATCTACCTGCCTGTCAGCTTTGGCGATAATATCGGTCACCATGTCCGGTTTCAGCGTGCCAAGCCCTGCTGCCGCCAAATCGCGGGCAATGCCGCGCACGCCGAGGCAATCCGGCCGATTGGGGGTGATGCCAATCTCAATCACCGGGTCAGCACTCAAGCCAAACGCGCCCAGCGCCTCAATTGCCGGGGCGCCAATTTCTGCCGTTTCCGGCAATTCAATAATCCCTTCATGGTCTTCCGACAGGCCCAGCTCGGCGGCGGAGCACATCATACCATTGCTTTCGACACCGCGAATTTTCGCCTTGCCCAGCACCATGCCATTGGAGGGAATCACCGCGCCTTGTTGCGCCAATATGCCCTTCAAACCGGCCCGCGCATTGGGCGCGCCGCATACCAATATCTGCTCTCCCGCCCCGCTGCGCACCGTGCAGACCTGCAAACGGTCAGCATCCGGATGCGGCGCGGCGTCGATGATTTCGGCCACTTCAAACCCGGCAAAGGCAGCCGCCGGGTCGTGCAATTCTTCCACTTCCAACCCGACCAGCGTCAAAGTCTCGACAATGCGCGCCAAGGAAGCATCCGTCTGCAAATGCTCGGTCAGCCATGACAGGGTAAATTTCATCCGCCCGCCCCTATTGCCCGGCCATTTGCCGGTTGGACAGGCCGCCGGTCAGCCCCGGCACATCAAGCGGCAAAAAGCCGTAATGTTTCAGCCAGCGTAAATCAGCATCAAAAAAGGCGCGCAAATCCGGCATGCCATATTTCAGCATGGCCAACCTGTCGAGGCCCATGCCAAAGGCAAAACCCTGCAAGCGCGCCGCGTCAATACCGGCATATTTCAGCACAGCCGGATGCACCATGCCACTGCCACCAATTTCCATCCAGTCTTCGCCCTCGCCAACAACCAGGCGCGCGCCGTCGCGGCGGCATTGCATGTCAATTTCCATGCTCGGCTCGGTAAAGGGGAAATAGCTGGGGCGCAGCCGAATAGCGACATTATCCACCTCGAAAAAAGCCGCCAGAAAAGCTTCCAGCGTCCATTTCAAATGGCCAAGATGGGTGGTCTCGTCAATCACCAGCCCTTCCACCTGATGAAACATTGGTGTGTGGGTCTGGTCGCTGTCGCAGCGATAGGTGCGTCCGGGTGCGATAAAGCGGAATGGCGGCTCGCCGGCTTCCATTCGGCGCACCTGCACCGGGCTTGTATGGGTGCGCAAAAGCAAACGGTCACCGGCTTCATCGGGCGGAAAATAAAATGTGTCATGCATTTGCCGCGCCGGGTGGGCTTCGGGAATGTTCAGCGCGGTGAAATTGTAAAAATCGGTTTCAATATCCGGCCCTTCAGCCACATCAAACCCCATATCGGCAAAAATCGCCGAAACCTCATCCATCACCTGACTGACCGGATGAATGCGCCCGGACAGAAGCGGGTCATTTTGCGTTGGCAGGGTGATGTCAACCGTTTCAGAGGCCAGCCGCGCTTGCAGGGCTGCGCCTTCCAGCACGGCTTTGCGCGCCTCAATGGCCTGCGCCAGCCGGTCGCGCAATTGGTTGAATTTCGGGCCGTTAATCTGGCGCTGTTCCGGCGACATGCCGCCCAGCGATTTCAAAAGCGCCGAAACACTGCCCTTTTTGCCGAGCGCGGCAACCCGCACAGCGTCGAGCGCGGCCAAATCGGTGGCCGCGTCAATATCGCTTAATATCTGCTGTTCCAGACTGTCGCTGTCCTGCGCGCTCATGTCTTTGCCTCCTGTCGCGTCGCGTCACCCATGGCGACCGGCGCAACGGGCCGACTATCCAAGCGCGGCCCGTGCCTTGCCGACCAATGCCTCAAAAGCTGCCGGCTCATGCACCGCCAAATCGGCCAGCACTTTGCGGTCAACCTCGACACCGGCCTTGCCCAGCCCGTCAATAAATCGGCCATAGGGCAGACCATGGGCGCGCGAGGCCGCATTAATGCGCTGAATCCACAAGGCGCGGAAATTGCGCTTGCGGGCGCGACGGTCGCGATAAGCATATTGACCGGCTTTGGTCACTGCTTGTTTGGCTACCTTAATGGTATTTTTGCGACGGCCATAATAACCTTTGGCCTTGGAAAGAACTTTTTTGTGGCGTGCGTGCGAAGTGACGCCGCGTTTTACACGTGACATGGCAGACCCTCCTTAACCGTTCGGCATATATTTTTTAACAATACGCGCATCCTGATCGCTCAATGTGGTTGTGCCACGTTGGTTGCGGATTTGCTTATTGCTGCGTTTAATCATACCGTGCCGCTTGCCGGTCTGCCCGGCCCGCACTTTACCTGATGCCGTCAGCTTGAAACGCTTTTTGGCACCGCTTTTGGTTTTCATTTTGGGCATTTCGTCATCCTCCATAAACGGATTTCAGTCGCAACCGACATGGCAGCCCTTTCGGCCAGAAGGTTGCACCCGACACTTACAAGCCGAGCAGCGCGTGTTATACGCAATATGGTGAAAATTGCAACCGTCAATAAAGGATGCGGCATGGCTGAGCGTTTTTTCAATATCGCCCATCGGGGCGGGGCTGATTTATGGCCGGAAAACACATTGCCGGCTTTTGCCGCAGCGATAGAGCTGGGCGTTGACGGCATTGAGTTTGACCTGCATTTATCGAAAGACGGGCATTTAATTGTGCATCATGATTTGCGCCTGAAAGCCGATGCGACAAGGCTGAACAGTGCCTATATCACGCCGCCAACGCCGCACATCAGTGAACTGACGCGCGCCGAATTGGCCAAATATGATGTCGGGCGGCTTGACCCGAACAGCGCCTATGCAAGCCGCCGCCCCGCGCAGACGCCGATTGACGGTGCAACTATCCCCGATTTTTCTGCCCTGTGCGCCCTTATCCGCGACCGCGCACCGGCCGGTTTCCGGCTTTATGCGGAATTAAAGACCGATTTGGGCGATAATGCCGACCCCGCCCATGCGCTTGCTGATGGCTTTGTGGCGGAAATAGAAAAATCCGGCCTTGCAAGCCAATGCAGTGTGATTTCCTTTGACTGGCGTTGTGTCAATCGCGTGCGCGCCGCCCTGCCCGATATGGCCTATGCCTATACCACAATGCCGTTTGAGCGCACCGACCCGAAAGCGGCGGGCGCCCCTGATGACCCGAAAATTTTCGCGCTTGTGAAACAAGCCTCTGCACAGGGCGCGCCGTGGTGGGATGGTTTTGACTGGCGCGCGATGGACGGCGACAGCCATGCCGATAAAGTGCTGAACGCCATTCTGGCAGCCAAAGGTAAAGGCTGGTTCGGCCATTGGAAAGATATTGACGCACCACGCATGGCTTGGGCGCGAGACCACCAGCTTACCGTGTCGGCCTGGACAGTGAATGAGGCCGCCGCCATGGCCCAGCTTGCCGATTTGGGCGTTGCAGCGATTATCACTGACCGGCCCGATTTATGTCGGGAGATACAGCAGGAAACAGCCCTGCGGGATTAACCCTGTCCGCCTAGCGCGGGGCCAGCACCATAATCATTTGCCGCCCTTCCAGCTTGGGCATGGCTTCGACTTTGGCGATTTCCTCAACATCATCGCGGACGCGGTGCAGCACTTCCATGCCGAGATTCTGGTGCGCCATTTCGCGCCCGCGAAACCGCATGGTCACTTTCACCTTATCGCCTTCATTGAGGAATTTATTCACATTGCGCATTTTCACGTCATAATCATGCGTGTCGATATTCGGACGCATTTTGATTTCTTTAACGTCAACGGTTTTCTGGCGTTTGCGCGCTTCGCTGGCTTTTTTCTGTTCCTGATATTTCAGCTTGCCATAATCAAGGATTTTGCAAACAGGCGGCGAGGCATTTGGCGAAACTTCCACCAAATCCAGACCTTCTTCCTCGGCCATAGCCAATGCCGTGTCTGTGTCAACAATGCCTTGTTTTTCGCCATCAGCGCCAATCAGCAGCACTTGTGGCACTTTAATCAGATGATTCACGCGCGGCCCGGTTCGGGTGGGCGGCGCGGCGGGGGGTCTGCGAACTATTGTTTTGCTCCATTGCTGTTTGCACATTAAGCCTTTGAAAGGCTCAGGCTCAAACCTTTAGAGCCTAATTGGCGGAAGTCAACTCCCAAGTTACGCCTGCCGCCTTTCGGCAAGGTTAACAAACCAAGGCGGGCGTGGCCAGACCAGAAACCGCAAAACCGGCAGCGCGGCAGGCACGGGCTGATAGACGCGGTCAAAATGGCGCCATGAAATGCGCCTTATCAGCGCCAGAAAGCCGCGCAGGCCAAGCCTTTGATAGACCCAGACCTCATCGGCACAATGAGCGCAAGCGGCATTGCCGGCATCAGCCAGCACGGTCAGCGAGGTGGTCGCGGATAGGGAAGCGGATAATTGGTCAATCGCCATGCGCATATTGACCGGCGACATGCCGACCGCGACCAGCAAAACCCCGCCGGGCCAGCGCACCGGTTTTTTGGCCATATTGTCAGTCACGGTTTAACGCCCACTGCCGAGAATATCGCGATAGACATTCAATGTATTGGCGACCATGGCAGCCTGGGTGAATCTGGCGGCGACATTGGTGCGCCCGTTTTCTCCCATGCGTTGATAATCCTGCGCCGACAAGGATAATGCCGCTTCTATCGCCTGGGTCAGCGCCCCGACATTGCCGGGTTCAACAAGCCAGCCAGAGCCGTCCGCAGCATTGGCCATGGCTTTGACATTTTCACGATAACCGCCCGCATCGCTGGCAATCACCGGCAGGCTGGCCGCCTGTGCTTCAATCGCTGTGCGTCCAAAAGGCTCGGTGCGGGTCGAAGCTATGACCGCCAAATCAGAACCGGCATAGGCTTCGGCCATATTGCGCACCAGACCGGCAAATATCACATCACTTTCCAACCGATTTGCCGCAATCAGCTTTTCCAGCTCGGCAACATAACCGTCGCGGCCCTGGGCGCTGCCGGCAAAAACCAGCTTGACCCGCCCACCTTGCGGCGCGCCTGCCTGCACCGCCCCAACTGCTTGGACAAGCACATCCTGACCTTTCAACGCCGTTAAGCGGGCCGGGCAGATAATGACAAAATCATCTTCCGCCAAGCGCCAGCGCGCGCGAAATTGCGCCCGCGCATCAGCCGGTTGCGCCGCACGCGCCAGCGCATCGGCATCGCAACCGCGCGGCACGACTTTAATCTTTTCCGCCGCCACGCCATGCACATGGGCAATCCGGTCAGCGGTAAATTGCGAATTGGCAATCACGCAAACGCCGCGCGTCAGCGCCGAATTATAAAACACTTTCAGCCTTGGCCGGTCATGCACCAGCGAATGATAAGTCGCCATATAGGGGATATTGCTGCGCCGCGCGGCAAATAATGACGACCAGGCCGGGGCGCGCGAGCGGGCATGGATGATATTCACTTTTTCGCTTTTTATCAGCTTGGCCAGTCGCCCGATATTGCCATAGACTGTAAACGGGTTTTTACTGGCAACCGGCAAATGGAAGATTTCCGCCCCGATTTTGGTCAATTCGCTTTCCAGCCTGCCGCCTTGGCTGGCGACCAGCGCCCGACCACCGGCGCGGCAAATGCCGGTCGCGATTTCCAGCGTGGTGGTCTCGGCGCCGCCCACATCGAGCTCCGGCACCACTTGTAAAATCGTCGCCCCGCGCAAATCAGGCAAATCCGAATTGGCCTGTTTCATGTCACTGGTGACAGCCATTGAAACCCCGTATAGACTTTGTGCCAATATTGGCGGAATTGGCACTATTGACACTGAATTGATACTGGCAAATCTATAAACCGATTTTGACGATTATCCTAGCCCGGCGGAGCCAAGCCATAACCGACCATATAAGCGACCACATGGCAGATAGATGAGCGACCATATGAGCGACCCCCACCAGACATTCTCGCGGCCCAATAATGATGGCAGCACACGCAAGCTCGCCTATCGCCAACAGCAAGGCCGACAACCCGGCGTGATATTTTGTGGCGGCTTTCGCTCTGACATGACCGGCACCAAAGCCAGCGCACTGGCCGATTGGACAAAAGCGCGCGACCGCGCCTTTTTGCGTTTTGACTATTTCGGCCATGGCGTCTCGGATGGCGCTTTTACGGATGGCACAATGAGCCTGTGGCGCGCCGATTTGGCGGCCATGCTTGATGCGCTTGTCGATGGCCCGCAAGTGCTGGTCGGCTCAAGCTTTGGCGGCTGGCTGTCGCTGATGGCGGCGCTTGACCGGCCGGAAAAAGTCGCCGCGCTTGTGCTGATTGCCCCGGCCGTGGATATGACCGAAAGGCTGATGTGGAATCGGTTTTCTGATGAGGCCCGCACTGTGCTGATGGAAAAAGGGCTGGTCTATGACCCGTCAAAATATGACCCGGATGGCTATCCTATCACCCGTGCGCTGATTGAAGATGGCCGCCAACATTTAATGCTCGGCCAGCCGATTGAGCTGGATATTCCCGTTCGCATTATGCATGGCCAGCGCGATGATGCCGTGCCATGGCAATTGACAATGGAGCTGGCCGAGGCTTTGACCGGCGATAATGTGGAATTGCATTTGCTGAAAAATGGCGACCACAGGCTGTCGGAACCGGCGCAAATTGATACGCTGTTTGCGCTGGTTGACGCTGTTCTCGACTAATAGGCGCCCGCCTCAAACAGCGCCGTCAACCCAATACGATAATCGGGATAGGCCAAGGTGACACCCAATTCGGTCTTGATGCGCGCATTGGCGATACGCTTGTTTTCGCTGTAAAAACTGCGCGCCATATCCGACAATTCCGCTTCCTCAAAATCAACCAGCGGCGGCGGGTCAAGCCCCAGCAATTGCGCAGCAAAAGCTACAACATCTTGCGGCGGGGCCGGTTCATCATCGCACAGGCTATAGGCACGACCGGTTTGCGGGCGGGCGATGGAAGCCGTTAAGACCTGCGCAATATCGTCAACATGGATGCGCGAAAATACCTGCCCCGGCTTGTTTATCCGCCGCGCCGTGCCGTTTTTCACCGCGCTGAGCTGGTTGCGATAGGGGCCGTAAATACCGGCCAGCCGGAAAAGATGGACACCAATATCAGCCGCCGCTCCCAAATCCAGCCAAGCCTGCTCGGCCTCCACGCGGCGTTGCCCGCGCGCACCAAGCGGGCCGGGCGGCGTATCTTCGTCAATCCATGCACCGGCATGGTCGCCATAAACGCCAGTAGTGGACAAATAACCAAGCCAGTCAATGCCGCCATTTTGGGCCCGCAAGGCGGGTTCAAACAGCGGCAAAAGCTGCTCGCCCGCCAGTGTCGGCGGGGCCGAGACCAAAACATGCGTCACACCTGCCAAAGCGGCCGCGTCAACCGGCGCATTGGTCAGCAAAAGCGGGGTCATGCCCTGCTCTTTGAGATGGCTCGCCTTTTGCCTGTCGCGGCAGGTTGCCGACAGGGCAAAGCCCTGCGCCTGCAAATGCGGGGCCAGTGTCTCGGCACAAAAGCCATAGCCCAAAAACAGCATATGTTTATGCTCAGCCATGCAAGACCGCCTGCCATTCAGCGCGCACATGGGCGTCGGTTTCGCCCGCATAATAGCGTTCGGACATTTCCGGCACTTGCGCAGGTGCCAGCCGCGAAAGCGCCCATACCGCCATGCCGCGCACCAGCGCCGCCTCATCAGCCAGCCGGTCAATCACCGCCGCAATATGGGCCGGCGCGGGATTGCTGATATTGCCGAGCGCAATCAGCACATTACGGACAAACCGGTCACGCCCGGTGCGCTTTATTGGCAGACCGGCAAAGCGGTGCCGAAAAGCGGCATCATCAAGTGCTGCCAGTTCGACCAGAGGCGGCAAATGCAAATCAGCCTGCATGGCCAGCTTGGCCTCCTGCGCGGCTTGGGCAAATTTATTCCACGGGCAAACGGCAATACAGTCATCGCAGCCATAAATGCGATTGCCGATAGCGGCGCGAAACTCCGGCGCAATCACACCTTTATATTCTATTGTCAGATAGGAAATACAGCGTCGCGCATCGAGTTGATAGGGGGCCGGAAAGGCTTGCGTTGGGCAGGCGTCCAGACAAGCCGAACAAGAGCCGCAATGGTCAATTTCCGGCGCATCGGGCGGCAGCGGCAAATCGGTGTACAGCGCCGCCAGAAACAAAAATGAACCAAGCTCGCGCGAGACCAGATTTGTGTGCTTGCCTTGCCAGCCCAAACCGGCGGCTTCAGCCAATGGCTTTTCCATGACCGGTGCGGTATCGACAAACAGCTTGACCTCGCCCGCGCCTTCCTGCGCCAGCCATTTGGCCAGACGGCGCAGCTTTTTTTTCATCACATTGTGATAATCACGCCTTTGCGCATAGACCGCGATAAGCCCACTTGTCTCCTGCGCCAGTCCCGCCAATGGATTATCGGATGGGGCATTGATGTCAGGGCCATAATTCATGCCGAGCATAATCACCGTTTCCACTTGCGGCCAAAGCCCGCGCGGACTGGCGCGGCGCGCCTCATGCCGCGCCATCCAATCCATATCGCCATGTCGGTTTTCGGCCAGAAAATGCCGCAACCGCCCTGCCGCTTGCGGTATCGCATCAGCATGGGTTACGCGCATGACGTCAAACCCTTCGGCATGGCTGCGTTCAGCCAGCGCGTTTTTCAGGGCGACGGGGCTGGTGGCATCAACCATGCAGGCGATTCCTAGAAATCCGGATTGGCATAATAGGGCGGCGGGCGCATACCGGCCACATGGTCGGCCAGAAGCGGACGGAAACTCGGCCGCGATTTGAGCCGCGCATACCAATCACGCACTTCCGACCATAATTTCCACGGCACATCGCCAGTATAGTCGAGGCAGGATAAATGCGCCGCAGCCGTCAAATCGGCCATAGACAAATCATTGCCGGCCAGCCAATCGCGCTGTTGCAATAAATAGGTCAGATATTCCAAATGCAGATTGAGATTGTGCAGACCGGCGCGCACGGTCGGCATATCCGGCCCGCCGCCGCCATCTTCCAATCCGGCAAAGCGGCGGTCAATTTTCTCATAAGTAATCAACCGCCCGACTTCATTGAAAAACTTATCGTCAAACCAAGCCGTCAGACGGCGCACTTCGGCCCGTGCCAGACCGCTTTGCGGCAGCAATTGAACCGCGCCGCCCTTTTCCTCAAGCCATTCGCAAATCGCATAATGTCCGGCAATGGTGCCGGCCTCGCCGACCAATACCGGCACTTCCCCGGACGGGTTAAGCATCAGGAAATCCAAACGTCGCTCCCATGGCCGCTCCTCGACAAACTCAACCGAGAATTTCTTCTCACCGAGCATGAGGCGCACTTTGCGCGAAAACGGGCAAACGGGCTGGTGGAACAGACTGGTCATGCCGCTAACCTAATCTGAGCGAGGTTTTTGAGCAATAATAATCGGTGCATATTAAGGCTTGATGCCATGCCGGGAGCAGATTAGCCTCGCCGCCATGAGTTTTGAGCATATTCTGATATTGGCGCTGATTCAAGGCGTGACCGAATTTATCCCGGTCAGTTCCTCCGGTCACCTCAATCTGCTGCACGCATTAACCGACCGGCCCGATCAGGGCGTGGTCATGGATGTCGCCCTGCATGGCGGCACTTTGCTGGCGGTTATGGCCTATTTCCGTGCCGATGTGGCGCGGCTTATGCGCGGCGGGCTTGATATGCTCCGCTTGCGCCGCAGCCAAAACCGCGATTTTGCGACCCTGTTATTACTGGCCAGCCTGCCCGTGCTGCTGGCCGGTGCGGTGCTGATGCTGAGTGGGGCGATTGACCGGCTGCGCCATCTTGAAGTGGTGGCTTGGGCGAGCATTATTTTTGCCGTGCCGCTTTGGCTGGCCGATAAAAAAGGTGCGGCAGATAAAAATATGACCGCATTGACGACCCGTCCGGCGCTGCTGGTCGGCGCTGCACAAATGCTGGCGCTGATACCGGGGGCCAGCCGCGCCGGTGTGACCATTATGGCGACCCGCGCGCTGGGCTTTGACCGGCAGGCGGCGGCGCGCTTTTCCATGCTGTTATCCATGCCGGTAATTGCCGCTTTCACCCTGGCCGGTTTGGCCGAGCTGGTCAGCGACGACAATCCCGGCAGTCTGGCCGATGCCGGGCTGGGCGCGCTGCTGGCGGCGGTTTTTGCCTTTGCGACCATTCACTTGTTTTTGCGTATGACAGCGCGATTCTCGCTGACACCCTTTATTATCTATCGCATCGCACTCGGCATCGTGCTGCTGACAATCATAAATTAGAGCCGCGTCAGGCGTGACTCAGGCGGTTTTTTTGCCCTGTGGCCGGTAGCGCGCCAGATAATCGGGCAAAATCGCTTCAATCGGCATGGGGGTCAGGCCCAAAGCGTCAAAACCGGGCATGTCAGCCGCTGCCACATTATCCGATTTCAGCAGGATAAGTTGGTCGGGCGTCAAAAGCGGTTTGGGCATGAATTGAGCAAAACCGGCAATCACCGAGGCGGCGGCGAAAGGCAAAGGCAAAAGCAGACGCTCCCGACAAATCTGTTTGAGCAACATTTCCATCAACGCGCGGAAACTGAATTCTTGCGGCCCGCCAAGCTCATAAATGCCCGGCTGCGCCCCGGCCAGACAGGCAGCGACCGCATTGGCAACATCATAAACCGTGACCGGCTGGTAACGCGTCAGACCACCACCAATCAAAGGCAAGGCCGGCGCCAGCATGGCCATGCCGGCAAAGCGATTGAAAAAATCATCTTCCGGGCCGACCACAATGGAGGGCCGCAAAATATGCGCATTGGCAATTTGCGCCTGCACGGCCTGTTCGCCCTGCGCCTTCGTGCGCGCATAATGCGATTCGGAAGCTGCATCAGCGCCAATGGCGGAAAGCTGGACAAACCGGTCAATGCCCGCATCGGCGGCGGCTTTGGCCAGACGCGCCGCGCCATCGGCTTGCACAGCGTCAAATTTCTGCGGGCCGGTTTCATATAGAATGCCAACCGTATTGACCACCGCGTCAGCGCCTTCCAAGGCCGCAACAACTGAGCCATCATCGCGTATATTGGCGGCGACAATCTCAACCTGCCCGACACGCCCGCATGTCTTGACAAACAGCGCCTCATTGGGGCGGCGCACAGCGACGCGAATACGGTAATTGGCTTTGGCCAGACGGCGCACAATATGGCGACCCAAAAAGCCGGAGCCGCCAAAAACAACCACAAGCGCATTGTCTTCAAGCGGCGGAAGAAAAACAGGGGAAGTCGGCATATAACGCTCCATGCATGGATTTGCCCTGCTTTATTAGAACAAGCAGCCCGCGGTTTGAAGCGGAAATTGGTCCTTATGGCAAAATGGCGCAAAATAGCGCAGATTGTTTTACCGCCCATGCAAAGCGGTGATTGACAAGCCTTGGCCTGCGCACTAAACCACCCTGACAGCCCAGGTGGCGGAATTGGTAGACGCGCTAGCTTCAGGTGCTAGTGTCCGTATGGACGTGGAAGTTCGAGTCTTCTCCTGGGCACCATTCCGGAAACAAAATCATGCCCGCCACAGGGCAATAGTGGCCCCTAATCACCCGTCCCTGGCGTCAGAATGAACCGGTCGGATTCAACACCAATATAATCCGTGCCAAAATTTGCCGTGCCAGGGCTTACATTGATTGATTTATAGAGTTTCACGCGGGTTTCCCCCACTGCCAGCGCATCTGCCTCAATATCAGACGCTGTGCCGTGGAAATTATGATTCGCGGTGTGTGACTTATGCGCCAAGCTCTATGATTAGAATCTCGCTCGGCACGCGCGCTGTCATCTCAATTTGGGTGCGTCCTTCCACACTCACCCCGTCGCCTTTGCCCGCTTCAATATCGCCAATCCGCATGGCGCCGTCAGATACCAGCAAATAAGCGCGCAGCGATAAATCATCGGCCAATTTATGCGTCAGGCTTTGCCCCGCACCGAGCCGACCGGCATAGATTTTCGCCGCCCGGTTATTAATATGCAAAGGCGCTTGCCCATCGCCGGAAACCAGCAAGGGCAATTGGTCTTCTATCTGCCCTTTGGGAAATTCAGCCGCATCCCAACGCGGCGGCAAGCCGCTTTCATCCGGCGCAATCCAAATCTGATACAGATTGGTCTCCTCATCTTCCAGATTATATTCCGAATGGCGAATGCCGGTTCCGGCGCTCATCACCTGCACATCACCGGCCCCTGTCCGGCCCTTATTGCCCTGGCTGTCTTCATGGCTGATGGCACCGCGGCGCACATAGGTGATGATTTCCATATCGCTGTGCCCGTGCGGCGCAAAACCACTTTGCGGTCGAATAATATCATCATTTATCACCAGCAAATCACCAAAGCCGGTTTTTTGCGGGTCTTGATATTGACCAAAGGAAAAATGATGGCGCGCTTCGAGCCAGCCAAAGCTGGCCGCGCCGAGTGTGGTGTAAGGATAATGGTGAAGCATGAAAACACCCGAACAAAAGCCCAAAAGGGCGGCAAGATTTGATTTGGATATAGGCATGGTTGTCGGTTTTACAAGCCCCGCAAATTTCCGAACAATCTCGATAAATTGACACACTTAATGCCATGAGTTACGCTTCAAACTTGGATAGGGCGCGCTTAGCCGCGCTTGGGAAGCCAATGGAAAAACTGAAACAAATCAGCCTGCGGGCGCAAATGTTAACGGCAATGGCTGTTGTGCTGATTGGGGTGCTGGCTTTGGCCTATGCCAATCGGGCCGAGCTTATCATTAAGGCTATGGGTATTGCCATGCGCGCCGCCGAGCCAACCGCGCCGCATCGCCCGATTGACTGGCAGACCGGTATTTGGGCCGGCACCGGGCCGCAGCCGCCCAATGTGATTGTGATTCTGACCGATGATATGGGTTTTAATGATGTCAGCTTTCACGGCGGCGGTTTGATTGAAACCCCGCATATTGACCGGCTGGCCCAAGAAGGCGTGCGCTTTGCCAATGGCTATGCTGGCAGCGCGGTTTGCGCGCCATCGCGCGCCATGCTGCTGACCGGTCGCTATTCCACCCGATTTGGTTTTGAATTCACGCCAGTGCCCGACCAGTTTCGGCCGATTTTACAGCAATTAACGCAGATTGACCCGGCCCCGCGCACGGTTAAATTCCGGCAATATTCAGATGCGGAATTGGCAAAACAGGCCGCGCTGCCCTATGCTGCGCGCGGCTTGCCAACGCAAGAAATCACCTTGGCGGAAGAATTTCAGCAAGCCGACTATCACACTGTCCATATCGGCAAATGGCATTTGGGGCGCAGTGAGGGCTTTTTGCCCAATGCGCAAGGCTTTGACGAAAGCCTGCTTATGGCCAGCGGGCTTTATTTGCCGGTTGATGCACCCAATGTTGTCAATGCGCGCAATGATTTTGCGATTTTGGACAGGGTGCAATGGGAAGTGCTGACCTATGCGGCCAGTTTCAATGGCGGCGAACGGTTTGAGCCAAAAGGCTATCTGACCGATTATTATACCGATGAAGCGGTCAAGGTGATTGAAGCCAATAAGAACAGGCCGTTTTTCCTCTATCTGGCGCATTGGGGGATTCACACGCCCTTGCAGGCCACAAGGGAAGATTATGACGCGGTGGGCGATAATTTTCCCAATCACCGCACACGGGTTTATGCGGCCATGATACGCGCCATTGACCGCAGTGTCGGGCGGGTGATGCAGGCGTTAAAAGATAATGGGCTGGACGACAATACGCTGGTGATTTTTACCAGCGACAATGGCGGCGCCAATTATATCGGCCTGCCCGATATTAACAAACCCTATCGCGGCTGGAAGCTGAGCCTGTTTGAGGGCGGCACGCATGTGCCTTATGTCATGCGCTGGCCCGGTAAATTACCGGCAGGCGGCATATTTCAGCCCATGGTGTCGCATCTCGATATTATGCCGACCGCCTTGGCTGCCGCGGCGCGTTCACCGCGCGCCGAAACAATAGACGGGGTGAATTTACTGCCCTATCTGAATGGCGAAAAAACCGGTCGCCCGCGTGATACACTTGTTTTCCGCGAAGGCGACTATCAGGCCATTATTGCAAATGGCTGGAAATTGCAACGCGCCGATGGGCCGGTCAAATATCGGCTTTTTCATCTCGACCAAGACCCGACCGAGCAGAATGATGTCAGCGCGACAAGGCCGGACAGGCTGGCAGAATTGGTCGCCTTGCTTGACGCCCATAACAAGCAACAGGCCGAGCCTTTATGGCCGTCGGCTGTTGATTGGCCGATTTGGATTGACAAATCGGCGGCCGATAATCCGACACTGGAAGATGATTTTATTTGGTGGCCGAATTAGGCTGACGGCTATGATGCGTATCGGGAGCAGACGCCAATGAAAAAAATACGGCTTGGCGCATTGGGCCTGATAATGGGGCTTATTGTCTTTGCGGTCTGGGCCGTCTGGCTGGCTTTTTTCTCATCTCGCCCGCCTTTGACCACTGACCCGGCCACGCTGGCCGGCGATGGCAGCACGCTGGATTACTGCCAATTGCCGGAACTGACCGGCACCGGCAAACAAGCCAAAGATATTGCCAAGGGCAACACACCGGGCGCGTGTCGTTACAGCCATTTTCCCCTGCCTATTCTGGCCGATTGCACCGAGCCGTTAAGCGCTGGCGCGGATGATATTCGCGGGCTGTGGCGCAGTGTTGCCGGCAAGCGCATTGGCCATGTTGAACGCATTGAACAATGCGGCAGCCGCGTTGTGATAACGACAAATGGCGTCATTCACGATTCCGGGCCAAACAGCACGGCGGGGATAAACACGGATGATACGGAAGGGCAGGTCGTGTTCAAAATCGGTGACCGCGAATTTTGCCCCCGCTCCTCGGCCTCAATGACTTGGGATGACGGCATATTGAATTTTCATGTCTTTGGCTGGGGGCCGCTTGTTGTGCGACGCTATCGGGAGGGCGAGCAATTGGTGTGGGAATATGCCGATGGCGGTATCACCCGCATGGAGCGTATATGCACACTGCCTGACGACCAGAAAATCCCAAAACCGCGCGGGCCACAAATCCAGCTTTTCTAATTGTCGAGGATTTCACCAATCCACGGCAAATGCTCGCGGCCGATAAACATCTGGCCTTGCACAATATAGCCGGGCGTATCGACGACACCGGCTGCTTCCGCCGCGTCCAGCGCGGCTTCAAGGCTGGCACGGCTATTGGACAAGTCACCCTTATGCTGCGCGCCCGATTGGCGCAATAAATCTTGCACAATGCCCGCATCATCAAGGTCTGCATTATCTGTCCAATAAGCCGCAAAACACGCGGCAATATAGGGCAAACGGTCACCCTCTATTTCTGCCAGCGCACCAAGCGCCAAATCCGTGCCAATGCGGTGGTCGGGAAATCGCATGGTGACATTTTGCACTTCGGCATATTTCAGAAAAATCCGCCGCCGCGATTCAGCCCGCACGCGCTTATGCGATTCAGCAACGCTTTCCGAGGTTCCCTGTTGCGGCACTTGACGTGTCACCACGCGAAACGGGTGCCACTGCGCTCTTAATCCGGTCTCTTTTAGTCCGGGCGCCACCTGCGCCCGCGCTGCCAGAAAAGCCATGGTCGGCTTGAAGGCCAGAAAGGCGGCGGGCGATTTGAAATCAATATAAATATCCATCACGGCGCGCTCCCATCGGGCATATTGGCAATATCCGGCGGAGCATTTATGCGCCCGGTCAAATGCCAGCGCACATAAGGCAAATGCTCACGGCCAAATAAAATATCATCGCCGAACACATAAGTCGGCACGCCATAAATGCCATTGGGATGAAACTGCTTTTGCAAATCATCATGCAAGGCCCGCCCCGCCCCTTGCTGAAAGTCATCAAAGCCGAGTGTGTCAATGCCCGCCGCGCGCAGGCAATTTTCGACCACAGCGACATTTTCAATATCCAATTCGCGCCGCCAAAAAGCCGGATACACCGCATTGAGATAGGCCGGCAGCAAATCACGCGCCTTTTGGCGGGCCCATAAAATGCCGATATTGGCAATGGAAGAATCCCATATCTTCTCCGTGCCTTTAAGCATATAGCCCTGCCGCTCAGCATATCGGCGCGCATCGCGGTAAGCGTAGCGGACAATTTTCCATGTGCCGCTGCTGCGCCCTTGCGAGGCAACCACTTTGCCCTTTTTCTTTTCGGCTGAGCCGAGATAGCTCGGTATGTCGAGGGTTAGCGGGCGGAAATCAAATTGCAGGCCCAATTCCGCTTCCAGCGCCAAAGTCGGCTTAAGGGCAATAAAAGCATAAGGGCTTTTGACATCAATATAGACAATCAGCGGCGCATCACTTTGTAACGGGTGCAACATATCCTTCCCCCTTTAACGGCTGGCCTTAAGCGGCATTTATATAGTCGGCTATGGTTGCGTTGAAACGGGCCAGCGCGCCTTCATAGCGACCAAATGTCATTTGCTCATTGGCACCGCTGGCCAGCGCCGATTGTATGCTTTCGCCAATCGCAAAATCTTCGTCCAGCGTGGTTGTTGTGATGGCATGATTGCGCGCCCAATATTGTTTTTCATCCCGGCGTGCTTGCGGCACCAAAGTTGCCAGCCTGATATCGGTCTCCCCGGCCGAGACCGGCATTTGCGAAACCCAGACAATATGGTCTTGCTGCACCAAAAAGGTTGATGTGGGAAACAGCGTGTAAAGCAGATTGGCATGGTCGCGCAAGCGCCATGTGTCGCGCGGCGCATCGGCCAAACCGGCCACCGTATTGCGCGCCAGCACAGAGCGTATATGCGGCCCGAAGCAGCGATAGGTTGACAGATTATCTTCGAAATAAGGGCCGATTGTGCTGCGATGAGCGATTTTGAAATGATAGGCTTCAATGCCGCCTTCAATGAGGATTTTCCAATTGGCTTTGCGCCGCTCATTGGTTTGCTCGGCAATCACCATATCGTCAATCGCCAGCGCGTCCAACTCTGCGCCCAGCCCGGCAAAATAATCTGCGATTTGAGCCTTGCTGTCGGGTGCAGCAATCACCCAGACAAAGCCGAATTTTTCCAGCACCGGCAGACGCGTCAGCCCCAATTTCGCCTTGTCGCTGTCGGGAAAGCCGGTTTCAAAATGCGGCGCGGCCAGCAAAGCGCCATTGCTGCCATAAGTCCAAGCATGATAGGGGCAAGAAAACCGCTTGGCACAACCCGCCTCAGCATCAACAAGCCGCGTGCCGCGATGGCGGCAAACATTCAAAAAAGCATGAATTTGCCTGTCGGCATCGCGGGTCAACAGCACCGACCGACCGCCAATCTCGCGGCGCAAAAAACTGCCTGCTTCGGGCAATTCGCTGGCATGGGCGGCAATCATTGGCAAAGCGCGAAACAGCGCATCCGTCTCCGCCGCAAAGCGGTCTTCATCAAAATAATGCGCCACCGGATTTTGTTCCTGCGTCGCATCAAGAAACGGCATGCCCGCCTGTTTCAGCGCCAGCAATTCATCAATCAGCTCATATTCGGTCTGGCGTTCCATCGCAAATGCCCCTATCGTCAGCCTACTTACCATTCGGTAGGTAAACTAGCTTACCAATCGGTAAGGGTCAAGTGATAAGCTTTGAAAGAGGTTCCGCCATGCAGGGCGATACGCGGGAAAAATTGCTGGATATGGCAGAAAAACGCTTTGCCGAGCGCGGTTTTTACGGCGTCAGCATTGCCGCCATTGCTGAAGAATTGGGCCTCACCAAACAGGCTTTGCTGCATCATTTCGGCACCAAGGAAAAACTATATGGCGCGGTGTTGGCGCGAATATCGGAGGATTACCGGGCGCAGCAAGTGAAAATGGCGGGCCAGAGCGATGACCCGACGACGCGATTAAAAGCGTTTTTTTTGCATCTTTACCGCGATGCGCTGGCTGCCAATGCGCGCACGCGCCTGCTGATGCGCGAATTGCTCGACAATAATGAGCGGGCAAAAGCTGCCGGAAGCTGGTATTTGACCGATTTTCTGACCACGCTGACCCAAATGGTGCAAGCCAATCCGGCCAAATCGCATTTATCCGATGCCGAGGCGCTGGCGCTGGCCTATCAGTTTCTTGGCGCGATAAATTATTTTGTTATTTCCCGCCCGACTTTGACCGGCATATTTGGCCCTGCCGCTTATAACGATATGTGCGCCGCCTTTCCTGCCCGATTGGAGGCATTGATGGATGCCGGTCTTGGTGCGTAAGCTAGAGGATATTGCGAATAATCACCACGCTGGACAGGCCAATCCATAATGTGTTGAAGGCGACCATGGTCGGCAGCAATTTGCGCTCCGACACCCAAATCAGCAAAGCCGAAGTTACCAAAGTGACAATGTGCAATTGCCAAACTTCCTTCTGCCAGACCAGACCAGGCAGGATGACCGCCGCTTTGGCCAACCAGGCGGCCGCCTCCACCACATTGTAATTGACCCAATAACCTTGCTTGAACCAAAGCCCGTAACTATTGCGGATATTGGCCAAGCCAACATGAAAATAAACCAGGCCGGTAATGACCAAAAACATCAGCAGCGATACAAGAATTTCCATTTTTCCCTCATCTTTGACGATGGCGAAGTGACTGCCCCGACAATTAGGGCGCGGGCGCGATAAATCGAATTATAAAGCCACTGCAATCAAACCACTGCAATCAAACCAGTGCAATCAAGCTATAACAATCAGGCGGATGCCCAGAGCCAGCAAAAAGCCGTGGCTGATATGATAAAACCATTTATCCGACATGGTGCGATTGAGCCAGAGACCCAGCATAACGCCGAATGGCACAATCGGCACCAAGGCCAGGCTGGCAGTCAGGCTGGCCGCATTGAACAGGCCCAAATTGATGAAAAATGGCAATTTGGCCAGATTTATCAGCAGAAAAAACCACCCCATTGTGCCGACATAAAAGGCACGCGGCAGGCGCAGGGGCAGTAAAAAAACCTGCGCCGGTATGCCGCCGGTCAGCGATACAAAACTCGACAGGCCGGACAGGCCACACCACAAACCGGCACGCGCCTTGACCTCACGGCGCAATTTCACCAAAGCCGCGCGCTGCAAGGCGCTGTCCAGCGCAGGCCGGTAAAGCCGCACAAAATATCGCCCGCCGGTGAATATCGCCAATAGGCCGATACACACGACCAGCATGGCCTCGCTGATATATTGATAGAGCAACCAACCGGCAAGCTGACCAATACAACCGGCAATAAACATGATGATAATCAGCCGCCGCACGGCCAGCCGACGATATTTCCAGCCAACATAAATATCGCAGACCAGAAACACAGGCAGCAAAACCGCCAAAGTCAGGCCGGGTGACAAAACCGTCAGCATAATCGGCATGCCCAGCGACCCCATAGCCCCGCTAAAGCCGGATTTTGACATGGCGACCAGAAATGTCGCCAAGCCGCCGGCAATCCAGAAACCATAAGAGGCATTGACAATAATGGACGGGTCAAACATGGCGCACGCACTTTGCTGGCAGGCATTGAAACAGGCGCGACCTCTATCATGCCTGCCGCCCGCAAGCAAATCAGGGGGGGCAAATCAGGGGGGGCAAATCAGGCGGGCAAAGGAAACAAGGTGAGAAATCGCTCGACTGGCGCGGCACATGCCCTATCTCACCCCCATGTCTGACACCACCAAGGCAAGCCCCGAAAGCCTGCCCAAAAATTTTACCTCACGCGATGCGTTGATTGAGCATTTGCGCGCGCTCAGCCCGCATCTGGCCGATGAACCGGTCGGGGAAACCTTACAAGGCGGTCGCGCGGCAGCGCAGGACCGGCTGGCGGCGGTTGATGCAATTGCCTATGGCCGCAGCCGCAATTTCCTTGATGGCGCGGTCACCCGCCTGTCGCCCTATATTCGTCACGGCATTGTCACGCTGAATGAAGTGCGCAATTTGGCGCTCGAACAAGGCGCGCCGAAACAGGTTGAAAAATTCGTGCAAGAATTGGCCTGGCGCGATTTCTGGCAACGCATATACGCCCAGACACCCGACGCGCTGTGGCAGGATATTGAAGCCTATAAAACCGGCTGGCAGGCCGATGATTATGCCGATGCGCTGCCCGATGACATTGCCGCCGCCCAAACGCCCAGCGCGGCGATGAACCATTTTATCACGCAATTGCGCGAAACCGGCTATTTGCACAATCATGCGCGCATGTATCTGGCTGCCTATATTGTCCATTGGCGGCGCGTCAAATGGCAGGCCGGGGCGCGGTTTTTCCTGCATTATCTTCTCGATGGCGACCCGGCCAGCAATAATCTGTCCTTTCAATGGGTGGCCAGCACATTTGCCAATAAGCCCTATTATTTCAATTTGGAAAATCTGCAAAAATTCGCCGCGCCCGACACGCCGGTCGCCGCCGCCGATAACCAAGATTTCGATGCCAGCTATGACGCGCTTTATCTGCGGCTGTTTCCGCACGCGCCGGAGGCGGATTAAACCATGCGCCACAAAAATGATGATGATAATAATGACACGCTTATCTGGGTGCATGAGGATATGCTGCGCGCCGACCATCCGGCTTTTCATGCGGCCGAGGGCGCGGGCGCGGTTTTTGTCTGGGATGATGCCTATTTCGACCAAATGGATTACGGGCTGAACCGGCGCGTGTTTATTTACGAGACTTTGCTGGAATTGCCTGTGGATATTTATCGCGGCGACACTGGCGCGGTTTTGCGCCATTTCGCGCCGCAAAAAATCCTTACCGGCAAAACCCCAAACCCGCGCTTAAAGGCCATTATGGCGGATTTGCGCGCGACAGGCGCCGTCACCACCATCGCCGATGCCGCTTTTGTGCAATTGGGCGACACTGTGCCGCTCAAGCGTTTTTTCCGCTATTGGAACAAGGCGCGCAAGCTGGCTTTTCTGCCCGATGGTCGGCCATAACAGCCAATACTTGCCACCACCTGCACCTGCGCTATCTCATTTTTACCACGGACAGGGAGAATGCAAATGAGAGCCAGACGACAGCGTATGTTTCGCCAAATCGCGCTCGGCTTTGCCGCCGTTTTGATTGTTCTCATGCTGCTCAATCAGGGCTTGCAGGCCATGCGCAGCAGCGCGTGGGATGCAGGCGCGGCGCGGCAGACAGCCGCCCAATATCGCGTTGATATTCTGCGTGACGCTTATGGCGTGCCGCATATTTACGGCCAGCGCGATGTCGATGCGGCTTTCGGGCTGGCCTATGCCCATGCTGAAGATGATTTCGAGACCATTCAATCACTGCTGCCCTTTTATCGCGGCGAGCTGGCGCGCCATATTGGCTTTGACGGGCTGGCAATTGATTTTCTGGTCAATTGGCTCGATGTGCGCGCCCATGTTGAAACCCATTTCACCACCGCCTTGTCACCGGCCATACGCGCCCATTTGCAAGCCTATGCGGATGGCGTGAATTATTATGCCGCCACCCATCCGCAAGAAATTGACGCGCGGCTTTTTCCCATGCGGGCGGAAGATTTGGCGGTGGGCTTTTCGCTGCAACATTTATTGTTTTACGGCTTTGAGGCGCATGTCATGGAATTATTCGCCGACAGCCCGCAACGCGAATTGGCCAGCGCCCCCGATAATGCGCTGTCGCGCCATATCGGAGCGGCAGGCTTGCCGGTCGGCTCCAATGCTTTTGCGATAAATGCCAATAAATCAGCCAATGGTGCCACGCGCATCATGATTAACTCACACCAGCCCTTGACCGGCCCGGTCGCTTGGTATGAAGCGCATGTGAAAAGCGAGGAAGGCTGGGACATGCATGGCGGTGTGTTTCCCGGCATGCCGTTTATCGCCAAAGGGTTCAACCCCGATATTGGCTGGGGGGTCACGGTCAATAAGCCGGATTTGGTGGATATTTACCGGCTGACGCCAAAGGGTGAAGGTTATTTGCTCGATGGCGCGGAAGTCGCCTTTGAGCGTCGTCGCATCTGGCTGAAGCTGAAAATTATCGGCAATTTCTACCTGCCCATACCGCGCATCATTCTGGCCAGCCGACATGGCCCGGCGCTGGAAACCGACCACGGAAAATATGCGCTGCGCTTTGCCGGCATGGGCGAATTGCGCCAGCCCGCGCAATGGATGGCGATGAACAAGGCGCGCAATCTCGAACAATTCAAGGCGGCCATGGCCATGCAGGCCATTGTCTCGTTTAATTTTGTTTATGCCGACCGCGCGGGCAATATTTACTTCCTGCATAATGGCAAAACCCCGATACGCGTTGCCGGATGGGATTGGCAGAAATATCTGCCCGGCGACCGCAGCGATTTAATATGGACAGACCAAATCGGCTTTGCCGATATGCCACAAATCACCAATCCACCCTCCGGCTATCTTTTGTCGAGCAATCAAACCCCGTTCAAAGTCACCGCCACAGGCGATAATCTGCGCCGCGCGGATTATCCGCCGGAGCACGGGTTTCAAACCCGCATGACCAATCGCGCCGACCGCGGTCTGGACTTGATGGCGGCGAAAGGAAAATTCAGTGAAGCCGATTTTCTGGCGATAAAATGGGACAAGCATTATGCCCCGCAATCGCGCGCCATGGCTTATGTCCGCCGCATTGCCGATATGACATTTGCGCCGGACAGTCTGGCGGCTAAAGGACAAGCCTTGTTGGCCGGATGGGGTGGCGTTGCCGCAAAAGACAGCCGCGCCGCGCCGCTTGGCATATGTGTGTTGTCGGAGGAATGGAAGGCCGAGCAGGTCGGCAAAGCGGCTCCGGATATGGCACCGGTCTATGAAACATGTTTGGCAGAATTGGAGGCCGGCTTTGGCCGGATTGACCCGCTTTGGTCTGAGCGCAACCGGCTTATCAGGGGCCAAGTCAATATCGCGCTGGGCGGCGGGCCGGACACATTGCGGGCGATTTACGGCCTGCCTGCCGAAAACGGGCAGTTAAAGGCAGTTGCCGGCGATGGGCTGGTTGTTTATGTGGCTTGGGAGGCCGAAGGCGGGCAAAAAGCGTCCATGGTGCATAATTTCGGCGCAGCCAGCACCAGACCCGCCTCACCGCATTATGCCGACCAGACGCAGCTCTTCGCTGATGAGCAAATGCGTCCGGTCATGCTGACCCGCGCCGAAGTGGAAGCCGCACCGCATAAATTGAGCCGACTTCCCTTTTCAAATTAAGGCCAGAATCGCGCGCGAGAACCCGTCTTTACTGCTCTTGCGCCTCACAAAGCGCGGTTGAAATATTCTTTCCATCCACCAGTGTCACGTAATTATTGCTGTCCGGCAAGAAGTCAGCAAAGTCATGCTCCATTTGGCCGCTTCCATTGGCGACGCTGATTGGTTCCAAAGAAATATCTTCTGCACTTGCGCTATTAACATAAATCGTAGCAGTTTCTTCTGAAACTGAGTAACTGTATGACAATGAGCCGGGCTCACAGCTGATTATTTCAATTGATCCGGCATATGCTGATGTCATGGCAAAGCCCAAAAAACATATTGCGCCTGTTTTGATTTTACTAAACATCATCGTGTTCTCTCCTAATTCAAATCTCTTAAACCAAATTTGCGAATTTCATTCCTGATACGATTTCGATAAGCCTCATCATCATCGCCATCCTGCCTTTCAAACTGCGGCAGGGCATTAACATCAAAATAAGGATTGAACTGCCCTTTTGCTGAAACTCCTTGATGCCAAAAGCCTATGATTTTATGAACATGGCCGTATTTCCGAAGATAGTCTAAGCTCTGGTCTCTATTGGCCTGCCAGTCATTGCCACTAATCTTTACGAATTTAAAACGCCCTGCATATAAATGCATATCGCCTGCTTCACGCGTATAGCCATTGCCCGCAAGTGGCCTGCCCCCTGGCCCTGCACCATTAGCCAAGTTTGGCACGGTCATCGTAACTTCGCCATTTGCGGTTTCGGCCTCGCCGATAAGACTCGGTTTCCACCAATATACAGGCATGGGCACACCAACCTCAGGATAATTCGCGCCTTGACCAGCGGTCATAATCTCATTTTTATGCTGTGACACGTCACCAGCCCAAATCGTCACCTCATGAAGGCCATGTGAGGGGTGTAGAGGGCGCTCACGATGAGAATTATAATCTGGATGATAACGCAGTTTAAACCCCTTTCCAACGCCCAGCGTCAGAAAGCTATTTGCTTGTATCTGACCGCTAAAGCGGCAGCCAGGATAAAAAGTCTGCTGCTTATTTATATGCGGTTTGGATAGCGGCAATAGGTTTCCATCAAGATAAAACTTTTTCACCGGCCAACCTGACCCTCCACAGCCAGCCCTTTGGTGAACACCTTCGCGGTCGACGACAATCATAGC
>JBMYND010000012.1:0-66062 GCA_049597955.1 Parvibaculales bacterium
TTCCGCACAGAAACAACGCCGACATCAGAAATTGCCGATAATAATGAACTGGCCGATGATAGCTGGACAATGACCCGACCCAGCTCGGAGCCGGATTTGAACGGCAATATCAAAATTGTTGATTTGGAAGTGAAAAACGAAACGGTTGAAGTCAAGCTGACGGATTCCGCGACTGACAAGGCCGAACAGTTTTCCGGTGAATTGAGTGATGGCTCACCGCTGCCCGATTGGGTGAAAGTTGACCCGGTGACCGGCACAACTTCGGTCGATTCCTCGCGTGCAACCGGCGATGTTGACATTCGTGTGATTGCCAAAAGCGGCGGCAATGAGCGCAGCATTGACCTGTCAATGAATATGAACGACATCGCCGGAGCAAATGCGCCAGCACAAAATACCGCGCAGACCGCGCCACAAGCCAGCCAGCCGACGCAAGCGCCGGTCGCGCGGCCTGAGCCGGTGCAACCTGCCGCAGAGCCGATAAGCACGCCAGCCGTGCCGCAAGCGCCTGCTCAATCTGTTGTCCAAACTGCTGCTCAACCTGCCGGCGAACCGACACCGGCAGCGCAAGCAGAAACCGCAGCACCGGTAGCGCAAACACAAACCGCCGCGCCGGAAGCGCCGCAAGCCCCGAGCGCGCCAACACAAGCCCCGTCAAATGCGCCCGCTTCCCC
The DNA here is from genome assembly GCA_049597955.1 of Parvibaculales bacterium. Classification (GTDB taxonomy): domain Bacteria; phylum Pseudomonadota; class Alphaproteobacteria; order RS24; family RS24; genus JAYPAN01. The sequence goes on from JBMYND010000012.1 coordinate 672, forward strand.
GCAAGCAGAAACGCCAAACACGGACAGCCCGGTCGCCATTATTGCTGACAATCCAGCCGAAACCCCTGCCGCACAGCAGGAAACCGCTCAAGCGGAAGCCGACAATACACCAACCGAGCCGTCCGAGGCCAAGCCCGCCGAGCCTGCGCCAGCGGAAAATATCATTGCTGATACCCAAAACACGCCAACAGCGCCGCAAACGGCGCCCGGACAGGCCCAAGCGGTCACCACCGATACCGATGTCAATGTTGGCAATGATGGTCTTGTTACCTTCACCGACACCACTGCCGGTGATGCCAATGGCGGCATGAAACTGGTCGAGACCCGCTTCACTGACGGGCAATTGGCGATTGATATTCAAGATGATTTACGCCAACAGGTTGAACGCTATGAAGTGCGGATGAAAGACGGCTCGGCTGCCCCGGAATGGGTGAGCGTTGATACGCAAACCGGTCAGCTCATTGTGGACGCGCCTGACGATGTGAATGATGTCGAATTAGTGCTTATCGCTGTCGATGAAAATGGCGAGCAGCGCAGCATGGAGCTGGTGCTCGAAATGAATGAATTGCGCGAGGCTGGTGAAGAACCCGCCAATGCGCCTGCCGACGGCAATGGCGCGGATAGCAGCAATCAGACCATTGACAATCAGGATATATCTGACGCTTACCAAACGCTTGACCGGCAAATTGAACAGGCACTGGCCGCGCCGGAAAGCTATGGGGAACGCGTCACCGCCTCATTGGAGCAAATGCCCCGAAGCTAAATCTGACGCGGGCCCTTATCGACCTGGCTAAATTACTGTCACAAAACTGTAATCCGGCGCGCTTATTACACATAGCATGGCGTTGACAGTGATTCGCCAATGAGCCAGGAAAGTGTGCCGGATGGATGACATTGAGCCGAACGCCTCAAGCTATAAAACGATTTTCATCTCCGATATTCATTTAGGGTCAAAAGCTTGCCAAGCCGATTTACTGCTTGATTTCTTCCGCCATAATGAAAGCGAAAAACTTTATCTCGTCGGTGATATTGTCGATGGCTGGCGGCTGAAACGAAAATGGTATTGGCCGCAAAGTCATAATGATGTGGTGCAGAAAATTTTGCGCAAAGCCCGCAAGGGAACGGAAGTCATTTATGTGCCGGGCAATCATGATGAGGCGCTGCGCCGCTATTTCGGCACACATTTTGGCGGCATTGAAGTGCTGCCTTCGGATATTTATGAAGGCTTGGATGGCAAAAAATACCTCATTCTGCATGGCGATAATTTCGACAATGTGATGCTTTATGCGCGCTGGCTCGCCTATGTCGGCGACCATGCTTATGATTTTGTTTTGCGCCTCAATACTTTTTTTAATGTGCTGCGCCGCATTATGGGTCTGCGCTATTGGTCGCTTTCTTCCTATCTCAAAATTCGCGTGAAAAACGCAGTACAATTTATCAGCGAATTTGAGCAGGCCATTGTGCGTGAGGCGCAACGGGCCGAGGTTGACGGTGTGATATGCGGGCATATTCACCATGCCGAAATGAAAAATTATGGTGATGTGATTTACATGAATGACGGCGATTGGGTGGAAAGCTGCACGGCGCTGGTCGAGCATTTTGACGGGCGTTGGGAAATTATTCATTGGGCCGATATTGTCGCCCAACGCAGCAGAAAAAAACCGGCTCCGAAACCGGTGCGCGAAACCGAGGTCGCCTTGTGAAACATTTACTGATTGTCACTGATGCCTGGGCGCCGCAAGTCAATGGCGTGGTGCGCACATTGGAAACTGTCATTTCGCATTTGCGCGAAGATGGCATGAAAGTCACTGTCGTGTCGCCGGATATGTTTGCCACCGTGCCCTTGCCGGTTTATCCGGAAATCAAACTCGCCCTGTTTCCGCGTCGCAAGCTGGCGCGTATTTTCAATCAAAGCAATCCGGATGCCGTGCATATTGCCACAGAAGGCCCGCTTGGTTGGGCGGCGCGACGCCTGTGTCTGAAGCGCAAATGGCGTTTCACCACCAGCTATCACACCAAGTTTCCCGAATATGCAAAGGAAAATGCCGGTATCCCGCTTGGCCTTGGCTATGCCGTGGTTAAACGCTTCCACGCCGCGTCCAGTGCCATGATGGTCGCTACTGATTCCCTGCAACAGGATTTATGCGCGCGCGGTTTTACCAATGCTGTGACATGGACGCGCGGCGTTGATACGGAGTTATTTAACCCCGAACGCCCAAAAGCCCTTGATTTGCCCGGCCCGGTTGCTGTTTATGTGGGCCGCATTTCAGTGGAGAAAAACATTGGCCGTTTTCTGGATCTCGACCTGCCCGGCAGCAAGCTGGTTGTCGGCGGCGGCCCCCAGCTTGAAAGCCTGCGCAAACAATATCCTGATGTTGTCTTCACCGGCCCGAAATTCGGCGAAGATTTAGCCGCCCATTATGCCAGCGGCGATATTTTTGTCTTTCCCAGCCTGACCGATACTTTCGGCCTTGTTTTGCTCGAAGCCATGGCCTGCGGCCTGCCGGTCGCCGCCTATCCGGTCACCGGCCCGCTTGATGTGTTGGCCGGTTGCGACGCCGCCATTCTTGACCATGACTTGCAAGCGGCAGCCGAAGGCGCGCTCAAAGCCGATGCCAAATTGGCCCGCGTCCATGCGGAAAAGTTTAGCTGGCGCGCCTGCGCTGATTTGTTTCGCAATAATCTGATTGCCTGCCGCGCCTAATCCCAGTGCCGCGCCTAATCCCAGGCTGATTTGTCAACAAATTGGCTTTGCCGACATTCAATCGTGAACCGCTGCGTGTCCCCCAAAGCATTGACGGTCTCAAACTTGCGGCTGATATGTGTGTCAAAAAACACTTCTGCTTTCAGCCCTTGGCGCGTGTCATAACCCGCTTCGAGCATGGTTTTTTCCAACACATAAAGGCAATCGGCGCGTTTGCGAAAAGCGATTTCCCCCATCCAGCCGCCCGGCTCGCGTTTGGTAAAGCCGCGCCCGTCAGCAGCGAGAATTTCGGTGCTGGAATTTAACACCCAAAAACGGTCAGCAATTGTGTTTTGCGCCTGCGCTGCCGCCATCATCAGCGACAGGATAAAGACGCAAAAAACCGGCAAAGCCGGAATAGGCATGTAGAACCGATACATGAAACGCGCGCACCTCCTGTGAGCGGCTATTATGATGTGACTCGCCGCCTTCTCCAATATCAGGCAAAACTGGCTTTTCATGCATTTTGCGTTATCCTGCCAATGGGAGGAATGCGACATGACCGGACAGAAATTGAAAAAGCCCGTAGCCGAGCTGGTGCGCGACGCAAAAGCGCGGATTGAGGAAATCACCGCCAAACAAGCAATTGCCATGGCGACGCAAGAAGATGTGGTGATTGTTGATATACGCGATGTGCGCGAGCGCCAGAAACTTGGCTTTGTGCCAAACAGCGTGCATGCGCCGCGCGGCATGATTGAGTTTTGGATTGACCCGGAAAGCCCCTATTTCAAGGAAGTTTTCGGGCAGGACAAAAAATATGTGTTGTATTGCGCCGCCGGATGGCGCTCGGCGCTGACCGCGGCGAGCTTGCAGGATATGGGTTTTGAAGCGGCGCATATCACTGAAGGCTTTGCCGGTTGGGTCGAAGAAAACGGGCCGGTCGAGCACGCGCCGCCGCGCTCATAAAACCCCGCCTTAAAGAAAACGCCTGAAATAAAGACCGGTTTTGTGATAAAGCTGTCCAATGAGCGCGACACAATCTTTCTGGGCGATTGACTGGCGCTGCCGGCCAAGCTGGCGGCGCGCCTCGGTCAATACGCTGTGGTGCCTTGCCGGTTGTTCGATTGGCGATATGGGGACGATATTGGCTTTTCAATTGCTGGAGATTGACTGGCCGGTCATGGCGATTATGGGGCTGGCCATGGTCAATGGCATATTAACCTCAATCGCGCTGGAAACCGTTATCCTGTCGCGGCAAATGGCGCTGGACGCGGCCTTCAAAACAGCGATTGGCATGTCGCTGATTTCGATGATTGCGATGGAATTGGCAATGAATGGCGTTGATTTAATCATTATGGGCGGGGCGCGGCTCAGCCTCACCGTTTTGCCTTTTATGTGGCTGGCCGGTTTTCTGGCTCCCTTGCCCTATAATTACTGGCGGCTGAAAGCACTTGGCAAAGCCTGTCACTAAGCCTGCATGTTTATGGCGAACGGATTGACTGCACCAGCCGCAATGTCGCCTCCGGCACAGGCGGGGCAAACCGCGCCACACACAGCGCCACAGCAAAATTGACCAGCGCACCAACCGCGCCAATGCCTTCCGGCGAAATACCGAACAGCCAATTGGCCGCCATATTGGCTTCCGGCGCGTAAAATTTGAAATACCAAATATAGCTCATGGTAAACACCAAACCGCCCAACATGCCGGCAATCGCGCCTTCGCGATTCATGCGCTGCATGAAAATCCCCATTAAAATCGCGGGAAATAGCGAGCTGGCCGCCAGTCCAAAAGCCATGGCCACAACTTGCGCCACAAAGCCGGGCGGGTTAATGCCAAAATAACCGGCAATCAGAATTGCCCCGGCTGCCGCCAGACGCGCCGCCCATAATTCCTGCCGGTCGGTAAATTGCGGGGTGAATGTTTTTTTCAACAAATCATGGCTGACGGCGCTGGAAATAACCAGCAACAAACCGGCCGCCGTGGACAAAGCAGCGGCCACACCACCTGCCGCCACAAGCGCAATCACCCAGCCCGGCAAATTGGCAATTTCGGGATTGGCCAAAACCATAATATCGCGGTCAACATAAACCTCATTGGCATTATCGGTCGGCGCATTATTCAATAATTTCTGCCCATGCGCGCCGACTTTGCCGGTAAATTCGGGCTTGCCTTCAAACGGCGCGCCGGCGCGATATTGAATACGCCCGTCATTATTTTTATCCATCCAGCCAATCAGGCCGATATTTTCCCAGCTTTTGACCCAGGCCGGTGTCGCGCGTTCATCTGCCGCGCCGACATAGCTGGTCTCATTGACGGTTTCGATAAAATTGATGCGCGCAAAGGCCCCAACCGCCGAAGCCGTTGTGTAAAGCAGCGCAATAAAAACCAGCGCATAACCGGCAGAGCGGCGCGCATCAGCCACTTTCGGCACGGTGAAAAAGCGCACAATCACATGCGGCAGGCCGGCCGTGCCGACCATCAGCGCCAGCGTGATGGCGAAAATATCAACCATGGATTTCTTGTTTTCCGTATAGGGCTGAAATCCCAGCTCAACCAATGTGGTGTCGAGTTTTTGCAAGACGGTCATGCCACTGGCACCCACCTCGCCGCCCAGCCCCAATTGCGGCACCGGATTGCCGGTAATCAGCATGGAAATAAATATGGCCGGCACCAGATAGGCGAAAATCAGCACACAATATTGCGCGACTTGCGTATAGGTGATGCCCTTCATGCCGCCCAGCACGGCATAGAAAAACACCACGCCCATGCCAATCAGCACGCCCATATTTATCGGAATGTCGAGAAAGCGCGAAAACACAACGCCGACGCCGCGCATCTGCCCGGCCACATAGGTGAAGGAAATCACAATCAGGCAAATCACCGCCACCAGCCGCGCCAGCTTGGAGTAATAGCGTTCGCCGATAAAATCCGGCACGGTGAATTGCCCGAATTTGCGCAAATAAGGTGCCAGCAGCAGCGCCAGCAGCACATAGCCGCCGGTCCAGCCCATAAGATAGATGGAGCCGTCATATCCGGCAAAGGCGATAATACCGGCCATGGACAAAAACGAGGCGGCGCTCATCCAATCGGCGGCGGTCGCCATGCCATTGGCTATTGGGTGGACATGGCCACCGGCGACATAAAACTCTTTGGTCGAGGCCGCGCGCGACTTTATCGCAATGGCGACATAAAGCGCGAAGGAAAGGCCAACAAACAGAAAACTCAACGCCTGGGTGTTCATGCGTCCTCTCCCTCATTATCGATACCGTCATTAAGGCCGAAACGCCGTTCAATCTTTTCAATTTGCCGGGCATAGACAAATATCAGAATGACAAAAACATAAATCGCGCCCTGCTGGGCAAACCAAAAACCAAGCGGCACGCCAAGGAAAGACACGCCATTGAGCGTATCGACAAATAATATGCCTGCCCCGAAAGAGGTGACAAACCAGACAGCCAGCAATTTGAACAGCAATTGCAAATTGGCCGCCCAATAAAGCGCCGCCTGACTGTCTTCGGCTTTTTCCGGCATGTCCTGCATGGTGCGTCCTCCCCGTCCTATGCATTACTGCCTTAAAAATTATGCATAGACGCGATTCGTGGCAAGCCTGCTGATGCGGGCAGCGGGTCTCGCCTGTGCGGGACAATGCTGATATGATGCATAAGTCAATGAAGGGGGCTTTGATGACACGAGAAAAACAGGCCGACAGCAAGGCCCATCCGCGCGATTTTGCCGAGGCGGCGCTGCGGCTTGTCGGGCAAATGAGCATTGCGGAGAAAGCCGCGCTCATGTCGGGGTCATCTTTCTGGCATTTACAGGATTTGCCGCAATATGGGCTGGGCAAAACAATGGTGTCAGACGGGCCACATGGCCTGCGCAAGCAAGGCAGCCATGCCGACCATTTGGGCATGCTGGCCTCGGTGCCGGCGACTTGTTTTCCGACTGCGGTGACTTTGGCCTCAAGCTGGGATAGCGGTCTGATTGAAGAAGTGGGCCATGCCATTGGCCTTGAATGTCGCGCCGAAAATGTTGCCGTGTTGCTGGGCCCCGGCGTGAATATCAAGCGCAACCCGCTTTGCGGCCGCAATTTTGAGTATTATTCCGAAGACCCGTATCAGACCGGCCAAATGGCAATCCATTTCATCAAAGGTGTGCAAAGCACCGGCACCGGCACCAGCCTGAAACATTTTGCCGCCAATAATCAGGAAGCGCATCGCATGGTTGTCGATACGCTGGTTGACCGGCGAACCCTGTTTGAGATTTACCTGCCCGCTTTTGAAGCGGCTGTCACCCAAGCCCAACCTTGGACAGTCATGTGCGCCTATAACCGGTTAAACGGGATTTATTGCAGCGAGCATGAAGAATTGCTTGGCGATATTTTGCGCGGGCGTTTCGGGTTTCAAGGTCTGGTGGTGACCGATTGGGGGGCGGTGAATGACCGGCCACGCGGCATTGCCGCCGGGCTGGAATTGGAAATGCCGAGCAGTGGCGGCCAGAATGATGCGCGTGTTGTCGCCGCCATCGCCAATGGCACGCTGGCCGAAACCGCACTCGACAAAGCCGCCGCCCATATTGTGCGCCTGACATTGGCGGCGCAAAACAATGCCGGTGACACGCAAATTGATTTTGACGCCCATCACGCATTGGCGCGCAAGGCGGCCGGCGAAGGCGCGGTTCTGTTGAAAAACCGTAAGGCGACATTGCCATTCAAAAAAGACAAAACATTGGCGCTTATCGGCGCGTTTGCCGAGACGCCGCGCTTTCAGGGCGCTGGCAGTTCGCAGGTCAATGCAACCCGCATTGACACGCCGCTGGCGCTGTTTCGCGAGGCGCTCGGTGCCGATAAAGTGCTTTACGCGCCGGGCTATGATGCCGAGTTTTGCGCGCCTGACGCAACGCTGATTGACGAGGCAGTGGCAATTGCCGAAAAGGCCGAGCAAGTGGTTGTTATGGCCGGTCTGCCCGCCCTGTTTGAAGCGGAAGGCTATGACCGCACAAGCTTGCGCCAGCCGCCACAAATGGAGGCGCTGATTGAAGCGGTATTGGCCGCCAATCCGAATTGCGTGATTGCCCTGTCCAATGGCGCGCCGGTTGAAATGCCGTGGCATGACCAAGCCAATGCGATTCTCGAAACCTATCTGGCCGGTCAGGCCGGTGCCGGGGCCTTGGTGGATTTGCTATTGGGCGATGTTAATCCAAGCGGCAAGCTGGCTGAGACATTTCCTTTGGCGCTGGCCGATTGCCCCTCACAGGAAAACTTTGCCAATCACAATCGGCAATTGGTTTACCGCGAAGGGCTGAATGTCGGCTATCGCTATTTCATCACCCATGAAAAACCGGTGCTGTTTCCGTTTGGTCACGGCCTCAGCTATACGCAATTTGATTATGGCGAAATAACGCTCTCCGGCACGCCGGGCAGTGATGAAGATGCGCTGAGCCTGTCGCTCGATATTACCAATAGCGGCGCGCAAGCGGGGGCTGAAATCGTGCAACTTTATGTGCGCGATGTGGACGCCACCGCCTATCGGCCTGACCGCGAGTTAAAGGGCTTTGACAAGGTTTTCCTGCAAGCCGGTGAAACCAAGCGCGTCCGGTTTACCTTGCCGCGCCGCGCCTTTGCCTATTTCGATATTGGAGCCGATGACTGGCTGGTCGAACCCGGCGCCTTTGATATTCTGATTGGCGCTTCCAGCACTGATATTCGCCGGCAAATGCAGGTGGCGGTGGCCGATAGCGGCGCGCGCAATCAGGCCGCTTTGGCCGAAACCCCCTATGTGGTGATGGATGATACCGCCTTAAACCGACTTGGCTTGCAGGTCAGCGTGCCGGAACAAGTGCGCCCCTATCACCGCAACACAACATTGGCCGACATCAAACATCACTGGTTGGGTCGGCGTGTGGTTGCCGCCGTGATGGGGCAAATGGCAAAAACACTTGGCAGTGGGGGCGACAGCGCGGTCGTGGCCAAAATGCGCGAGGAAATGATATTGTCTATCCGCCTGCAAACAGTTCAAATCATGTCCAATGGCGCGATAACGCCGAAACGCTTTGAATTGCTGCTGCATGCGCTGAATAATCAATGGCTCAGATTTTTGTGGCGGCTTATACGTCGCGGCAAATAGCGGTTTTATTGCTGCGCCGATGATTTAATTGGCTTTTGCGGGTCGAGCAAATAACGCAAAACACCGCCAAGCCGAGCCGCCCAAGCGGTTTCGTCATGCGCCGCCCCTTCAAAAAATCGGCTGGTAAAGTCATCCGTTTTGAAACCGGCCACCACCAACCGCCGGTCAAAAGCGCGTTGCAATGGCGGATAAAGCCGGTCAAGCGTGGCCGAGCCATAGTCAAAATATAAACGGTGCTGTCCCGGTGCCGGTAAATTGGCAATAAAATAATCCTGCAAGGCTTTGGCGGTCGCCTTGCCGCCAGCGTCCAATTTCTGCCAATTGCTAACCGGCCCGCCCGGCCAATGGGTTGACATGGCCGCCACGCCGCCAAAAATATCCGGATAGCGTGCCAGCGCGTAAAGCGATATCAGACCGCCCATGCTTGAGCCGACCATGAAGCGGCCCGCCTTATCTTTGCGCACGGCATAATTGGCCTCAATATAGGGCGTTAATTCCTCAACAACAAAACGCAAATAATGATTGGCCCGCAAAGCCGCCGCGCCATAAGGTGCCTCCAGCAATGCCGCTGCGTCTTGCGGAAAATACTCGCCATAGCGCGCTGCATTGGCGCGCGCATCAATACCGACAATGATAAAGCCCGGCAAGTCGCCCGCATCATGCAATTTTTGCGCGGTTTCATCGGCACGCCATTCCTGCCCGTTCCACGTCTTGCGCGCATCAAACAGCATTTGCCCATCATGCATATAAATGACGCGATAGGGGGCATGGGCGGGGTAATTATCCGGTGTCCAAATGCGGATAGAGCGCGGCGCATCATATTGCGACGCAAAATCATCAATATGGGTGATTTGGCCTGACACAGCCATTGACGGCATAATCAGCAAAAGCCACAGCCGGAACAATAGGCGCGCCACAGTGTCGGCCTAAGTGCCTGCACAATTGGCGGCGATAAACGCTTCATGCGTCGCCATGCGGTCAACTTCGCGATTGATAATGGTTTTGATATTGTCAAAAGTCTCGTCAAGCTGGGTCGTTTCAATGTCATCAGCCATTGGGTGATAGGTTTTTGGAAACAGCCCTTGGCCCATCATGACATGCAGCCAGCTGGCCGGACGAAACAAGTCATCGGCGCTGCGATAAAACCGCCCCGCCTCGGCGAATAAATCGATTTTATGGCGCAGACTGTCCGGCACTGTCATTTCGCGGCAATAATCCCAAAACGGGTCGCCACTGCGTTGGGTGACATGATAATGCAGGATGATAAAATCGCGGATATATTCAAACTCCTCAATCACTTGGCGGTTATATTCCGCCCGCAAGGCCGGTGAGATGCCGCCTTGCGGGAAATGCTCGATAAGTTTGCCAATATTTGACTGGATAAGATGAATACTGGTCGATTCAAGCGGCTCGAGAAAACCGCTGGCCAAACCGATTGCAATGCAGTTTTTCTCCCAGAAAGTCTCACGCCGACCGGTCGTGAAGCGGATTTTATTCGGCTCCGCCAAGCTTTCCCCGTCAAGATTGCTGAGCAAAACGTCAAGGGCTTCATCATCCGACATAAATTCGGAGCAATAGACATGGCCATTGCCGGTGCGATGCTGCAAGGGAATACGCCATTGCCAGCCGGCGCTGTGCGCGGTTGAGCGCGTATAGGGCAAAAGCGGCCCGTCAGCGCGCGCGCATGGAATGGCAATCGCCCGGTCGCAGGGCAGCATGGCCGACCAGTCCTGATAGCCGACACCGAGTTTTTGGCCCAGCAACAGCGCGCGAAAACCGGTGCAGTCAATAAATAAATCGCCGTGCAGCGCCTCGCCCGATTGCAGTATTATTTTTTCAATATCGCCGCTCTCGCCATTCAGCACAATATCTTGCACCATGCCTTCATGGCGAATAACGCCGCGCTGTTCGGCATAATTGCGCAAGAATTTTGCATAGAGACCGGCGTCAAAATGAAAGGCATGGGAGGGGCCGAGCATGGGCGTTTGACCAAGCCGGTCAAGCCGGTCAAATTTGCCCGCATAAGCGGCTTTGGCATTGACGCAATAATCCCATATATCGCTTTGATGGCCCGCTTGGTTCATACGCAGCCAGTAATGGTGGAAATTCAGCCCGCCCAGATTAAGGCCGGTATCGCCGAATGTGTGAATATATTTTTCGCCTTTCTCGCCCCAATTGCAAAATTCAATGCCCAGCTTGATGGTGGCCATCGTCTGTTTCATGAATTCATTTTCATCAAGACCAAGCACTTGATTGAGCAGGCGGATTTGCGGAATGGTCGCCTCACCAACGCCAATTGTGCCAATCGCATCGGATTCTACCAGCCTGATATCGAGCTGGTTTTCAAATCGACGCGCCAATGCGGCAGCACATATCCATCCGGCTGTGCCGCCCCCGACAATGACAAGTTTCTCAAGCTTTTGCATAAAATTTTCCCGGCTTTGCTTCACACAGACAGTCTCCCCCGCCGACCAAAGGCCGACGGGGGAAGGGGGAGAATTCTAGCTTGGAAGAACTGATATGCAAATCAGAACTTGTAATTCGCTCCAAGCATATAAGTGGTGCCATAGACCGCATGCTCACGCAGCCCGCCATTATCATATTGGGTGAATTCCTCATCCGTCAGATTATAGGCTTGCAGTGTCAGATTGAGGCCCTGCAATTGACCGGTTTGCAATTCATAACCGATTTGGGCGTCAATAACGGCCTCGCTGCCAATGCGCTTATTGTTCGGGTCACCATTATAATTGATGATTTCCCCGAGAAACTCCGCGCGGCGGCGATAGCTGATGCGTGAGCTGAGCCCGTTTTTCTCATACCAAACAGACGCATTCACAATATTGTCCGACAGGCCGGGGATTTCAATATCCGTGCCAGCCGGTGCAATTGAGCTGTCAAGCTTGGCATAGCTGAAATACAGGCCAAATCCGTCCAGCCGGTCGCTGACCATGCTGAGTGGCATATTGGCGGCCAATTCGATACCGCTCATGCTGCCACCATCGGAATTACGCGGCTGCGTTGAGGCAACTTGCGTAATGGTTGGATTGGCGGCGACAATATCGGCACCGAATATCGCTGTCGCGGCTTCCGGCAGATCCAGAATACGCTGCGCGCTGCCAAACACCCACCGGTCAATATCCTTGTAGAAATAGGCCGCCACCAGGCTGCCTTCGCCATCGGCGAAATATTTCTCATAGGAAATATCATAGCTCATCGCCTCAATCGGCTCGAGTGTGGTGTTGCCGCCATCAGATGTCAGGCAGGTCTGCCCGGTCGCCAGATTGACCGCATTGGCATTATAGACAAAATTGCCATCACCATCGACGGAGCAAATCTGCGAATTGGAAGAGACTGACTGGTTGGCCCGCAAGTCTTTCATATACGGACGTGCCAGAGTTTCGGCCACACCAAAGCGCAACAATGTATCCTCATCCAGTTCCATTGTCGCATTCACGCTTGGCAACAGATTTGTATAGTCATGCGAAATCGTGGTTGTCGGATAAACACCGGAGGCCGTCGCCGCGGCAATTGAGGCCGCATCGATTGTGATACCGGTTGATGTCTGGTCGGTCATGACATATTGAACGCCCAGATTACCGGTCACCGGCTTACCGGCGATTTCCGCCGTGAAATTAGCCTTCGCATAGAGGGTTGTGACATCCTCTTCGACATTCCAGCGACGCTGCAATTCACCCAGCCCCAAATTCGGCGCAACGGTATAAATACCGCTATTGACCGCCGCAATCGGGTCATAGGCCATAATATTGCCAAAGCCGACAAAGCCATAATCAACCGGGCTTTGGCGAATGCTGGTCGGCACGGCGATAGGGGCCGCCAAACGCAGGAAATTCTCATCGCTTGAATGGCTTTTCTCGCGAACAGAATTGTTAACGCCGAGTTCAACATCGGTGACAAAGCCGTCATCGCCCATTTCATAAAGTGCTGAAAGGCGCAGCGATTCCAACTCATCATCAATCGACATGGTTTTGTCAAAGCCAACTTGGCCCCAACCGCCCGGGTCGCTCAGATAAATTGTCGATGGGTCGGCAAAATTCGTGTCCGAAGTGAAACGATAAGTCTGGTCACCGCGGCGCTCGAAATTAATATCCGACAACACACGGGCGCCATTGCCGTCAACCGGGCCGGAATAGGTTTCCAAATCGCGGTCCTTACGGCTGATTTCCGAACTGCCATAGTCAAACTCGACCGATAATTGGTCATTGACCTGATAATTCAGATTGAGGCCAATCGCATCCATATCGGCATCGCGCGAACGGGCATCATTACGGATAATGGTAAACACATTTTCAAATGTGCCCTGTGTCACATAACCGCCTGCCGCGGTGTAGCCATTGGCCAAGCTGGCCCCGGACCAACCGGAAAATGGCATTTGAATACGCCGCAGCACGCCGCCATCTTCGAAATCAGTGCTGAAATAATCAAGACTGCCCGAAAGAGCTTCGGAAGGTGCGAATTCGACTGTCGCGGCCATGGCATTGCGGTCAAGCTCGCGGCTTTCCGCAGCCTGCTTCATGCCAAGCGGAATAATGCTTGAGTCCGAATCGCTTGCCGTGCCGTAATTCCAGTCAATGATATTACGCTCTGATTGCGACGGTGTGGTCTGGTCGGAAAAAGCAATAACCCAGCCCAGCGTGCCGTTTTCATTTTGGTCAACATAAGTCGCGGTCAGGCGCTGGCCGGTGGCATCCGGCCCATCGCTCAATTCACCGAGGCTGTTATCTTCATATTGCATGCCGACGCTCAACGCCCGACGACCATAGGACAGCGGACGAATGGTGCGCAAATCAGCCGTGCCGGCAAGACCTTGGCCCATCAGCCCGGCATCAGGTGTTTTATAGACAATGACCTGGCTCATCATTTCAGCCGGATATTGGTCAAACTCGACGCCACGGCTGTCATTTGCGGTTACTTGCTCGCGCCCGTTCAACAGGGCGGTTGTGTAATCCGGGCCAAGGCCGCGAATGGAAATAACCGAAGACCGGCCGCGGGTTCTTTGCGAAGCCAGACCGGGCATGCGCGAAATCGCTTCGGCAATTGAGACATCCGGCAATTTGCCAATATCTTCCGCCGAGACGGCTTCAACAATCGAGCTGGCCACGCGCTTGGCGTCAATTGATGATTTGATGGATTGACGAATACCGGTCACCGTCACTTCGTCAACCGCCTCGTCATTTGATTGCGCTATTGCAGGCGCGCTCATGCTTGCAATAATGGAAATGGTTGCCACGCTGGTCAAAAGCCCGTTATGGCGTTTCGTTTTCAAACTCATGGGTTCTCCCTTCTGCTTTGCAGCAAAGCTGTCGCCCAGCTGCAAATGAACAGTGCCTCCTCGCACAGGGTAAAATAATCACAAAATGCAATTTGTTGCAAGCATTATGCAAATATTTTACAATTTTTCTGGGCCGGAAATCACCCGCCATATTTCGTAATTTTTATGAATTAGATTATTTTATATTTATAAACAATTGCTTATACAATTATTGATTTTTCTTCGGCGAAAACCCGGCCAGAATAAAAAATGTCTCCGTAAGACAATTTTTCATGAATCCAAACAATTTGTTGTATTTTTTGCAAAAGACTGCTAAAGCCTTTTGCATCTAATTGCTGACGGAAACACCTCATGCCCGCATGGCTTCGACTGACCGCTTTATTTATTTTGCTCTTGCCCGGCACGGCGACTATATCGACAGGGGCTATGGCAATTGACCGGCCGGTTGAAGATGAGATTATTTATTTCATGCTGCCCGACCGCTTTGAAAATGGCGACCGGTCGAATGATACGGGCGGGATAAAGGGCGACCGGTTAACCCATGGCTATGACCCGACGCATAAGGGCTTTTACCATGGGGGTGATTTGGCCGGGCTGATTGACCGGCTCGATTATATTGAGGGTTTGGGGGCGACCGCGATTTGGCTCGGCCCGATATTCAAAAACAAGCCGGTGCAAGGCGATAGCGGCAATGAAAGCGCCGGCTATCACGGCTATTGGACAATCGACTATACGCAAATTGACCCGCATCTGGGCAGCAATGAGGATTTCAAGCGCCTGATTGATGCTTTGCACGCGCGCGGCATGAAGCTCTATCTCGATATTATCACCAATCACACGGCTGATGTGATTGCCTTTCGCGAATGCCATGACCCGCAATGGACAGGCGAAAAGACTGACCCGTCTTGCCCCTATCGTGCGATTGCCGACTATCCCTATCAAACAAAGGGCGGCCCGCGCGGCAAAAAAATCAATAAGGGCTTTTTGTCCACTGATGCCAATGGTCAAACCAAACGCGACTTTTCGCGCATCACCAACCCGAATTTCGCCTATACGCCCTATGTGGCGCCAGAAGAACGCGATGTGAAAGTGCCCGCCTGGCTCAATGATGTCAGCCTGTATCACAATCGCGGCAATACCCATTGGCACGGGGAAAGCGCGGTTATTGGAGATTTTTCCGGTCTTGATGATTTAATGACCGAGCATCCGAAAGTCATTGCCGGCTTTATTGAGATTTTCACCGACTGGATTCGGGATTATGGCATTGACGGCTTTCGCATTGACACAACCAAACATGTTGACAGCGCATTTTGGCAAGCCTTTTTGCCGGCAATAGAAGACGCAGCCAAAGCCGCCGGCAAGCCGGATTTTTACATGTTTGGCGAAGTCTATGATTTTGACCCCGGTGCGCTGGCCCGTTTCACCCATATTGAAGGCTTTGACCAATTGCTTGATTTTGCTTTTCAGTCAGTGGCCTTTCAGGTGACATCAGGCCAAAGCGGCACTGATGTGCTTGACAAATTCTTGCGCGCCGATGCGCTTTACAAGGGCGGTGCTGCCATGGCCCGTCGCCAACCGGTCTTTCTCGGCAATCATGATATGGGGCGATTTTCCGGCCTGCTGGCCCAGCATGACCCGGACATGGCCAAGCCGGAATTGCTGCAACGGGTCACTTTGGGCCATGCGCTGATGATGTTTATGCGCGGTGTGCCGGTGATTTATTATGGCGATGAGCAGGGCTTTGTCAGCGATGGTGGCGACCAGCTGGCGCGCGAAAACATGTTTCCGAGCCAAGTTGCCGTTTACAATGACAATCAATTGCTGGGCACGAATAAAACAACCGCCGACAGTAATTTTGACGAGAACCATCCGCTTTATCGTGACATTGCCCGCATGGCAAAATTACGCAAAAGCCATCCGGCTCTGTCGCGCGGCGATATAAAAATCCGCGCTGCCGCCCATGACGGGTCGGTTTTTGTGTTTTCCCGATTTGACCCAAAGACACGCAATGAGTATGTCATCGCCATGAATTTTGGCACCAGCTCTGAAACCGTCAATATTGAAATTGAAGCGGCCTCAAAACGCTTTGAAGCCTTGCATGCAAATTGCGCCAAAAAACCGAATCTGCCGGGCAGTTATTCCCTGTCTTTGCCCGCTCTTTCCTGGACGATTTGCCGAGCCAAATAGAAGATTGTTATGAGTATCGCAGCCGCTTCTTCCGACCCAGCACCGACCCATGCCGAAACATGGTGGAAAGGCGCTGCCATTTACCACATTTATTTGCGCAGCTTCAAAGACAGCAATAATGATGGCATTGGCGATTTGAACGGCATTCGTGAAAAGCTTGATTATATCAGCCGGTTGAATATGGAGGCGATTTGGATTTCGCCTTTCTTCACCTCGCCCATGGCCGATTTTGGCTATGATATTTCCGATTTCTGCAATGTTGACCCGACATTCGGCACGCTTGATGATTTTCGTCTTTTGCTCAATGAGGCCCATTCCGCCGGATTAAAAATCATTATTGATCAGGTTTATTCTCATTCATCTGACCAGCACAAATGGTTTGTCGAAAGCAAGAGCAGCCGCGACAATGAAAAAGCAGATTGGTATGTTTGGGCCGACCCGCGCCCTGACGGCACGCCGCCGAATAATTGGTTGTCGGTTTTTGGCGGCAGCGCATGGGCATGGTGCACAAGGCGCCAGCAATATTATCTGCATAATTTTCTCGACCGCCAACCGGATTTGAACCTGCATAATCGTGATGTGCAAGATGCGCTGCTTGCAGCCAGCCGGTTCTGGTTGGATATGGGTGTTGACGGCTTCCGATTGGACGCGCTGAATTTCGCCATGCATGACCAATCTTTGCGCGACAATCCGGCGCGCACGCAATTCAAATGGCCGCCGCGCATCCCGCATGATTTCCAGCAGCATATTCATAATATGTCGCAACCGGAAACGCTGGAATTTGTCAAACGTGTGCGCGCCATGACCGATGAATATCCGGCCCGCTTCACAGTCGCCGAAATAGGCGGGCCTGAAGCCGACCGCGAAATGCATGACTATATTGCCGGCAACCAGCATTTGAACACGGCTTACAGTTTTGATTTTCTTTATGCGGAAAAGCTGACTGCCGATTTGGTGGCAAAAACGCTTGCGCCTTGGACAAGCGGCGGCACCGGCAATTGGCCGTCATGGGCATTTTCCAATCATGACGCGCCGCGCGCCCTGTCGCGCTGGAAAGGCAATTGCCCGGACCGCCAATATGCACAGCTATTGGCGCTGCTTTTGGCCAGCCTGCGGGGCAATATTTTTGTCTATCAAGGCGAAGAAATTGCCATGTTGCAAAGCGTTCTGCCCTTATCGGCCCTGAAAGACCCGGAAGCCATTGCCAGCTATCCCAATACTTTGGGGCGCGATGGCGCCAGAACGCCCATGCTGTGGGTTGGCGGCCATGAAAATAGAGGCTTTTCGCAAGCCGAGGGCTGGTTGCCGGCCGACTGCCAGCAACCGGCTGGCACCAGCGTCAGCGAACAAGACACGCAGGCCGACAGCGTTTTGAATTTCTACCGCATGGTCATGAATACGCGCCGCAACAGCGCGGTATTGCGGCTTGGTGACATGCATGTTGAGACCAATGGTGATTTGCTCACCATTAACCGCGCGCATCAAGGGCAGACGGCGCGCTGCCAGATTAATCTTGGCGATGGAAAAATTGCCAATGTGATGCAAACGGACGGCCCTTTGCCCGATATTACAGTCGGTGAGTTTGATGCGCAAAGCGGCAGCCTCGGCCCGTTTAGCGGGATTCTGTGCCTCGGTTGAACCGCCAACAATCAGCTATAACAGGCAGCTAAGCGCCGCAGGAATTGCGCACCACAATCTCGGTTGGCAAACGCTCTGACACCATTTGCTCACCGCTCGACAAATGCAGCAATTTTGAGATAATCAAGCGCCCTGCCGCAGCAAAATCCTGCCGGATTGTGGACAAAGGCGGGGACACAAATCGTGACATGAAAATATCATCATAGCCGACAACGGAAACTTGCTTGGGCACCTCAATGCCCATGGCCTGCAAGCCGCTTATCACGCCAATGGCAATGGTATCGCTGCTGGCAAATATCGCGTCTATATCGCGATGGCGTTCAAAAATTGACCGCGTGATGGAGCTTGAACTTTCAATCTCAAACGGCGCTGTGATGACCAAATCCGGGTCAAAATCAATGCCCTCATTGCTCAAGGCTTTGACATAACCCTCATAACGCTGCTGGACTTCCGGTGCTTCACGATTGCCAAGAAAAGCAATCCGACGACGGCCAAGCCGCGCCAGATGCCGCGTCGCCTTTTCACCGCCCTTCACATTATTGCTGCCGACCGAGCAATAACGCTGGCCGGGCAGCTCAGCGCCCCAAGCGATGAAGCTGTTGCTGATATCAGCCATGCGATTGAGCATATTATGGAGCGATGACTGGCCAAGGAAAATCGTCCCTTGATAGCCTTCTTCATCATTAAGCTGCATCAAATCATCCATGGTGCGCGGGACAATATGCGACACGACAAAATCGCAATCATAAGTATGCGCCGCCTGTCCAATCCCGCCCAAAAGTTCGAGAAAAAAAGCATCATCCAGCCAGCCCAAACGCCCTTGCGGACGCGGCACAACAATATTGAAGCGCATATTGCTGCCTGCCCCCGGCTCGGCGCTGATTAATTGTTTATAGCCGTTTTCACGCGCCAGACGCAGAATGTCTCTGCGCGTGCGCGGGTTCACCAACGGACTACCGGCCAAAGCACGCGACACGGTTGCCGTAGAAACACCGGCCATATTGGCCAAGTCTTTCATTTTTACATTTTTCAAATCTTCAAGCCCTTCGTTCAATATTCAAAACGATTGCACTTACGCCACCGCCTGCCATGACCAGCGCGGCCAAAAGCAGCGTATATATCGCCAACCCGTTAAACAGATGCTCAAGTATAAAACCGATTATCGACGCAACAATGACTTGCGGTATGACAATAAAGAGATTGAATATCCCCATATAAATGCCCATTTTCGCTGCCGGTACCGCATCCGACAACAAAACATAAGGCAATGTAAGAATAGACGCCCATGCCATGCCAACGCCTATCATGGCAACATATAACATGGTGGGTGATTCCACAAAATATATTGCTGCCAGTCCCAGCGCACCGGCCAGCAAATTCAGCCCATGCAGCCGCGCCGCGCCCAGCAGGGCAACCAAGCGGGGAATGGCAAATGTATAGGCGGTCGCCACCAGATTATAAAAACCAAACAGGCTGCCAACCAGGTCAGCGCCCTGATTGTAAGCCACGCTTGATGTATCAGACGTGCCGAAATGATGGGCCGTCACCGCCGAATTGGTGTAAATCCACATAATGAACAGGGCGAACCAGGAAAAAAATTGCACCACCGCCAAACGGCGCATGACAGGCGGCATGCGCACCAAATCGGTCATAATATGGCTCAGCGCCATATCCGCGACCTGCCGCATTTTGAGAAAGGCGACAAACCAATTCAGCAAGCCGAAAACCGCCAAACCGACAGTGAAGATAAATAATTCGCCCGGCACTTGCGCATTGTAAAGCGCCAATGTCAAAGCCAGCCCGGCGACGAGAAAGCCGCCGCCAAAGCGCAGGAAGAACCCGGCCGGCAAAGCCGCTGCTTCTTCCTCAGCCAAGGGCATATCCGCATTTTGCTCAAAGCGGCGCATATCTTCGGGTGAATATTCTTTTGTTTTCACCACTGTCCACAAAACCGCCGAAAAAAACAGCGCGCCGCCAATGGCAAAAGCGATTTTGACATTATCGGGAACTCCGCCATTTTCAGCCGTATTGGCAATGCCCAGCCCGGTCAGCAAAAGCGGCAGATTGGACGCCAAAAACGCCCCTATACCAATCACAATTCCCTGCATGGCATAGCCGGTTGCGCGTTGCTTGCTCGGCAACATATCACCGACAAAAGCGCGAAAAGGCTCCATGGTTATGTTAATCGCCGAATCGAGAATCCACAGACTGGCCACCGCAATCCAAAGCGCCGGCGAATGCGGCATAAAAATCAGCGTCACCGAGCCAATAATAGCGCCAATCAAAAAATAAGGGCGGCGGCGGCCGAGCCATGTCCATGTCTTGTCGGAAAAGTGACCGACAATTGGCTGCACCACCAGACCGGTTATCGGGCCGGCCAGCCAAAATAAGGCCAAATTGGCAATATCGGCCCCTAGCGATTCAAAAATCCGGCTGGCATTGCCATTCTGCAAGCCAAAGGCGATTTGAATGCCAAAAAAGCCAAAGGACATATTCCAAATTTGCCATAAATTCAGGCTCGGTTTTGCGTGTCCCGACATTGGCCTTCTCCTGCTTTACCTTTTAGGCGGCACCAAATCTATTGGGCCCTTGGTGTGAACCGAATGGCGGCACCGCCACCGGCGCCCAGATTCAGGGTAAGAATATCCGTGCCGGTAACCGCCTGTGTGCGGGTGACAAAGTCATAAGGATTGGTGTCATAATCGGCAGCCGGGCCGTCTGCATAGATTTCGGCGCGGCAATCGCAGTCGCCAAGAAAATCCAGCGGCACTTTTAACTGCCTTGGATTTTCGTCTGTGATGGCACCGAGATACCAATCCGGACTGTTGCGGTCGCGTCGGGCAACAACAATATAATCGCCGATTTCGCCCTGCAATGTGCGGCTGTCTTGCCAATCAGCCGGCACTTGCCGGATAAACTTAAACGCATCAGGCCGCGCCAGATAGTTTTCCGGCAAATCTGCCGCCATTTGTATCGGGCTGTAAATCGTCACATAAAGGGCAAGCTGCTTGGCCAGTGTTGTTTCAATCCGCGAGCGTTTATCATGGCGTGGCATGTCGGCGCGCACGGGCGGGCGCTCGCTTGGCCGCAGGTCGAAAATGCCGGGCGTAAAATCCATCGGGCCGGACAACATGCGGGTGAATGGCAGAATGGTTGTATGCGACGGTGGATTGGGCGGAATCCCCCAAGCATTATATTCCTGCCCGCGCGCGCCTTCGCGGCTGACCCAATTGGGATAAGTGCGCCAAAGCCCGGTTCCCTTGACCGGCTCATGCGGATTAATGGCCAGCCTGTGCTCGGCAGCGCGCTTAATCACATGATGGTGATGGTTCACCATGGCCTGCCCGTCATGATATTCATAGCGGGTAATGCCCTTATCATCGATGCGCTTAATATCGCCGCCATCAGCGACATAGCCGGTTTTCACAGCGCGATAGCCGAGCCGCTCATATAAGTCAAAAGCATCCTCAAGCTGTTTTTCATAATTGCTGATATTGCCGGATGTTTCGTGGTGACCGATAAGTCGGACGCCTTTTTGCCGCGCATAATCGGCCAAAGCCTCAATGTCAAAATCAGGATAGGCTTCGGTAAAGCTGAAGACATCGCCATTTTCATACCAATTGCCGTCCCAGCCCAAATTCCAGCCCTCGACCAAAATGCCGTCAAAGCCATATTCGGCGGCAAACTCGATAAAACGTCGTGTTTCTTCTGTTGTTGCGCCATGCACGCCATCCCGGCCCCATGTCCGGTCACGAATATGCATGCCCCACCAAATGCCGACATATTTGCCGGGCGTGAACCAGCTCACATCACCAAGCTTGTTTGGCTCGTTCAGATTCAGCATTAAATCAGCATTGGCCAAATCAGCCGCATCATCGCCGACCAATATTGTCCGCCATGGGGTGGTGAAACCATTTTCAGTCAGCACCAAGCCGCCTTCCGAACGCGGCGACAAATCGGCCTTGAACAAGCCATCGCGCAGCTTTTTCAGCGACATGGCCGAATAATCAACCAGCGCCGCCTCGTGAATGGCCAAATGCACGCCATCCTGTTGCCGAATCGTGAAAGGCGTATGCACCAGCGACACGGCATCCGCGCGTGTTTCATGGTAAATATATTCATAGCGATTCCATTCGCGCGACGGAATCCACCAAGCATCGGCATCGCCCTGCAATGCAAATTGGGTTATCTCATCGGTTATCAGCGCGGAAGCGAATCTGGCCTGTTTCGGCACCTCATATCGGAACCCAAGCCCCTCATCGAAAAGCCGGAATTGCAGGCGCATATGTTGACCGGAATCAGCGCGTTTCACCTCAATCACCAGCGCCTCATGCCGGTCGCGGACAAATTGGCGTTCGCCCCAAACCTGCTCCCACCGCGCATCATGGCTGTTGCGGGCCAGTTCGCGCATGGTCAGATTTTCATCAAACCCTTTCTGGTCGCGAAAGCGCAGGCCAAGCCGCGAGCGGTCAATCACCTGCTTACCGTCATGCGCCAGCGTGTAATAGAGCTTGCCTTGATCGGTGAAGACAGCGAGCTGCAAACGGCCATCGGGTGATTTGAGGGTCAATTGGACAGGCGGTGGAAAGCTGTCATTATTTGCATTATTTGGCGGCGGAACAAGGAGCAGGAAAACCAGACCAAAGAGCGCCAAGCCAGCTAAAATCATATTTTGTTTCATTTTTCTCCCCAATTGCTTATCTGCAATATAATGCAATAAATTGCACAAAATTGCAATTTTTCTTTGAAAAATGCCGTAGAAAGCAGGCTGGCCGCGCGCCTGCCGCCATTTTGGCAATGCAAAACAGGGGGCCGAACCGGCTAAATATCGGTCAAATCAAGCCAGGCACAGTCTTCTGCACTGAGCGACAGCCGCGCCGCCGCCGCGCTTTCATGCAATTGCATGGGATTGCGCGGCCCGATGATTGGGAAACAGGGAAAGGGTTGGTGCAGCACGAAAGCCAAGGCGATTTGTATCGGCTTGACCTGATAGCGCGCCGCCAGTTCAAAGGCGCGGCGGCGGCGCTCCAGATTATCCGGCGACACCCAGACGCGCTGTAATTCAGCATTATTCGGGTCAGCAATATGGCGGGTTTGCGACAGCCCGTCACGCTCCCAATCGAGGAAAAACCCGCGCGCCTGCGATGACCACGGCACAAGCGGCATATTGCGCGTTTCGTGCCAGGCTCGAAAATCATTTTCGGAACTGGCCACGCAACCCGGCCAGACCGGTTGCTCCATCCGCGCCAGCGAAAAATTATTGCTGAGCAGCGCAAAGCCTTGCTTGCCATTGGCGGCGGCATAATCATTGGCCGCATCAATGCGCGCCGCCGTCCAATTTGAGCCGCCAAACAGGCCGATACGCCCGGCCTGCACTTCGCCATTAAGCGCGTCCACCCATTCACCGACCGGCACATCCGGATTGTCGCGGTGCAGGCAGTAAATATCAATATGGTCGGTTTGCAACCGGTCGAGCGATTCTGTCAATTGCCTTTGCATGGCCTCCGGTGTGCAATCGGGCGGATGGGCGCCCTTGCCCAAAATCACCACATCATCGCGCAGGCCGCGCGCCTTGACCCATTGGCCGAGCAGAACCTCACTTTGCCCGCCACTATAGCCATAGGCAGTGTCGAAAACCGTGCCACCGGCCTCGACAAAAGCATCGCCCATAGCGGCCATGGTTGGCGCGTCAATCTGGTTATCCGTGCCGAGCACCAGTTTCGACACCGGGCTGTCCAGTCCCGGCAATTGGGCATGGGCGATGCCGCCAGCCTTGTTCACACCAACCGGCGCGCCATGAAAGCCGACCGCGCCGAGCGTGTCGGCGGCATAGCGCACATTGCCCGCTTGCCGCCAGCGATCGAGCCAATAGGCGGTATTGATGGAAAAATCCGGCGTCACCAAATGCGAGCTTGTTTGACCGGCAAAGGCCAATTCCGCCACATGGTCGGCCTCAACCGCATAAAGCGGGCGTGTCTCATCGCTTTGATGGCGGGTTTCCTGACCTGCATCATCAATCACGATAATGGCATTATTTTCCGGCCCCGGATGCCAAGGCTGCTCGATTTTCAGCCTGCCTTGCGTGCCGTTAATGGTGATATGCCAGTCAAGCGCCGTGTCTATGGCGCAATGCAAATGCGCCTCAAACCCGTCATAGCTTAATGTTGCTTGCGCCTCAGCATCTACCCCATCCGCAGTCAGCCGCGCATTGCCCGACAAAGCTTGCGGCTCGCCGAGAAAATACCGCGCCGCCGTCAGCGGATAAATGCCAATATCCAATATGCCGCCACCGGCCAATTGCGGGTCATAAAGCCTGTGCGCGGGCGTGTAGGGAAAAGCAAAGCCAAAGGCGGAAGCAAAGCCGGTAACCTCGCCAATAAGCCCTGAATCAAGCAGCGATTTGGCCAAATGCATGCGCGGATGCATGAGATACATCAACGCCTCAACCAATAAAACATTGTGCCGGTCAGCCGCGCCGTAAAGGCTTAAAACTTCGCCTTGATTCAGCCCCAAGGGCTTTTCGCACAAAACCGGCTTGCCGGCTGCCAGCGCGCTGTGTGCATTGGCACTATGGGCATTATGCGGCGTGGCAATATAAACGCCGTCTATATCGTCGCGCGCCAAAAGCGCGGCCAAATCATCAGATGGTGTGCCGCCATGCTTGGCGCAGAAATCAACCGCTTTTTGCCGGTCACGGGCGCCCACACCGGCAAATATGCCATAGCGTGACCGAGTTAAATCTTGGGCAAAAGTCGCGGCAATACTGCCAGTCGCCCAAATGCCCCAGCGAAATTGTTGATTGGTCATGGAATCCCTGATGCGAAAAATAACAAGCGACCCATAAGCTAGCATTATTCCGCTGTCATGTAATCTCTGATAAAATAAAGCGAGTTTCAGTTGCGGAGCGCGTTATGGACAAAACCGGCGGCATTTTTTTGGCAGTGGTGGTAAGCCTTGTTTTTGCCACCGCGATTTGGCAGGCCATTCCGCAAATGCGCGAAAATATGCGCCAGCCCGAAACCATTCTCATGCATGTCGAATTGGTCAATCTGTGCCGGATGGATGAAAATGTCTTTATTGTCAAAGAGCCGGAAACCGGCATGACCGCCCATTTCAGTGATGGTCTGGCGCGCATGCGGCTGACCACTGACAAAAAAGTGCGTCTGGCGATAAACCCGAAATATAAAGACTTCCGCTATGATGGCGAATTGGTGGCCGTCGCGCCAAATATCAAGCTGGTTGCCGATTGCTCATCCTCGCCGCGCCAGCGCGATATTTTCTCCAGCATGCGCGAGCAATTCAACCCGGATAAGCTTGACTGAGGGCGCGGCGCAGGCCAAACAAAGCGTGTTTTATTGGACACAGGGAGAGTTCATGGGCAAGCCAAGCGGCATTATCGGCGGTTTCAACCATTTGCCGAATCGGATTTCTGGCAAGCTTTTCATATTATTGGCGCTGGGCTGGCTGATGGCCGGCCCTGCCCATGCCACAGTTATTGTGCGCCAGCTTGACCCGACACCGGAAGGCTGGAGCATTGGCTTGGAAGGCAGTTATGATGACCAAAGCGGCAGCACGGAAAAACGCGATTACAGCGCCGCCTTTAATATATTGCGCAAGACCGGCGCCCATGAATGGCGCGCCTTTGGCAGTCTTGCCTATGGCCGCGTCAATGGGGTTGAAAATGAAAATCAGGGGCTTGTGCATGTCCGCTATGTGCGGGCGCTGACCGGCAACCCATTGCGGGTTGAGACTTTCATTCAGACCGAGCAGGATGATTTCGCCAATATGGCCGAGCGCAGCCTGCTGGGCGGTGTGGTCAGCCGGTTTTTCAACAGCGGTGACGGCGAACGCCGCGTGCTGGCCATGGTCGGGCTGATGCGCGAAAGCGAGGAGCATTTGACCAATGACACGCTTGACCGCGAAGTCACCCGCCTCACCTCTTCGCTGCAAATGAGCTGGCTTTTGCCGCGCGACAATAAGCTGTATTTCATTTCCTATTTGCAGCCCAATATAGACGCGCCGGAAAATGACATGCGGGTGACGGCGGAATTGTCGCTGGCCATTCCGCTAAGCGACCGGCTGAGCCTGCGCACCGGCTATTATTACCGCTATAATGACATGCCATTTGACGATATTCCGCGCGAGAAGAAACGGCTGTCCACCGGCTTTGCCTATCGTTTCTGACGCAGCTCTCTTTTAGCACAGCCTGTCACACAGCTTGACAGCATCGGGCTAATCAACGAGGCTGGCGGCAAGAGGAAAAGCCGACACACAGGCGGGGGAGCGCGATATGAGCATTTCAGCACAGCAAAAACCATTAAACACCGGATTTGACGGCAAAACCGACCCGAACCGGTTTTTGGCCGATATTGACCTGACCGGCAAAACCGCCTTGGTCACTGGCGGCTATTCCGGCATTGGGCTTGAAACCGTGCGCGCCTTGACCAATGCCGGTGCGCAAGTCTTTGTGCCGGCCCGCGACCGCGCCCGCGCCATTGAGGCATTGCAGGGCATTATCCCGGCCGCGCATATTGGCGATATGGATTTGGCCGATATTGGCCATGTCCGCCGCTTTGCCGAGGCTTTTGGCGAGAACCACACACAGCTTGATATTCTGATTGCCAATGCCGGTGTCATGGCCTGCCCCGAACAGCGCACGCAAACCGGTTGGGAATGGCAAATCGGAGTTAATCATTTCGGTCATTTCGCGCTGCTGCAAGGGCTTTTACCGCTTTTGCGCCGCGCCGGTGAAAGCGGGCAGGCGCGTGTGGTCACGCTGTCATCGATTGGCCACCGGCTTGGCGGCATTGATTTTGACGATATGCATTACAACCAAAAACCTTATGAAAAATGGGCGGCTTATGGCCAGTCCAAAACGGCCAAATCGCTGCTCGCTGTGCATTTGGATGCGCTGGAACAAGGCAATGGCATTCGCGCCTTTGCCGTCCATCCGGGCGGGATTTTCACCCCGCTGCAACGCCATTTGGCGAATGAGGAAATGGTGGTATTGGGCTGGACAAATGAAGATGGCACACCGTCAGAGCGCGCGGCCAATTTCTTCAAAACGCCTTTGCAGGGGGCTGGCACAAGCCTGTGGTGCGCCACCGCCAGCGCGCTTGACGGCATGGGCGGGGTTTATTGTGAAGATTGCGACATTGCGGCTTTGGTGGCAGATGATGATGCCAGCCCGGCCGGTGTGCGGGGCTGGGCGGTTGACCAGAGCCTTGCCGAAAGGCTGTGGCAGGTCACGCAAGAAACGCTGGCCGCGCATTAACGTTTTTTTGTTCCTGCCGCGCGAAGATAAGCCCGTAGCAGGCCCGGCAAAAGGACAAGTAACAGTAAGAGGAGAGTCATCGCTCAACACCAATAAGAGCCTGTAAGTAACAAGACCAAGGAGGCGCGCCATGACCGGCGAAAAAATATATATTGAGGCTGGCAGTGGCGAGCTGATTGACAAAATAACCATTTTGGAAATCAAATTGGCGCGCATTGAAGACCCGCAAAAACTCAAAAATATCCGCTATGAGTTGGAAACGCTGGCGACGACCCGCGACCGCGCTTTGCCGAGCTCGGACATGCTGTCCCAACTGACAAGCGCGCTGAAAAGCGTTAATGAGACATTATGGGATATTGAGGATGATATTCGCCGCTGCGAAGCGGAAAAGAATTTCGGCCAACGCTTTATTGAATTGGCGCGGGCGGTTTACAAAACCAATGACCATCGCGCCGCGCTGAAAAAGCAAATCAATCTGCTGACCGGGGCCCATATTGTGGAAGAAAAATCTTATGTCGATTTTGAATGACGCGATATATCATCCGCGCCCGGCCAGATAATCAGCATAAAAGCGCCGCCCCTGGCGCCGCGCCGCGCGCTTGCCCAGCGCATAGCGCAAAAACACGCTGAGACCCTGCCGCATTGTGGCATGGCGGCTTAAAATGCGACCTTGATTTTTGGCACCGACCGGCAAGACCACCCGCGCTGTGTCTTCTTGCGCGGCCAGAATATGCCGCGCGACCATATTGCCGAGATTGTAATCTTCCAAAACCCGCCGCCGCGCCTCAATAATGGCCGGCAGGCGGCGCTCATATTCATTATCTGCCACCGCCTTGCGAATCCGCGCCACAGCGGCTTGTGTGTCGCGAATATCCAGCGCAATAAAACTGTCTTCGGGGAAATAATCAGCCGCATTGGAACAGCCAACATAAAAGGGCAGGGCGAAGCCGAGAAACGCATCCGACAATTTTTCCGTCCAATGATGCGGCCCGATATGGTTTTCAACGGCGATATGATAGCGATAAGCGTCAATGCCTTCCGCCTTATGCTCGACCCAGCGATGGCCTTTGCCAAAAACATCGACCTGCCCGCCCAGCGCCTCGGCCAGTTCGACCAGAAATTCAGCGCGGCGCCGGTGCAGTGTAAATTTTTCCGCCTTGGGCGAGCCAAACATGGAAATCAGTCCGGTTTTTTCCGGCACTTGGTCATTTTCCGCCAATTGCGCCATGCCGCCATAAAACCAGAAACCGACCGGCGGCATATCGCGTCTTCCGGCATGGGACAGATATTCCGGCCCCTGGCTGGTCAGCACCAGACCATATTGCTTGATATAGTCAGTGCCGTAAAATTTCAGCGATGGCGGCTCATAGGTTATCAATGCGGTATTTTCCGGCGGGCAGGCCAGAATTTCGTCACCCAATGACAAACGCTCATCACCGCGCGGCGGCAAGTCATCATAGACAACCAGCCAATCATAATCGCGCGCGCTGCGGTCGGTGACAAACGCCACCTTATCGGCGAAGAATTGCGGCAAATCGAAAAGCTGAAAACCGGCAATCCTGTTTTTGGAAATGATTTTAACGCGCAATTTGGCTGTCATATCCGAAACTGATAACCCCTCAACCGCAAGGCGTGTCTATTGTGCCAGCCGGAAATAAAGACCGGCATTTTTCACCAGCCGGTCAATCAGCTTGTCGCCCATGGCCGGTGCGCTTGTATAAATGCCGCCCGGCAAATCGGCGCAATCCTCAATCAGGCAGACCGCGCTTTCGGCAATCATTTTTGAGGTTGAGCCATAGCCCGGATCCTTGTCACCGCCGACTTCGGCGCGAATTTCGCGGCCATCTGCCATTGTGCCGATAAGCAACACATCATAATGACCCGCTTCGCGCTCTTCCTTGGAAGGCCCCTCGCCCGGCTGCGGCACATCATCACCGGCCAAGGGATTGACCGAGGCCATAGCTTTTGCCATTTGCGCACCGGCTTCACCGGCACCGGTGGCCATCATTTCATCATATTGAAAATCCGTGCCATAGGCATGACCAAGCAACGCATTGGAACGGTGGATATTTTTGGTGTTAATCGGCGCCATAATAAACGGTGCCACCCATTGGCCGAGAACGCTGTCTTCATAGGGCGCATTATCGGCCGGCTGGTCAGGGCCTTGAAACCCGTTAGCCAGCGAAAACGGATTGGCCAGCACTTGCAGCAAATCGGGATTGCGCCCCAAAGCCGCCATTGTCGCCGTTAAGGATGCTGCCGTGCCGCCGGAAAACCCACCATTCATTGCCAAAACGCGGGTGCGGACACGCGGACAGGGCGCACCAAATTGCGCCTTGGCGGCGTTTTGCAAAAACAAAACACCCAAATCAAACGGTATTGAGTCAAAACCGCAACTATGAACAATCCGCGCGCCTGAGGCTTTCGCCGCCGCATCATGTTTTTCAATCATTTCATGCATCCAGCCCGGCTCGCCGGACAGGTCAACATAATCCGTGCCAAGCTCAGCACAAGCCGCGACCAACGCCGAGCCATAAAGCTGATAAGGGCCAACCGTTGTGCAAATCACTTTGGCGCGCGCGACCATATCGCGCAAGGCATCGGGATTATCGGCATCAGCCACAATAAGCGGTGTATCCGGCGCGGCGCCAATTTCATCACGCACAGCGGCCAACTTGTCGCCATCGCGCCCGGCCATTGCCCAATTCACCGTTCTGCCATATTGCGCGGCCATATATTCAGCCACCAAACGGCCGGTAAAGCCGCTGGCACCGTAAATTATCACATCAAATTCTGCGTTTTCATTCATTATCGGCCTCCCGTCAAAGCTTGCGCGAGATTAGGCCAGAACCCTGCCCAAAGACAAGGGCGCATATTTTGGCCGCCAATCAAAATTAGCACTTTCTTGCTGTGGCAATTTTGCTAGATTTATGAACAGCTTGGGAGGGCATTCACAATGAGTTCAACAATAGAGCATGATCAGATTTACAAGTCGCGTCATTACGCGCTGGGTATTCTGGTGGTTGTTTACACATTCAATTTTATTGACCGGCAAATCCTGTCGATTTTGCTGGAGCCGGTGAAAACCGAACTTGGCCTGTCTGACACGGCTATGGGCATGTTGACCGGTTTTGCCTTTGCCATGTTTTACGCCACGCTGGGCATTCCGATTGCGCGCTATGCCGACCGCAGCAACCGGCGCAATCTGATTGCCGCGGCGCTCAGCATTTGGAGCCTGTTTACCGCGCTTTCCGGTCTGGCCGCAAATTTCTGGCATTTGCTGATCGCCCGTATTGGTGTCGGGGTCGGTGAAGCCGGCTGCAGCCCGCCCGCCCATTCAATGATTGCCGATTATTATCCGGCCGAGCAGCGCGCAACGGCGCTTGGCATATATTCGCTCGGCATTCCCTTTGGCATTATGTTCGGCCTGTTTGCCGGTGGCTGGATAAATGAGTATTTTGGCTGGCGCATGGCGTTTTTCGTGGTCGGCCTGCCGGGCATTTTGCTGGCAATTTTGGTGCGCTTTTCATTGCAGGAGCCGCCGCGCGGCATGGCCGAGGGGCGCGCCGATACGGCTGACCAGCCCAGCGTCAAGGAAACGCTGGTTTATCTATGGCAGAAAAAAAGCTTTCGCCACATGTCTTTTGCCGCTGCGCTGACCGCTTTTGTTGGCTATGGCTTTATTGTCTGGGCGCCAGCCTTTCTTATTCGCTCCTATGGCATGACCACGGGTGAGGTTGGCACATGGTTCGGCCTGATATTGGGCATTCCCGGCGGTATTGGCATTGCATTGGGTGGCTATCTGGCCGACAGATTCGGCGCCAAGGACACAAGATGGTATTTATGGACCACTGCCGTTGCGCTGGTTGTGTGTGTGCCGCTTAATTATATCGTCTATGCCGCCGACACAGCCTTTGTGTCGCTTTGGGCGATGGTGATACCGGTTTTGCTGGGCAATTTCTATCAGGCCACAACTTTCTCGCAAACGCAGGGCATTTCATCATTGCGGATGCGCGCCGTTGCCGCCGGCATATTGCTGTTCATCATCAATATTATCGGGCTGGGCCTTGGCCCGCAGCTTGTCGGCGTGATTTCCGACCTTCTGGCCAATCAATATGGCGATGAATCACTGCGCTATTCCCTGTTCATTTGCAGCCTTGTCTATATATGGGCCGCGATTCACTATTTCATGGCCGGGCGGCATTTGGAGAATGACTTAGTGCATGAATAGGGGGCTGTAAGATAAGCCGAATTAAGGGCGGTCAGGGCAATCCGACCGCCCTTTTTTTGCGTAAAGCTGATATGCAATCTGACCCTCCCCCTCTGGCACAGGCCGAGCCGGCCGCGGCACGCCCGAAAATGAAACTTGGCTCCATGTTTGGCGAGATTTTGCCCTTGGCCTCGTTTTTTATCGTCAATCAAAGCCACGGCCTGTATATGGCCGCGATCGCCGCTATCGCTACTTCGGCGCTGTTGATTGTGATTTACCGCATCCGCGAAAAAAGACTGGCACGGTTTATTGTCTTTTCGACACTGGTCTATGCGGTGCTGACGGCAGCGGCGATTTTCACCGAGGAAAAGACCTATATTAAAATCCAGCCCAGCCTGTTTTCCTTCTGCTTTGCCGCCGTTCTGCTTGGTGGCGTGCTGCGTCGGCGCGCCATGATGAAAGTCTTTTTCAAAACCCAATTCACCCTTTCTGACCGCGTTTGGTGGCTGCTCAGCCTGCGTTGGGGGCTGTTTTTTCTGGCCGCCGGGCTGGCCAATGAAATGGCTTGGCGCGCGCTCAGCGATGATGATTGGGTTTTGTTTCGCGTCTTGGTGATGGCACCGGCGACGGGCCTGTTTATGCTGGCGCAATTGCCGTTAACATTTCGCGGTATGCGCGAGTTCAAGGCACAGGAAAAAGCCGATTTGGCGGCTTAAGCGTCAAGCGCGCCGCAGCGCCCTAACCGATTGCACCGCAACCACAACAAAAACCACAATAAAGGTGACGTTGAGCACCAAAAACTTGCTGCGTGTGGTGAGGTCGGCAAGCGCCACTTGACCGGCAGTTATATCGGGAAATTGGCGCAGCATAGCGAAAATCTGGATATTTTCGGCCAAATCCACCACCACCGATAAAAGCGGCAAGAGCAGCAGCCGCCGACGCCAAATATCCATTCGTGTGGCCCGCCCGCCGCGATGCAGATTATTGCCATCCGGCAGCGATAAAATAATCAAAGCGCCCAAAAATCCGCCATAAAAAGCGGGAAAAACAAAATCCAGCGTCACCGCCATCAGCGCATAATGGGCGCGCCCTTCCGGCCCGTAGCCAAGCATATCCTCGCGCACGCTCTCTATTGTATAGCCGTTTTGTACATCCAATATGGAACGGCCCAGCCGGTCTTCCAAATCATCAAACAAAACAAGGCAAACAATCACACCGACCAGCGTCATCAGCACGATTTTCCGGCGGCCAAGCCAGGTTTCAAAACGGGTCATTTACCGCCCCCTTTCGCACGTCCAAAGCAGGCGCGCGCAATTTTGTTTGTCTTGCTCTTGCGGCAGGGTATCATGGCGATAATTCTTTGTCAGCCTTCCGGAGATTGTCATGTCAGAAAAGAGCGCGCGCTTTGACGCTGTTTTATGGGATTTTGGCGGGGTTATCACCTCCAGCCCGTTTGAAGCCTTCAATCTGTATGAAAAAGATAATGGCCTGCCGGAGAATTTCATTCGCGGCATTAACGCACGCGACCCGGACACAAATGCCTGGGCGCGCTTTGAGCGCAGTGAGATTGACGCGGCGCAATTTGATACCGCCTTTTTGGCCGAAGCCGAAGCACAGGGCCACAGCGTGCCGGGCAGCGAAGTATTGGCGCTGCTGGCCGGCACAATTCGCCCGGAAATGGTCGCTATTCTGCACGGTTTGAAAGCACGCGCTTATCGCA
The DNA here is from genome assembly GCA_049597955.1 of Parvibaculales bacterium. GTDB lineage: Bacteria > Pseudomonadota > Alphaproteobacteria > RS24 > RS24 > JAYPAN01. The sequence continues at coordinate 33,797 of JBMYND010000012.1, forward strand.
TTGGCTGTATCACCAATAATGTCAATACCGGCACAGGCGCGGGCATGGCGCGCAGTGCCGACAAGGCGGCGGAAGTCGCCGAGGTGATGGCGCTGTTTGCCCATGTGGTCGAAAGTTCCAAAGTCGGCCTGCGCAAGCCCGACCCGGCGATTTATCAAATGGCCTGCGAAGCGTTGGATGTCGCGCCGGAAAAATGTGTGTTTCTGGATGATTTGGGCATTAATCTGAAACCGGCCAAAATGCTCGGCATGGGAACAATCAAAGTGACCGGCGCGGCGCAGGCCATTGCCGATTTATCGGCTTTGCTCGGCCATGATTTGCCTTGATGCCATGATTTGCCGCAAATAAAACCCCGCCCTTTTGAGGCGGGGTTTTAATGTGTCAAGGCGGTCGCGTTAATGCGCCAGCGCGCCAGACGGTGCGCGTGGCGGCGTCTTGCGCGGCATCAGCATTTCAAGCACCACGGCCAGCGCCGGCAGCACTGTCACCGCCATGAACATGTTAATCATGAACATGAAAGTCAGCAGCAGCCCCATATCGGCTTGGAATTTAAGCGCCGAAAACGCCCAGGTCGAGACGCCCACTGCCATGGTCAGCGCGGTAAACACCACAGCCATGCCGGTTTCGGTCAGCGTATTGCGGAAACTTTCGGTCACATTCAGCCCTTCCGATAAATGGAACTGGATGCGATTATAAATGTAGAAAGCATAATCAACGCCAAGACCCACCGCCAGCACCATAACCGGCAATGTCGCCACGGTCAGACCGATTTCCAGCACTTCCATGAACCAATAGCCCATGAAAGTGGCCAAAGTCAGTGGCACACAACAGGCCAAAGTCGCCCGCCAGTCGCGATAGGTGAAAATAACCAGTGCGATAATGGTCATGTAAACATAAATCATCATCGGCAATTCGGAGGCTTCGATTTCCTCATTAACCGCCGCCTGCACGCCCATATTGCCCGATGCCAAACGGATTTGAACCGGCACAATTTCATGGCTCACAACATTTATGCCGCGCGCCGCAACGGCTTTGACCAAGGCTTCCGGGTCATCTTGCGCGACATCATAGGTAATGGCCAATGCTGAGCGCACACCATCATCGACAATATCTGTCGTAATGCCCAATTCAATGTCACCGGCATCGCGCATGGGCGGGTCAGTCAGTATATTGACATTGGCAATTGGCGCCGGATGTTCGTCGCGGAAGGTTTTCACCGCATTTGTGACCGCTTTAATAGTGGTCGCCTTGGCATCATCAAGGAAGACCAGTTGCGTCAGCAAGGTGCATTCCTCATTCAACAGACCGGTTGAGGTGCCAATCGGCGATTGCGCCTGCACCAGCGCATATTTATTGCGCGGCAATGCCTGCCATTTCAGATTGCCCTCATTAAAGCCGGAGCTTGATTGGCGCGTAATATAGGGCAGTGACAGCACCAGCGACACGCCCTCCACATTGCGCAAATACCAAGTGAACTCATTCAGATATTTCATATAGGGATAGTTGATGCAGGCCTCGCGCGGTGTCTCAACAATCACGGTCAGCAAATTCAGCCCCAGCGCAAATTTCTCGGCGACGGCGCGGCTGTCCTGATTATAGCGCGCTTCCTTGCGCAATTCCGGCGAACCGGCATGCAGCGCACCTACATGGCGATCTTGGCTTTGAATAAAGGCGGTAACAAACAGCAAGCTTGCCAATATCACCACACCAACCGCGATGCGGGGCTGGGCAATCATGCTGAGGCGCTCCATCAGCTTGACCCGTGTGGCACGCGCCTTGGCCGCCCGCTCAACGAAATTGTCATCTACTTTGAAGTAAGAGGCCAGAAGCGGCAGCATGACGAGATTGGTCAGGATTTTCAGCGCCACGCCAATTGAAGCAGTAACCGCCAATTCCTTAATCATCTGAATCGGGATGATATAGAGCGTGCCAAAGCCAACAAGGTCAGTAACCAGCGCCATGGAGCCGGGGATTAACAGGCCACGAAAGCTGGACCGCGCCGCTTCATCGCTTGACTTGCCATTGGATATTTCCGCCGTGATGAGATTGATTTGCTGCACACCATGGCTCACACCAATCGCAAAAACGAGGAACGGCACAAGAATGGCCAGCGGATCAAGCCCATAGCCGAGAATGTTCAAAATGCCGAATTGCCAGACCAGTGAAGTCAGCGAACAAAATAATGGCAGGAAAGTCAGCACGGCAGAGCGCGCATAGACATAAACCGCCATGACGGTCAGCAGAAAAGCTATGCCGAAAAACTGCACAACTGTGCGCGCGCCATCGGCAATATCGCCAATCAGCTTGGCAAAGCCGATGATTTGAATTTCATATTTGTCATTCTCAAACTTGCCGCGAACTTCCGACTCCAACTTGTCGGCCAGGTCGAAATAATCCAGCCTTTCGCCGGTTTTGACATCGAAATCGAGCAATTCAGCGCGCACCATGGCAGCGGTGAAATCATTGGCCACCAAACGGCCGACAAAGCCGCCGCGCACCACATTATTTTCGATAATATCAAGCGCCGGTTCACAGCTTGTGACAAGACTGGCGGTTTTCAGCCGCGACACGCATTGATTGTCCAGCGTGTCAACGGTAATCGTGCCGGGTATCACATCATCGGCAACAAAGCCGTCTTCGGTAATCTCAAAATAGCGCGAATTGGGTGTCCACAGCGAGGTCAGCGTATGGCGCGCCACACCGGGCATATAAAACAGCGCATCGGTCAGGTCTTTATAGGTGGCGAAAAAATCTTTATTCCAGATAACCCCGTCGCGCTGTTTCAACACCACAATAATGCGATTGGAGCCGAACAGGCGGTCACGATATTCCTGAAATGTCTGAATATATTCATGGCCGGAGGGCAATTGCTTTTCAAAGCCCGCATCCATGCGCAAATTGGTTGCGTAATAGCCGCTGTAAACGGTAAAGGCTGCAAAGGCCGCCAAAATAAGAGCGCGGTATTTGAATAAAATTTCTTCGAGTTTTTCTACCATCTTACCCTCCCGGAAGAAAACTTTTGTCCGCTGGCCCACCCTGAGAACCAAACATCACAAAATTGGCTTCAAGCTATAGCAAAATAGCGCGACCAGGCCAGCAAAAAAGTGACGCATCCGTCAATAAATCATGATTGCTTGGCGGCCATCGAAGCGGGTTTGGCAAACAGCAATTTGTTTTCATTCCCCGAAGCCCATGCGCCTGCTAGATTGGGTGCATGGAAGATATTGGAGAAGATGACGCGCTGGCACCGGTCGGCAATCTGTCGCAAGCCGCGTTAATGGTGCAGCGCGGGGTTTCGCGCATGTTGGGACGGCAAAATATCGCTTGTTTGCAGGAGGTTAGCCTGCCCAATAAGCGCCGCGCCGACCTTGTGGCCGTGCTGCCCAAGGGCGAATTATGGATTATTGAGATAAAAAGCGGCTTGCCGGATTTTCAGGCCGACCAAAAATGGCCGGATTATTTGGCCTTTTGCGACCGGTTTTTCTTCGCCATTGACGCTGATTTTCCGCGCGACCGCCTGCCCGACAATATCGGTATTATTTTGGCCGATGCTTATGATGCGGAAATTATTGTCGCAGCGCCCCACCACAAATTGGCTGGCGCCCGCCGCCATGCCATGACGCGGCGTTTGGCGCGGATTGGCGCATTTCGCGCCATGCGACAGGCCGACCCAAGGCGGCGCAATATGATTTTTGACGGCAATAAAGACTAGCGCGGCGCGCGCTTGGCCAAAATCCGTTGCAATGTACGCCGATGCATATTGAGCCGCCGTGCCGTTTCCGACACATTGCGGTCGCACAGTTCAAACACACGCTGGATATGCTCCCAGCGCACCCGGTCAGCCGACATCGGATTTTCCGGCGGCTCGGCGCGATTGCCGGTTTCCGCCATCAATGCTGCAAAAACCTCATTGGCATCAGCCGGTTTGGCCAGATAATCCACCGCGCCGCGCTTCACCGCCTCAACAGCAGTGGCGATATTGCCATAGCCGGTTAGCATAATAATGCGCGCATCAGGATTGTCGGCTTGCAGCTTTTCAACCACATCAAGCCCATTGCCATCATCAAGCCGCATATCAACTACCGCAAAACCGGGGCTGACTTTGCGGCCCAATGCAATGCCTTCGGCCACGGAAGAAGCGCAATGCACCTCAAAGCCGCGACTTTCCATCGCCCGCGCCAAACGGTTCAGCCAAGGTTGGTCGTCATCAACCAGCAAAAGCGTGTTATTTTCGGCCAAATCGGGTTTTTGCACAGCGTTCATCGAACAACTCCATTGCTCACCCGCAAAATGTAGGATTTTTGCGCCTCAGTTCAAGCCTTTCGGCTCTTCCAGCATTTTACGCGGCCATCTGATTTGCACACAGGCACCGCCGGGAAACGCGCCTTCCACATCTTCCTGCCCTTTCATATTGCGCGCGCTAATGCTGCCGCCCGACCGGCGCAACAGCGTGCTGGCAATAAAAAAGCCAAGGCCGAGACCAAAACTGCCCTCATCATTCTTTTCAACACCTCCCGGCACACGCAGCCGCGAGCTGTTATAAGGCTCTCCCAAGCGGGCCAGAATATCGGAATCAAAGCCGGGCCCGTCATCTATCACTTCTATTATCACTTGCTGGGCCGAATAGCGGGCGCGCACAAACACCCGCGCTTCGGCAAAAGAAACGGCATTTTCAATAATATTGCCAAGGCCGTAAATCAGTTCCGGTTGACGCGCCACAATTGGCTCAGCGGTCGCCAGCAAGCCATCGGCCCAGCAGGAAATATCAAGCCGTTTTTCATGCGGGCCAATTTCCAGCACGGCCTCATCCAGCAAAGCGCGCAGCGGCATATGCGACAAAACCGGGTCATCAGCATTTTGCGCCGTCAGCGAGGCCAGAATATCGCGGCAGCGATTGGCCTGTTCATGCATCAGCGCAATATCCTCTTGCAGCTCATCGGGCAGGCCGGTCTGATTTTGCAATTCACCGCTAATCAGCGTGATGGTGGAAAGCGGTGTGCCAAGTTGATGGGCGGCAGCCGCCGCCAGCCCGTCCAATTCCGACAATCTTTGCTCGCGCGCCAGCACATCTTGGGTTTTCGCCAATGCCGCTGACAGACGACGCCCTTCATGGCTGACCCGCCAGACATAGGCGGGAATAAAGGCCAGCGCCAGCAAAAGCGCCGTCCAAATGCCGAGCCGATATTGCAAAGGAATATCCGGCGGCAGGCCACGCCATGGCAGCGGCTCATGAAAAACCAGCAAAATCGTTGATAACAGGCTGGCAAAGACCACCAGCAAAAATGTTGTCCGCGCTTCCAACAGGCTGGCGCAAATTGTCACCGGCGCCAGCATCAGCAAGGCAAATGGATTAAGCAACCCGCCGGTCAGATATAAAAGCAGCGCCAATTGCGCCAAATCATAGGCCAGATAGACCGCCGTTTGCTGGCGCGACAAAGCATGTGTCACCGGATAGTTGAAATCCAGATAGACATTCAGCGCCACGGACAAGCCAATAACCACCAATAATTCGGGCAATGGCAGGTCGAAACCCAAAACAATATGGGTGAACACCACCGCAACCGTCTGGCCCAGCACGGCCAGCCAGCGCAAAAAGATTTGCACCCGCAAGCGCAGCCCGCCCTGAAACTGCAAAGTCGGGTCAATTTGGCGCGGCCGCTGAAAGCGGGTCTGGCTCATGCGGTTACCCCCTGCCCTGTAATCGGCCCGCCTTGTAATCGGCGCGCCCTATAATCGGCCCGCCTGCGACATGAGGCGGCTTGCGGCCCGCATGCAGCGTCATTATATGGGTAAGAAGTTGTCATTAAGACGATATATCGTTCGACAGGGTCATCGGCAAGCGACAGGGAGTGCTTAATGGGTAAATCGCAAAAAACAGCCTTTGCACTGGCCGCCGCCGGTTTGCTGGTCATTCTGGCTTTGCTGGTCGCCGATATTATGCGCCGTGAAGCCACAAACCCCGCCGCCGCCCCGACGCGGCCGGATATTGGCGGCGCTTTCAAGCTGGTCGATATGAACGGACAAAACGTCACGCAAGCGCAATATGCCGGCAAAAATCTGCTGATTTATTTCGGCTTTACCTATTGCCCCGATGTCTGCCCGATGGCGCTTTTGCACATGGGCGGCGCGCTGGATATTCTGGCCGAAAGCGCGCCGCAAAAAGCCGCGCAAATACAACCGCTTTTCATCACGGTTGACCCGCAGCGCGACACGCCCGAGGCGCTGGCCGATTATATGCAGAATTTTCATCCGCGCCTTATTGGTCTGACCGGTTCGGCGGCGCAAATCCGCGACGTGCTGGCCGTTTACCGCGTCTATGCCAGCAAAGTTACAGATGACGGCGCCAGCGATTATTTGATGGATCACAGTTCGATTATTTATTTAATGGATGGCGAAAATCGCTATCTGGCGCATTTCGACCATAATCTGCCGCCGCAAGAACTGGCCGCAAAGGTGCAAAGCAAATTGCCCTGACCCCGCCAAAGCAGCGTTTACCCGCCAAACAGCCATTTCAAAAAATCGCTTTCCTGTGACCCCATGCCGGGCAAATCAGCGCGGGCGCGGTCTTTTTGCCGGGTCATGAAATCATGCCAGATTTGCGCCGGCAAGCCGCCTCCGGTCACGCGCTGCATGGCGCGCCCGTCATCATTGCCGACCCAAACACCAACCACCAGCGCGCCCGTATAACCGACAAACCAAGCATCGCGCCAATTTTGCGACGTGCCGGTTTTGCCGCCAATCTGCAAGCCATTTATGGCCGCGCGCCGCCCGGTGCCATTCACTGTCGCCGCATGCAACATGGCATTCATCGCCGCCACATCATCTTTTGCGACCACCCGCAAGGGCTTGGCCAATTGGCGCTCATAAAGCACATCACCCGTGGCCGTTACCACATTGGAAATCACATAGGGGATGGTCTGAAAGCCGCCATTGGCGAAATGCGCATAGGCGCTGGTCAATTCCAGCAAATTCACCTCGAAACTGCCCAAGGCCAATGACGGGTGCGGTTTGAGCGGTGAGGAAATGCCGAGGCGTTCGGCAATCGCAATCACCTTGTCGCGCCCGGTCGCTTCGCTGATTTGCGTCGCCACCGTATTTAACGAATAAATCAGGGCCTGTTGTGCCGTCACATTGCCGCGATATTCATCATTATAATTTTTCGGCGTCCAATCACCGACTGAAAACGGTGCATCAATGAAACGGTCATCCGGTTTCAACCCGTTTTCCAGCGCCGCCAAATATACCAGTGGCTTGAAAGCGGAGCCGGGCTGTCTTTGGGCCGACACGGCGCGGTTAAACTGGCTGCGCGCATAGGCACGCCCGCCCACCATAGCGCGCACTGCCCCGTCCGGCGTCATCACCACCATGGCCGCCTGGGTCGCCCCCAAACGCCGCCCTTGCGTCTCAAGCTGCCTTTGGATGATTTGCTCCGCCGCCAGTTGCATGGTCGGGTCAATCGTTGTCATCACATCCAAATCCGCGCCCGGACGGCCGACAAAATCGGGCAATTGCTCCATTGCCCAATCAAGCGCGTAATGCGCCGCATTATTGCTGCGCGGCTGGATAACAACCGAAGCCAGCAGATTTTCCGTATCCGGCTGATTGTCCAGATAACCGGCCTCGCGCATGGCCTGCAGCACCAAAGTGGCACGCGCGCGCGCGGCTTGCGGGTCGCGGGTCGGCGCGTAACGCGACGGCGCTTTCAACAGACCGGCCAATATCGCTGCCTCGCCCAGCGTCAAAGATTGCGCCGGTCGGTTGAAATAAATATCCGCCGCCGCCTGCACCCCATAAGCTCCGGCCCCGAAATAGACACGGTTCAGATAAAGCGCGATAATTTCCTGCTTGGTCAGCTTGGCCTCAAGCCAAAAGGCCAATAATAATTCCTGCACTTTGCGTTTGAAAGTGCGCTCCGGCGTCAGAAACACATTTTTGGCAAGCTGCTGGGTCAGGGTCGAGCCGCCCTGCTCAAGCCGACCGGCGCGCAAATTGACCAGCATGGCGCGCGCCAGCCCACGCGGGTCAAGGCCGAAATGGTCGAAAAATCGCCGGTCTTCAATCGCCACCACCGCCTGCACCAAATGTGGCGGCAAATCGGCAAAAAGCAGACCGTCGCGCGATTGGCCGGCATTGCCGCGCCGGTCAAGCAGCGTATCCTGCGCCGAGTAAATATGGATTTCCGGGCTGCGCTCAACCCGCCAAAGGTCATCCGTATCGGGCAGGTCGAGCGCATAAACAAAAGCCAGCCCGCCAAGCCCTAAGCCGAGCCAGACCAGCGCCACCATGCCCCAATAAAACAGCCCGCCCCAAACCGAGCGTTGTTTTACCGCGCTGTCATCCGAGCCTACCAATTGCGTTTCACTTTTCCGTGCCGTTGCGCATCCGCCCGCGGCCTCCGGTCAAATATCCAGATTGGCGACCGTCAGCGCATTTTCCTGAATAAATTGCCGGCGCGGCTCGACAATATCGCCCATTAATTGCTCAAACAAATCATTGCTGCCGGCGACATCTTGCACCCGCACCTGCAAGAGCGAGCGGGCATTGCTGTCCAGCGTGGTTTGCCAGAGTTGGTCGGGGTTCATTTCGCCCAAGCCCTTATAGCGTTGCAGGCTGACACCCTGGCGGCCATGTTGCAGCACCGCTTCGAGCAAATCGCTGGGCGCGGCAATCGGTATGGTTTTATCCTTAATGGTCAGGCTGGCCGGGTCGAGATAAACCGCCTGCAAATCAGCCGCCATATCATCCAATCGCCTTGCATCGGCCGAAGCGATAAGCGGCCCGTCAATATCGACCGTTTCGCGCACGCCGCGCAATTCGCGGGTAAAGCGCAAGCCACCATCACCGGACGGCGCGCCCTCCCAACCGCGCTCAACCTCGTCAAGCGTCCGGTTCAAACGCGCGGCAATATAGGCAGAGCTTTGCTCGGCCATATCTTGACGCGATAAAATATCCGGTGACAAGGCACCGGCAATAGCGGTTTGTTCAATAATGAATTTTGGATAACGCCCGGGCAGTGCATCCAGCGCGGATTGCATGAAACGCGCTTGTTCAACCAGCGCAGCCAAATCCTGCCCGCTGCGCTGTTCGCCGCTGGCCAATGTCAGATAGGCATCGGCAAGACCGGCCTCGACCAGATAATCTTCCAGCGCGCCTTCATCTTTCAAATATGTTTCCGAGCTTTGACGGCGCACTTTGTAAAGCGGTGGCTGGGCGATATAGAGATAGCCGCCCTCAATGATTTCCGGCATTTGTCGGTAAAAGAAAGTCAGCAAAAGTGTGCGGATATGCGCGCCGTCCACATCAGCATCGGTCATGATAACGATTTTGTGATAGCGCAGTTTTTCAATGTTGAAATCTTCGCGCCCAATGCCGGTGCCCAAAGCGGTTATCAGCGTGCCGATTTCATTGGAAGACAGCATTTTGTCAAATCGGGCGCGCTCGACATTGAGGATTTTACCGCGCAAGGGCAGCACTGCCTGATTGGCGCGATTGCGCGCCTGTTTGGCCGAGCCGCCGGCGCTGTTGCCCTCCACAATGAATAATTCGGACAGCGCCGGGTCGCGCTCCTGGCAATCGGCCAGCTTGCCCGGCAGGCTGGACACATCCAGCGCGCCCTTGCGCCGGGTCAATTCGCGCGCCTTGCGCGCCGCCTCGCGCGCGGCAGCCGCCTCGACCACCTTATTGACCACCGCCTTGGCCTCATTCGGGTGTTCCTCAAACCAGCTTGCCAGCACTTCATTGACCACGCTTTCGACAACCGGACGCACTTCCGAGGAGACCAGCTTATCCTTGGTTTGCGAGGAGAATTTCGGGTCAGGCACTTTCACCGATAAAACCGCGGTCAAGCCTTCGCGGCAATCATCGCCGGTCAGCGCGACTTTTTCCTTTTTGGCAAGGCCGGAATTATTGGCATAATTATTCACCGTGCGGGTCAGCGCACCACGAAAACCGGCCAAATGCGTGCCGCCATCGCGCTGCGGGATATTATTGGTGAAGCACAAAACCGTTTCATGATAGCTGTCATTCCACCACAGGGCCAATTCCACACCAATGCCGTCTTGCTCTGATTTGAGGGTAATTGGCGCATCAATCAGCGTTGTTTTATGACGGTCGAGATATTGCGCAAAAGCGGCCAGCCCGCCTTCAAAAGCCAAATCGACAGTGCGCGGCTCTGTGCCGCGATGGTCTTCCAGCCTTATGGCGACGCCGGAATTCAGAAAAGCCAATTCGCGCAAGCGGTGTTCCAATGTATCAAAGCTGAACTCGGTCATGGAGAAAGTGGCCGCAGAAGGGTGAAAAGTCACTTGCGTGCCGGTTGTGTCGGCAGTGCCGGTTTCCTGCAAATCTTTTTCCGCCTCGCCATTGGCAAAGCGCATGCTGTGCAGCTTGCCATCGCGGCGAATGGTCAGCTCCAGCCAATCCGACAGTGCATTGACCACGGAAATGCCCACCCCATGCAGGCCGCCCGACACTTTATAGCTGTTCTGGTCAAATTTACCGCCGGCATGCAATTGCGTCATAATTACTTGCGCGGCGGAAATGCCTTCTTCGGGGTGAATTTCGGTCGGAATCCCGCGGCCATTATCGCTGACCGTCACCGAGCCATCGGCATTCAGCTTGACCGTCACCGTATCGCAATAACCGGCCAGCGCCTCATCAATGGCATTATCTACCACCTCATAAACCATATGGTGCAGGCCGGTGCCGTCATCCGTATCGCCAATATACATACCGGGGCGTTTGCGCACCGCCTCAAGACCTTTCAGCACTTTGATAGACGAAGCGCCATATTCATTATCGGCGCCGTTTTCTGCCGGATTTTGATTTTCTGTATCGGTCATTTATCTGCCTGTCTGTTCTCTGGTTTCAAACTCAATTTGTGCCGCTATCGGCTGTGACGCCATTTGCGTCCAAATGCAAAAAGCGGCCCTCCGGCATAAAGGCGCTGAAAATATGGGCATCCGTGCCGGTTATCCAACTCTGCCCGCCCAAATCGGCCAGAATATCGGCCAAAGCGGCGCGGCGGCTGGCATCCAAATGGGCCGCCACCTCATCAAGCAAAAGCACCGGCACATCGCCAATACGGGCGGCAACACTGCGCGCCTGCGCCAGAATAAGCCCGACCAGCAGCGCCTTTTGCTCGCCGGTCGAACATTGCGCGGCGGGCATCTCCTTGGCGGCGTGCCAGACTTGCAAATCGCTGCGATGCGGGCCTTCCAGCGTGCGCCCGGCCGAGGCATCCAGCCCGCGCGCCTCACGCAGCCGCGCCCGATAGCCATCTTCCACTTCAACCGCCGCACCGGTCTCGCGCATCATCGCCTCCAAACCGCCTTCAAGCGCAACACCGGCGCGCGGAAAGGCATTTTCCGGCATTTGCATCAAACCGGCCGCCAGCGCATCAAGCGCCACCAGACGGGCAGCGGCAATGGCGGTGCCTTCCAGCGCCATTGTTTCCTCCAGCCCGTCGAGCCAAGCATTGCCGGAAAACGGCGTTTGCGGCGTCTGCAACAGCCGGTTGCGCTCGCGCATGGCTTTTTCATAGCGGCTTAAATGACCGGCCAGCGCGCTGTCGAGCGTTTGGGCGAAGCGGTCGAGAAATTTGCGGCGGCCACTGGCGCCATCGACAAATAATCTGTCCATTGTCGGCGTCAGCCATAATTGCGGCAAAGCCCGTGCCAGCCGGTCAAGGCCGCGCACCGGTTCGCCGTCAATCCGCAAGCGGCGACCGTCACTGCCGGGTTGCCAATGTATCGCAGCCCGCATTGGCCCGGTCGCGCCATCCATATCGGCCAGCACAATCCAGCCTTCATGACTGCCGCTGTGCAGCATGTCTTCCAAGCCGCCACCGCGCAGGCCACGCCCCGAACTCAGCATGGAGACCGCTTCCAATATATTGGTTTTGCCGACGCCATTTTCGCCGCTCAAAATAAGCGCGCCCGGCCCGCAGGGTAAATCAAGTGCTTCATGCGAGCGAAACCGCGTCAACCGCAGGCGGGTAATATGCGGGGCAATGGACGATGCCGTAAGGGGCTGGTCTTGCCGCGCCTGCGCGCGCAGAGTCCCCATGCTAAACTCGCATGGGCATCAGCACATAAAGCGCGTCAGTGTCTTTGTCGTCGCGGACAATGGTTGGCGAACCGCTATCAGCCAGCTCAAAAGTTGCCGTCTCGCCATCGAGCTGACCGGCAATATCGAGCAAATAACGTGCATTAAACCCGATTTCCATCGCATCAGCGCCATAGCTGACGCTCAATTCATCATTGGCATTGCCGCTTTCCGGATTGGAGACCGACAGGCCGAGGCTGTCAGCTTCCAGATTGAGCTTCACGGCACGCGATTTTTCCGAGGAAATCGCCGAAACGCGGTCAACACTTTGGGCAAAGCTTTTGGCATCAACACTCAGCGTCTTGTCGTTTTGGGTGGGAATGACGCGGGTATAATCGGGGAATTTGCCGTCAATCAGCTTGGAGGTCAGCACGATATTGTCAAAGGCGAAATTGATTTTCGTGTCGGAGACTTGCAAGGAAACCTCGCCCTCAGCCTCTTCCAATAATTTCTGCACTTCGCCGACTGTTTTGCGCGGCACAATAATTGCCGGCATGGCATCGGCCCCGACCGGCTGTCCCATTTGCACCCGCGCCAGACGGTGCCCGTCAGTAGCCACGGCACGCAGCAGGCTTTTGCCTTCATCTTCCAGCACGTGCAGATAAATACCGTTCAGATAATAGCGGGTTTCTTCAACCGAAATCGCAAAACGGGTTTTTTCAATCAGCCGGCGCAACTCATTGGCCGGCAGGGCGAAGGCCACCGGCATTTCATCGCGCGCCATCGCCGGAAAATCCTCGCGCGGCAGGGTTTGCAGGGCAAAGGACGATTTGCCGGAGACCAGCACCAGACGCGACACGCTGTCATCGGTTGAAATTTCAACCTGCGCCCCATCGGGCAGTTTGCGCACAATGTCATAAAGCATATGCGCCGGGGCGGTAATCGCGCCGGGCTGGGCAATATCGGCCTCGACTTTCTCGCGCATTTCAATTTCCAAATCCGTGGCGGTCAGCCCCAAAACGCCGTTTTCAGCTTCCAGCAAAACATTGGACAGAATAGGGATTGTGTTGCGTCGTTCCACGACACTTTGCACATGGTTCAGGGCTTTCAACAAGGCGCTGCGTTCAATTGTGGTTTTCATTCGACCCTCGCTCACGTCACATTCTGCGAACCGACCGGCCCGCTTTCTGATTGCGTCAAGGGGTTTACAATGGCCGTAAGCGGCGACAGGCTTATTGGCGCGCAAACATGGGCAATCGCCTGTTTGTTTGCCGAATCAGCGATTCGCAAAACCCCTTAAACTTGGATAAAACTATAGCAGAATTGACCGCGCAAAGGCGATTTTTTTGCCCCGCAAATCGCCCAAAAACCGGTTTTTCCCTAGTTTTCGAGCATCCGGCGCAGTAAATCGACATCTTCGTCCAGAGCCGGGTCTTCGCCGCGCAATTGCTCAATTTTCCGCACTGCGTGAATAACCGTCGTATGGTCGCGCCCGCCAAATTTGCGGCCTATTTCCGGCAGCGAGCGTGTGGTCAATTGCTTGGCCAGATACATGGCAATCTGGCGCGGGCGGGCAACCGCGCGGGCGCGGCGTGCCGACAGCATATCGCTCATCCGCACATTGAAATATTCGGCGACACGGCGCTGGATTTCATCAATGGTCACCCGTTTTTCAGAGGCGCGCAGCAAATCGCTCAACACATCTTGTGCCACTTCCAGCGTCACCGGTTTGCCGACAAAAGATGCATAGGCGATAATCCGGTTCAGCGCGCCCTCAAGCTCGCGCACATTGCTGACAATGCGGCGCGCCAGAAATTCCAATACTTGCTGGGGTATCATCGGGCGGGGAATGCTCTTGCCATCACTGGCCGCGGCCTCGGCCTTGACTTGCGCAACTTCTGCCTTGGATTGCAAAATGCCCAATCGCAATTCGTAATCAGTCGGGTGAATATCAGCCACCAGCCCCCAACCCAAGCGCGAGCGAATCCGCTCCTCAATGCCTTCCAAATCGGTTGGCGACCGATCGGCTGAAATAATCACCTGCCGGTTATGGTCGGTCAGCGCGTTGAAAGTGTGAAAAAACTCTTCCTGCGTCGAATCTTTGCCCGCAATAAACTGAATATCGTCAATCATCAGCACATCAACTTCGCGGAATTGCTGCTTGAAGGACATAATATCCTTATAGCGCAGCGCGCGAATGAACTGATACATGAATTTCTCCGCCGACAGATAAAGCACGGTGCGCTCCGGATTCTGGCGGCGAATTTCCCATGCAATGGCGTGCATCAAATGGGTTTTGCCAAGCCCGACCCCGCCATAAAGAAATAGCGGATTAAAGGTAACTTGCTCGGTTTCTGTCAAACGACGCGCGGCAGCATGGGCCAGCTCATTGGATTTACCAACAATGAAATTGTCAAAGGTAAAGCGCGCATCAAGCGGTGCGCCGACCTCATCGCGCGGTGTCGCCGCCTCCGTCACTTGCGCGGTTTGTGGCGCGCGCGGCTTTTGCAAGCGAACAGGCTGGCTGACCGGCCCCGGCACGGATTTTTGTTCGCGCACTTTGGTTTCGGGCACACCATTGCGCGTCCATTCCGGCTGCAAATCTATATCCACCCGACGAATGGCGGCATCTTCTGATTGCCAATAGCTGCGAATGCGCGCCACATAATGCGCCTCAATCCAGCTGCGCACAAAATTGGTCGGTGCCAGCAAAATAACCCGCCCCTTATCAGCGCCGCCCAAGGATAAGAGCTTAAACCAGCTATTGAAAGTCGCCTCACCAAGCTCGCCACGCAAGCGCGAGCGCACGCGCTGCCATTGGGCTTGCAGGTCAAGATTTTCAGCCTGTTCATTATTTTTGGTCAATTTATCCTCCATCGGGCAGGGTGCAGCGCCAGCAGCTTACCCGGCTAATTTTGCCGCCATGGCAAATCAGCAAATTTCCAACCATTGACACTGGCACGATGTCCATAACCATCTGTGTCACCCTCAAAGCCCCCGACCACATTGTAACAATGCGCATGGCCTTGCGCGGTCATCTCACGCGCCGCCGCCATTGAACGCACGCCCGACCGGCAAATAAAGAACAGCGGCGCGCCTGCCTCTCCCACATGCGGGCGAAGCTGTTCAACAAAATCCAAATTAACCTGCAAATCAGGATAGCTCTGCCATTCGACACAAATGGCCTGCTTGCCCAAACGCGACAAGTCCGGCAGGCCAACATAGAGCCACTCAGCCTGCGTGCGCACATCAACCAGCTCGGCGCCAGCGTCATCTGACAAAGCCTGCCAGCATGTCGCCGGTGAGACATGTCCGGCAAACCCGTCGCTGTCATAAGGCTCAAGCTGCATGTCCAATGTCATCGGACCCCCCAAAACTCCCGGCCAAAACCGGATAGACCACGCCGCGCTGCCGATTTTCAGGGTCGTTTCAGCCATGCAGGGCCAATGATTTGCCGTGCAAAATCAGAGGTTTAGGACGCCCCAATGCCTTTGAAGACCGCCTGTGTCAGCGAGGTTTTTCAAGATAGTCGCAAGATGATTTTTGTGCAACGGGAAGAAAGCAGGAACAGAAATTTTTTTCGATTTTTTTTCGATTTTTTTACGTTTTTATGACCCCCAAAAGAAATTGCGCCGAGCCTTTGGCGCGACGCAATCACAAAATCACCATAGCCCGGTGCGGATTAGCCGAGGGCGTCAACCCGTTTTGCCAAACGCGACACTTTGCGGGAGGCGGTGCGCGCATGCATAAGACCTTTGCGACCGGCCTTTGCAATAAGCGGTTGCGCATCGCGCAGAGCCGATTGGGCATTGGCCTTGTCACCGCTGACAATCGCTTCTTCAACCTTGCGGATGGAGCTGCGCATCCGGCTGCGCTGGTCACGATTGCGCTCTGTGCGGCGGGCAATTTTGCGCACCATTTTCTTGGCTGAACTCGTATTTGCCATAATCCTGTCCTGTTCTGACTTTCCCACTCGCATGGGCGGCTCACCACGAGCCATTGCAGAGATGGCGCGTTATAGGCCGCCCTGAGCCCAAGGTCAACACTGAAAACGGCAAAAATCGTCAAGCGCACCGGCCTATTTATGGGTGAATTTTGGCGGCCTTTTATCGATAAATGCGCTCATGCCTTCTTTTTGGTCGTCAAAGGCAAATAAAGAGTGGAAGACGCGACGCTCAAACCGCACGCCCTCGCCCAATGGGGTTTCATAGGCCTGATTGACACATTCCTTGGCAATCATCACGGACGGGCGCGATTTCTCGGCAATTTTCTCGGCCACAGCAATGGCTTCATCAACCAAATTATCGGCTGACACAATCCGGCTGACCAGCCCGCAGCGTTCGGCTTCCTCGGCATCCATCATCCGCCCGGTCAAGCACATTTCCATGGCTTTTGACTTGCCGACAAAGCGCGTCAGGCGCTGTGTGCCACCGGCCCCGGGAATAACGCCGAGATTGATTTCCGGCTGGCCGAATTTAGCCGTATCGGCGGCAAGGATGAAATCGCACATCATCGCCAATTCGCAGCCGCCGCCCAGCGCGTAACCCGCCACGGCAGCAATCACCGGCTTGCGCACCCGCGCCACCGCCTCCCAATTGGCGGTGATAAAATCTTCCTTGAGAACATCGGCATAGCTCTTGCCCGACATTTCCTTAATATCGGCTCCGGCCGCGAAAGCCTTTTCCGAGCCGGTCAGCACAATGCAGCCAATCGCATCATCGGCATCGAACAATTCAACCGCATGGGTCAATTCATCCATCAGCGCCGCGCATAGCGCATTGAGCGCCTGTGGCCGGTGCAGTGTTATCAGACCGACAGGCCCACGCTTTTCCACCAAGATATTTTCATATTTCATGGGCCCCTCCTCAATGCGTCCCGCGATCCGAAAACCCGCCCATTACTTATGGCAAATCTGCCGGGGTCAAGTCGAAAATCACCAAATCCGCACTCGCCGTAATCCGCAACATTTCGCCATCGCGGTGGAAAGTCAAGACACTCTTGTCATCGCCGGTTGATGCGGGCGGCACTTGCCAACCCAGATTGGGCAGGGCCTTGCGGTAAAAGGCAGCGACCGCCGCGCCCGTGCTGACCGAGGCGGTGGTGATTTGCACAATGCGGCCCTCCGGCTTGTCGAAAATAAACATGCCGTCGTCAACTTCGCGCAGGCCCGGTGCCAGCGGAATATCCGGCACGGCGGATAAATAGCCATTGCCGGCCACGGCCCATTGGGCGGGCAAGAACAGCACAGCCGCCAGCACAGCCATGACGGTTATTTTTTGTTTGAGCACACGCATAATGGCTTCCTCATTCTCCGGCATTGGCCCAAATGGCGCGCTTAACGCTGGCAGGCCGGACAATAGAAACTCGACCGACCCGATTGCACAATGCGCGCCACATTAGCATTGCAACCCTCATGTGAACAGGGCTTACCGGCGCGGTCATAAACCGCAAAGCCGTGTTGGAAATAGCCCAACGCCCCGTCGCTGGCGGCAAAATCGCGCAAGGTGGAGCCGCCCGCCGCAATCGCCTCATCCAGCACGGCGCGAATGGCGGGCACCAGCCTGGCCACGCGCTTGGCCCCCAAATTGGCCGCCTTGCGTCGCGGGCTGATACCGGCGCGAAACAAAGCCTCGCAGACATAGATATTGCCAAGACCGGCAACGACATGCTGGTCAAGCAGCAGATTTTTTATCGGCGTTTGGCGCTTTTCGCAGGCCGCCAGCAAATGCGCTTCATTAAACCGGTTGCCCAATGGCTCCGGCCCGATTTGCGCCAGAAACCGGCTTGTTTCCGGCGCCGCGTCAATAATATCCATAAATCCGAAACGGCGCGGGTCGGCATAGGTTAAATGGCTGCCATCATCAAGTTCCAGCGCCAGATGAATATGGCGCAATGCCGCCTCATTGGAAATGTCATGGGCATAGCGCGTCGGGTCAAAGCCGATCGCGCCCTTTGTTTCATGCCATGTAAAACGCCCGGTCATGCCCAAATGGCTGAGCCAGTAAAACCCATTGCCCTGCGGGTCACGCATATCGGCCAGCAGATATTTGGCGCGGCGCGTCAGCCGCATAATATGGGCACCGGTCATTTTTTCTGCAAAATCGCGCGGCCACGCAAAGCGCAATTTGGCGGTTTTGACATGCGTTTTAACAATGCGCCGCCCCTCAAGCTTGGGGGCCAGCCCACGGCATACGGTTTCAACTTCTGGCAGTTCCGGCATGGCGCGACTATAGCGCGGCTTTGGCCGATTGCATCCGCAAAATGTCGGCAAAATGGCCAGCGCAATTTCTGGCCTTTTGACCCTGTTTCGGCTATCGTCGCCGCCATGCAAAAGAGCAAGCAAGATAAGTCAGCCGACAGCACGGCTTTCGGCTTTCGGCAAGTGCCGGTTGGCGACAAGCAAGGGCTTGTGCGCGGTGTTTTTGACAGCGTGGCCGACAGCTATGATGTGATGAATGATGTCATGTCAGGCGGGCTGCACCGGCTTTGGAAAAGCCGCATGATAGACGCGCTGCATCTGCCCAAGCAGTCAAGCCGCGCCTGCCGCATGGTTGATATTGCCGGTGGCACGGGCGATATCGCCTTTCGCGCCTGCGACCGCGCGGCACGGCTGGGCTTAAAACTTGATGTGCAAGTGATTGATGCCAATGCGGAAATGCTGCGCGTCGGGCGCGAACGGGCGCGGCTCAAACAGGCCGGACAGAAAATTGACTTTATTGTCGGCAATGCCGAAAGCCTGCCGCTGGAAAATGCCAGTGTCGATTTTTACACAATTGCCTTTGGTATTCGCAATGTCACCCATCGTGACCGCGCCTTGGCCGAAGCGCGCCGCGTCTTGCGCCCGGGCGGGCGGTTTGTCTGTCTTGAGTTTTCGCAATTGCCGAGCCGCCCTTTGCAGCGCGCCTATGATGCTTATTCCTTCAACATTATTCCGCGCCTTGGCCGGCTGGTCGCCAATGACGCTGACAGCTATCAATATCTGGTAGAGTCGATACGCACATTTCCCGCCGCGCCGCAATTTCAGGCCGAGCTGGAAGCGGCCGGGCTTGGCCGTTGCAGCTACCAGCATTTGACCGGCGGCATTGCTGCTTTGCATTGCGGCTGGCGTATTTAGGACGGTCGCATGGCGTTTTTCATGGCGATATTGCGGTTCTGGCGTTTGCTGATGATGATAAGGCTGGTTCTGGCGCAGGATGAATTGCTGCCGCCCGATTTTAACCGCACCGCTTCGCGCCGCGCCAAGTTTTTACGCGCTGTGCTGACTTTCGGCGCACCACGCTTCAAGCCGGAAAAGCGCGGGCGGCAATTATCCGACCGGATACGCAAATATGGGCCAAGCTATATCAAGCTGGGGCAGTTTCTGGCCACCCGTCCGGATATTATCGGCCCGGCCATGGCCGCCGATTTGGGGCATTTGCAAGACCGGCTGCCGCCCTTTGGCGACCGCGACATGCGGCGCAGCCTGGCGCGCGAGTTTGAAACCCCCGACACTGTGCTGGCCGATATTGGCCCGCCCATCGCCGCCGCTTCAATCGCGCAAGTGCATCAAGCGCACGCGCCCGATAATCCCGATGCGCGCTATGCGGTGAAGATTTTACGCCCCGGCATTGAAGAGACATTGCGCGGCGAATTGGCGATTTTTCGCAAAATGGCGCGGCTGGCCGAGTTTGTGCTGCCGGGCATTCGCCGCCTGCGCCCGGTCGCAGCGGTGGACACGCTGGCCTTGTCGGTCATGGGCGAGACAGATTTGCGCAGCGAAGCGGCGGCCCTGTCCGAGATTGGCGAAAACACGGCGCAAGATAGCGGCTTTGACGTGCCAAAAGTGATTTGGGAGGCCAGCGGCAAACGTGTGCTGACCATGCAATGGGTGGACGGGCTGTCGGCGGCTGACCCGGAAAAGCTGCGGGCGGCTGGCCATGATATGCGCGCCTTGGCGACCAGGCTGATACGGGTGTTTTTGACCACTGCTTTGCGCGACGGGTTTTTTCATGCCGATATGCATCAGGGCAATTTGCTGGTGCGCGCTGATGGCACGCTGGTCGCCATAGATTTCGGCATTACCGCAAGGCTGGACGCTGACAGCCGCCGCTATTTGGCGGAAATTCTGCATGGCTTTATTTTCCGCAATTATACAAAAGTTGCGCGCGTGCATTTTGAGGCCGGTTATGTGCCGGCGCATCATTCGCAAGATGCTTTTGCCCAAGCCCTGCGCGGTGTGGTCGAGCCAATACATGATAAAAATGCCGATAAAATTGCCATGTCGCGCGTGCTGAACCAGCTTTTCGATGTTACCGAGCAATTCGACATGGAAACCCGCACCGAATTATTATTGCTGCAAAAGACGATGGTGACAGTGGAAGGTGTGGCGCGCAGCTTTGACCCGCAATTGAATATATGGGAAGCCGCGGAGCCGGTTGTCGCAGACTGGCTGAAACAGCAATTTGGCCCGCAAGCCGTCTTGCGCGATTTGCAAAGGCTGGGCTTTGACGGGCTGGCCACGCTGCGCCGCCTGCCCGATTTGCTGGCGCAAATTGAAAGCGGTCTTGCGGCGCTTGAAAAAATCTCCGACGCCCAAGAGCAACAGACACGCCGCAAGCCTGCTGCATGGCCGGGCTGGCTGGCACTGACAGCGACCGCTTTGGCGGCAGCCGCCTTGGCCGCCCATTTTATGAAGCTGCCCCTGTAAGCAGGCGCACCGCCACGTTTTGGCAATGGGCAGATTTGTAATTTAACTGTATTTACAAAAAAAATATGGTATTTAGCTGGGGCTGGCAGACAGGGTCAAACGGGGTAGAGGCAGATGTCCGAAAACGCAGGCAAACGGGTTTTGCTAATTATTGGCGGTGGGATTGCCGCCTATAAAGCGCCTGATTTGGTGCGCCGCCTGCGGGCGCGCGGGCTGGCCACAAGATGCCTGCTGACGGCGGCGGCGGCGCAATTTGTCTCGCCCCTGTCGCTGGCCAGCGTGTCGGGCGATAAAGTCTATGACAATCTGTTTGACCTGACCGATGAAACCGAAATGGGTCATATCCAGCTTTCGCGCGAGGCCGATATTGTGCTGGTCGCCCCGGCCACCGCCGATATGATTGCCAAAATGGCCCAAGGGCTGGCCAATGACCTTGCCAGCACCGCCCTTTTGGCGACTGACAAGCCGGTCATGATTGCCCCGGCAATGAATGTGCGCATGTGGGAACATAAGGCAACGCAGCGCAATCTGGCGCAATTGCGCGCCGACGGCATTGGCCTTGTCGGCCCTGAAGAGGGCGATATGGCCTGTGGCGAGTTTGGCCCCGGCCGGATGAGCGAACCCGATGATATTGCTGCCGCCGTGCAAGCATATTTGGCAGGCGGCGCGGCGCCAAAAACCGGCCCGTTAAGCGGTCTTTCGGCACTGGTCACGGCAGGCCCGACCCATGAGCCGATTGACCCGGTGCGCTATATTGCCAATCGCTCCTCCGGCAAGCAGGGCTATGCGCTGGCCACGGCGCTGGCTGAAGCCGGCGCACGCGTGCATTTGGTCAGTGGCCCGACGCATTTGCCCGACCCGCCCAATATGCAGGTGACGCGGGTGGAAACCGCCCGCGACATGCAGGCCGCTTGCGACGCCGCCCTGCCGGTGGATATGGCGATTATGACCGCCGCCGTCGCCGATTGGCGGGTCGCGCAAATGGCGACGCAGAAAATGAAAAAATCCGCCGACGGGCTGCCAAAGCTGGAACTCACTGAAAACCCCGATATTCTGGCCGGTCTCGCCACGCATGAAAAACGCCCTTCCTTGCTGGTCGGCTTTGCCGCCGAAACCGATAATGTGCTGGCCCATGCGGACGAAAAATTGCACCGCAAAAATTGCGATTGGATTATTGCCAATAATGTCGGCGGCGATAGCGGCATTGAAGGCGGTGTGATGGGCGGCGAAAAAAATCAGGTGACGCTGGTCAGCGCGGCGGGCGAAAAACCCTTTCCGGTGATGAGCAAAACCGATACGGCGCGCGCGCTGGCCGATGAAATAGCAGCGCATTTTCAAGCCAAATCAGGAGACACGCAATGAGCCGGCCGGTAATTAAGATAAAGGTTTTGCCGCATGGGCAAGGGCTTGAGCTGCCCGCTTATGAAAGCGCCACCGCCGCCGGTATGGATGTGCGCGCCGCGCTTGCCGCAGATGCGCCGCTGACTTTGGCCCCGGGTGCCTATGACATGGTGCCGACCGGTCTGGCCATGGCTTTGCCACCCGATTATGAGGCCCAAATCAGGCCGCGCTCCGGTTTGGCCGCCAAGCATGGCGTCACCGTATTGAACACGCCCGGCACGATTGACAGCGATTATCGCGGCGAGGTGAAAGTCATCCTCATCAATCATGGCACGCAGCCTTTTACTGTCAATCGCGGCGAGCGCATTGCCCAAATGGTGATTGCGCCGGTCTTTCAGGCAGTGTGCGAAACCGTGACCGAGCTGGATGAAACCGCGCGCGGCGAAGGCGGGTTCGGCTCAACGGGAAAGGCATAAATCATGCTGCAAATTTCGCGCAAAGCAGTTCTGGCACTTGAGGCCGTGCTTGATGTGGCGATACATGCGCGCCCTGACCCGGTGCAAGCGCATGACATCACCAAGCGCCAAGGCGTGCCGAAACGCTATCTCGAACAAGTCATGCAAGCATTGGTGCGCGCCGATATTTTGCGCGGTGTGCGTGGGCCGCGCGGCGGCTACCGGCTGGCGCGCGAAAGGCGCCGCATTTCGCTGGTTGAAATTGTCGAAGTGATTGAAGCTATGGAAAGTGACATGCAAAACGGCGCATCGCAATCGGCGCTGGGCCATCAGGTGATTGACCCGCTTTGCGATACAGTGCGCCAATCAGTGAAAGACACGCTGGCCGGATTGAGTATTGATGATTTATGCCGCCAGGTCAGCCAAAAGGATGTGGGCGGGCGCGAAAATGCAACCGATTTTACCATTTGACAGAAGATTGAGGGGGAGCGCGATATGAGCGACACAAGCAAGCCCGGACGCGGGCGCATTTACACCAATATCACCGAAACCATTGGCAATACGCCGATTGTGCGGCTGGAACGGCTTATGGCGGAAACCGGCTGCCAGGCCAATTTGCTGGCCAAGCTGGAATTTTTCAATCCAATTGCATCGGTCAAAGACCGCATTGGCGTGGCCATGGTTGAGGCGTTGGAGCGCGAGGGCAAAATGGCCGCCGATACAGTGCTGGTCGAGCCGACATCGGGCAATACCGGCATTGCGCTGGCCTTTGCCTGTGCTGCCAAGGGCTATCGGCTGATTTTATGCATGCCGGAATCCATGTCGCTGGAACGGCGCAAAATGCTGGCATTATTGGGAGCAGAGCTTGAGCTGACACCGGCCGAGCAGGGCATGAAGGGCGCTATTGGCCGCGCCGAGGAATTGCTGGCCGCCAATCCCAATTGGGTGATGCCGCAGCAATTCAACAATCCGGCCAATCCGCAAATCCACCGCGAAACCACGGCGGAAGAGATTTGGAACGACACAGATGGCGCGGTGGATGTGATTATTTCCGGCGTCGGCACGGGCGGCACATTTACCGGCCTTGGCTCAGTCTTGAAAGCGCGCAAGCCGGAATTGAAAATGATAGCGGTTGAACCCGAGGACAGCCCGGTTTTGTCGGGCGGCGCGGGCGGCCCGCATAAGATTCAGGGCATTGGCGCAGGCTTTGTGCCGGGCAATATGGAGCAGCAGCTTGTCGATGAGATTGTCACGATTGGCAATGAAACGGCGTTTGAAACAGCTCGCCATGTCGCCCGACTTGAGGGGATTCCCGGCGGCATCAGCTCCGGCGCGGCCATTGCTGCCGCGCTTGAAGTCGGCGCGCGCAGCGATATGGCGGGGAAAAATATCGTCATTATCGTCCCAAGTTTTGCCGAGCGTTATTTGTCCACCGCCCTGTTTGAAGGATTGTAAAATCGCATGGCGAACGGGGCGGCGAAATCGGGCGCGGCAAAATTGGACGCCGCCGCGCTTGAACGCTATCAGCGCCATATTTTGCTGAAAGAAATCGGCGGTGCCGGACAGCAAAAACTCAATGCCGCCAAAGTGTTGATTATCGGCATGGGCGGGCTTGGCAACCCATTGGCGCAATATCTGGCCGCCGCCGGTGTCGGGCATTTGGGGCTGGTTGATGATGATATTGTCAGCGCCTCCAATTTGCAGCGCCAGACCCTGTTCACGCCGGAAGATATTGGCCGCGACAAGGTGGCCGTGGCGGCAGAAAAGCTGGCGGCGCAAAACCCGCTAGTGGCGATTGCGCCTTACAAAACCCGTCTGGCGGCGGATAATGCCGAGGCGCTTATCGCCGATTATGATGTGGTGGCCGATGCGTGCGATAATTACGCAACCCGCTTCATTGTCAATGATGCCTGTTTTGGCCAGCGCAAAGTGCTGGTCTCAGCCGCCGTCGGGCGGTTTGACGGGCAATTGGCCACATTCAAGCCGTGGCTGAAGGATGAAACCGGCACGCCCTTGCCCTGCTACCGGTCGCTGGTGCCGCAAGCGCCTGATGAAATTGAAGATTGCGCCACCACCGGCATTATCGGCGCGCTGACCGGTATTCTCGGCAGCCTGCAAGCCTTGGAAGTGATAAAGGAAATCACCGGCGCCGGCGACAGTCTGGCCGGTCGTTTGCTGCTATTTGACGGTTTGGCCATGCAGGCGCGCACGGTTCGGCTGGCATGGGATCCGGCAAATCCCAATAATGGCAAGCGGGCTTAATCAAGCAAGGCGGTGCTGGGCAAAACCACATCCGGCGGGCGATGCCCGTCGGCCCATGAGCGGATATTGATAATCACTTTTTCGCCCATGCCGCGCCGCCCCTCAATTGTGGCCGATGACATATGCGGCAGCAATATCACATTGTCGAAGCTCAACAACCGTGCATTGACCGCCGGTTCGCGTTCAAACACATCCAATGCCGCCCCGCCGAGCCGACCTTCGGCCAGCGCATCGGCCAAAGCGTCTTCATCTATCACTTCGCCGCGACTGGTATTGACAACCAGCGCACCTTGCGGCAAATGCGCCAAACGGCGGCGCGACAGCAAATGATAAGTGGCCGGCGTGTGCGGACAATTGACCGAAACAATATCAACCTGGCGCAGCATTTGGTCGAGTGTGGCGACATATTGCGCTTGGCAATTGGCTTCAATATCAGGGTGCAGGCGGTGGCGGTTGTGATAGAAAATCTCCAACCCAAAAGCCGAGGCACGCCGCGCAATGGCTTGGCCGATGCGGCCCATGCCGATAATGCCGAGCTTTTTGCCGGCCAGCCTGCGTCCCAGCATCCAATTGGGTGACCATCCGGTAAACGCGCCTGCTTGGCGCATGATACGGTCACCCTCCACCATGCGGCGCGGCAAAGCCAGAATAAGGGCCATTGCCATATCAGCCGTATCTTCGGTCAGCACGCTGGGCGTATTGGTGACGGTAATGCCTTTTTCATATGCCGCATCAATGTCGATATTATCCGTGCCATTGCCGAAATTGGCAATCAGCTTAAGCCGGTCGCCCGCCCCGTTAATAAGTTCGGCATCTATCCGGTCGGTGACGGTTGGCACCAGCACATCATTGTCTGCCATCATGGCCGACAAGGCGGCGCGGTCGGGCGCGGCGTCATCGGCATTGAATTGCGCATCGAATAATTCGCCCATGCGCGCTTCAATATCGGCCGGCAAGCGGCGCGTGATGGCGACTTTTGTGGCGTTATCGGACATTCAGACCTCAACAGTTCTGCCGCAGACTATAGCAAAGCCGTTTTGGCTCTGCCAGAAAAAGCACAGCGCGCTGCCTGCGCCATGGCGGCGCTGTCAGTTTGCTTGCGGAATAGCGCCGGGAGGAGTATCAAATATATATGGATCGGGTCGTGATTCTCCGTGTTGGTTTGGCTTTTTTGCTGCTGGTTTTTGTGGCCAGCCTTGTGCCATTTTCAATTTCAGCACAAGACGGGCGCGACCGGCGTCCGCTTGGTGAAAGCGGGCTGCCTTTGCCGCGTTTTGTCTCTATCAGCAAAAGCGAAGCCAATGTGCGGCGCGGGCCCGGCGGCGATTACCCGTTGCTCTGGCAATATCAAAAACGCGGCCTGCCGCTTGAAATCGTCGCCGAATATGGTCAATGGCGGCAAATCCGCGACCATGAGGGCGGCGAAGGCTGGATACACTCAAGGCTGTTGCGTGGCAAACGCACGATTGTTGTGCGCGAAGCGGCCAATGCGCTGCAATTGCGCCGCGCACCGCGCGCCGGAGCAGGAACTGTGGCGCTGGTGCAATCCGGCACGATTGGCGCTTTGCAAGACTGTCAGGCCAATTGGTGCGAGATTGAGCTGGGCGGCTATACGGGCTGGCTGCCGCGCGACATGCTTTGGGGCATTTATAATTTCGAGCAATTTGACTAGGCGCTTGGCCCGGGCAGCAACTTTCTAACCCACAAAAAGGCCACAAAAAAGGGGAGAGCCAAGGCTCCCCCCTTTCGTTAAGGCTTTATGCCGGTTCAGGCAGCCAAGTCAAACCGGTCTGCATTCATTACCTTTGTCCAGGCGGCGATAAAGTCAGCGACAAATTTGTCGCCATTATCGCTTTGGGCATAGACTTCGGCAATGGCGCGCAATTCCGAATTGGAGCCAAACACCAAATCAATACGGGTCGCCGTGCCGACTGTGTTGCCGGAGCTGCGGTCTTTGCCTTCAAACAGATTTTCATCTGTCTGCGACCAGACTGTGCCCATATCGAGAAGTTTGACAAACCAGTCATTGCTCAATGTCTGGCCGTCTGTCCAGACGCCATGGCCATCGGTCGAAATGCCGAGTGACCGCAAGCCGCCGACCAAAACGGTCATTTCGGCCGCAGTCAGGCCAAGAAGCTGCGCCTTGTCGAGCAGCATTTCTTCCGGCGAAACGGCAAAGGCAGCACGCTGGAAATTGCGGAAACCATCGGCAGCAGGCTCCAATACAGAAAAGCTCTCTGCATCGGTCTGTGCGTCACTGGCATCGCCGCGACCCGGCGCGAAAGGCACATTGGCCCCACAGGCCATTTCAATGCCAACGCCACCGGCCAGAACAATCACATCAGCCATGCTGGCATTGTTTTCCGAAGCGATTGTTTCGAGCACGCTCAAGACTTTTTCAAGCTGTTCCGGCTTATTGGCCGCCCAGTTTTTCTGCGGCGCAAGGCGGATACGCGCGCCATTGGCACCACCGCGCATGTCTGAGCCACGATAGGTTGATGCCGACGCCCACGCCGTCTCAACCATTTCCTGAATGCTCAAGCCACTGTTTTTAATGGCCGCTTTGACCGCATCGACATCATAAGATGCATTGCCAGCCGGCACAGGGTCTTGCCAGATAAGCTCTTCGCTTGGCACTTCCGGGCCGAGATAACGGCATTTCGGCCCCATATCCCGGTGCAGAAGCTTGAACCAAGCGCGCGCAAAGGCATCAGCAAAATACTCAATATCATTATGGAATTTCTCGGATATTTTGCGATATTCCGGGTCTTTAATCATGGCAATATCAGCCGTGCTCATGGCCGGTATGACTTTGTCGCCGGAGCCGTCAACCTGCGGTGCCATATCCTCTTCAGCCACATCGACCGGCTGCCAGATATTTGCGCCTGCCGGAGATTTGGTCAGCGCCCAATCATATTTGAACAACAGGTCAAAATAGCCATTATCCCATTGGGTCGGATTGGCCGTCCACGGGCCTTCGAGACCGGAAGTGATCGTGTCCACACCCTTGCCTGATTTATGGGTGGATTCCCAGCCAAAGCCCATCGCCTGAATGGGGGAGCCCTCCGGCTCGGCACCAACATGGGCGGCATCGCCCGCGCCATGCATTTTACCAAATGTGTGACCACCGGCGACCAAGGCCACGGTTTCCTCGTCATTCATCGCCATGCGGGCAAATGTTTCACGAATATCCTGCGCGCTCAAAAGCGGGTCGGGATTGGCGTTTGGCCCTTCCGGATTGACATAAATCAAACCCATTTGCACGGCGGCAAGCGGGTTTTCCAAAGACTGGCGGGTCTCCGCATAGCGATTGTCACCCAACCACTCATCTTCTGCACCCCAATAAATATCTTCTTCCGGATGCCAAATATCGGGGCGACCGCCGCCAAAGCCGAATGTTTTGCCGCCCATGGACTCAATCGCCACATTACCGGCCAAAATCAGCAGGTCGGCCCAGCTAATCGCATTGCCGTATTTTTGTTTGACCGGCCACAGCAAACGCCGCGCCTTGTCGAGATTGCCATTATCCGGCCAGCTATTGAGCGGCGCAAAACGCTGCGCGCCCGTGCCGCCGCCGCCACGGCCATCGCCGGTGCGGTAAGTGCCGGCAGCGTGCCAAGTCATGCGGATGAAAAACGGGCCATAATGACCATAATCGGCTGGCCACCATTCCTGGCTGTCTGTCATCAACGCTGTCAAATCTTGCTTCAGCGCCGCATAGTCAATTTTTTTGAAAGCCTCACGATAGTCGAAATCATCGCCCATCGGATTGGATTTTTTGTCGTGCTGGCGCAAAATGCCCAGATTAAGCTGGTTCGGCCACCAGTCCTGATTAGAAGTTCCTGTCTCCTGATTACGCGTCAGCGCACCATGCATGACAGGGCATTTCGAAACGTCCATCTCTCGCTACCTCTCTTTGAAGTCCATAATTTGGCAATGTTACGCCATGGCGCATTATAAAAACCGCGCCAAGCGTGTCAATATAATTAGAATTATTCTAATTTAATTCAGCATTAATTTGTGGGCTTTTTGTCGCGCCTTGCAGTGCCGGCGAAAGGTGTTTACTCAGCCGCTTTATTCAGGCGGATAATCACTTCCACCATATCGACATCATAGCCATCCGGGCTTTGCGGCAGCCGCGCCACATTCACCGCATTGGCGTCAATATCAATCAGCCGCGCTTCGTCTTCAATATAGAAGTGATGATGGTCGTGTAAATTCGTGTCGAAATAATTGCGCGTATGGTCAACAATCACCTCGCGCAACAGACCGGCTTCGCAAAACTGGTTCAGCGTGTTGTAAACCGTCGCCAGCGATACCGAAACGCCGACAGCGCGCGCTTCTTCAAACAGTTTTTCCGCCGTGACATGGCGATTGCCATTGGCGAACAGCAAATGCGCCAGCACAAGGCGTGGCCGTGTGGTGCGCAGACCGGCATCGCGCAAACGATTGCTCAGCGCGCTTGCTTGCGCCTGTGTCAGGTCAATTGCACCAATATGTTGAGCGTCACGCATAATGAAGTGGTTGGGCGCGAGCGCCGACCTCTCCTGAAAACTGTAATCATTCCAAGAAATAATTTAGCAAACCCGCCATGTCAAGCATGTTAAAGGCTTTCGCCTGTCTGGCGAGCATGTTAGGTTCGGAGCAGGTCAGGTGGAGGAAACTGCATGTCACGCCAAAACAGCTATAATTATGAAGAACTTATTGCCTGCGGCAATGGTGAAGTGTTTGGCGACGGCAATGCCCGCCTGCCGGCCCCGCCAATGCTGATGTTTGACCGCATCACCAAAATTTTCGATACGGGCGGCGCGCATGATAAGGGCCATATGGAAGCCGAGCTGGATATTCATCCCGGCCTGTGGTTTTTCGATTGCCATTTCAAAACCGACCCGGTCATGCCAGGCTGTCTTGGCCTTGATGCCATGTGGCAGCTTATCGGTTTTTATCTTGGCTGGTTGGGCCATCCGGGCCGCGGGCGGGCCTTGGGCGGCACGATTAAATTCACCGGTCA
Source organism: Parvibaculales bacterium (assembly GCA_049597955.1). Classification (GTDB taxonomy): domain Bacteria; phylum Pseudomonadota; class Alphaproteobacteria; order RS24; family RS24; genus JAYPAN01. Next base: position 63,597 of record JBMYND010000012.1, read on the forward strand.
AGTTATGCCGGATGTTAAGCTGGTGCGCTATGAGATTGACATGAAACGCGTTCTGGCCGGTAAGCTGGTTATGGGCATTGGCGATGCGCGCCTTTATGCCGATGAGAAAATGATTTATGAGGCTGAGGGTTTGCGCGTCGGCCTGTTCCGTCCGGAGCAAATGTAAGTATAGGGGTTTTTCATGCGTCGTGTCGCGGTTACCGGTCTCGGTATTGTTTCAAGCATTGGCAATAATGCCCAGGAAGTATCGGCCAGCCTGGCCGAGGGGCGGTCGGGCATTCGCACTGAAACCGAGCAGGTGGAAAAAGGCTTTCGCAGCCAGATTGCCGGTCGCCCGACGCTTGATGTAACAGAAGCGGTGGACAAGCGCGTGCGCCGTTTCATGGGCGATGGCGCGGCGTGGAATTATGTCGCCATGGAGCAGGCGATTGCCGATGCCGGGCTTGAGCAAGATGTGATTTCCCACCCAATGACCGGTCTGGTTATGGGGTCGGGCGGGCCATCCACCAAGGCGCTGATTGCCGCCGCCGACACCACACGCGATAGCGGCCCCAAGCGCGTCGGCCCGTTTGCCGTGCCGAAATGCATGTCGTCCACCAATTCCGCTACTCTGGCCACACCCTTTGGCATTAAGGGCATCAATTATTCGATTTCTTCGGCCTGCGCCACTTCCACCCATTGCATTGGCAATGCGGCGGAAATGATTCAATGGGGCAAGCAGGATGTGATGTTTGCCGGTGGTGGCGAGGAGTTGGACTGGGCGCTGTCGGCGCTGTTTGACGCGATGGGTGCCATGTCGAGCAAATATAATGATACGCCGGCCACGGCCAGCCGCGCCTATGATGTAAGCCGCGACGGCTTTGTGATTGCCGGCGGGGCAGGTGTGTTGGTGCTCGAAGAAATGGAGCGTGCGCAAAAACGCGGCGCCAAAATCTATGCTGAAATTGCCGGTTATGGCGCGACGTCGGACGGGCATGACATGGTGCAGCCTTCCGGCGAGGGCGCGGTGCGCTGCATGCAAATGGCCATGAAAGACCTTGATTGCGCGGTCGATTATATCAACCCGCATGCCACTTCCACGCCGATAGGCGACATTAAGGAAATCGAAGCCCTGCGCGCCGTATTTGGCGCTGACTGCCCGGCCATATCGGCCACCAAATCGCTGACCGGCCATTCGCTTGGCGCGGCCGGTGTGCAGGAAGCGATTTACACTTTGCTGATGATGCAGGGCGATTTTGTCGCCGCCTCGGCGCATATTGAAAATCTCGACCCGGATTTCGCCGATATGCCCATCATCCGCGAGCGCAAGGACAATGCCGGTATCAATTGCGCCATGTCGAACAGTTTCGGCTTTGGCGGCACCAATGGCACGCTGGTCTTCAAACGGGTTTAGGGCTTGGCAGCGCCGCCGCGCGCTGTCATAATGTTGCTTGTTGGTTACATGAATGGCCGTCGGATAGTGTTACAACCGGCCTGATGTTGCGTTTCCTGAAAATGTTTTGCGTTGGCCTGCCTCAAAATGGGGCGGATGGAGAAAATAATATGGACTCAATAAATTGGGATAGTGCGAAAAATTGGGCTGCCGCAAAAGAAGGCGACGAATTGTTTGAACCGGTTTTTGACAATGTCGTCACCCTTGACCCGACCCGTGTTGAAGAGGTTTGGGACAGGCTGAGCATGGACACGCAGGCGCTGGAACTGCAATCGCTGACGCGGCTTTTGCTGCGCACGCTGGCTATCGCCATAGAAGAAGAAATCGGCGGCAATCACAAAGAAGACAAGCGCAAAGAAAACAATGGCAAAGAAGACAGCGGCAAAGAAAAAGCCAAAAACTGATATATTGCCCCCGCAAGCTGGCGAGACACCGGATGGGCAAACCGTTCTGGCTATTTTCCAGAACCATGCACAAGAGCCGGAAAAATTGCTTGAGGCGCTGGAAGCGCATGACCCGGGGTTTATCAAACGGCTGAATAAACGCAGCGAGGATTTTGCCGAAATCTCGCGCGTCGCACGCTTCCGCTTTGGGCAATGGCAGGCCTATACAATGCTGGCCGTGCGGGCGATTGGCAATTTTGCGATATTTGGTGCCATATTTTACGCGATTAACCAGCAGGCCGGTGTTTCGGTGATTATCGGTCTCACCATTATGTTGGCCGTGGCACAGGGCGGCCCGCCCGTCTGGCGCGATATCGCCCGCGCCATTATCCGCCGGATAAGCAATACTCCAGACCAACAACAAGATTGACGGGCGCGGGGTTGACAGGGCAACACCGCTTGCGTTAACCGTTATTAAGTAAGAGTAAAGAAGAAATCGCGGACGCGTTTCTGAAGAAAACTGGCGAGAGCTGTTTGGTTCTGGTGTTTTGGGTTTTGTGACCTCGATTGCTCGTGGTCAAACGGCTCTCCTTTTTGACAAAGGAGAAGAACATGTCAGAAAAAAACTGCGTTGTAATAAAGTTTGAACAG
>JBMYND010000013.1:0-62704 GCA_049597955.1 Parvibaculales bacterium
GCTGAACCCTTAACAATCGGAATATCATCGCCAGGGAACTCATAAGAAGACAAAAGCTCACGCACTTCCATCTCAACAAGCTCGAGAAGCTCTTCATCGTCAACTTGGTCAACTTTGTTCAAGAAAACAACCAACGCCGGAACACCAACCTGACGCGCCAACAAAATATGCTCGCGGGTTTGCGGCATCGGGCCATCAGCCGCATTCACAACCAAAATCGCGCCATCCATTTGCGCCGCGCCGGTAATCATATTCTTCACATAGTCAGCATGGCCCGGGCAGTCCACATGCGCATAGTGACGTGTCTCCGTCTCATATTCAACATGGGCCGTCGAAATCGTAATCCCGCGCGCCTTTTCTTCCGGCGCTTTGTCAATATCCGCGTAATCAGAAAATTCCGCGCCACCAGCCTCGGCCAAAACCTTCGTAATCGCCGCCGTCAATGTCGTCTTGCCATGGTCAACATGACCAATCGTGCCAATATTGCAATGCGGCTTCGTACGCTCAAACTTTTCCTTCGCCATAAGTCAATCCTCAATTCAGCGCGGCTCCACGGGAACCTAAAATAGCTTCGGGTCAAAACCCGGTTTCATTGTCACGCCGCTTCTCACCCGAGATAAGCGACAATTTATGCGGCCCTGTCATTCGGCCCGGCAGTTGGAGCGGGTGAAGGGAATCGAACCCTCATCTTCAGCTTGGAAGGCTGTTGCTCTACCATTGAGCTACACCCGCCCGGGCCCGCCTCACGCGCCGTTTCATCCGCCTGTCCTGACGGTTGCCCGCCATAATCATTGCCGGTTGCCCGCCAATGGTGGTGGAGGGAGTTGGATTCGAACCAACGTAGGCATAGCCAACGGGTTTACAGCCCGTCCCCTTTAGCCACTCGGGCATCCCTCCGCCCGAAACGCAAAATCCGGGCGAATCGCCCATATCTGCGCTAAAAATCAAGCGCAGACGCCCATGCAAAGGCCCGTTGGTAAATTATAACCGGCCCCGCACGGGGATTTGCACCTGAGATTTGATGCCGTTATAAGGAATTGTATGGCCAAGCGCAAGCCCAGTAATCACCGAAAAGCGGCAAAATCAACACCGTTTCACAATAAGCCATTTTCGCCGAGCGAGAATGGTGAAGAGATTGTGCAAATCTATGGCCAGCACGCGGTTCGTGCCGCTTTGCAAAACCGGTCGCGCCGATTGCTGTCACTGCACGCCACTGACAATGCGGCGCGGGAATTGCAGACAGAAATTGACGCCGCCCGCTTGCAGCCCAAAATTGTCAAGCCCGGCGCGCTTGCCGCCATGTTGCCGCCGGATATTGTCCATCAAGGCTTGCTGCTTTCTTGCAGCGTGCCGCATCAACCCAGCCTTGAAGATATTGCCGCGCAAGGCGGGTTGCTGGTCTTGCTCGACCAAGTCAGCGACCCGCGCAATGTCGGGGCGATTTTCCGTGCCGCCGCCTTTTTCGGGGCGGGCGCCATTGTCACCACCCGCCGCCATGCACCACCGCCAGCCGGTGCGCTGGCCAAAACCGCCTCCGGTGCGCTGGAAAACCTGCCTTATGTGCTGGTTGCCAATTTGGCGCGCGCGCTCGAAACTTTGGCGGCATTTGATTATTTGACGGTTGGGCTGGATGAAACCGGCGAGACATTGATTGACGCCGTGCCGCGTGACCGGCCATTGGCGATTATTATGGGCGCGGAAGGCAAAGGGCTGCGCCGCCTGACCCGCGAAAATTGCCAAATGCTGGCCCGCCTGCCGGCCACGGAGCGGCAAAGCGGGCGCGCCTTTACCACGCTGAATGTCGCCACCGCCACTACCGTTACACTTTATGCGCTGACCCGTCCGGCGACACCAATAAGCAACTAAAGCTTGTTATGCGCACCATCGCAAAGCGGCACACGACCGGTCGCCTTGCAGCCGCAAAAATACACATCGCCATCTTTTTCTGCCGTATAGGCAACCGGTTCAAATTCGGTATCCTTGTGCGACCCGTCACAAAACGGTTGGCGCGCCGATTTACCACACGAACACCAAAAATAGGTTTTTCCCTGTTTCACTTCGGTTTTATAGGGCGCTTTTTGCGCCACCACGGCTTGCGTCATGATTTATTCCTCCTCAAACGACCTATCAATAACATAAGCCGGAACACCGCTTAGCCAAAACAAAAAGCCCCGCCAAAGCGGGGCTTTCCGACATTATTGACGCATCCGCCTATTGCAGATTTTCAATAATGGTGACATTGGCCATGCCGCCGCCTTCGCACATGGTTTGCAGGCCATATTTGCCGCCGCGCTTTTTCAACGCATGCACCAGCGTTGTCATCAATTTGGTGCCGGAGCCGCCAAGCGGATGGCCCAGCGCAATCGCACCGCCATTAACATTGACCCGCTCCGGATCAACGCCCAAATCTTTGATAAAGGCTGTCGGCACGGAGGCAAAAGCTTCATTCACCTCATAAAGGTCAATATCATCAACCGACATATTGGCCCGATCCAAGGCCCGCTTCACCGCCGGCAAGGGCGCTTCCAACATAATAACCGGGTCATGGCCGAGAACCGACATATGGATGATTTTGGCAAGCGGCTTAACATTCAGTTTTTTCAGCCCCTCTTCATTGACAATCATCACACCCGATGCGCCATCGCAAATCTGGCTTGAGGAAGCGGCGGTCAAGGCACCATCTTCGGCCAGCAATTTGACGCCCTGAATCCCCTCAAGGCTGGCGTCGAAGCGAATCCCCTCATCAACCTTGTGCATTTCCTTGCCATCTTCGGTTTCAATTTCAATAGGCAGGATTTCCTCTTCAAAGGCACCGGCTTGCGTCGCCGCAATAGCGCGCTGATGACTGTGATAGGAATATGTGTCCAGCTCATCCTTGGTCAGCTCATATTTTTTGGCGACCATTTCGGCACCGGCAAACTGGCTGAACTGCACATTCGGATAACGCTGTTTCATTTCTTCCGACACATAAAAACCGAGATCGTTTTTATAGGGCAGGGAAATCGGCGTCCCCATTGGCACGCGGGTCATGCTTTCCACACCGGCAGCAATCACGCAATCCATTGTGCCCGACATAACCGCCTGTGCCGCAAAGTGGATGCTTTGCTGGCTGGAGCCACATTGCCGGTCAACCGATGTCGCAGGCACGCTTTCCGGCAAACAGGATGACAAAACCGCATTGCGCCCGATATTGGCGGCCTGCTCACCGGCCTGACCGACGCAGCCCATAATCACATCTTCCACCATTTCCGGTGCCGCGCCTGACCGCGCAATCAACTCATCCAGCACTTTGCCGGCCAAATCTGCCGGATGCCAATCTTTCAACTTGCCATCCCGACGCCCACCGGCGGTGCGCACAGCGGCTACAATATATGCTTCTGCCATAAGTTCCTCCCTAATCAGAATTGCTCCGATTTAACTACCCTATTTTGCTTTCGACAAGATGTTTATTTTGACGCACTGATTTTCGCCCTTTTCTTCCCCGACATTTGGCCATAAGCTTTGGCCATAAATCTATCAGGGGAGAGGATATATTATGAAAACCCGCATCACAGAATTGTTCGGTATTGAACATCCAATCATCCAGGGCGGCATGCACCATGTTGGTTTGGCCGAAATGGCAGCCGGTGTATCCAATGCTGGCGGTCTTGGCATTATCACCGGCCTGACCCAGCGCACACCGGCTGATTTGGCTGATGAAATCGCCAAATGCAATGACATGACCGACAAGCCGTTTGGCGTCAATCTGACCTTCCTGCCCGGCTTTGCTGACCCGGATTATCCCGGCTATATTGAGGCGATTATTGCCGGTGGCGTGCGCATTGTAGAAACCGCAGGGCGCAGCCCGGAACAATATATGCCAATGCTTAAAGAGGCCGATATTAAAGTCATTCATAAATGCACTTCCGTGCGCCACTCGCTGAAGGCCGAGCGTATTGGCTGCGATGCGGTCAGCGTTGACGGCTTTGAATGTGGCGGCCATCCCGGCGAAGACGATATTCCCAATATGATATTGCTGCCGCGCGCGGCTGAAGAATTAAGCGTCCCCTTCGTCGCCTCCGGCGGCATGGGCAATGCCAAGCAATTAGTGGCCGCACTGGCGCTCGGCGCAGACGGTATCAATATGGGCACACGCTTTATTGCCACCAAAGAAGCCCCGGTTCACCAGAATGTGAAAGACGCTTTGGTGGCCGCCAGCGAGCTTGACACGACGCTTATCATGCGCCCCTTGCGCAATACGGAGCGGGTTTTGAAAAATGACGCGGTTGAGCGCATTATCGAAAAAGAAAAGCAATTGGGCGATGACATTAAAATCAATGACATTATGGATGAAGTGGCCGGTGTCTATCCGCGCATTATGCAAGATGGCGATATGGATGCCGGTGCGTGGAGCTGCGGCATGGTTGCCGGTCTTATCCATGACGTGCCGACATGCAAGGAATTGATTGACGGCATTATGTCCGAAGCGCAGGAAATTATCAGTTCACGGCTGCAAAATTTCGCCGCCTGATATGCGCTGATATTTGCATGAACAGCCCGCCCTTGTGGCGGGTTGTTTTGTTTGGCTATGGCGCCGCAGGAAAGATTTGCTCCTGCCCACTGGCCAGCCAAAGCGGGTATTTTTTCATCACCGCCAAAAAACCCGGCCATTGCAGAAAATCCGACAGCCATTTTTGCACATTTGGCAAGCCTTCCAAATTGTCGAACCAATCGGTATCGGCAATGCGATATTGGCGGATAAAGGGCAGAATGGCGATATCGGTAAAGCCGGGCCGCGCACCGGCCAGCCAAGGCGCCGATAATTCTGCTTCAAGCGCGCTCAATATGGCCAGCGCCGCCGCCCGATGCGCCTGCGCATCTGCGCCATCATAGCGCGTGGCGTATTTATAGCGATCAAGATGATGTTTGAACGGGCCGTCAAATTGGTCAATCAGCGCGGCATTGCGCCCCGCCAGCCAATTTTGGGGGTCATGCTGGCCGAGCGCCCAGCCCATCACATCAAGGCTTTCATCAAGCACCGCACCATCAGGCAAAATCAACACCGGCACTGTGCCTTTGGGCGAGGCGGCCAGCATTGCCTCCGGCTTGTCGCGCAGCATGATTTCACGCAAGCGCACCGGCACACCGGCCACGCCAATCGCCATGCGCGCCCGCATGGCATAGGGGCAGCGCCGGAAACTGTATAATATGGGCAAGTCAGTCATTCGAACTGTCGCGCCCGCCAATATGCTGTTGCCCGCGTTGGCGCGCCAGACGGATTTGCTTTTGCCGCTCTCTGAACCGCGCCCGGTCCTCATCGGAATGGCGGTCAATACAATGCGGGCAGGCCACACCGTGTTCATAAGTCGATTCAAGCTTGTCAGCCTCGGTCAGGGGCATGCGGCAGGCATGGCACATATCATAATCGCCCGGTGCCAGCCCGTGGCGCACCGAGACGCGCTGGTCAAAGACAAAGCAATCGCCCTGCCATTTGCTGTTTTCTGGCGGCACATTTTCGAGATATTTCAAAATGCCGCCTTGCAGGTGAAACACATTTTCATATCCCTTGCCGACCAGATAGGCGGTCGCTTTTTCGCAGCGAATCCCGCCCGTGCAAAACATGGCGATATTTTTCGGGCGCTCACTGTCGGGCAGATTTTCAAGATAATTATCAACCCAGGCGGGAAATTCTCGAAACGACGCCGTTTGCGGGTCAATGGCATTTTCAAAACTGCCAATCGCCACTTCATAATCATTGCGCGTATCAATCAGCAGCGTATCGTCGCGCTCAATCAGCGCATTCCAATCATCCGCCGACACATAAGTGCCGACATCGCCAACCGGGTCAATATCCGGCTGTCCCATGGTCACGATTTCGCGCTTTAAGCGCACTTTCATGCGGTGAAAGGCCATGTCCGGCGCAAAGCTGAATTTCGGCGCAATATCGGCAAAACGGGCGTCCGCCGCAAACCAAGCCATCAAAGCCTGCACGCCCGCATGAGGCCCGCAAATCGTGCCATTTATGCCTTCGCCGGCCAGTAAAATCGTGCCGAACAGGCCAGCCATTTCGCAATGTTTTTGCAAGCCGGTTTGCAGGCTTTCAAAATCCGGCAGCGCGACGAATTTGTAAAAAGCGGCCACCACTACTTGATGCGCACCGTCGGGCTGGGGAACCTGCATGGCCTGTATCGGCCTATCGGCTGCGTCTGTTTTATCTGTCATCGGCGGAACTTGCCCAAAATCGCCGGTAATTTCAATAGGGCTAGAAACCAGCGGCGCGGTCATCTTCGCCGCGCGAATAATCGGCCGCACCTTCCAGCCGACCATCATCATGGCGCAGCACCGCTTCCACGCGCCCAAGCTGATAGCCAAAACGCGGATACATATAAGGCAAATGCCCGCGCTGCATCATGCCCGGCAGATTTGACCAGCTCGCCGTCCCTTTTTCCAGCATCACAAAATCCGGCTGCCACTGGCTGTGGGTTTTGCGCGCATGAACCGCCTGCTGCGCCGTCATGCCAAAATCGACAATATTCATAATGGTCTGAAAGACCGAAGTGATAATTGTCGCCCCGCCCGGCGTGCCAACCACCAGTTTCAGCGTGCCGTCTTTTTCAACAATGGTCGGGGTCATGGAAGACAACATGCGCTTGCCCCCGGCAACTGCATTTTTATCATCGCCCAACAGACCGAATTGATTGGCATAGCCGGGCTTAATGGCAAAATCATCCATTTCATTATTGAGGAAAAATCCGGCACCGCGCACCACTTGTTTATTGCCGTAAAGACTGTTCAGCGTGGTGGTGACGGCCACCGCATTGCCCTGCGGGTCAACAATGGAAAAATGCGTCGTCTCAACGCTTTCAATGCGCGCGACCGTGCCGGGCTTGATAATGGCGCTGTCGGTTTTCACTTGCGGGTCAATATCGGCCATGCGCGCTTTAATGTAATCGGGCGCAGTCAGGCCGGTGACATCGACCGCCACAAAATCAGGGTCGCCCAAATGGGTCGCGCGGTCAGCATAGGCGCGCCGCTCAAGCTCGGTCATGATGTGAATATGCGCCGCAGAATTATGCCCCATTTCCCCTATATTATAGGCTTCGGCACCCTGCAAAAGCTGCGCCAATACCACGCCACCGCTGGAGGGCGGCGGCATGGAAATAATATCATGCCCGCGATAGGAGAATTGAACCGGCTGACGCCAGACCGCGCGATATTCATCCAAATCGCGCTGTGTGATAAGCCCGCCCGTGGCCTGCATTTCTTCAATGATAAGTTGCGCGGTTTTTCCGCTATAAAAGCCGCCGCGCCGATTTTTGGCAATCCGGCTCAGCGTGGCAGCCAGATAGGGATGGCGTATCACCTCACCGGCCTGCCACGGCCTATCGCGCAAGGCGACCGGGGCAAATCTGTTGGTCGCGGCAAACTGGCTTTGATAGCGATTGAGATTGCGCGCCGCTTTCTCGGTCAAGGTGAAGCCGTTTTGTGCCAAATCAATCGCCGGTGCCAGCAAATCCCCCCAAGCCAGACGACCAAACCGGTCATGCATGGTGACCATGCCCGCTACGCTGCCCGGCACACCGGCGGCCAGCGGGCCAATCAGGCTTTTGCCTTTGACCACCTGCCCGTTTTCATCAAGATACATATCGCGGGTGGCGGCGCGCGGGGCTTTTTCGCGAAAATCCAGCGCACCATTGCTGCCATCGGCCAGACGATAAACCATAAAACCGCCGCCGCCTATATTACCGGCCTGCTGGTAAACCACCGCCAATGCGAATTGAACCGCCACCGCAGCATCAAAAGCATTGCCGCCGGCTTGCAGCACATCGCGGCCAATCTTTGAGGCCACACCATGCGCGCTGACCACCATCGCATTCTCGCCATAGATACCATAAGGCGCAAATCGCCAATGGTGCTGCACATATAAAAATTGCATGTGCAGAAATGGCCCTGCCAGCATGACAAGGCTCATCAGCAAACTGGCCAAGGCCACAGAACGTGTAGGTGCCATTATGGCATCTCCTGAAATTCACCTGTCAACATGGTAAGCCGCTCTCCCTAACACAACATTACCCCCGCCCTCTTGCCGACGCAAATGCTTGCCGGAAACAATATCAACGCTATACTCTTTCACACAGGGAGATGAATAATGAGCGCACAAACCGAGTCTTTTGACAACCCATTGCCCGGATCACTGCCGGGACACAGCAAATTTCAGCGGCTTTTTGAGCCTTTGGATTTGGGCTTCACCACCATAAAAAACCGCGCAATTATGGGGTCTATGCATACTGGCCTTGAAGAATTGCCGGACGGTTTTGAGCGCATGGCCGCCTATTATGCCGAGCGCGCCGCCGGTGGCGTCGGCATGATTATCACTGGCGGCATTGCCCCCAATGAAGAAGGCGGCGTCGCTGTGAAGGATGAAAATGGCCAAACAGTCTATGCGGCATCAAAATTGTCCAATCAAGATGAAGTGGCCGGTCATCGCTTGATAACTGACGCGGTGCATGGTGCCGCGCCCGATACCAAAATATGCATGCAGATTTTGCATATGGGGCCATTGGCGCATAATGATGCTTCCGTCGCCCCCTCTGCCATAAAATCGCGCATCAGCCGTCATGTGCCGCATGAGTTGGATGATGCCGGCATTGAAAAGCAAATCAATGACCATGTGCAATGCGCCGTTTTGGCCCGCCAAGCAGGCTATGATGGGGTGGAAATCATCGGCTCGGCCGGTTATTTGCTGTCCACTTTCCTTGTCGAAAAAACCAATCAGCGCACTGATAAATGGGGCGGCTCCTATGAAAACCGCATGCGTTTTCCGTTGGAAATTGTGCGCCGCACCCGGGCGGCTGTGGGCGATGATTTTATCGTTATATTCCGTATTGCGGCCATGGATATGCTGCAAGGCGGTATGAGTTGGGATGAGGTCGCCCAATTATCGCGCGAATTGGAAGCGGCGGGTGCCTCTATCATTTCAACCCATTTTACATGGCATGAAAGCGCCGTGCCGACCATTGCCACAATGGTGCCGCGCGCGGCCTTTACTTCTGTCACGCGGCGTGTGCGCGGGGAAGTCAACATTCCGGTGATAACCTCCAATCGTATCAATATGCCGCAAGTGGCCGAAAATGTGCTGGCGCAAGGCGATGCCGATTTGGTGTCCATGGCGCGCCCCATGCTGGCTGACAGCGATTTCATGCGGAAAGCGGCGGAAGACCGGGTTGATGAAATCAATACTTGTATCGCCTGCAACCAGGCCTGTCTCGACCATACATTTGCCGGTAAAACGACATCATGCCTGGTCAATCCGCGCGCCTGCCATGAAACATTGCTCAGCTATCAGCCGACCGACAACCCAAAATCCATTGCGATTATCGGCGCCGGGCCTGCCGGCATGGCCTATGCAACGGTCGCCGCCGAGCGCGGCCATCAAGTGACTTTATATGAAGCGGGGTCAGAGATTGGCGGCCAGTTCAACTTGGCCAAGCTGATACCGGGCAAGGAAGAATTTCACGAAACGCTGCGCTATTACGCGACGATGATTGAAAAACTGCAAATCAATTTGCATCTGAATACCCGCGTCACAGCCGATATGCTGGCTGAAAAAGGGTTTGACCATATTGTTGTCGCCACCGGCATCAGCCCGCGCGTGCCGGATATTGACGGCATTACCCATGAAAAAGTCATTGGCTATATTGATGCGCTGAAAGGGCTGAAACCGGTCGGCAAGCGCGTTGCCATTATGGGCGCTGGCGGGATTGGCTTTGATGTGGCTGATTTCATCTCGCATGACGGGCCGTCCGGCGCGATGGATATTGACGTTTTCGCCAAGGAATGGGGTGTGGACTTCAAAAATCACCCGCGCGGCGGCGTCACCGGCATTGAGCCACAAGTCGCCCGCGCCGACCGCGAGATTTTCCTGATGCAACGCAAAGAAACGGCCGTCGGTCGGGGCTTGGGGAAAACAACCGGCTGGACGCACAGGCTGACATTGACCCGGCGCGGCGTCAAAATGATGAATAATATCCAATATCTGAAAATCGACGATAGCGGCTTGCACATATTGAACGATAACCAGCCCGATATTCTTGAGGTGGATACAATTATTATATGCGCCGGACAGGAGCCTTTGCGCGAATTATTTGATGCGCTGGAAACCAAGGGCCTGTCGGTGGAATTGGTGGGCGGCGCTTATGAAGCAGCCGAGCTTGATGCCAAGGCGGCCATTAATCAAGCCTGTCACATGGCGGCAGCCATATAAACATGCGAGGCTGGCGCGGTTAAGGCTGCGTCGTTTCAATATTGAGCTGACCGGCCAGACCGGCATCTCGGTGTGGAGAAATTTCGGCATATTCGGGCGACGCAATCATCTGCCCCATCGCCTCGCGACTGGGATATTTGGCAATCGCCACTTGATCCCATAATTCCTCAACCGTGCCAAGCATAAGGCGTTCAATCCGGCCCCCAAAAACAATATCGCCGCCAAAACTGTTCAGGATTTTGGTCACGCCCTCAGCGTAAATAGCATAGGCTTGTGCGCCGGTTAAATCGGTATCGCGGCCATCGGCATATTCCGCCTTTTCCTTGAATTTAAGCAGATTGACCATAAAAATCTCTTTGCCATGATTGGCTTCGCCAAACTCTTTGAGCTGTTCGCGCGTTGGTATGACTGCATTTTCATAAAACATTGGCGCCCCTCCCTTGTCGATTTCGGTGCCGCCTATATTGACTTATCCGATATCAGTGCCAAATATGAACAAGGCGTCATTTTTTGACAGGAACAACGCCATTCCTCGTTTTATAACTTGATATTGGCTCAACGCAATGGCAGATAGGCACAAGCTTGGCAAAAAGAGTAGATGACCCATGGAAAATCTAGGTAACGGGCAAAAACAGACCAAAAGGCGATTGGCAATCAGCCGTTCTTTGCTGACCTCACTCATCGTGATATTGGCGATTATCGGCTGGGTGGCCAGCGGTCTGATAGCCGGCGGCTCAGATGCGGTGGAAACCGCACAGCCTATTGGCGTGCCGGATGATGGGCCGGGCGCTTTTACCGTTGTCGCCCGTCAAATCAAAGCGCAAGCTTTTGCCAATAAAGTCAGCTTGCAGGCGCGCAGCGAAGCCGAAAAACGGGTCACTTTGGCCGCCGAAACCAATGGCACAATCAGCGCCCTGCCGGTTGACAAAGGGGCTTTTGTGCAGGCCGGTCAGACGATTTGTCAGATTGATGTGGGGGCGCGGGCCGCCCAGCTTGAAGAAGCGCGTGCGCTGCGCAATGTGCGCAAAATCGAATATCAAGCAGCGCGCAAACTGCATGATAAGGGGCATAGCTCAAAAAGCCAGCTTGCCGCCAGTCGCGCAGCCTATGATGCAGCGATAGCTGCGGTTAAATTACGCAAGGTTGAACTCGACCGCACAGCCATTAAAGCGCCATTTGACGGCATATTGGACACCCAGCCCTTGCGTGTCGGTGACTTTCTGTCGGTCGGGCGCCCCTGCGGCATGTTGATAGATAAAGACCCGCTTTTGATTGTCGCCTATTTGTCGGAAAATCAGGTCAATGATATTACCATTGGGGCCGGTGCAACGGCGCGTTTGGCAACCGGCGAAACGGTTAAGGGTCTGGTGCGCTATGTGGCGGAAAGCCCGGATGCGGCAACCCGCACTTTCCGCGTTGAAGTGGAGGTTGCCAATCGCGATTTGCAATTGCGCGATGGCGTCAGCGCCCAGCTTGATATTACAGCGCAATCGGTTATGGCATCGAAAATACCGCAAGGCATTTTAACGCTGGATGAAAGCGGCCAAATCGGTGTGCGGGTGATTGAAAATGATGTTGTCGCCTTCCGCCCGGTGCGGGTATTGACCGATGACCGGCTCGGTGCCTATGTCACCGGCCTGCGTCCGCTCGAAACCGTTATCACCATAGGCAGCGAATTTACCACTGCCGGCGCGCGGATTGCCTATCAGCTTGAGGGCGATGAAACCGGCATGGTGCGCGCGCCTGCCGCGCTGCCGCAAACCGGCAAACTGGTCAATCCGGCCAGCGACCGCGGAGCCTATTAATCATGTATGGCTTTATCCGACAGGCCATTCGTCGCCATCGCGCCGTATTGGCAATTTTGCTGGCTTTGCTGATTGGCGGTTTCAGCTCCTATGCGTCATTGCCGCGCGAAGCTGACCCGGATATTCCGATTCCAATTATTTATGTAGGCGTGGTGCTGCCCGGCGTGTCGCCTGCCGATGCCGAAAGGCTTATCGTCAAACCGCTGGAATATGAATTGCGCACTTTGACCGGGCTGAAAGAAATGCGCTCGGTTGCCGCGCAAAATTACGGGGCGGTCATTCTTGAATTTGATGTCAGCTTCGACAAGGATCAAGCCCTGCTCGACACACGCGAGCGGGTTGACCAGGCACGCCAAGATTTGCCAACCGATGCCGAAGAACCCGATATTCGCGAATTCAATGCCGGCCTGTTTCCGGTCATTATGGTGAGCCTGACCAGCAATGGTTCGGAAACCGAACTGTATCGGCGCGCCCGTGCGCTGCGCGATGAATTATCGGGCATGACTTCCGTGCTGGAAGCCAATCTGATTGGCCACCGCGAGGAAATGATGGAAATTGTCATCGACCCGCGCGCCATGGAAATTTACAACATCACCGCCGATGAACTTTATGCGGCGCTGAACCGCAATAACCGGCTGATACCGGCCGGACATATTGATAATGGCACGGGGCGGTTTTCCATCACCGTGCCGGGTCTGATTGAAACCACTGATGATGTGATGCAATTGGCCATTAAACGGCGCGGCGACGCGCTGGTGCGCCTGTCCGATATTGCCGATATTCGCCGCAGCTTCAAAGATGCCGACACCAAGGCGCGCCATAATGGTGCGCCGACCATTGCGGTTGAAGTGGTCAAGCGACTCGGCGCCAATGTGGTTGACACAACCCGCAATGTGCGCGCCACCACTGACGCTTTTACCGCCGATTGGCCGGAGCATATTGACGTGCATTATTCCTCCGACCTTTCCAGCTATATTTTTGAGATGATTGGCTCGCTGGAAATCTCCATCACCAATGCTGTGCTGCTGGTGATGATATTGGTGATTGCCGCATTGGGTTTGCGCTCTGCCTTGCTGGTTGGCCTGTCCATTCCAACCTCTTTTCTTTTCGGCTTTCTTATCATCAATCTGATGGGCATGACTTTGAACATGATGATTATGTTCGGGTTGGTCTTGTCAGTTGGTATTTTGGTTGATGGCGCGATTGTCGTTATTGAATATGCCGACCGCAAAATGGCTGAAGGTCTTGAGCGCGCCGAGGCTTATGCCATGGCAGCCTCGCGCATGTTCTGGCCGATATTGGCCTCAACCGGCACCACGCTGGCTGCCTTTGCACCGATGCTTTTTTGGCCGGGCGTGAGTGGCAAATTCATGTCTTTCCTGCCGATTACAGTGATTATTGTGCTGAGCGCCTCACTGCTGACAGCCATGGTATTTTTGCCGGTAATTGGCGGTCTGGTCGGCAAATCGGAGCAGGAAGGCGACGCTGTTCTGGCCAGTCTGGCGGCTGAAAATGAGCTTGATGTGCAATCAACACCGGGCATGACCGGCATCTATTTGCGCTTTTTGAGCCGATGTATCAGACATCCTTTTATCACCATAAGCGTGGCTGTGATGATTTTGGCGGGCGTGGTTTCGCTTTATGGGCGCTATGGTGCGGGGGTTGAGTTTTTCACCCCGATTGAGCCGGAGCAGGCCAATATATTGGTCAAGGCGCGCGGCAATTTATCCTTGTCGCAGGCCGATAATCTGACCCGCATGGTTGAGCATATTGCGCTGAAAACGCCGGGCATTGAATCCGCCTTCACCCAAACCGGCCCGGATATGGCATCGGGCGGCGGCGGCGGCTTTGGGGGCGACGGGGCTTTGCCGCGTGATTTGGTTGGCATGATACGCATTGAGTTTTCGCATTTTTCAACCCGCAAGCGGGCGACCGAAATCATGCGCGATATTTCTGCCCAAGCCAATATGATTCCCGGCATTCAGGTGGAATTGAAAGAGCGCGAGCAAGGGCCGCCATCGGGCAAAGGCATTGAAATTGAAGTCAGCGGCATGCGGCTTGATGCGCTGGATATGTCTGTGCGGCAGATTCGCGGTTTTCTCGAACAGCGCAATGACATGTTTACCGAAATTGAGGATTCGCGCTCACTGCCGGGCATTGAGTGGAAATTGCGCGTTGACCGCGAAGCCGCCGGTCGCTTCAATGCTGACATCACCACAGTTGGCAATATGATTCAGCTTGTCACCAATGGCATTCTTATCGGTCACTATCGCCCTGATGACAGCGAAGATGAGATTGAAATCCGCGCCCGCTTTCCGATTGAATCACGCTCTTTCGACCAGCTTGACAATTTGCGAATTCAAACGCCGGGCGCCAATGTGCCATTGAGCAATTTTGTGCAGCGCGAAGCCGGGCCCAAAATGGATTCCATTGCCCGGGTAAACGGCTATCGAACCTATGAAATCAAGGCCAATACCCATATTGACCCGGCGACCAACCAGCCAATTTTGTCAACTGTCGCAGAAGCCGCATTTCTGGACTGGCTGGAAACCGCCCAATTGCCGCCGGGGATAAATGTAAAATTACGCGGGGCCAATGAAGAAGCCGAGGAGTCGGCGGCGTTTTTGGGCCGCGCCATGAGCGCCTCACTGCTGTTAATGTTCATTATTCTGCTGCTGCAATTTAACAGCCTGTATTGCACATTCCTCACCCTGTCCACTGTTGTCATGTCAACCATTGGCGTTTTGCTGGGCATGGTGATTACCGGCCAGACATTCAGCGTGATTATGAGCGGCACGGGGGTGGTGGCATTGGCCGGTATTGTGGTCAATAATTCAATTGTGCTGATAGATACGTTCCAGCGCCTTGTCGCAGGCGGCATGGAGCGCACAACCGCCATTTTGAAAACCGCAGGCCAGCGCATGAGGCCAATTTTATTGACCACCGTCACCACTATGATTGGCCTGTTCCCAATGGCCATTCAGGCTTCGGTTGATGTCATTAACCGCACGGTTCAATTGGGCGAGCCGACTTCCGCTTGGTGGGTGCAATTGGCAACCGCGATTATATTCGGCCTTGGCTTTTCAACCTTGCTGACATTGATTGTGGTGCCGGTCATGCTGGCCCTGCCCGACCGCTTGCGCAATATGGTGCCGCGCGACGGTATTCAGCACTTGCGCAGCACGCTGATGCGTCGGGTCGGGCCAGAAAGCGGGCCGGGCCGCCAAACCGGTGGCCAGCAATCAAGCGGCCAGCAAGCCAGTGTCCAAGCCAGTGTCATGCCCAAACAGCAAGCCAGTGGCGCATCGGATATTGTTGATTTGGATTTATAGGCACCAGCAAAGCCGCATTTAAGCGCGCCGCGCCGCCAATCGCCGATAAGACAGCCAGCCATAGGGCAGCAGCAAATAATAGCCAAGACAGACAAGGCTGAGCGCCACCCATGGGAAGGTGAAAATCAAAACCGCTACCGCTCCGACCAGCAGCATAATGGGCAGCACCATATCGCGCCTGATCGTCGGCGACAGGCCCTTGCCGGAAATGGTCGGAATGCGGCTGACCATTAACAGCGCGACCAAAACAATGTTGAGCAAAACCAGCGGCACGTCATTTTCCGTCATCCGCAAATCAGCCGCCTGCAAAAACATGGGCAGCATGACCAGCCCACCGGCAGCCGGTGACGGCACACCGGTGAAGAAACGCATTTTCCAAGCCGGTCGGTCAGGTTCTTCCAGCGCCACATTGAAACGCGCCAGCCGCAGCGCGCAGCAAATCGTGAAAAACAGAATAACCGCCCAGCCAAAGCGGCCAGTGGCTTGCAAGGCCCAAAGATAGACCAGAAAAACCGGCGCCACACCGAAATTGATGAAATCGGTCAGCGAGTCCAATTGCGCGCCAAGTGGGCTTTCCGCCCGCAACAAACGGGCCAGCCGCCCATCCACCGCATCCAGCATACCGGCCAGCACAATACACAGCATGGCAATCTCATAACGCCCGTCCAGCCCCAGCCGCATCGCTGTCAAGCCAAGGCTCAAGGCCAGCAGGGTCACTGCATTGGGTATCAAACGCCGCACCGGAAAACGACCGCGATCGCGTGTTGCGCCGGTTTCCGCCCCGCTGCCGGTCGGCTCTTTTACTTTGTCGGTTTTATTTGCGGGCTGCTTGACCATTTATCTGCCTAGGCTGTGTGTGTCTCGCGTTCGGGTTCATCCGACAACAAATCGGCCAGCACGGTTTCACCAGCAATGGCGGATTGGCCAATCGCCACCAATGGCACTGCCCCTTCCGGCAGATAGACATCACACCGGCTGCCAAAGCGGATAAGACCAAAACGTTCACCGGCCTGCATTTTCTGTTCTTCCTGCGCCGTGCAGAGAATTCGCCGCGCCACCAGACCGGCAATTTGCACAACCACAATCTGACTGCCATCCTCAAGTTCAACCAGCATGGATTGGCGCTCATTGGCTTCGCTGGCCTTGTCCAAATCGGCGCTCAAAAACTGGCCTGTGCGATATAGCGATTTCTTCACCGTGCCGGTCACCGGCATGCGATTGACATGGCAATTAAACACATTCATGAAAACCGACACACAAAGCAGCGGTGTATTGCCAAGACCAAGCTCGGGCGGCGGCACGGCTTCGGTAATCATATTCACCACACCGTCAGCCGGGCTTATCACCAGCCCTTCGCGCTGTGGCGTTACCCGCGCCGGGTCGCGGAAAAACCACGCGCACCAAAGCGTCAGCACAACGCCCAGCCAACCGAAAAATGTCCCGACAAAAAACAGCAGAAATGTCAGAACCGCAAAAATGGCAATGAACCGATAACCCTCATTATGGATGGGGAATAAAACAGATTGCAAATGCCGCATGAAATCCTCGCTTCTATGTCCTGACCGTTTCCCGCTTCAAAATCAACCGGCTTGCGGGGCATCCGGCGTGGCAGATATGCCGTCCTGCCATAATTTATAGACTATCGCATCTTTCAATGCCTCAAAAGAGGCGACAACGATATTGGCATTCACACCAATTGTGCGCCAGCTTCGGCCCGTGCCGTCAGCACATTCAATCGTCACGCGGGTTACCGCTTCCGTGCCGGTATTTAATATCCGCACTTTGAAATCGACCAGCTTCATTTTGTCAATACTGGCCGCATAGCGTTTCAAATCGCCGCGCATGGCCATATCCAGCGCATTGACCGGCCCATTGCCGCTGCCACGCGTTTCAACTTTTTCGCCATCAATCACCAGCGAGACAATCGCTTGCGATACTGTATTATCGGCCGCCATGCCGCCACCTTGATTGCGAATATTGACCTCATAGCCATCAACCGCGAAATAATCCGGCAATGTGCCAAGCTGTTGCAGCGCCAGCAATTCAAAAGACGCGCCATTGCCGTCATAGCTGTAGCCTTCATTTTCATTTTGCTTGATTTCCAGCAAAATCCGGTCAATCGCCGGATTGTCCGGCGACACATCAATGCCAGCCGCTTGCAGGCGATTGACAACATTGCTTTTACCGGCTTGGTCGGACACCAGAATCGAGCGTTGATTGCCAACACTTTCGGGCGGCACATGCTCATAGGTTGACGGGTCTTTCATCACCGCAGAAACATGTATTCCCCCCTTATGGGCAAAGGCTGAGGCACCAACATAGGGCGCATGACGGTTTGGCGTGCGGTTCAAAATATCATCCAGCATTAAAGAGGCATTGCGCAGCCGGACAAGATTTTCCATAGCTATGCCGGTCTCAAACCGGTCTGCCAGGCCATTTTTCATCAACAGGCTGGGAATCAGCGAGACAAGATTGGCATTGCCGCAACGCTCACCCAAGCCGTTTAATGTCCCCTGCACTTGCCGCACACCGGCGGTAATCGCCGCCAGCGAATTGGCAACCGCGTTTTCCGTGTCATTATGTGTGTGAATGCCGAGCCGGTCGCCCGGCACTTTCTGCGTGATAGCAGCGACAATTTCCGACACTTCATGCGGCATGGAGCCGCCATTTGTGTCGCACAGCACCACCCAGCGCGCACCGGCCTCCAATGCTGTTGTCACACAAGCCAGCGCATAATCGGGATTGGCCTTATAGCCGTCGAAAAAATGCTCGCAATCAATCATCGCTTCGCGGTCGCGCGCGCAAATTGCTGTCACGCTGTCGCCAATCGCCGTCAGATTTTCCTCATTGGAAATGCCCAGCGCCACATCAACATGATAATCCCAGCTTTTGGCCACAAGGCAAACCGCTTTCGCCGGTGCCGAAACCACTTCCATAAAGCCGGGGTCATTATCGGCACTGCGCCCGGCGCGCTTGGTCATGCCGAATGCTGTCATTTGCGCCGAGGTTAATCCGCCATCATCTTGCAGGGCATTGAAAAAATCCGTATCGGTCGGATTGGCACCGGGATAGCCGCCTTCCACATAATCAACGCCAAGCGCGTCCAATGCGCGGGCAATGCGGATTTTATCCTGCACGGAAAAATCAACGCCCGCCGTTTGCTGGCCGTCGCGCAAAGTCGTGTCAAAAATATACAGACGCTCCCGCATGCCGTCGCTTTCCGTTTTGCCTCAATTTCTGTATAGACTGATTTAGCCCGTCTGTCCTGCCAGTCTTGCACTGGCGCGGGCATGACCGATAAGCGCCAACATGTGCTGCATTTCCGGCCCATGCGCCTGACCGGTCAAAGCCAGCCGCAAAGGCATGAACAAAGCCCGCCCTTTGCGACCGGTTTGCGCCTTCAAGGCCGATGTCCATTGCCCCCAGCTTTCCGGTGTTAACGGGTCATCGGGCAGCAAATCACGCGCCAGCGCCACATAATCAGCATCTTCATCGGCAATTTCAGGCGTTACCGGCCCGGCAATCAATTGGGCAATCTCGCCAATATCGGAAAATTTCTCAAGATTGCCGCGCACTGCCTCCCAAAAATCGGCATCTTCCGGCGCGCCAAAAGCGGCCAGACGCGGGGCGGCAGCAGCGAAATCCATATCGTGCAGAATACGCGCATTGAGGCGCGCCACATCTTCCGGGTCAAAACGCGCCGGCGCACGCCCCAGCCGCGCCATGTCAAACCCCTCAATCAGAGTGGCCATATCCTGCACCGGCACAACCGGGTCGGCCGTGCCAAGACGGGCAATCAGGCTGTTCAGGCTCATTGGCTCAAGCCCCTGCGCGCGCAAATCCTGCAAGGATAATGAGCCAAGGCGTTTTGACAAATTACTGCCATCGGCGCCAAGCATAAGCGAAAAATGAGCAAAAACCGGCACCGGGGCGTTGAGCGCCTCAAACAATTCAATCTGCGTTGCCGTATTGGTAACATGGTCTTCACCACGGATGACATGGCTCATTTGCATATCAATATCATCGGCCACGCTGGGCAGCGTATAGAGCCAACTGCCATCGGCGCGGCGGATAACCGGGTCGGACACGCTGGCTGTATCGATTTTTTGCTCACCGCGCACCAAATCCTGCCAGACCACCACATTGCCGGATAATTTGAACCGGTAATGCGGTTGCCGCCCTTGCTGTGCGAAAGCGGCTATGGCCTCTTCATCCAGCTCCAAAGCGGCGCGGTCATAAACCGGCGGCAGGCCGCGCGCCAATTGCCGCTTGCGTTTGCGCTCCAATTCATCCGGCGTTTCATAGCAGGCATAAACCAGCCCCTGCGCCAGCAGTGATTGAAAAATCGCCTCATAGCGGTCAAAACGCTCAGATTGGCGCGCTGTCTCATCCGGATGCAAGCCAAGCCAGCCCATATCCTCGGCAATCGCATCGGCAAAAGCCTGTGTCGAGCGTTCGGCATCTGTATCATCATAACGCAGCACAAATTGGCCGCCCTGCCCTTTGGCAAATAAATAGCAAAACAAGGCGGCGCGGGCATTGCCGACATGCAAAAGGCCGGTCGGGCTGGGCGCAAAACGGGTGCGGATGGTCATTGCAATTTACCTTTATGTTTATCCGGCATCGGCCCGGAACGGGCCAAGCTTGGGTGTTACTGATAAACCCTGTTTCCTCATTTGCCTAGTCCGACAAAAGCCGTGCATCGCGAAAGCCATTGGTGATGGGATAGCGCCGGTCGCGACCAAAATTACGATTGCCGATTTTCGCGCCCGGCGCGGCCTGACGCCTCTTATATTCAGAAATATACAGCAAATGCTCAATCCGGCGCACAGTGTCGCGGTCATGACCGGCATCAATAATATCTTCCACACCGGCCTCATTTTCTACCAACGCCATTAAAATATCATCCAGCACCTCATAAGGCGGCAGGCTGTCTTCATCTTTTTGGTCAGGGCGCAATTCGGCGCTTGGCGGTTTGTCGATAATGGCGTCGGGTATCACCACAGACGACGGCCCAAGCGCATGGGCCGGCATATGGGCATTGCGCCAGCGCGCCAGCCGAAACACTTCGGTTTTATAAATATCCTTAATCGGATTATAGCCGCCATTCATATCGCCATAGAGCGTGGCATAGCCAACCGAGACTTCCGACTTATTGCCGGTTGTCACCACCATATTGCCAAACTTGTTGGACATGGCCATGAGCAGCGTGCCGCGCAGGCGCGACTGGATATTTTCTTCCGTTATGTCAGCATTATGGCCTTTGAAAACCGGTGCCAGCACTTGCTCAACCGCATCAACCGGCGGGGCAATCGGCACTGTATCGAGTTTAACACCCAGCGCTGCCGCGCAAGCCGCCGCATCTTCCAGGCTTTCCGTGCTGGTATATTGCGACGGCAACATCACGCAATGCACGCGTTCCGCGCCAAGCGCATCAACCGCCATGGCCGCGCAAACCGCGCTGTCAATACCGCCGGACAGGCCAAGCAGCACACCGGGAAAGCGGTTTTTCTCAACATAATCGCGCAAACCCTGAACGGCTGCCGCGTAGATTTGCTCATCATCGGACGGCATATCCGCCATTACAGCCTTATCGCAAGCCAGCCTGCCGCCTTTATCGCTCATCGCGACCGGTTCAACCGCTTGCTGCCAGACCGGCAATTGCGCGCCCAGCGTGCCATCGCCTTGCATGATGAAAGAGCCGCCATCAAAGACCAACTCATCTTGCCCGCCAAACTGGTTGACATAGACCAATGGCAGGCCGGTTTCTGACGCCCGTGCGCGCGCATGGGCCAGGCGCTTTTCATGCTTGCCGCGCTCAAAAGGCGAGCCATTGGGTGAGACCAGCAATTCGGCACCGGTGGATTTCAGATGGGCACAGACATCGCCAAACCAAATATCCTCGCAAATCGGCAAGCCGACGCGCAAATTGCGCAATCCCACCGGTTGCGGCATCTTGCCTTGGGTGAACAGGCGCTTTTCGTCAAACACCGCATAATTGGGCAGATGGACTTTATGGCGCACCGACATTTGCCCGCCTTCAGCCAGCATGACGCTGTTATAAAGACAGCCATTTTCCACCCAAGGCAGGCCAAAAACCAGCGCCGGGCCGCCTTCCGCCGTCGCCGCCACAAGCTGCTGCGCGGTCTCGCGCACATGCGCCAGAAAGGCATTTTTCAGCACCAAATCCTCCGGCGGATAGCCGGTCAGAAACAGCTCACCGGCAATAATCGCATCCGCCGCGCCGTGTTGCGCGCGCAATTGCGCCAGCATGGCGGCATTTTCCGTCACCGCGCCGACTGTCGGATTGAGTTGCGCCAAAACAAGATGCAATGGCTTGGGGCTTTCGGACATGTCATTCCTGTGGTTAAGTCAAGCTAATCTGTTTAAGCTATGTAGCGCGAGGCGGCGACGCAAACAAGCACGGGGAACAAAAAGGAGGGGCAGAGATGACGGCCGGAGAAATGACAAAACAATGGGTCTTGGCCAAACGACCCGAAGGCGTGCCGACGCCAGACTGTTTTGAGCTGGTGGATAGGCAATTGCCACCGCTTGAAGACGGCCAAGTTCGGCTGAAAACCCATTATTTTTCGGTCGATCCCGGCATGCGTGGCCGATTGAGTGGCGACAGCTATGCGGCCGCCCTGCCGCTTGGCGCGGTGGTCGAAAGCGCCGGTATTGGCGAGGTGGTGGAAAGCCGCTCACCGCGCTTTGGGGAGGGCGATATGGTGATGGGCGGGCTTGGTTGGACGGCAGGGCTGGTGCATGCCGACCGTGGCCTGCAAAAGCTTGACCCGTCCATGTTTGACGAAAAAGTGCGTATCACCGCGACAATTGGCGTGCTGGGCGTGCCGGGCCTGACCGCTTGGTTTGGCCTGCAAGATTTGGGACGTCCCAAATCCGGCGAGACTTTGCTGGTTTCTTCCGCCGCCGGGCCGGTCGGTGCAACTGCCGGACAAATCGGCAAGACGCTGGGGCTGCATGTGGTCGGCATTGCCGGCGGTGCCGATAAATGCGCCTATGTGAAAGATTTGGGCTTTGACGCGGTGATTGACTATAAAGCCGCCGACCATTTGGGCAGCGCAATTGGCGAAGCCTGTCCGGAGGGCGTTGACATTTATTTCGACAATGTGGGCGGCGAAATGCTCGACATGGCGATTGCCAAAATGCGTGGCCATGGGCGCATTGTGATTTCCGGCCAGATTGCCGAATATAATGCGCTGAAACCGCGCGGCATCCGCAATACAACGCAATTTATTACCCACAGGCTGAGCATGGCCGGGCTGGTGGTCTATGATTATGCGCGCCAATTTGGTGAGGCACAGCAGGCCATGGCGCAAATGATACGCGACGGTCAACTGACCTATAGCGAGGATATTACGCAAGGCATTGAGGGCGCACCGCAAGCCTTTATCGGCCTGTTTAGCGGCCTGAATTTCGGTCGCCGCCTGATACAAGTCTAGGCGCGACAGGCTGATAAACGCTTTATTTATCGGAAGTTTTCATATATTAGAAAAATTCCAAGAAAGCTTAGAAAGGCATGATGATGAGCAAGGATTGGACACCCGATAGCTGGCGCGGCCTGCCAATTAAACAGGTGCCGGCCTATGAGGATGCAGCGCAGCTGGCGCATGTGGAAGAGCGGCTGGCCGGTTTTCCGCCATTGGTTTTTGCCGGCGAGGCGCGCAATCTGAAAGCGCAATTGGGCGATGTGTGCGAAGGTCGCGCCTTTTTGCTGCAAGGCGGCGACTGCGCCGAAAGCTTTGCCGAACATCATGCTGACAATATTCGCGACACATTCCGCGTCTTGCTGCAAATGGCCATTGTGATGACTTTCGGCGCGAAATTGCCGGTGGTCAAAGTTGGCCGCATTGCCGGGCAATTCGCCAAACCGCGCTCGGCTGACACGGAAACAATTGACGGTGTGGAGCTGCCAAGCTATCGCGGCGATATTATCAATGGCATTGAGTTTGAGGCTGACGCCCGCCGCCCTGATCCGGAGCGCCAAATCAGCGCCTATCGGCAAGCCGCTTCGACCTTGAATTTGCTGCGCGCTTTCGCAAAAGGCGGCTATGCCGATTTACACGAAGTGCATCGCTGGAATCAGGGTTTTGTCGCCGACAGCCCGCAAGGCGCGCGCTATGAGGAAATCGCCAATCAGATTGATGAGGCCATTGCCTTTATGGCGGCTTGCGGCATTGACAGCCAAAGCGCGCCGCAAATGGGCATGGTGGATTTCTATACCAGCCATGAAGCCCTGCTGCTTGGCTATGAGCAGGCTTTGACCCGACTCGACAGCACAAGCGGTGCCTATTATGACACATCGGCGCATATGCTGTGGATTGGCGACCGCACGCGCCAACCCGACGGCGCGCATGTTGAGTTTCTTTCCGGCGTGAAAAACCCGATTGGCCTGAAATGTGGCCCGTCGCTGGAGCCGGATGAGCTTATCACCCTGCTCGACAAGCTGAACCCCGACAATGAGCCGGGCCGTATCACGCTGATTGCCCGTTTCGGCCATGACAATGTTGAAGCGCATTTGCCGCAGCTTATTCGCAAGGTTGAAAGCGAAGGCCGCAAAGTCGTCTGGTCATGCGACCCGATGCATGGCAATACGGTGAAAGCGACCAATGGCTATAAAACGCGGCCGGTTGACCGAATTCTGACCGAAGTGCAACGCTTTATCGCCATTCATCAGGCGGAAGGCACTTATGCCGGTGGCGTGCATTTTGAAATGACCGGCCAGAATGTAACGGAATGTTTGGGCGGCGCGCAGGCCATTTCGGAAGAAGATTTGTCGAGCCGTTATCACACGCATTGCGACCCGCGCCTGAATGGCAGCCAGGCGCTTGAACTGGCCTTTTTGATTGCCGAAGGCCTTGGCAATAATGGCAAACAGGCAAAAGTGGCCTGAGCGGTTTTACTTCGGTTTTTTGCCGAGCAATAAGGCTGCTTCGG
Source organism: Parvibaculales bacterium (assembly GCA_049597955.1). Classification (GTDB taxonomy): domain Bacteria; phylum Pseudomonadota; class Alphaproteobacteria; order RS24; family RS24; genus JAYPAN01. The sequence goes on from JBMYND010000013.1 coordinate 24,339, forward strand.
CCTGCAAGCTGTTCAGCGCGGCATTGACCGCTTCTTGCGCTGCTTCCAAAGCCTGTTCATCGGGCTTGGCCGGCACATAAATCGGCTCTCCAAAAACAAAGGCACGCCGACCAAATGGCAATGGCAGGCGCGCTTTGTCCCAGCTTCCGGCAAGCGGTAATTCCGGGCTGTAAACGCAACCGACCGGCATAATGGCCGCACCCGACAGGGCGGCCAATTGCACCATGCCCGGCCCGCATTGAAAAGCCGGCCCGGGCGGGACATCGGCGGTTGCCATCACACTGTCGCCTGCCTGTAATTTTTTCAACATGGAACGAAACGCTTGGGCGCCGCGTTTTTTCGGATTGGTGCGTTTTTTCGCTGCCGCGCCAGTGCCTGAGCCCTGCACGGCATCAAAGCCATAGGGGCGGATAATATGGGCAATCATCGCCCCATCACGGCTGCGCGAGGTCAGCGCCCAAACCGGTCGGTAAAAGACCCGGCCAACCGGTATGGTTTGAAAGTTACGACCATGCCAGAGCAGCAAAATCATCGGCTTGCCGTCAGCCTGCAAGCGGTTCATCGGGCCATCACCGGCAATTTGCAGGCTGGTTGTCATTTCGCAAAAGCGGATATAGGCGCGCACAATATTGGCCAGAAACCGCCAGGGAAAGGCCAGCGTCTCCACCTCATAAACATGTCTCGACCGATATTGGTCGCGGCGTTTGAAAAATGACATGCAATCCCCGTTTTCGCTGCCTATGTCCTACAGGCCGAGACCGGCCGAGGCAACAAGATTAACCGCGCGGCTGTTTGAAGGTGACCATCTCTTCGGCTGCCGTTGGATGCACGGCAATGGTCGCATCAAATTGTGCTTTGCTCGCGCCCATGCTCACGGCAATGCCAAACGCCTGAATCATCTCACCACTGTCAGGGCCGACAATATGCAGCCCCAGCACTTTGTCATTGGCTTTATCGACGATAAGCTTCATCAGCGTGCGTTCTTCATTGCCTGACAGCGTGTGTTTCATCGGTCGAAAATCAGCCGCATAAACGTCAATTGCATGACCGGCTTCGCGGGCCTCCTGCTCGCCCATGCCGACCGTGCCGACCGGTGGTTGCGAGAAAATAGCGGTCGGGATAATGCTGTGGTCAACGCAGATTGGATTATTATTGAACACGGTTTCGGCAAAGGCCGCGCCCTCGCGTATCGCCACTGGCGTCAATTGCGCCCGTCCGGTGACATCGCCAACCGCATATATGCTGTCAATATTGGTCTTGGAATGCGCATCCACCGGTATTTCGCCATTGGCTGCCAAAGTCACACCGGCGCTTTCCAATCCCAGCCCGTCGGTCTTGGCGACGCGCCCCGTCGCATACATGACCAGACCGGCGGTCAGCGTGCTGCCATCAGCTATGCTCAAATCAAAGCCGCCGCCATCAGCCGGCGCAATGGCCGCAATATCGCTGTCGGTTTTTATGGTGACGCCCTTTTTCACCATTTCCTGATGCAAATGGGCGCGCACTTCATCGTCAAAGCCGCGCATGATTTCACCGCCGCGATAGACCAAACTGGTTTCCACGCCCAGCCCGTTGAAAATACCGGCAAATTCAACGGCAATATAGCCGCCGCCGACAATCACAATACTGCGCGGCAAATCTTCAATGTGAAACGCCTCATTGGAGGTTATCGCATGGTCAATACCGGGAATATCCGGCAAGAACGGTGTTGCACCAACCGCGACCAGAATATAGCGGGCGGTTATCTCGCGCGCACCAACGCGCACGCTGTTCGGGCCGGTGACAATGGCGCGCTGCTCAATAATCTCAACCCCTGCGGCTTGCAGATTTTTGATGTAAATCGCATTGAGCCGGTCAATCTCAGCGTCTTTATTGCGGATAAGGGTTGGCCAATCAAACCGGCTTTCGCCGAGCTGCCAGCCAAAACCGGCGGCGTCTTCAAAATCTTCGGCAAAATGGCTGGCATAGACAAACAGTTTTTTCGGCACACAGCCGCGAATGACGCAAGTGCCGCCGACGCGATATTCTTCCGCCACCGCCACTTTCGCACCATGGCTGGCGCTCATACGGGCCGCGCGCACACCGCCACTGCCCGCCCCAATCACAAATAAATCATAATCAAAACTCATAATGCCCCCAATTCCTCCAACCCGTCAGTGCCAGCCAGAATCGCCGCGCTGGCCAGCCCGATAAACAGGCCATGCTCGACCACACCGGGTATTGCCAGCAAGGCGGAAGCCAATTTTTCCGACTGGGCAATCTCGCCCAGCGCGCAATCATAAATATAATGGCCGCCATCGGTCACCAACGGGCTGTCTCCGCCGCGCAACACCACCGCGCCCTCATGGCCGGTTTGCTCAATCGCTTGGCGCATGGCCGCCGCCGTGGTGGCATGGGCAAATATATTCACCTCGACCGGCAGCGGGAATTGGCCCAACCGCGCCACGCGCTTGCTGTCATCGGCAATTACCACCATTTTGGCCGATGCCGCCGCGACGATTTTTTCGCGCAGCAAAGCCGCCCCGCCACCCTTAATCAGGCGCAAATCATCATCCAATTCGTCAGCACCATCGACAGTCAAATCAAGCCGCGCCACATCGTCAAGCGCCACCAAAGGCACGGACAGGCTTTCTGCCTGTTGGCGCGTTGCTTCAGATGTTGGCACAGCGACAATATCCAGCCCGTCAGCAATGCGCGCGCCCAGCGCATCGACGAAATAACGCGCCGTCGAGCCAGTGCCAAGCCCCAGCGCCATACCGGGCTGCACCAATTCCAAAGCGCGCAATGCCGCCTTTTGCTTCATGATTTCGACCGGCTCGGTCGGTTGCAATAATCTGTCTTGCCAACTCATAGGCCGCGCTCCTTTCTGATTGTCTCCCATGCCTCATTGACCGCCGCCATGCGGTCAGTGGCAATATGCATCATTTCCGGCGGCAGGCCGCGCGCCTGCAATTGATCCGGGTGATTGTCGCGCACAGCTTGCAGCCAAGCGGCGCGCACGCCGGCATCATCAGTATGGCGCGTCACACCCAATATGGCATAAGGGTCTTGCACATTGGCGTCATGGCGCGCCTGCAAGCGTTTGAAATCACTGTCGCCAATATCGAATATGCCTGCGACAATTTCGAGAAATTGGCTCTCCGCCGGATGCAAATGGCCATCAGCATAGGCAATATAAAAAAGCACATCCAGCACATCTTCCAACACTTGCGGGCTGTCGGCATAAATATCGGCTACCTGTTTTGCATAGCTGTCAAAACCGGCAACATCTTCCTGCGCCAGATTAAACACACGCGCCATATTGGCCTGCTCGCTTTCCGGCACGCGCAGCATATTTTGAACCGCTTGCACTTCAATCGGCGACACCATGCCATCGGCGCGGGTCATTTTGGCGGCCAGTGAAATCAGCGCAATGGTAAACACGACTTGCCGGTCATTCATCCGGTCAAGGGCAAAATGTCCGGCCAGCCCGCCAAGCAGCGCGCCCGGCACACCGCCCAACGCATAGCCTGCGGCAATTCCGGCAATTTTTCCCCATACCGACATTCCGGCTCCTGCATTATCTGTGCCGCCTTTGCGACTCGGCGTGGTCAAGATAGCAGCTATATCGCGCCGGTCTAGGGCTGATAGGCCAGAATGGGGGCCAGCCATTTTTCACATTCGGCCAGGCTCAAGCCCTTGCGTTGGGCGTAATCTGCCACCTGGTCGCGGTCGATTTTGCCGACGCCGAAATAGCGGCTGTCGGGATGGCTGAAATACAGGCCCGACACAGCCGCGCCCGGCCACATGGCATAGCTTTCGGTCAAGGAAATACCGGCCGCTGCCTCGGCACCGAGCAAGTCAAACAGCGCCGCTTTTTCGGTATGGTCGGGCTGCGCCGGATAGCCGGGGGCCGGTCGAATCCCCTTATAGGCTTCGGCAATCAGCGCATCATTGTCGAGTGCCTCGTCAGGCGCATAGCCCCAAAACTCGGTGCGCACACGCTGGTGCATGCGCTCGGCAAACGCCTCGGCCAGCCGGTCAGCCAGCGCCTTTGACATAATGCTGCTGTAATCATCGCCATCGGCCTCAAAGGCTTTGGCAATATCATCCTCGCCATGGCCAGTGGTGACGGCAAAACCGCCGACATAATCAGGCGCATCACCGACGGGCGCAATATAATCGGCCAACGCAAAATTGGCGCGGCCATTATTGCGCTGCATTTGCTGGCGTAATGTATGCAGCCGCGCGCGCTCTTTCGCCCGCGTCTCATCCGTATAGACAATTATGTCATCCCCATCGCGTGCGGCTGGCCAAAAACCGATAACCGCTTTTGCGGTCAGCCATTTTTCGTCAATCATCCGGTCAAGCATGGCTTGGGCATCGCGAAACAGGCTGCTGGCCGCCTCGCCAACCACATTATCGGTCAAAATAGCCGGATAGCGCCCGTGCAAATCCCAACTTTGGAAAAATGGCGTCCAGTCAATATAGTCGCGCAATTCCGCCAAATCATAATCATCAAATATTTTGGTGCCGAGAAAAGCCGGTTTGACCGGCGCATAATTTTCCGGCGCAAATGCATTGTCGCGCGCCGCATCAAGCGACACGCGCACGCTTTCCTCGCGGCCACGCGCATGGGCTTGCGCCATCGCCTCATAATCGGCGCGAATCTCGGCGCGATAATCGGCACCTTGCGTTTTCGACAGCAAGCGGCTGGCCACACCGACCGCGCGGCTGGCATCGGTCACATAAACAGTTTGCCCAGCCTTGTAATTCGGGTTGATTTTCACCGCCGTATGCACTTTTGAGGTGGTCGCCCCGCCAATCAGCAAGGGGATATCCAGCCCGCGCCGCTCCATTTCGGCAGCGACATGGCACATTTCATCAAGGCTTGGCGTGATAAGCCCGGACAGGCCGATAATATCGACATTCTCCTCAACCGCGCGGTCAAGAATATCATTGGCCGGCACCATGACGCCCATGTCAATCACTTCGAAATTATTGCATTGCAGCACAACGCCGACGATATTTTTGCCAATATCATGAACATCGCCCTTCACTGTGGCCATCAGCACTTTGCCCTTGCTGGCCGATTTCATCGCATCACCGGCAGCGCGCTTTTCTTGTTCCATATAGGGTTCAAGATAGGCGACGGCGCGCTTCATCACACGGGCCGATTTCACCACTTGCGGCAGGAACATTTTTCCCTCGCCGAATAAATCGCCGACGCGGTTCATCCCGTCCATAAGCGGGCCTTCAATGACATTCAACGGGCGGTCAAATGCTTGCCGCGCTTCTTCAGTGTCTTCTTCGATATAATCAGCCAGACCATTGACCAGCGCATGCATCAGGCGTTCTTGCACCGCGCCCTCGCGCCATGACAAATCAACCTCGCGCGCAGCACCCTTCTGGCCGCGATAGCGTTCGGCCAGTGCCAGCAAATTATCTGTGCCATCGGCGTGCCGGTTCAGCAGCACATCCTCAACACCCTGTTTCAACTCGGCTTCAATATCTTCGTAAATCGCCAATTGACCGGCATTGACAATGCCCATATCCATGCCGGCATTTATCGCGTGATAGAGAAAGGCCGAATGCATGGCTTCGCGCACTGGCTCATTGCCGCGAAAAGAAAATGAGATATTCGATACACCGCCCGACACATGCGCGCCCGGCAGATTGTCACGGATGCGCTGCGTTGCCTCGATAAAGTCAACCGCGTAATTATCGTGCTCCTCAATACCGGTAGCGACGGCAAAAATATTCGGGTCGAAAATAATATCTTCCGGCGGAAAGCCGATTTGCTGCGTCAGCAAATCATAAGAGCGTTTGCAAATCTCGAATTTCCGGTCTGCCGTATCGGCTTGCCCATTCTCGTCAAATGCCATGACAATCACCGCCGCGCCATAGCGCAGGCAGGCTTGCGCCTGCTCAAGAAACGCCGCCTCGCCCTCTTTCAGGGAAATCGAATTGACCACCGGCTTGCCTTGAACGCATTTCAACCCGGCCTCAATAACCGACCATTTGGAACTGTCAATCATCACCGGCACGCGGGCAATATCGGGTTCGGTCGCCGCCAGATTAAGGAAACGCACCATCGCCGCCTCGCTGTCGAGCATGCCCTCATCCATATTGACATCAATGATTTGCGCGCCATTTTCGACCTGCTGGCGCGCCACTTCCAGCGCGCTGTCATAATCGCCTTCGGTAATCAGCTTGCGGAAGCGTGCCGAGCCGGTGACATTGGTGCGCTCGCCAACATTCACAAATCGAATATCCTCGGTCAGGGTAAACGGCTCCAAGCCGGACAGACGCAATTTCGCCTCGCGGGTCGGAATTTCGCGCGGGCGATTGGCATTGGCCGCACCGGCAATGGCAGCAATATGTTCCGGCGTCGTGCCGCAGCACCCGCCCAATATATTGACCAAACCGGCCTCGGCAAATTCGCCGACAATCGCCGCCATTTCCTCGGCAAGCTGGTCATATTCACCAAACTCATTGGGCAGTCCGGCATTCGGGTAAATGCAGATATTGGTATCGGCAATGCGGGCAATTTCCGCCGCATAGGGGCGCATTTCTTCCGCCCCCAAGGCGCAGTTCAAGCCGATCGAGAAGGGCTTGGCATGGCGCAGCGCGTGCCAAAACGCCTCGGTGGTCTGGCCCGACAAAGTGCGCCCTGAGCGGTCGGTAATCGTGCCGGACACCATTAATGGCAAAGCGATACCGGTTTCGGCAAACACATCCTGCACTGCATGAACCGCCGCTTTGGCATTGAGCGTGTCGAAAATCGTCTCAATCAGAATAATATCGGCACCGCCCTCAATCAGACCGCGCGTCGCCTCGGCGTAAGAGCTGCGCAATTCGTCATAAGTCACATTGCGCAAGCCGGGGTCATTGACATCCGGCGAGATTGACGCGGTGCGATTGGTCGGCCCAATAGCACCGGCGACATAGCGCGGGCGCGACGGGTCAGCCGCCTCCATCGCATCACAGGCAGCACGCGCCAGACGCGCGCCTTCAACATTCAGCTCATAAGCCAGCGCCTGCATGTCATAATCAGCTTGAGCAATATCGGTCGATGAAAATGTATTGGTCTCGACAATATCGCTGCCCGCTTCAAGATAGGCAGTGTGAATGTCGCGAATAATCTCCGGCTGGGTCAGCGACAACAGGTCATTATTGCCCTGCACATCCATGTGATAATCGGCAAAGCGCGCACCGCGATAGGCAGCCTCATCCAGCTTGTGACGCTGAATCATTGTCCCCATCGCGCCATCCAGCACCAAAATGCGCCGTGTGGTTAGTTTTGACAATTCGTCAATGCGGCTTTGTCGTGTCCAACTCATTTTATCCTCTATTGCCCTCAGGCCGCTTTATTATGGTTTGGCTGTTGTCCCAAATTCAAAATGCGGCAAACAGCAAAAGTCAAATCGGCTTGGTTGAGCGTGTAGAAATGCAAATGCTCAAAGCCTTCCTCAATCAATATGCGGCATTGGTCAACCGCTACCGATGCGGCAATATGCTTGCGCGTATCCGGGTCATTTTCCAACCCGTCATAATGGGCGGCCAGCCAATCTGGCATGGTCGCGCCACAGGCTGCTGCCATGCGTTTGGCTCCGGCAAAATTAGTGGTTGGCATAATGCCCGGAATGACCGGAATATCGATATTGGCCGCCGCCAGCGCGTCGCGGAAACGCAAATGCGCCGCCGTGTCGAACACAAATTGGGTAATGGCGCGGCTTGCTCCGGCGTCAATTTTCGCCTTCAGCAAATCAATATCGGCAGCCAATGACGCCGATTCGGGGTGTTTTTCCGGATAGGCGCTGACAGTTATGTCAAAGCCGCCACGCGCGGCCAGCGCGGCCACCAATTCAACCGAGCCGCTATAGCCTTGCGGATGCGGCGCAAAGGCGGCCATATCGGGCATGTCGCCGCGCAAGGCCACAATATGCTTCACACCGGCGGCGGCATAAGCGTCAATCACCTCATCCACCTCAGCCTTTGACGCGGCGACGCAAGTCAAATGCGCTGCCGGTTGCAAGGATGTTTCATCAATCAACCGGCGCACACATTCATGCGTGCGGTCACGTGTGGAGCCGCCCGCGCCATAAGTGACCGAGACGAAATCGGGGCCAATCGGTGCCAGGCGGCCAATCGCCTCCCACAGCCGGGCTTCCGCCGCCTCGCTTTTCGGCGGAAAAAATTCAAAAGACAGACCGGTCATTAATTCCTCTCAGTTTCTTTATATTAGTTGCGATTGGCTTTTTCGGATGACGCGGATGACACGGATGATGCGGGCTTTTGCGCCGTCCACAGCGCCACTGTCAAATCATTTTCTGCGGCCGGCAAATGCCGTGACGGGCCGCTTTCCAATCCCAAGCGAGCCAACCATTTTTTCATATCCGCATCAGCAAAGCCGAGCCGCCTATGGGCATGCTCATCGCGCAAAAACTCCAAATCATGCGGCAGGAAATCGGCAATCAATATCTGCCCGCCCGGCGCTGTAATGCGCTCGGCCTCGGCCAAAGCCGCTTGCGGGTCATCAAGAAAATGCAAAACCTGATGCATAACAACCAGCTCCGCCTCGCCATCGGCCAATGGCACATTGGCGCAATCACCTTGGCGCACTTGGCAATTATCCAATCCGGCGCGGTCAATTTTGTCGCGCGCAATGGTCAACATATCCGCGCTGATGTCAAAACCAATGGCGCGCGCTGCCTGCCCGGCGAAAACCTCAAGCATGCGCCCCGTGCCGGTTCCCAAATCAACCAACAGCGTGGCGCTTTCATCAATATTGATTAAATCAGCCATTGCCGCTTCAACTTGGGTTTCGGGAATATGGCGGGCGCGCAACTCATCCCAACCCGCCGCATTGGTGGCAAAATAGGCTTGCGCGCGGGCCGCCCGCTCGTCGCGCACTTGCGCCAGTCTTTCCTTGTCGCGCAGCAATACATGGTCATCATGAGGCAGCGCGGCCAGCAATTGCGACACTATTTGGCTAAGGTCGCCACTGTCCTCAAGCCGGTAAAACACCCAACTGCCTTCCGGGTGACGGCACACAAGACCGGCATCGGCCAGCAATTTCAAATGCCGCGAAATGCGCGGCTGGCTTTGCAGCAAAACCTGCGTCAATTCCGACACGGCCAATTCACCGGAGGCCAATGTTGCAAGAATTCGCAGGCGCGTCGGCTCACCGGCGGCGCGCAGGGCTGTCAGCAGTTTTTCCATCTCTCGTTAATACATAAAGATATGTTTATATGTCAAGTGTAAACGGCTTTGGCGAAAGGCAATTGCGCCTCTAGGCAGAATCTCCGCAAGCTGGTATCTGTTTTGAAGCAAGGGCAATATGAGGCGGGCAATCAGATGACATCGGTCAGCCGGTTTTTTTTTATGGCAGGCATGGCGCTGGCGCTGACGGCTTGTGGCGGGCGCATTGACCCGTCGCTGGACACGGCCAATGACCCTTATGAGGGGTTTAACCGGCAAATGTTTGTCGTCAATATGACATTGGACAGCTATGTGCTGAAACCGGTGGCCAAGGGTTATACTTATGTGCCAAGCCCGTTGCGCCGCGCGCTGCGCAATGTCATTGGCAATCTGGCCGAGCCGATAGATTTTGCCAATAATGGCCTGCAAGGCGCATGGTCGCGCGCCGGCACAAGCGCAACACGGTTTTTGGTCAATTCGACAATCGGTCTGTTCGGCCTGTTTGACGCCGCCTCATCTATGGGACTGAAGCGTAAAACAGAAGATTTCGGCCAGACTTTGGCGCGTTATGGCGTCGGTGAAGGCCCCTATCTCTATCTGCCCATTATCGGCCCCTCGCCGCCGCGCGATTTGGCTGGCATGGCGGTAGATTGGGCCTTTGACCCGGTGAGCTATGCCAATAATGCGACACCCAAAGCGGTCGGCATATATATTATTGACGGGATTGATTTCCGCGCCGAAAATCTCAGTGTGCTGGATGAGATTGAAAGAAGCTCTATTGATTTTTATGCCAGCATACGTAGCCTTTACCGGCAGAACCGGAAAAGCGAAATCGCCAATGGTGTGACCAGCCTGGATGATTTGCCCGAACTGCCGGATATGGATGAGTTTGACGATTTTGACGAAGATTTTTAATAGAAGACTTTTAATGATTGAGGAAACTGCCGGATGAGCAAATTTTTGACGATATTGGCGCTGTTTCTGGCACCGGCCATCAGCCCCGCTTTTGCTGAAGAAGCGGATATGGCCTCGGCCAAACAATTTGTAACGGATTTGGCTGATGAGGCAATTGTGATTTTACGCAATGCCGAAAACCGCGCCGCGCGCGAAGAAGGCTTTCATAGTTTATTGACCGAGCGCGCCAATTTGCGCCGGATTGCCCGTTTCACCCTTGGCCAATTTGCCCGTCAGGTTGAAAAAGATGAGTTTGAAGCGTTTCAGACTTTGCTGACGGAAATGATTGTCAAAGTCTATGCCAATCGTCTGGCTGAATATTCCGACGAAAAAGTGATTGTGGACAATGTGCAAAACAAAAAGCGCAATTTCATCGTCGCCAGCCATATTGAATTTGCCAATGGCCGTGACCCGATTGAGATGAGCTGGTGGCTGGTCAAGGAAAAATCCGGCGCGTTTTCCCTGTTTGATGTCAATGTGTTGGGTGTTTGGATGGCGCAGGAACAGCGCGACAGCTATGCCTCCGTGCTGAAGAAAAATCGCGGCGATATGAGCAAATTATTATCGCATATGCGAAACCAGCTTAACGCTGACACACAAGACACAATGGCAGAGGCCAATTAACAACGCGTTTAGCGGGCAAATTGCTTGTATTTTATGCGCTTTGGCACTTCCGCCTCAGCCCCCAAACGGCGTTTCCGGTCTTCTTCATAATCGGCATAATTGCCTTCAAACCACTCAACATGGCTATTGCCTTCAAAGGCCAGAATATGCGTTGCAATGCGGTCAAGAAACCATCGGTCATGGCTAATCACCACCGCGCAACCGGCGAAATTCTCAAGCCCTTCTTCGAGCGCGCGCAATGTCTCCACATCCAAATCATTGGTCGGCTCGTCGAGCAGCAAAAGATTGGCACCGCTTTTCAGCATTTTCGCCAAATGCACGCGATTGCGCTCACCGCCCGACAGCAAGCCGACTTTTTTCTGCTGGTCGCCGCCACGGAAATTGAAAGCGCCAACATAGGCGCGTGAGTTCATTTCCCGCTTGCCAAGTTCGAGAATATCCAGCCCGCCGGAAATTTCTTCCCAAACGGTTTTAGTGTCATCCAGACTGTCACGGCTCTGGTCAACATAGCCCATCACTGCCGTATCACCGACGCGCAAGGCACCGCCATCGGGGGTTTCGCTACCGGTCAGCATTTTGAACAATGTGGTTTTACCCGCCCCGTTTGGCCCGATAACGCCAACAATACCGCCGGGCGGCAATTTGAAAGACAGGTTTTCAATCAGCAATTTATCGCCAAAGCCTTTCGACAAGTCTTCCGCTTCCAGCACAATGCCGCCCAAACGCGGGCCGGAGGGGATGGAAATCTGCGCCCGACCGACATCTTCGTGGCCATCTTGGGCCAGCAAATCTTCATAGGCTGAAATCCGCGCCTTGCTTTTGGCTTGGCGCGCTTTTGGAGATTGGCGTATCCATTCCAGCTCGCGCGCCAAAGTGCGCTGGCGGCTTTCATCCTCGCGCGCTTCCTGCATCAGGCGTTTTTGCTTCAATTCAAGCCAGTTGGAATAATTGCCCTCATAGGGAATGCCCTGCCCGCGATCCAGCTCAAGAATCCAATTGGTGATGTCATCAAGGAAATAACGGTCATGCGTCACCAGCACAACCGTGCCGGCAAACTCCGCCAAATGGTGTTGCAACCAGGCAATGGTTTCGGCATCTAGATGGTTGGTTGGCTCGTCAAGCAACAGCAAGTCAGGCTTTTCCAGCAGCAGGCGGCACAGCGCGACGCGGCGCTTTTCACCGCCTGACAAGACACTGACATCGCCATCGCCGGGCGGGCAGCGCAGCGCATCCATGGCTTGGTCAACCTGCGCGTCCAAATCCCACAGATTTTGTGCGTCAATCTGGTCTTGCAAAGCGGCCATTTCCTCGGCCGTTTCATCGGAATAATTCATCGCCAATTCATTATAGCGGTCAAGCAATGCCTGTTTTTCGGCCACACCGAGCATGACATTGCCCAGCACATCAAGGCTTTCATCCAATTGCGGCTCCTGCTCCAAATAGCCGACTTTGGCACCTTCTGCCGCCCAAGCCTCGCCTTGAATTTCGCTGTCGCGCCCGGCCATGATTTTCAGCAAAGTCGATTTACCCGCCCCATTGACGCCAACAATGCCAATTTTGGCACCGGGCAGAAAAGACAGGCGAATATCTTTCAACACTTGCTTGCCGCCGGCATAGGTTTTCGACAGGCGATCCATCACATAGACATATTGATAACTGGCCATTGCTCTCACTCTTGCAAAGCTGCGATGCGCCGTTGTGCCATGCATAAGCGCGCGTTGCAATATGGGGAAAGAAAAAGGGCATCCAAATGGACACCCTTTTATGAAATATGCTTTGCAGCAAAACCCTAGAAAATAACCAGCGCCTCGCGCACAATCAGCACCAAAAGCGCCAGCCAGGACAGCAAAAATATGCCGAAGCGCACCAGCACAATATTCACTGTTGTTTGCACCAGCGAATGAATCACCCGCAAAACAACAAAGGCCCATGCCGCATTGACCGCCACCGCATCAACGTGACCGGCGAGTGCAATGGTCAGCACAGTCGCATAAAATAATGTCGGCTGCTCGAACAGATGATTGTAATTATCTGAAATCCGACGCACTTCCGATGGCAGCGCATCCAGACCCGGCGGGTGCATCATCTCATCATTTGGCATATTCAACTTGCCAATGGCCGGCACGCGCGTCGCATACATCCAAATCATAATCACACCGGTCCATAGCCCAAGCGCGATAACCGGTTGCAAGATAGCTGTGTTCTCCATTTCCCTCTCCTTTATTGAATCCCACACGGGCGATAGTGAACTGCCATGCGCCGTCGCGCAAGCCTGTTTCCGGCAAAGAGCAGAGGAGAAAAAAAAGGAAATGGTGGGCCCGGCAGGACTCGAACCTGCGACCAAACCGTTATGAGCGGTTTGCTCTAACCAACTGAGCTACAGGCCCCCAAAGACGAATTAGTCACTCGTCGGAATAAACACTTTTGGTTTATACCCGCGCGCGGCCTGTTCGTCCATCACCGCATAGGCAATTATAATCACCAAATCGCGCGGTTGGGCAAGCCGCGCCGCCGCGCCATTTATGCCAATTGTATGCGAGCCGCGCGGGGCGGCAATGGCATAGGTGGTAAATCGCGCGCCGGTATTGATGTTCAGCACATCAACCTGCTCATGCGGCAAAATCCCGGCCGCATCCAGCCAGTCCTCATCCACCGATATTGACCCTTCATAATGCATGTCGCATTGGGTCACGCTGGCGCGATGAATTTTGCCCTTCATCATGGTCAATTGCATGGCAGCACCCCGCTTGGCTGTCGTCTGACGGCGCTCTTATAGCACTTTTAATTGTCGAGAAAACTACGAAGTTTGCGCGACCGGCTCGGATGCTTCAATTTTCTGAGGGCTTTGGCTTCAATCTGGCGAATCCGCTCGCGCGTCACCGAGAATTGCTGGCCCACTTCCTCAAGCGTGTGGTCGGTATTCATGCCAATGCCAAAGCGCATGCGCAAAACCCGCTCCTCGCGCGGCGTCAAAGAGGCCAGCACGCGGGTTGTGGTGTCGCGCAGATTGGATTGAATCGCCGCATCAATCGGCAAAATTGCGTTTTTATCCTCGATAAAGTCACCAAGCTGGCTGTCTTCTTCATCGCCAATCGGTGTTTCAAGGCTGATTGGCTCCTTGGCGATTTTCAGCACTTTACGCACTTTTTCCAGCGGCATGGACAGTTTTTCCGACAATTCTTCCGGCGTCGGCTCACGGCCAAATTCATGCAGCATTTGGCGTGATGTGCGCACCAGCTTGTTAATCGTCTCAATCATATGCACCGGAATCCGAATTGTGCGTGCCTGGTCGGCAATTGAGCGGGTAATTGCTTGGCGAATCCACCATGTCGCATAGGTGGAGAATTTATAGCCGCGCCGATATTCAAATTTATCAACCGCTTTCATCAGGCCGATATTGCCTTCCTGAATCAGGTCAAGAAATTGCAGGCCGCGATTGGTGTATTTTTTGGCGATTGAAATTACCAGCCGCAAATTGGCCTCGACCATTTCCTTTTTAGCAATGCGCGCTTCGCGCTCGCCTTTTTGCACCATGCGCACAATGCGTCGGAACTCGGTGATATTCAGCCCTGTTTCATTGGCCAATTCCTGAATTTCAGTGCGCACATCGCGCACTTCCGTCCGATTATTCTGGACGAAATCCTTCCAGCCCTTACCGGTCAACCGACCGACCCGGCGCGCCCAATTGGCCTCATATTCATTGCCCTGATATTGCTTGATGAAATCCTCGCGCGTCACGCCCGCCTTGTCAGCCAAGCGCCAGAGCTGGGTTTCAAGGCTGACCAGCCTTTTGTTAATCGTGTAGAGTTGCTCAACCAGCGCATCAATCCGATTATTATTGAGCGACAGACCCTTCACTTCCTCAATAATTTCGCCGGAAAACTTGTCGAGCCGGGTCATTTGCGCCTTGGTCAATTCTTTATTGTCAGCCTGCAATTCAACCCTTTGATCCTGCAATTTGCGCAATTTCTTATAGGTTCCGGCAATCACATCAAAACTGGCCAAAACTTGGGGCTTCAGCTCCATTTCCATGGCCGATAAAGACATATTGGCTTCCGCCTCTTCATCATCCTCATCCGGCTCACCTTCAGCCTCACCTGATGGCGCGCCCGATGGCGGCGGCGCGGCACCTTCCGCGCTGCGGTCGATTTTCTTGGCTTCCGGCCCGGCAAAAGTCGCGTCCAAATCAATAATATCGCGCAACAAGACTTTGCCTTCATTCAATTCATCGCGCCAAATAATAATCGCCTGAAAAGTCAGCGGGCTTTCACACAAGCCGGCAATCATCGTCTCGCGTCCGGCCTCAATCCGTTTGGCAATCGCGATTTCGCCCTCGCGCGACAATAATTCCACCGAGCCCATTTCGCGCAAATACATGCGCACCGGGTCATCTGTGCGGTCGCCCGTGCCGGTTGTGCGCGTGGTTTTGGCAACCGCGGTGCTGGCACCATTCTGGCTTTCATCATCATTGGCGGCTTTGACAGCCCCATCTTCGTCATTTTCTTCTGAATCATCATTTTCGACGACATTAATGCCCATTTGCGACAGCATGGCCATAATGTCTTCGATTTGCTCGGACGAAAACTCCTCCGGCGGCAAAACCGCATTCAGCGCGTCATAGGTCACGAAACCGCGCTCCTTGGCCAGCTTTATCATGCGCTTGACCTCGCGGTTATTCATGTCAATCAACGGGCTGTCGCCAGTTTCCTTATCTTCTGTGCCTGCTGCCTTTTTTGTTGCCATGCCTGTCTCCGTGACCCCTCTCACGATGTTCGGTTCGATTTCGGCGCCTGATTTTCCAGCGCCGCGATTTCATTTTGTATTGCTATCAGCCTGTCAAGCGCGTATTGCGTGCCGTCTCGCTCCAATTCGGTTTCCAAATCAGCCTCGACGGCTTTCTTTTCAGCCATCAATGTGTGTAATTTATGGTGAATCCGGACAACTTCAAGCCAACCCGGAATAACTTGCTCCAACTCACTGTCCATGCGGGCAAAACTCAAAAGTCGAGCTTCCGGCATTGCTTCCAGCCGGGCCGCGATATCTCCAACTCCCCTGTCTTTCAAATGCAATTTTAAGGCCGAATTGTCAAGCCCCGTGGCGTTTTCAGCTTGATTGGCAGCCGCCTCGCTTGCGCTATTTTCGTCAAACCAGTCAATAATGTCATAGCGCAGCCGGTTCAGACTTTGCGTTTGCAGCTCCAGCGCCTCGAATATATCGCGCCGTTGCTCCAAAAGCGCGGGGTGATGATAAACGCATAAAACAATCACCGCCTCGCGGTGCGACCAATCCGCGCTGCCTGTCGCCAAGGCCGAACGACGCGCCTGCGCGCTGGCCCGACCGCCACGCCGCGACGGCATGCGCCGCCCTTGCGCATAATTCTGCCGCCCGTCACCGGCCTGGCCGGGCGCGCCAAGCAATCGGTCGAGCCGCGCTCGAATATCTTGCCCATAAAGGCCGCGCACATCGCCATCGCCAATAGTGGCAATTGCTTCGCGCAAGCGTTGTTTCAGCGCCGCTGCGCGCTCCGGCGTATCCCAAGGGGCGGCTTCCAATTCGCGCTCCCAAAGCAGGTCACTCAGCCCCATCGCCTTGTCTATCACCGCCTGCATCGCCGCCTGCCCGCCCTCGGCGACCACATCATCCGGGTCTTTACCGGCTGGCAAAAGCGCAAAACGCAAAGAAAAGCCCGGCTTTAGCAAGGGCAAGGCGCGGTCAATCGCTCGGTAAGCGGCGCGCAAGCCAGCTGCATCACCATCCAGACACATGACCGGCTCGGGGGCCAGCCGCCATAAAAGGCGCAATTGCTCCGGCGTGATTGCCGTGCCAAGCGGGGCGACCGCATGGTCAAAACCGGCGCGCGCCAGCCCCACCACATCCATATAGCCTTCAACCACCAGCACCGAGCCGGCATCATAAGCGGCTTGGCGGGCGCGGGCGAAATTGAACAAAACCGCGCCTTTGTGAAACAGCGGCGTTTCAGGGGAATTGAGATATTTGGCCGGCGCATCGGCCTGCATGGCGCGCCCGCCAAAGGCAATCACCCGCCCGCGCGCATCGTGAATCGGAAAAATGATACGGTCGCGAAACCGGTCATAGGGCGCGCGCGCCTTTTCATCGGGTTGAATGGCCAGCCCGGTTTCCACAATCTGCGCCGATTTGATATTGCGCGCGGTCAGAAAATCAGCCAAAGCGGTGCGCGCACTCGGCGCAAAGCCAATGCCGAAACGCGCAATCAGTTCCGGCGTCACCCCGCGCCGCGCCAGATAATCGCGCGCATCGGCCGCTTGTGGCGTTTGTAATTGCTGCTGAAACCAGGTCGCTGCCGCTTCCGTCACATCCACCAAAGAGGCTTGCTTGGCGGCGCGCTCGGCGGCGCGCGGGTCGCGTTCCGGCATTGGCAGACCGGCTTGTTGCGCCAGTCGCTCAACCGCTTCGGGAAAGCTCAACCCTTCGGTTTCCATCACAAAGTCAAACACACTGCCATGTTTGCCCGTGGCAAAGCAGTGATAAAATTGCTTGTCATCATTGACGGTAAATGACGGTGTGCGCTCCGACTTGAACGGGCTGAGACCGACAAATTCGCGCCCCCGCCTGACCAGCTTTACCTTGCGCCCGACAATATCGGAGACCGCAATACGGTTTTTTATTTCTTCAAGAAAGTTTTGCGGAAAAGCCATCAGGTTATTTTAGGCAAAAAAGCCAAGACTGCCAGCCCTGCCGCATCTTGTTTCTGTTGAAATTAACAGTGCGGGGCCAAATGGCTGCTTAGCCGCCCAATTTTTCTTTGACCAGCGCACCGGCCTGGCCGAAATCCATTTGCCCGGCAAAGCGGCCCTTCAGCGCGCCCATCACTTTGCCCATATCTTTCAAAGAGGCAGCTTCGGTTTCGTCAATCGCCTGCTGCACAGCCAAAGCCATTTCATCAGCATCGAGGCGGCGCGGCAAAAATTCCTCAATCACACCGATTTCAGCGCGCTCCTGTTCGGCCAATTCCAGCCGCCCGGCCTCCTCATAAGTGGTGGCGGCTTCTTGGCGTTGCTTAACCATTTTTGCCAGAATATCCATAATTTGCGCATCGGTAATGCCATCGCCATTATCGGCGGTGCGCGCAGCAATGGTGCGGTCTTTAATCGCCGCCACAATCAGCCGCAAGGTAGAAACGCGCACCTTATCCTGATTTTTGACCGCATTTTTCAAGGCTTCGGCAATACGCTCCTGCATATGCTTTCTCCATTCCTGTCGGCGCGCCCGTAAAAAGGGCATATTGCCCAGCGCGTGCCGGTGTATAGAGTATCCAAGCATGAAAGACAATATGGGAAAAGACCGAATGCGGTCTTCATGCCAGGGCGAGAATCGGCCATGCTGGCAATATGGTAAACATAGAGGATGGCGGCTTATTGGTCAGCGCGGAATTTGTGGCAGAAACACTTTAATGCATTGAAAATAATAGATATTTTTTCCCACGAAAAAATCCCTGCCAGTGCTTGACCTGCCCGTCTCAATTCTATAGTTTCCCGTCAATTTGGCTGGTGACAGTCGGTTCTCACAGGTTTAGCCCAATGATTGACAGCGCATTCCCAACCCCTCCCGCAAAACCGGCGGCAGGGGTGTTTTTTTGCGCCTGTCGCACATTTTTAGCCCGTCCCACATATTTGGAAAAAACGCGATGACCTCAAACAATTCGGAAAATACCGCCTGGCACACCCCCCCGAAAACTGCCCTGCTGATGACGGCGGATGGGCGCAAGCTTTATGGCTATGGGCTGGGCGCAACCGGCATGATTGCCGCCGAAATATGTTTCAACACGGCAATGACCGGTTATCAGGAAATCCTGACTGACCCTTCCTATGCAGGCCAAATTGTGACCTTCACCTTCCCCCATATTGGCAATATTGGCGTCAATGAAGACGATATTGAAACCTCCAATGCCGACAAAGCAATTGCGGCGGCCGGGCTTATCATCCGCGAAAAAATCACCGACCCGGCCAATTATCGGGCGCAAGCCCATTTGCAAGAATGGTTGCAACAGCGCGGGCTGATTGGCATGAGCGGCGTGGATACGCGCGCCATTACCGCCTTTATCCGAGACAATGGCATGTTTAATGCGGTGCTGGCCCATGCGCCGGACGGCAATTTTGACGAAGATGCCATGCGTGCCGCGCTGGCCGGTTTTGATGGGCTGGAAGGCGCGGATTTGGCGGCGCAAGTTTCCAATCCCGAAACTTATGACTGGCAGCAAGGGCGCTGGCAATGGTCAGCCGGTTTTAATGAAAACGACCGCCCTTTGCATGTCGTGGCGCTGGATTACGGCATAAAGAAAAACATTTTGCGCTGTCTGGCCGAGGCCGGTTGCCGCGTCAGCGTGCTGCCTGCCGACAGCAAAGCCGAGACTGTGCTGGCGCAAAATCCGGATGGCATTTTCCTGTCCAACGGGCCGGGCGACCCGGCGGCGACCGGCAGCTATGCGGTTGGTGAAATCAGCAAGCTGGTCGATAGCGGCAAACCGGTTTTCGGCATTTGCCTCGGCCATCAAATGCTGGCGCGCGCTTTGGGTGCATCAACGGTGAAAATGAAACAAGGCCATCATGGTGCCAATCATCCGGTCAAGGATTTGACCACCGGCAAGGTGGAAATCACCTCCATGAATCATGGCTTCACCGTTGACCGCGACAGCCTGCCCGACACTGTGAAAGAAACCCATATCAGCCTGTTTGACGGCACAAATTGCGGCATTGCCGCCAAAGATAAGCCGGTCTTTTCGGTGCAATATCATCCCGAAGCCTCGCCGGGGCCGCAAGACAGCCATTATCTGTTCGACCGCTTTGTCGATTTAATGAACAAAACAGGAGACGCCTGATGCCCAAACGCAGCGATATTTCAAGCATTATGATTATCGGCGCCGGGCCGATTGTTATCGGGCAGGCTTGCGAATTTGACTATTCCGGCACGCAAGCCTGCAAGGCGCTGCGCGAGGAAGGCTATCGCGTCATTCTGGTCAACTCCAATCCGGCGACCATTATGACCGACCCGGAACTGGCCGATGCCACCTATATTGAGCCGATTACCGCCGATATGGTGGCGCGGATTATTGAAAAAGAGCGCCCCGATGCGGTGCTGCCGACAATGGGCGGGCAAACCGCGCTGAATACGGCGATTGAATTATCCGAAAACGGCACGCTGGATAAATTTGGTGTGCGGCTAATCGGGGCTGACCTGAATGCCATTAAAAAGGCCGAAGACCGGCTATTGTTTCGCGAGGCCATGGATAAAATCGGGCTGGAAAGCCCGCGCTCCAGCATCGCCCATACAATTGAGGAAGCCCTTGAAGGGCTTGAAAAAGTCGGCCTGCCGACCATTATCCGCCCGTCTTTTACATTGGGCGGCACAGGCGGCGGCATTGCCTATAATCGCGAGGAGTTTTTGTCGATTGTCGAGCGCGGTCTGGACGCCTCGCCGGTCACCGAAGTGCTGATTGAAGAAAGCGTTTTGGGTTGGAAAGAATATGAAATGGAAGTGGTGCGCGACCGCGCCGATAATTGCATTATCGTCTGCTCCATTGAAAATGTTGACCCGATGGGGGTGCATACGGGCGACAGCATTACTGTTGCCCCGGCACTGACCCTGACCGATCGCGAATATCAAATCATGCGCAATGCCTCAATTGCGGTTTTGCGCGAAATCGGTGTTGAGACCGGCGGCTCCAATGTGCAATTTGCGGTTAATCCCGCCGATGGGCGATTGGTTGTGATTGAGATGAACCCGCGCGTGTCGCGTTCCTCCGCCTTGGCCTCCAAGGCGACCGGTTTTCCAATCGCCAAAATCGCTGCCAAGCTGGCGGTCGGCTATACGCTGGATGAATTGATGAATGATATTACCGGCGTCACACCGGCCAGTTTTGAGCCGAGCATTGACTATGTGGTCACCAAAATACCGCGCTTTGCCTTTGAGAAATTCCCCGGCGCCGAGCCTTTGCTGACCACCGCCATGAAATCGGTCGGCGAAGCCATGGCGATTGGCCGCAATTTCCCCGAAAGCCTGCAAAAAGCCTTGCGCTCATTGGAGACCGGCCTGACCGGGCTGACGCCGCCTGACAATGCGCCGGATATATCGACCG
Source organism: Parvibaculales bacterium (assembly GCA_049597955.1). Lineage (GTDB taxonomy): Bacteria > Pseudomonadota > Alphaproteobacteria > RS24 > RS24 > JAYPAN01. Next base: position 45,214 of record JBMYND010000013.1, read on the forward strand.
CCGAAGGCGAAGCGGACATGCGCGCCGCCCTGACCACCGCTACCCCCTCACGCCTGCTCATGGCTGCCCATGCGCTGCGTCAAGGCATGAGCCAAGAAGAAGTCTGCGCCCTGTCGCATTTCAATCCTTGGTTTGTCGCCCAATTGCAGGCAATCATTGATATTGAAAAAACCGTCATGCAACATGGCCTGCCCGATAATGAAGAGGCGATGCGCGATGTCAAAGCCATGGGCTTTTCAGATGCCCGCCTGGCCGAGCTGGCCGGCGTGGAAGAAAGCCAAGTGCGCCAAGCCCGCCATGATTTGAATGTGCGCCCCTATTTCCGCCGCATTGACACTTGCGCCGCCGAATTTGCCGCCGACACACCCTATCTCTATTCCAGCTATGACAGCCCTGCCCCGTTTGCGCCGCAAAATGAAAGCGCGCCGGTTGACCGCCCGAAAGCGGTTATTCTCGGCGGCGGCCCGAACCGTATCGGCCAAGGCATTGAATTTGACTATTGCTGCTGCCATGCCGCCTTTGCGCTGGGCGATGCCAATATTGAAAGCATTATGGTCAATTGCAATCCGGAGACTGTCTCCACCGATTATGACACATCGGACAGGCTGTATTTTGAGCCGTTGACCGAAGAAGATGTGCTTGAGCTGATTGCCTGCGAAAGCGCCAAGGGCGATATGCGCGGTGTGATTGTGCAATTTGGCGGGCAAACGCCGCTGAAATTATCGCAAGCACTGGAAGAGGCGGGGATTCCCATTCTCGGCACGTCACCGGATGCGATTGATTTGGCCGAAGACCGCGACCGCTTCAAGGCGCTGCTTGAAAGGCTGGATTTGAAACAGCCGCCCAATGGCATTGCCCGCAGCGCCGAGGAAGCGCGCGCCATTGCCGCCAATATCGGCTTTCCCGTGGTTATTCGCCCCTCCTATGTGCTGGGCGGTCGGGCCATGGAAATCGTCAATAGCGATGAGCAGCTTGAACGCTATATGCGCGAGGCGGTGATTGTTTCCGGCGACAGCCCGGTGCTGATTGACGGCTATTTGCGCGACGCCACTGAGCTTGATGTCGATGTGTTATGCGATGGCAGCGATGTCCTTGTCGCCGGTATTCTCGAACATATTGAAGAAGCCGGTGTTCATTCCGGCGACAGCGCGTGTTCCATGCCGCCCCATTCCCTGTCGGCAGAGATTGTCGCGGAATTAAAACGCCAGGCGACTGAAATGGCTTTGGCGCTGAATGTAGTCGGCCTGATGAATGTGCAGTTCGCCGTGCAGGGTGAAACAATTTTTGTGATTGAGGTTAATCCGCGCGCCAGCCGCACTGTGCCATTTGTCGCCAAAGTTCTCGGCCAGCCGATTGCCCGCATTGCCGCAAGGCTGATGGCCGGTGCCAAATTATCCGAGTTTAAGCTGACCCTGCCGCCATATGAGCATATTGCGGTTAAGGAATCGGTCTTTCCCTTTGCCCGTTTCCCCGGTGTCGATACGGTTTTGGGGCCGGAAATGCGCTCAACCGGTGAAGTGATGGGGCTGGATACAGACTTTGCCACCGCTTTTGCCAAAAGTCAGCTGGGCGGCGGCACTTTCCTGCCCGATAGCGGCAAAGCGTTTATTTCCGTTCGAGAGGGCGACAAGCAACGTGCGCTGGTGCCGGCCAAAAGGCTGGTTGATTTGGGCTTTGAGATAATCGCCACACGCGGCACGGCACAATTCCTTGAAGATAATGGCATTGCCGTGACGCCGGTCAATAAAGTCATGGAAGGCCGCCCTCATATTGTTGACGCCATGAAAAACAATGAAGTGACGCTGGTGGTCAACACAACGGAGGGCGAAAAATCGCTGGCCGACAGCAAATCCATCCGGCGCACCGCATTGATGATGAAAATCCCCTATTACACGACGCTGGCCGGGGCCGAAGCCGCCGTCGCCGCCATTGCCGCCATGCGCGCCGGGCCAATGCAAGTGCGCTCCTTGCAGGATTATGCATCCGGATAAGGCGCTTGAAACCGCTTGTCTTTTTTGAAAGACTGCTATAGGGGATGTCGCCTTGCACGCAAATTGAGGGTCGTGATGGAAAAAGTGCCAATGACAGAGGCTGGTTATGCCGCGCTGGATGAAGAAATCAAGCGCCTGAAAGGGCCGGAGCGCCAGCGCATTATCAAAGCGATTGCCGAAGCGCGCGCGCATGGCGATTTGTCGGAAAATGCCGAATATCATGCCGCCAAGGAACAGCAGAGCCATAATGAAGGCCGGGTGATGGAATTGGAAGATATCATCAACCGCGCCGATGTGATTGACGTCGCCGCGCTGACCGGTAATCGCGTGAAATTCGGCGCAACCGTCGATTTGGTGGATGAAGATACCGATGCCGAAGTCACTTATCAAATTGTCGGCGAATATGAGGCCAATGTCGAAAATGGCAAAATCTCCATCGCCTCGCCTATCGCGCGCGCGCTTATCGGCAAGGAAATCGGCGACTCGGTAGAGGTTAACACGCCCGGCGGCGGCAAATCCTATGAAATTCTGGGTGTGAAATTCGCCTGAATATTGTATAAGTGAACATCCCAAAATAATAAGGAGGGAGTAATGTTCACTGTCGCGGCAGCTACTATTAACGCCATATTTTTCGCGGGGAATATGGGGATATTCTTCGCTTTACGCTTTGCCGCCCAAGTCACAGAGCCGCAACACCCTTTCGCAATAATATCAATACAAATTGCAATTTTGGAGTTTGTCGTTGCCATATTTGCCGTCGGCTTTGGTCTGCTGGGCTTTCTCGGCTATAATCGGGTCAAAGCCTATGTTAGGGAACAGGCGATAAAAACGGCCAAAGAAGAAGTTCAGGAATATCTGCAGCAAAATGATGCGGGCGAGATTGGTCATGGCAATCCGAGAAAACTACAAGCGACGCCTGATTTGGATGAGCCAACCGCACCGCAGAAGCAATCGGATGATGACAAGTGATGGAGGCACATATGGAAGAACCAGTCATCAGCGTCAAGGAAGCGCGCGAAACAATCCGCGCGCACCAAGCACAAACCCCTGTCCAAATGGTCAAGCTTGCTGAGGCATTAGGCGCGGAAGTCTATAAAGTTGCCGAGTGGGATGAGAGCATATCAGGCATGATTTTGCGCAATAAAGATGCCGATAAACGTGATGGGAAACACTATAAAATATATGTCAATGCCAATCATTCATGGGAAAGGCGGCGTTTTACCATTGCCCATGAAATTGCCCATATGGTGCTGCATACAAATCTGATAGGGGATGGCCTTCAAGATGACGGCCTCTATCGCAGCGGGTTGTCCAATGCGCTGGAGGCTCAGGCCAATAATTTCGCTGCCGATATTTTGATGCCATGGCATCTGATAAACGAGGCCATGGACAACACGCCGAATGCATCAGTTGGAGAACTCGCCGATATATTCGAAGTCTCAAAAAGCGCAATGTCCATTCGACTCGGCGTTCCTTTTGAAACGCAGGCCAGTTAAACAGCGCCAAAAGACAGAAAACTCGCTTCTTCACTCCACCGGCACACCGGCAAGTTTTTTTGACTGGCGGATGGTCAGCGAGGTTTTGACATTGGCGACATTGGGTGCCGGGGTCAGCTTGCGGGTCAGGAAACTCTGGAAACTGGCCAAATCCGGCGCGACTATTTTCAAGATAAAGTCAATGTCACCGTTCAACATGTGACATTCACGCACTTCCGGCCAACTGCCAATCAATGTCTCAAATGCTTGCAAATCGGCTTCCGCCTGGCTGTGCAAGCCAACCATGGCAAAAACAGTGACAGTAAAGCCAATTTGCGCCGCATCTACTTCCGCGTGATAGCTTTGTATGACACCGGCATCTTCCAGTGCGCGCACCCGGCGCAGACAGGGCGGCGCAGAAATGCCGACACGCTTGGCCAGTTCAACATTGGTCATCCGGCCATCGGCCTGCAATTCCCTTATAATCCGCAAATCCAGCGCGTCCAAACGAGGCTTTTTCATTTTCGTATCCATAAAAACAAGGTAATAAATATACCGGTTTTTATAATTTTTGAACAGTCAACGCATGAATATATGGGCAATTACGGGTGGCAGGCGCGGCAATGACGTGCTGACCATCGGCTTGGCGCAAGCCTTGGGCTGCAAAAAGCCGAAAATCGTCCATACTGAGCTGCGCGCGCCTTGGCGCTGGCTGGCGCCTTGGCCGATTGCCCGTCTTGGTGCCGCAAGCGACCGACAAATCGCCCCGCCCTATCCCGATATGGTATTGGCCAGTGGCCGACAGGCCATTCCGCATGCGCTTCATATCAAAAAAGCCGCGCAAAATGCCTGCTTCACCGTCGCCATGCAAGACCCGCGCATTGACCCGAAATATTTTGATTTTATCTGGACACCGGCGCATGACCGCATAGACGGGCCAAATGTTTTCAAAACCCTGCTGTCACCACATGGTCTGACGCAAGAAGATATGAGGGCCGCCGCGCAAACCGCACAAGCCAGGCTCATCCCGAAAAATCGTGACGCGGCACAAGGCAAAGTGATAACCGTGCTGGTTGGCGGGCCAAATGCGATATATCGCTTCGGCGAGGATGAAATCGCCCGATTTGCCGAGATGCTGGGCCAATTGGCGCGCCAAGGTCATTATCTGCTCATCACATTGTCGCGCCGCTCACCTGCGCATTTTGCCGATTTCCTGCATGCGGCATTGGCCGGCTATGATTATGTGCTGACCGGCACCGTAAATGATGAGGAAAATGAAACCCTGTATCCGGCCATGCTGGGTCTGGCCGAGCATGTGATTGTCACTGGCGACAGCGTGAATATGGTCGGCGAAGCCTGTTTTACCGGCAAGCCGGTGCAGGTTTTTCATCTCATTGGCGGCTCGGCCAAATTTGACCGCTTTCATCAAAGCGTGCGCGCGGCAGATTATGTCCGCGATTTTGACGGCAGATTGCAAGAATGGCCAACCCGCTGCCGCAATGCGACACCGGAAATCGCCGAGGCGGTGCGGGCCGCCTATCAGGCGTTTATGAAGACCGGAAAAGCGTGAATAAATCCCTCGGCAAAGCGCGCGCCCTCTTGGGTTTTGCGGAATCGCGCTTACATTATGCGGGTAATTTGAACAGTGAGTAAAGCCCATGAGCGATACCAAACATGCAAAACTAATCATCATCGGCTCCGGCCCTGCCGGTTATACAGCAGCCGTCTATGCCGCCCGCGCCATGCTGGAACCGGTTCTTTTGCGCGGCATCCAGCCTGGCGGACAATTGACCATCACCACGGATGTTGAAAATTATCCGGGCTTTGCCGACCCGATTCAGGGGCCATGGCTGATGGAGCAAATGGAAGCCCAAGCCGCCAATGTCGGCACGGAAATTATTTCCGATATTGTGACCCATGCCGATTTATCGCAACGCCCGTTCCGGCTGACCGGTGACAGCGGACAAATCTATACCGCAGATACGGTGATTATCGCTACCGGTGCGCAAGCCAAATGGCTCGGCCTTGATACAGAGACCAAATTTCAGGGCTTTGGCGTCTCGGCTTGTGCGACATGTGACGGGTTTTTCTACCGCAATAAGAAAGTTATGGTTGTCGGCGGCGGCAATACGGCGGTTGAGGAAGCATTGTTTTTGACCAATTTTGCCGAAAGCGTGACTTTGGTGCATCGCCGCGACAACTTGCGCTGCGAAAAAATACTCGAACAACGCCTGCTGGCGCATGAGAAGATAAATGTCGTTTGGGACAGCGAATTGGTCGAAGTGCTGGGCGAGGATGAGCCGCTTGGGGTGACCGGCGCGCGCTTGCGCAATACCAAAACCGGCGAAGAACAAGTGCTGGATATGCATGGCATATTCATTGCCATTGGCCATGCGCCGGCCACTGAATTATTCACCGAGCAGCTTGAGACCAAATCCGGCGGCTATCTGATAACCGCGCCGGACAGCACGGCGACCTCCATTGCCGGTATTTATGCTGCCGGTGATGTGACCGATGATATTTACCGGCAAGCGGTTACGGCGGCGGGCATGGGCTGTATGGCGGCGCTGGAAGCGGAAAAATATCTGGCCGAAATGGAAGCCACGCGCGACGCTGCCGAATAAGCGGTTTTTATTCCACACCGCGCCATGCCATTTCACGCGGCGTGCGCCGTCCGGTCTGACGTTTTGGGCGCAAAGGTTTGGGCAAATCGGTCAGTTTGCCATTTGCCGGTTGCGCCATTAAATCGAGCAGCAAATCCGACATATCGTGCAGCCTTTCTGCCACTAAATGCACGACCGCACCACTGCGCTGCACCCGCCCTTCAATCTGCACAAGCCGCGCGCCAATCGCCACGCGCCGGAAGCGTTCAAACCGGTCGGGCCACACCACAATATTGCCATTGCCGGTTTCATCTTCCAGCGTCAGAAACACAACGCCCTTGGCGCTGCCGGGGCGCTGGCGGCAAACCACCAGACCGGCGACGCGCAATTGCCGCCCCGATGGCGCATCTTGCAGGGTTTTTAACGGCGCAATACGCGCTTGTGCCAATTGCCCACGCAATAAAGCCACCGGATGATTTTTCAACGACAGACGCAAGGCCGCATAATCTTCCAGCACTTCCATGCCCGGCGACAGGGGCGGCAAATTATCACTGCCCGCTTCCTCCGCCATATATGGGCGCATATTCTGGGCGACAAATAAGGGCAGTGCATCGGCTTTTTGTTCCGGCGCCAAAGCGCGCACCGCCCATAAAGCCTGCCGCCGCGACAGACCAAGCATGGCAAACACATCGGCACGCGCCAGCCTTTCCAATGCCGCCGCGCCCAGACCGGCGCGCAGGGCGCAATCGCTGACCGAGTCAAAGGCACCGCCCTGACGGCGCGCCGCGACCAGCGCCTCCGCATCGGCACGGGACAATCCGGCAATCTGGTTGAACCCAAGACGCAAGGCAATGGCGTCCTGCTGCGCTTCCAAATCCGCCTCAATATCGGATGCATTAATGCAGACTGGCAAAACCGACACACCCTGCCGCTTGGCTTCCGCGACAAGCTGCGCCGGGGCATAAAACCCCATTGGCTGGCTGTTAATCAACGCCGCACAAAAGGCCGCCGGATAATGATGTTTCAGCCAGGCCGACACATAGACCAGCAAGGCAAAACTGGCAGCATGGCTTTCGGGAAAGCCATATTCGCCAAAGCCTTCAATCTGTTTGAAACAGCGTTCGGCGAAATCGCGCTCATAGCCGCGCCCGACCATGCCATCTACCAGCCGCAAGCCAAATTCATGGATGATGCCGGTTTTGCGAAATGTCGCCATGGCGCGGCGCAAACGGTCAGCTTCGGATGGGGTGAACCCCGCCGCCACCACGGCAATCCGCATGGCCTGTTCCTGAAATAATGGCACGCCCAGCGTTTTGCCCAATACATTTTCCAGCTCCTGCGAGGGAAAAGCGACCGCCTCCTCACCATTGCGGCGACGCAAATAGGGATGCACCATATCGCCCTGTATCGGGCCGGGGCGCACAATCGCCACCTCAATCACCAAATCATAAAAATCGCGCGGTTTGAGACGCGGCAGCATAGCCATTTGCGCGCGGCTCTCCACCTGAAACACACCAATCGACTCGGCACGGCACAGCATGTCATAAACCGCGCTGTCCTCGGCCGGCACGCTGGCCAATTCAAGCACGCGGCCATAATGGGCGGCAATCAAATCAAAGCTGCGCCGTATCGCCGTCAACATGCCGAGCGCCAGCACATCGATTTTCAACATGCCCAGCGCGTCCAAATCATCCTTGTCCCATTCAATGAATGTGCGGTCGGCCATGGCAGCATTGCCAATCGGCACCAGCGTATCAAGCCGGTCATTGGTGATAACAAAACCGCCAACATGCTGCGACAAATGCCGTGGAAAGCCGATAATCTGCGCCGCCAAATGCAGGGTCAGGGCAATATCGGGCGCATCCGGGTCAAGCCCGGCCTCCACCACTTGCGCGCGGCTCGGCGGGTGGCTGCCACTGCCCCAGCTCACCCCCAAAAGGGCGGCGGCAATATCATCCGACAGGCCAACCACTTTGGCCATTTCGCGCACCGCCGACCGGCTGCGATAGCTAATCACCGTCGCCGCAATACCGGCGCGATGGCGACCATATTTGCGGTAAATATATTGGATAATTTCCTCGCGCCGCTCATGCTCGAAATCGACATCAATATCGGGCGGCTCATTGCGCTCGGCGGAAATGAAACGCTCAAACAAAAGATCAAGCCGGCTGGGGTCAACCGCCGTAATGCCAAGGCAATAGCAAACGGCGGAATTGGCGGCACTGCCACGCCCCTGACACAGGATTTGCCGATTGCGGGCAAAGCGCACCACATCATACACGGTGAGAAAATAGGGCGCGTAGGAAAGCTGCTCAATCAGGCTCAGCTCATGGCGCAAAATATCGCGCAAGCGCGCCGGCACCGCCCCGTCAAACCGCGCTCGCGCGCCGTCCCATGTCAGTTTTTCAAGCAAAGCCTGCGGTGTCAGCTCCGGGTCAAAAGCGTCTTTGGGATATTGATAGGCCAGTTCATCAAGCGAGAAATCACAGGCCGCCAAAACCCGGTCAATCGCCGCCAGCGCATCGGGGCGGTCGGCAAAAAGCCGCTGCGCCTCAGCCGGTGATTTCAAATGCCGTTCAGCATTGGCAGCCAGCCGGAAACCGGCCTCGGCCAATGTGCAATGGGCCCGAACACAGGTCATCGCATCTTGCAAGGGACGCCGTTCCGGCACGTGATACAGCGCATCGAAACCGGCCAGCACAGGCACGCCCGACCAGTCAGCCACTATTTGCAACAGGTCAAACCGCGCCGCATCATCCGCCCCGTAAAACGGCGTCAGCAATAAATATATCTGATGGGCGCAAGCCGCCAATTGTGCCAGCCGGTCACGGAAAGCGGCTGCCTCTATTGCCTCATTCCGGCGCGGTGGTATGACAATCCAGACCAATGCTGCCTGTTTTGCCAATTCGGTTAAATCGGTCATGGTCAGCAAGCAATCGCCCTTGGCAGCGCGCCGATTGCCGCGCGTCAAACATTGCGACAGGGCAGCATAGGCGGTGCGATTGCATGGATAGGCGATAACTTCAAACCCGCATTGAGCGACCAGCCTTGCGCCGGGCAGAAAACGCAAACCCGCTTGTTTCGCCGCCGCATGGGCGCGCACCACACCGGCCAGCGTATTGCGATCGGCCAGACCAAGCGCCCGATAGCCAAGCGCGACAGCCTGTTGCACCATTTCCTGCGGATGCGATGCACCCTGCAAAAAGCTGAAATTCGACATCGCCGCCAATTCGGCAAAGCCGCTATCGCCATGCTCATTTATCGCCGCCGCGCTCAAGGAAAAACACCATGCATGAACCAGCGCGGGGCCAGCGTCTCGCGCCCGTAAAGCCCGTCGCGATACAGCCAGAAGCGGTGGCCATTGGCATCTTCAACGCGAAAATAATCGCGCGTCCCTGCTATATTATGGGCTGCCCCATCCGGCGCATCCCCCATGGCCTGACGCCACCATTCCGCCCCGATACGCTCCGGCCCCTGCGCCGCGACAACCTCATGCAGCACACGCCGCCAGCGAAAGCGAAACGGCGCCCCTTCGGGTATTTCGGCAATCACCTCAATCGGCTCAGGCGCGCATAGCAAAAACAAAGGTCGCGTCGCCGAAGCCGGACTGTCATTTGCCGCTGCCTCATCTTGTTTGTCCGGCGGGGCAATGGTCAGGCTTTGCAAGCTGGCGGCGCGTTCGGGGATATGCGATGGCCATGATACGGGGCGCATTACGGCGCGCGCGCCCAGACGGCTGACCAACCGGTCGGCAAAGCGCGCCAATGCTGCAACCGGTGCGGTTTTGCGCCCACGCCCTTGCAGCGCCAGCGCATCTTGCGGCGCTGTCAATGGCGCGTGACGTTGCGCGACCAATACCAGCGTCTCTATGCCAAAGCCGGCATCAAAGCCGCTTTGCAAGCGGGTAAAACGCTCGGCAAACAGCCGCGCCATATGCGCCGCATCGGCAGAAGGATGCGCCAAAGGCACATGCAAGCGCAGCCGCGCATTGTCGGAACGGGTGAGCAGCAAATCCAGTGCTTGCGCGCCGCGCCCCGCTTCGTGCAATTGCGCCGCCAATGTCGCACACAGCCTATCCACCAAAAGCTGCACCGCCTCAATCCGGGTGACATTTTGCGCCAGATTGCGCATGGCTTGAAAGCGCGGCGGCGGCAGATAGGGATTAACACTTTCCCCGGCCTGCCCCAATGCCTGCTCCATCCGCAATATTGGCAGCGTGCCAAAGCGGCGGGTGATTTCATGGCGCGGAAAGCGCGCCAAATCGGCCACCCGCACCAGCCCCAGCCTTTGGCATAAATCAAGCTGCGCTGCTTCCAGCCGCAAAGCCGCCACCGGCAATTCAAGCACTGCTTCAGCCTCATGGCCGGGCGGCACAATAATATCGCCCTGCCCATCGCCATAATGCGCCAACCCCCAAGCCGCGCCGGGCGTGCCGGCCAGCGCCATAGACAGGCCGACCCCCGCCCCCTGATTGCTGCGCGCGAAACGGGCGCGCATCTCAGCCAGCATTTTGCGCTCACCGCCGAATAAATGCGCGCAGCCGCTGACATCAAGCATCAACCCGTCTTGCGGTGCGAAACGGTCTTCGCCGACCCAAGGCGTGAAACTTTGCAGGCTGGCCGCGCAACGGCGCAAGCGGCGCGCCGAGGCGGCAGCGTCCAGCATAGCGGTCTGCACGCAAGGCACCAGCGCACGCGCATCGGCCAATGTCATGCCCGCTGCCAGCCCGACGGCTTGCGCGGCGGCATTGGCGGCGGCCAGCTTTTGCGCGCCCTTTTCTTGTGCGACCAGCACAAAGGGCTGGGTGCGCTCATGCGTCGCCCTGCTGACATCCGTATGCCAATAGGGAAACCAAAGCGCCAAATAGCGGCGCTCAAAAGGCGGCGGAGGCAGGTCGGGCGTGAAATGGGCAGGCGGCGCGGACATTGGGCATCACCACGCGGTTAAGCCTGCCGCATATGCAGGAGATGATGCGGGCGCAAAACCGGCATATCGCGGCGGGCGGCGGCGACAGGCCGCGCCGGATAAACCGCCCAACCGCGTGCGGCTTTGGCCGGTGAACAGGGGACAGGCGAAGAAAGTGCCGCGCCATATTTTTGCCGCAGCAATTGCACTTGCCAGCCCTGTTCGGGCAAAGCGCGAATTTGCCAGCGCGTTGTCGCCGCCGAAGCCGCGCCTTGCGCCGCCGCGCCCAGCACCAGCAAAATCGGCCGCGCCGCATTGGCCGCCGCCATCGACAAGCGTCGGCTGGGGGTGAAGCCCGGCGCGCTGTCAGGATTGGCCAGCACGGTGCAGCCAATGGACGGGCAGGCCAGTGCCGTCTCACCGGCCCACAGCAAATCATCCGGCGCGACGCCATCGAGATAAATCAGCCGCGCCGGTGACAGACCGGCATGGTGCAGCGCCGGCGCATAGGGCTGACCAATATCGCGCACCCCGCCATGCGTCTGGCCGTAAAGCACATGCGCCGCGCCTGCGCCTCCCCATTCAGCAGATTGTTCAGCAGATTGTTCAGCAAAGCGCGCCGCCAAATGCCAGGCAAAACCAAGCGCGGCGGCGAAATCACCGGGCCGCGCCGCGACCACCTCATGCAGCGCATCACCGGCCAGACCATGCGGCAGGTCGGCATCTATGGCATCAAAGCCAACAGCCATGCCCGCCACCCCTGACAGCGCATCTTCCGGGCGCATGTCATGAGCCTGCATCATCCGGCGCAAGCGGGCAATCTGCGCCTTGCGGGGCGTTTCTTGCGCGGTTTTTGCCTGCATGATGATTGCTCCTTTAAGGAAATCTGTTCCCTTATTTGTTCCTATTTTGTTCTATCCTGCCCATGCCCGCCTGTCAATATGAATTGCCGCTTACAGCTTGAATTTTTCCTGCACCGCCGCGCGCAGGGGCGCAACCACGCCCTGCCAATCCGCCGGTGCGGGCTGGCGGAACAGCCGCATGGCAGCATACCAAGGCGTATCATCGCGCCCATCATGCCAGCGCCAATCGGCGGAAAAGGGCAGCACGACAAAGCAATCAACCCCCAGCCCACCGGCCAAATGAGCGTTCATCGTATCGACACACACCACCAAATCACACGCCGAGCTCAGCGCCGCCATATCGTCAATGCCCAGCGTCGCCCCGGCATTGACAATCTCCATTTCATATGGCGCCGACATCGCCGCCAGATTTTCCGCCACATCGCCATATTGCAGGCTGACATATTGCAGCTCCAGCCCGGCCAATGCCTGCATAAAAATATCGGCGGGCGCATTTTTCGGCGCGGCATTATGCGAATCCGAATACCAGACCAGCCCGACAATCGGCTTGTCACCGGACAGGTTAAACTGCGCCCGCAAAGCGTCGCGCATGGCCGCATCGGCTTTCAGATAGGGTGTGGCGGCGGCGGCAATATCAGCCTCATCCTGCACAAAATGCGCACCCAATGACATCAGCGCAAGCTGGCTGTCATAATCTTCGCTTTCAAGCACTTCACGATTTTCGATAATTTTCACATCGGGAAAGCTGCGCGTAAAAAGCGGCGCCAGCTTGGGCGTGGTGAACATATAGACCGCCTCATTGGCGGCCAGCATGGAGGGCAGAAAGCGCGCCATCATCAGCGCATCGCCCAAGCCCTGCTCGTGATAGACAACCGGCCTGCGGCAGTCATTTTCCGGCGTCCATAAGGCCAGACTGCCCGGCGGTTTATTGGCGATATATTTGCGAATAAACGGCTCATGCGCCAGCCGGTTTTCGTAATAGGCCCAGCCTTCCGCCCAATCGCCATGGCGCAAAAGCGCGAAAGACATATTCATTTTCATGTGTGTATGGTCGGCAAAGCGTGTCAGCGCCTCGCGGTAAATCGCGATTGAGCCGGCGACATCACCGGTCTGGCCGAGCGTCAGCGCCAGCCCGTCATAGGCGCGCGGCCGGTCGGGTTGCAATTCCATGGCCTGTCGGTAAAGCTGCATGGCTTGGCTGTAATCATGCAATTCGCGCAGGCAACTGCCCAGCCCGCACAAAGCCGAGCTGTCTTCGGGCGCTTGCGCCAGCGCCTTGCGAAACGCGGTCGCGCCCTGCTCAAACAGGCTCATACGCCCCAGCACTTCGCCCAGCGCCACTTGCGCCTTCGGCAAATCGGGCATGGCGGCAATGGCGCGGGCGCAAATCGCATCGCGCTCAGCATCGTCCAAATCGCCCTGCCGGTGGCGAAAATCGACCAGATTCAGCACTAATTCCGGATCGCCCGGCGCCAATTCAAGCCCGGCCTGACACGCCGCCGCCGCTTCTTCCCAGCGTTCCATTTCGGCCAGCAGGCTGGCCTTTTGCGTCAGCGCGGCAACATCATCGGGCGCGCGCACCAGCACATCATCAAGCACGGCCAGCGCCGCATCATTGCGCCCGAAATCCTGATAGCCGACAGCGATATTGACCCGCATGTCAATATGGTCGGGTTGCAGGCGCACAAGCTGTTCGGCAGCCGCCACACCGGCTTTATAATTGCGCCGTTGAAAACAGGCGGCAGCGTAAATATCAAGCAATTGCGGCGCATCGGGAAATTTGACAATCGCCCCCTGCCCCAGCCTTTCGGTCGCCGCATAATCGCCTTTATTATAATGGCGCACCATGGCCGAATAGGCCGCTTGCGGTGTCGCCGCCAAGGCCAGTTCAGCACCTGCATCAAGCGCCGCTATTTGTGTCATCATCGCGTCATGGCCTCTTTTTGAACCTTTATTATTGTCAAGCAAGGCGGCTTGATTTTTCGTAAATGCGCAAGCGCGCCAAAGCTAGGGCTGCAGAAGGTTGAACATCACCCCCATCATCGCCAGATTGACCGCAATAACGGTCAACAGCCCGACCGCACCCCAGCGTATGAGGCGGGCTTCCATCGCCCCCATCTCGCCGCGTAATTCGGCAATTTCACCGCGCACAAGGGCAAACTCGCTATTCATATCCCCACGCAGGAGGGAAAGCTCGCTGTGCAGCTCATCCTTCGTGGCCAGATTATCGGTCAAGCGGCTTTCGCCTTTCTTTTCTCTTTGGATGGAAGCGTGCACTTAAAGTGCCGCCCATCCAAAATTGACGCCATCCATCACCCTCTTGCAGAGGGGCTGGATGGGCGCACACCCGAAACGTCCAACAGCGTCAGCTGTTGGCGACCCGCTTTTGGTGGGTGCGCTTTTCAGCGCAACCTTCACCAAAAGGAGACAAAAAGCCTGAGTCTCTGACAGACCGGTGGCGATGAGTTTTTTATAATAGGCATGTGTGTCCAAAGCCATGCTGTTCATTCTATGCCGCCTTCCTGCAACGGTTCAAATTATTATCACCGCCATTTTGACAAATCTGCCGGCCCGGCTCAAGCACTGAAAATCGGCAAAGCCGCCGCCTTAACAGTGAACAGGTGCCCCTCACACAAGCTCGTAAATGCCGAGATCCAAGGCTCCGGTATAATCTTCCAGCACCATGACCACATAATCGGCATTGACGCCGGTGCCGCCCAGCACCCTGTCAGCGCCGAGATAGGTGATAACCACATCCTTGATATTGGCGTCATTGGTTTGCGTGCCGGTATTGTGATTGGCCAAATTTGATGCATTCAAATAGGTGGCCGATATGTCCACCCGTATCTTATCGCCCGCCGCGAAATCGGTCACCACATCATAATTGCCATTGGCATTGACGGTTAAATCCAGCACAAACACATCATTGCCCGCGCCGCCGGTCAGCACGTCCTTGGCATTGGCGCGGCCGATAAGCGTGTCATTTTGCGCCGTATAGGCTGCCGCATCATTGGTGGTGCTGTAGCCGCTGGCGGTATTCCACCAAATCGTGGTCGCCGTATTGGTTTGCGTCAGCACCAAATCCAAATCGCCATCGCCGTCAAGGTCGAGCAGATTGGGTGTGCCTATCCGGCCGTCACTGCCGGCGTTAATCGCGTCAAACGGATTGTCACTGCCGGTCACTTCGGCAAAAACCAGCGCATTGGCCTTTAACGTCACCGTGCCCGCCTCAATGCTCAACAGGCTGCGCGTATATTCCGTGCCTTGCGTGCTGACAAAACCGTTGGAATTGTTGTTGACCTGTCCGAGCAATATTTTGCCGGTCTGCTCTGTGCCGCTGGCCGACAAGGTGATATTGCCATTGCTCACCGTGCCATAAAGATAATCACTTTGCGAAGCAGCCGCGCTTTGCGCAGCTGTGCCGGTGCTGAAGGCTTTCAGCAAATGCACATCCGGCCGGCCTAACGCCGCTTCGGTAAAGACAATTTCGCGCCGCCCATCGCCGTCAATATCGCCGGAAGTGACGGCGAGGGGATTAAAAGTGTTGTCAATATCCGCTATGCCATAAAGCGGATTGGCGGCTTGGGCCAGATCGGTAAACAGGCTCATATTGGCTTTCACCCGCAACACACCGCCGCTTATGGTCTGGTCGGCCCCGCCCAACAGCCACCATGTATAGGGGTCGCCATATTTCGGGTCATCCGGATTGGGTCTACTTTGACCGGGGAAATTATTGTAGCTGGCATCCAGCCCAGTGCCATTGCTGTTGACGCGGCCCAGCAATATTTTGCCGCTCTGCGCTGTGCTGTGCGCCGACACGGTGACAATGCCATTGGCGATTGTGCCATAAAGATAATCGCCGGCCACTACATTAATGCTTTGGTCAGCCTCCCCCGTGCTGTCGCGCCGCAATACCCGCATGCCGGCCTTACCGGCTTGGTAAACATAGCCGGATTGGGTCAAAACCACATCCAAATCGCCATCGCCGTCAATATCGATTTTGGCCGGCATCGGGTTTGGCCTATGGGAGTCTGTCACCGGCAAATCGCGCCAGAAATTGCCAATATTGCTGTAGCCGCCACTGCCATCGGCGATAAACGTCTGGCCGTCATTGCCAACATAATATCTAAAGCGCAGAAAATCCGTCAGCCCATCGCCATTGACATCATAGGTGAGACCGGTCTGACCGCCTGTGCTGTCCACCCCAAAAGATGAAAGCGGGTCTTCCGAAATTTCGGCCTTGCGCCACGCCCCGGCCGAACCATTCGTGCCATTGATAAGCAGATTATGATAATAACCTCTTGAAGGTGTCGTTCTGAGCACCGGCCCGCTATAGATATCCAAATCGCCATCATGGTCAATATCGATAAAAACCGGAATATTCGACCAATCGGCCCAGGCCAGGCCGCTAAATGGGTCGCCGACATAAGAGGTTTTCCCGAGATTGAGGGTGAAGGCCGCCGAGCTGCTGGTTATGCCGTCTTCCGTCACCGTCAATTTCAGGCTGTGACTGCCGGCAGGGGCCACGGTTTCCGCCCCGTCAGCCAGCCGCAAATTACCGGCACTGTCCACGCGCAGCCAATTCACCGCGCTGTTGTCGCTGGCTTTGACGATGGCATAAACCGCATCATCGCCCGCGCCGGTGACCGTGAAAGCACCGGATTTGATAATATCCGCCGCCAAAATCTTGTCGCCCAATGTCGCCGACAAAGCCGCCTGTGTGCCGGTAATAGTGATATTGCCGGAAGAGGGGAAGGCGACAGTATAATTACTTGCGAGTGTGAGTGTTGTGCCATTTGGTGTGCCACTGCCGGACGCCCCTATCGCGGTTTTGAAGGCGGCGTAGGTGGCAAGCGGGGCATCATCGCCCAATTGGAAGGCAAACCGTCCACTGGCCGGGCTGTTCACCGTCACAACCGCGCCCGTCGACAGCGTCACCTCAACCTTGTTGACAATCGTCGTGCCGAATACTGATGTTGCAAACTCCTTCACTTGCGTGACGGTGACCCCATAGTCAAACTTCACAATATTGCTGTCCAGACCGTCCGTGACATCAACATCACCATATTGAAACCGCGTCACAATATAATAATCATCGCCACCGGCCGCACCGGCCGTCAAATCCGTATCCGTGCCAAGCGCCACAACATCACCAAGACCCGTCGTCGTGGCGCTTTCAGATATCGCACCGGCCTGGCTCGGTGCCGTCACACTGGCCGAACCCGTCACCGCATAATCATTCGCCATGGTCAAAACAGCCCCGGTCGAACTGCCACTGCCCGACGCGCCAAGCGCCGTCTTCAATGCCGCATAGCTGCTTATCACCGAGCCGTCACCCAATTGAAAGGAGAACCGCCCACTGGCCGGGCTGGTTATCGTCACAACCGCCCCCGTGCCAAGCGTCAGTTCAACCTTATTGACAATCGTCGTCCCAAATACCGATGTCGCAAACTCTTTCACTTGCGTGATGCTCACCCCATAGTCAAAGACAATGCGATTATTGTCCAAACCGTCATTAATCGACACATTGCCGAGAACATGCCGGCTTATCACATAAACATCATCGCCACCGGCCCCGGCCAGGCTCTGCGCCTGCGAGGCCGCCGCCGTGAAAATATTGGCATTACCCGTCGAGCCGACAAGCGCAGAGCCAA
>JBMYND010000014.1:0-50925 GCA_049597955.1 Parvibaculales bacterium
ATCTTCCATAACCTATTGGGAGCAGACGCCGTGGGACCCGCGCGTCGCCTTGGCCGGCAAATTCAGGGTGATTGCCATGGACCAGCGCAATGCCGGCAAATCGACAGCGCCGGTTGGCGACAAGGATGGCTGGCACCATTATACGGGCGACCAGCTTGCCTTGATAAATTATCTCTCAATAGAGCGTTTTCACGTGGTGGGCATGTGCATTGGCGGGCCGTTTTGTTTGGGGCTGGCCGCGACCACGCCGGCGCGCATCATCTCCGCAACAATTTTTCAGACCATTGGTCTTGATAATAATCGCGATAAATTTTTCCAGATGTTTGACGCATGGGCGGCCGGTTTGAAACCCGAAATGCCGGATGTTCCCGAGCAAGATTGGGACACATTCCGCACCAATATGTATGGCTCGGACGCGGTGTTGTTCAATGTTGACGAGGCGTTTCTCAAAAGCTGCACCACCCCGCTTTTGGTGTTTAAGGGGGATGATGACTATCACCCCGCCTCCGCCTCCGAATTGATAAGGGATATTTGCCCATCGGTCGAATATGTTGAGAATTGGAAATCAGGCGCTGACAGAGAGGCGGCGATTGCTACCCATCTGCGGTTTCTTCAGCGCACTTCAGAGGCAGGCAGCGAATAATTCCCGGCCCGCTAGAAGACAGATGACCCCCTTCCCCCAATCCGCCCTTGCCAATAATGCGGGCAGGGGGTTTAATTGAGCCGAACAGGGGGAAGAAAAATGCGTTTACTGTCCAATCTGGCTTTGCCGATAACCATTGGTTTGATTGTGGGATTTGCGCTTGTGCTGGGGCAAATGGTGGAGGGCAAGCGCGCCCGCATGGCGGCCAATGCACCGACCGCCTCGCCTTGGGACGGGCTGACGGCGGATGAATATCACTTGGTGGCCAAAGCCGTGCGCGCCGCCCATGGCGATGATGTGCTGTTTGCCCGCATCAGCCTGAAACAGCCCGATAAAGCCACCGCGCTGGCCTGGACACCGGGCGAGAAAGCCGCCCGCAGCGCCGAAGTCGCCTTTTCGCAGGGCGGCGCGTTTTACCTGACCGATGTGGATTTGCAAAATGCAACACTGGGCGCGCGCCTTACGCTGCGCGAGGGCCAGCCCATGTTTTCAGGGTCGGGCGAGTTGACACCAATGGTGATGGGCCTGTCGGAAAACCCGCAAGTGCTGGCTGCTTTGGCCAAGCGCGGGCTGGAAAAAGGCGAGGCTTTGTGCCTGCCGCGCACGGTCGGGCGGTTTTTTGCCGACAGGGCCAATATTGAGACCAATCGGATTATGCGGCTGGACTGTTTCAACATTGCCGGAAGCGGCGCTTTGGGCGTTTTGCCGAGCAGCAATATATTTGCCCGTCCGGTGGAAGGGCTGAGCATTCTTTATGACGCGACGCAAGATGCGATTGTCGAAATCATCGACAGCTATGAAGGCCGCACCGCGCCGCCGCATGATATTGACCCGGCTGAATATCATGCCGGGGCCATAAAAACCCGCTCGGCGCTCAATCCGGTAGCGATAACGCGCCCGCAAGGGGTGAATTTCACCATGACCGGCAGCCGCATTGACTGGCAGGGTTGGCAGTTCCATCTGCGCTTTGACCCGCGTCAGGGAACCGTGCTGAACCGTGTTGGTCATCGCACCCCAATGGGCTTCCGCTCGGTCGCTTATGAGATTGCCATGTCGGAAATGTTTGTGCCTTATCACGATAATGACCCGCATTGGTTTTACCGCGCCTATTTTGATATGGGCGAATATGGCTTCGGCAATATGGCCACGCAATTGCAGCAAGCCGATTGCCCCAATGGTGCGGTTTTTCATCATGTGACATTGCATTTGCCCGATGGCACGCCCTATCAGGCTGACAATCGCATCTGCATTTTCGAGCATGACCCCGGTCATCCGGCTTGGCGGCACCATGAGTCGCTGCTTGATGGCGTGCCGGGCATGCAACCGCACCAGTCGCGCATCGCGACCGAGCTGGTCGTGCGCATGGTCTCGACGATTGGCAATTATGATTATTTTCAAGATTATGTGTTCGGGCAGGATGGTCGCTTGCGCATCAGGCTGATTTCCACCGGCGTTGATGCGGTCAAGGCGGTTATCTCGGAGACGATGGACGCGCCCGGTGCGGTGGCCGATACGGCGACCGGCACGCTTATTGCGCCGCACCGCGTCGGCATTAATCATGACCATTATTTCAATTATCGGATAGATATGGATGTTGACGGCACGCGCAATGATTTCAGCCGTCTGTTGCTGCGCGCTGTGCGGCAGGAAGAGACCGCGCCGCGCAGCGGTATTTGGGCAGTATTGCCGCAACGGGTGACCAATGAGCAGCAAGCGCAAACGCAAATGCGGCCGGAGCGCCCGGCCTTGCTGATGTTTAACAGCACGGCGCGCAAAAACGCGATGGGCTATGCAACGGGTTATCAACTCATTATGCCCAATATCCGCCCGCTTGTGCGCCTGAGCGATGAAACATTCAAGCGTGCGCTGTTTTTGCAAAATAATTTATGGGTCACCCGCTTCAAGCGCGATGAGATTTTCGCTGCCGGTGTGGCGGTCAACCAGTCAGCACCGGCGCTCGGTCTGCCGCAATATATTGCCGATAATGAGCAAATCGAACAAGCCGATTTGGTCGGCTGGGCGACAATTGGTTTTCACCATGTGCCAATGGCTGAAGATTGGCCGGTCATGCCCGCCAAGATTGACGAAATCATCCTGAAGCCGCGCAATTTCTTCGACCGCAATCCGGCGATTGACCTGCCGCAATAGGCATAGGCTGTGCCGGGCGGTTTACGCCTCGCCGGTCAGCTTGCAATGCAGGCGATTCATGCCGCTTATCCAGCGGTCATAATCATCGGTTTTGCGTTTCATATACACAGAGACCTCGCCATGCGGCAAAATCAGAAAGCTTTCCGCTTCAATGCCCTGCACCACGCAATCGGCGACGTCATCAGCCTCCATCATGCCGTCAACAGCAGCGGCGCGCACACCGTCATTGCCTTCCACATTGGCGGTCATGGCGGTGCGGACAGCTTGCGGGCAAAGCATGGACACTTTAATGCCCTTATGGGCATAGGTCAGCGCCAGCCATTCGCCAAAACCGACCGCTGCATGTTTGGTCACACCATAAGCCGCCCCGCCAATCTGGTTAAGCAGGCCGGCCGCCGAAGCGGTGTTGAGAAAATAGCCGCCGCCGCGCGCAATCATGCGCGGCACCAAATGACGCGCCGCATAGACATGCGACATGACATTGACATCCCAGCAATTTTGCCAGTCTTGCAAAGGCGATTGCTCATCGGCCCCGCCGCCAATACCAGCATTTGAGCAGAATAAGTCAATCGGGCCATGGGCGGCTTCCGTGTCTTCAATCACACGGGCAATATCGTCTTCAACCGAGACATTGGCGGTCATCGCCGTGCAGCCATATTGTGCCGCCGTTTCGGCAACATTATCGGCATTTATGTCCGCTGCAACAATATGCGCCGCACCGGCGTCGGTGAACTTGTCAACCAGCGCGCGGCCAATGCCACTGCCCGCCCCGGTAACCACAATTATCTTGTCCTTAATCTGCATAATGCTCTCCCCTTACGTCTTGCCAGAAGCCAGTGTGCGGCTTTATCGGGCGGAAAGCAATTTCAACATTGAAAAATGCGCCATCCAAGGCGAAAAAATGAGCTGTTTGGGCCTGTCGCGTCAGATTTTCCTTGTCATTGGCGTATAATAAAGCTGCTATAGCAGAAAGTCTGTTGGTATTTGTTGCGGAGTTGGTGTCATTAGCGTTTCTGAAAATCCTGACAGTGTCTCACCGGCAAAAAGCCTCGTCGCGTTGGATTTGCAAATCCCCGAGCGCGGTCTGGGGCGCACGATTTATGTCGTCGCTTGGGTGGTAGAAATTGCTGCCGCCATTGTCGGCCTGTTTATTGCCATGTCGCTGGGCTTTGCCGTATTTAACGACATTCCGGTCACTGAGCGCGATTTGGGGGCTTATACGCGTGCGGTTATTGGCGCCTTGCCCTTTGTGGTGATAGCCATTTTGGAGCCGACAAAGATTTTGCTGGCGTCGGGTTTTTACAGCGCGCGGCGGCAGGCCAAATCGGGTTTGGCCTTGCTGTTTCTTATCGCTTTGGGCGCGCTGACTTTTGTGACTTTCGAGACCATGTTCAATGCGCTGATTCAGCAAAACTCCAATATCACGCTGGAATCGCGGCGGCTGGTCAATGAGAAATTTGAAGTGGCCGACCGGTTGGATCGGGTGCGCGCGACGATTACCGAAAATCGGGCCGAAACCCCGCAATTGATTCAAGAGCGTTTCACCAAGGTTTTGAGTGATTTGGAAACCGAGCGCCAATCGCGCATTGGCGAGGCCAGTCGCGAGCAAAAAATATTGCTTGATACAATAAATGCCCAGCTTGGCGCGCTGGAAGCGCAAATCACCACCGCCACCGACACGCCCTTGCGTGACCAGCTTCGCCAGCTCGATGTTGAAATTGACCGGCAGGCGCGTCGGCAGGAGGCCGATATTGCCCGCACTGAGCGCAATTATGAGGCAGCGCGCAGTGTCAATCAGGCTGCGCTTGACAAAATCGCCAATGCCCGCAATGCGCAATTGGCCAATGTGGACAATATATTTTTCGGGCGCGGTGAGTTGATTGCGTCTATCAGCAATGAAGCGCGCGAGCAGGCGCGTATTTACGAGCAGGCAATAGAAGATGCCAAGGCGACGCGCGAAACCCGTCTCGACGAAATTGACAAAACCTATATGCGGCGCATTGAAGCTTTGCAGGCCGAAAAACGTGGGCTGCGCGACCGGCTGCAATCGAGCAATCTTGGCTTGTTACAGGTGAAAAACAGCGAAATCCAGCGCCAGCAAAATGCATTGGCCGCCGCCAAGCGTGATTTCACGGCGCGCCTGCGCAACATTAATAATGAGATTGACCGGCAAGTGGCGGAAGTCAATGCGCAGAAAAAACAGTCCCTTTCGGTCTCCACCCGCCTGTCGGGCGAATTGACGGCGCTGCGCAATGCCGAGGATGGTCTGGTTGATGATTATAATAATGTGCGCCAGCGTTATCGGGAAAAAATCGAGCAAGTGCAGGTCTATCAGCTGGCCTCGCTGATTTGTGGCACTTTAACGCAATGGTGTTTTGAAGACGGGCTGGATGCGGTAAGCGCAGCGGATGAAAATGTGTCGGTCTATAGTGCCGGATTTGACGTGGCCGATATTCCCGAAGACAAGGTGCGCTTTGTGGCGACTGTGTGGTTTGGCACAACCGCATTTATCATTGCGACAATGGGGACATTTCTGGCCTATGTGTCTTTTGCGCTGTCAGATGACGGGCAACGCCGTCGCCGCCCCGAAGGCCGAATGCAACGCTCATTGTCCATTTTGTTCCTGCGCGCCGCCTTTGTGCTGAAAGTATTGGCGATTAGCGTCTTGTCGATTATTGACCGTCTCGGTGAAATGGTGCTGATGCTGTTGCGGGCAGTCATTTATCTCAGCCGGTTTATTATCGAATCGATAATCGACTTTGCCGGCGTGCTGATAGACAGCTTGCGGATTTTCATTCTTGTTTTAAGTCGTGCCGTGCATTTGTTCTTTGTCGGCCTGCGCCAGCGTATTCGGCGCAGCTCTGACAATATGGCATTTGATGAGGCGCTGGCCGCGTCGCCAATGACTGCGCCCAAGGACAAAAAGGCCGACAAGGCCGAAAAAGCAGAGCTTGCGGAAGAGATGCCGCAAATGGCGGCCAAGACCGAGGAGGCACCTGCCAAAACAAAAAGCGAGGTGGCGCTTGACGAAGCGGTTGGTGAACAGCAGCAAGCATCGGCGAGTGCCGCAGGCCATCCGCCGCATATCCGCATGCGGCAACGCTGGCAGGCGATTATGGCCTCGGCTATGGCGGCTTCTGACTCGGTAACGGCCAGTGTTAAATCAATGGCCAAGCTGGACGGGTTTCACGCCTTCATGCGCCGACGGCAGAATGAATTGGCTGCCCTGACCCGGCGTCCGCAATTTGACGCGGCGATTGAGACAGAAGACAGCACAATTATTGCGCGCGATGAAACGCCGGATGCGGCCCCGTCTTTCCTTGAGCAAATTGCCGGCGGCGATGATAAAAACGCCACTTCCGGCAAGGCCAAAAAGCCCCGCCAAAGCACTAAATGGTATGACAAATAGCCTTATGGCTGCATGTTACTTGCCGAGCCGGTCAATCGCAGCGGCGCGCAATTCGCGTTTGAGAATTTTGCCCGATGCGGTGCGCGGCAAGGGTTCCGTTTCGACCTGCAAATAGCGCGGCACTTCAAAATGCGCCAAACGCCCGCGCAAAAACCCGTCCAGCGCGTCGCGGTCAATCTCATTTTCGCAAAATATCGTTGCGCCGACTTCTTCGCCGAGCCGGTCATCCGGCACGCCATAGACGCTGGCTTCAACAATATCGGGATATTCCAGCAAAGCCGCTTCCACCGCGCCGCAGCCGATATTTTCGCCGCCGCGAATAACCAAATCCTTAATCCGGTCAACAATAAACACAAAGCCGTCTTCGTCGAGATAGGCGACATCGCCCGTGCGCAGCCAATTACCGTCAAATGTTTCGGCATTGGCGTCGGGGCGGTTCCAATAGCCGCGAATAATCGAGCCGCCGCATATTTGCAATTCGCCGCGTTCACCGGCGGGCAGCACATGGCCATTTTCATCAACAATGCGAATATCCAGCACAGCCGAAACGCGGCCTGAACTGGCCGGGCGTTCGAGATAATCTTCGCCGATAATGGCCGTGCCAATCGCATTGGTCTCAGTCATGCCCCAACCGGTATTGGGCCGTGAATCAATATCGCTTTTAATGCGGGCCACTTGCTCTGGCGCGCGCGGGGCGCCGCCGCCACCGACCACTTGCAGCGAGGAGATATTGCAGTCATTTTCCACCGCATAATCGGCCAAATCGCCGGTCATGGCGGCAGGTGCTACAAATTGCGTGATTTGCTCGGTCTCAATCAGCCGCACCGCCTCGGCGACATCCCATTTATACATGGACACGCAACGGCGTTGCGCGCGATAGGATGACAGAAACACCGCATGCGAACCGGTCACATGAAACAGCGGCACACCAAGCAGCGTTGCCGCCTGCCGGTCTTGTGTCGGCAGGCTGACCAGCCCATTGCCAAGCGCGGCCTGTAAATCAAGCTCCCAGGAAAGCAAAGCGTTCAGCACATTGCGGTGGCACGATATGGCCCCTTTCGGGTGACCTGTCGAGCCGGATGTGTATAGCATCAGCGCGTCATCATTCGGGTGCATATCGACCGGCGGCATTGTGTCTTTGTCAATTTTTGCCATCAGGCTTTGCCAATGGCTGGTTTTTGCCGCCAGCGCATCGGGGATTTTATCACTGCGCACGGCAATAATATGCATGGCATCGGGCAGCCCGTCATGCGGCATGCGATTGACGCGCTCTTGGTCAATGACCAGCACTTTCGGTGTCGCATCGCCCAGCGCATGGGCAATATCATCGCTTTGCCACAGCGCGTTCAAGGCGCAGGCAATTGCCCCGATTGATGTTGCGGCCATGAAGGAAATCACCCATTCGGGATAATTGCGCATGGAAATGGCCACGCGGTCGCCTTTTTGCACGCCATAGTCATTGACCATAATATGCGCCAGCGTGCAGGCATGTTGCCAGCATTGCTCAAAAGTCAGGCGTTCGTCGAGATAGACAAAAAACTCGGCATCGCTGCGTGCTTCCTCAAACAGGGCGCGCAATGTGGCCGGGGCATTTTTGAAACTGCGGCATGGGCGGCCGAAAATCTCTACTTCTTCCATTTCATAGGGCGCACCCGGCGCGGTCAACAAAGCAAATTGTGATTTGATATCCGATGCCATAAAACCTCCCAAACATCATGACCCGAAGCAGGAGAAACGGTAGCTTGTCGCGGGCGTCCAAACAAGCCCCCATGGGGCCAAAGGCGCGCAATTTTCTTGGCCTGAACAGCGCAAGCGCCTAGATTGACGCCATGGCTTCCGCACCCCCCATACTCTATGTGCAAGATATTCATCTGACTTTCGGCGTGACGCCGCTTTTATCCGGCGCGGCCATGTCAATCGGGCGTGGTGAGCGTATTTGTCTTGTCGGGCGTAACGGATCGGGCAAATCAACTTTGCTTAAAATCATTGCCGGGCTTGTTGAAGCCGATAGCGGCGAGCGTTTTGCCCAACCCGGCATTGCCATTTCCTATTTGGCGCAAAATCCCGATTTCGGCAAATTCGAGACGATTGGCGCTTATGTGCTGGACAATATGTTCAATAATGAGGACAAGCAGCGCGCGTTTCAAATCATGGCGGATTTGCATCTTGACCCGAACCAAGCTTTGACCGGCCTGTCCGGCGGTGAGCAGCGTCGCGCTGCGCTGGCGCGGGTAATGGCACCGCAACCGGAAGTGTTGCTGCTTGATGAGCCGACCAATCATCTTGACCTGCCGGCGATTGAATGGCTTGAAAACAGCCTGTCGCAATTGCCTTCCGCCTTGGTGCTGGTCAGCCATGACCGGCGGTTTTTGTCGAATATGGCGCACCAAACGGTCTGGCTGGACAGGGGCGAAACGCGGTTAATGCGTAAATCCTTCGCCCATTTTGAAGATTGGCGCGACACGGAATTGGCGCGCGAAGAAGCCGAGCAACACAAGCTGGCCCGCAAAATTGCCCGCGAGGAAGATTGGATGCGCTATGGCGTGACCGCGCGGCGCAAGCGCAATGTGCGCCGGGTAGCCGAACTGGCCGCTTTGCGCGCGCAAAAGCGTTCCCATCGCGGCGGGCAGGAGCGCATAGAGGCCAGTCTTAATGTCGGGGAAAGCTCCGGCAAGCTGGTTATTAAAGCCGATGAAATAAGCAAAACCTATAATGCAAAAAAAGTGGTCAGTAAGTTTTCAACTCTGGTGAAGCGCGGTGCGCGCATTGGTCTGGTCGGGGCCAATGGCGCGGGCAAAACGACTTTGCTGAATATGCTGCTCGGTGAATTGCCCCCGGATAGCGGCAATCTGCGCTTGGGCAAAAATTTGACCCCGCTGGTGCTTGACCAGCAACGTTCCGGCATTAAGAAAAATTGGACGATAAAAGATGCGCTGACTGATGGCAGTGGCGACCGCGTGCCGCTGGGCGAGGAATCCATGCATGTGATTGGCTATATGAAGAATTTTTTGTTCCATCCGGCGCAAATGCGAACGCCTGCCGCCACTTTATCGGGCGGTGAGCAGGCGCGGCTTTTGCTGGCGCGCGGGCTGCGCCAGCCCTCCAATTTGCTGGTCATGGATGAGCCGACCAATGACCTTGACCTTGAGACGCTGGATTTGCTGCAAGAGCTTATCAGCGCCTATGAAGGCACAGTTTTGCTGGTCAGCCATGACCGCGATTTTCTTGACCGCACAGTGACGTCGGTGATTCACGCGGAAGGCGAGGGGCTGTGGGTGGAATATGCGGGCGGTTATTCTGACATGAAAGCGCAACAAAGGGCGGCGGCCGGTGAGGTGGTAAAAGCCGATAAAGGGTCACGCGCAGCGCCGGTGCAGAAGCCACAAAAGGAAAGCCCGGGGCAAACCAAGCCATCAAAACCGGCCAGCGCCGGCAAACTCAGTTTCAAACATAAATATCGGCTTGAAAAACTGCCGGAAGAAATATCGGCATTGCAGGCCGAAATTGCCCGATGCGAAGCGGCATTGGCGGATGCAGATTTGTTTGCGCGCGACCCGGACGGGTTTAATGCGCTGGCGGCGCGGCTTGATGCGGCGCGGCAAGACTTGGCGGCGGCTGAAGATGAATGGCTGGAATTGGAAATCATGCGGGAAGCGGGTGAACAGGTCTGACGGCATTTATGTGACCCAGACGCACATAAATGTGCAGATGAACCGGCCAAGGATTTACAAATTGGTTATAAGGCAATAGTCTCCGCGCCTGCCTCAGGGTTAGGGTTGGAGCCATTGGGAGTTGAGTTATTATGTTGCGTTTTTCGAGTTTTCTGGTCTGTTCTGTCTTGCTGCTGGCGCCGGGTATGGCGCGCGCCGAGACCGGCAGTGATGTCATGGACAGGGTCTATAAACAGGCCGATATTTTCCCCAATTCCGAAGCTGAAGTCCGGCTTGTGGTCAAAAATAAAAAAGGCGGCGAACGCGAGCGGTTTTTCTATTTGCGTGCCAAAAATGACGCAACAACCAAAAAGAGTCTGGTGAAGTTTTTCAAACCGGCCAATGTCAAAGGCGTTGGGCTGGCTTCTGAAACCGTGTTGGCGTCGCGCGACAAATCGCAATTTGTTTATTTCCCCTCGCTTCGCAGCGTCAAGAAACTGTCCACGGCTGAGCAGGATGGCAGTTTTATGGGGTCTGATTTTTCCTATAGCGATATTGCCGGGCGCACGCTGGAGCAGGATACGCATAAGATATTCAACCAGAATGACAAATTCTATGTGGTCGAAAGCGTGCCGGTGGATGCCGCTGATGCTTATTCCAAATATTACACCACGATTGACAAGGCGACCAATATTGTGCGCGCCGTGACTTTCTACAACCGGCAGGGCGACAAGCTGAAAACCCTGTCCAATAAGAAAGTGCAAATGGTCAAGGGCCAACCAATTGTCACAGTATCGGTGATGAGCAACCATAAATCGGGCGGGTCTTCGACCATGGAGCGCAATAATATCAATGTCGATGTCCGTTTTGACGATAATGATGTCGGGCTGAAAGCCCTGAAAGCTAATTGATTGGCCGGTTTTGACTTGAGGAATATGTCCTTTGCGTAAATCTGTTCTGACACACAGTCTTTGTTTTTCCCTGCTCGCGGGCGGGCTTTGGCCGGTGGCGGCCCTTGCCCAAGATTTGCCGCCCGATGATGGCGGTTTTGAAATCGAAACGGTGGAGGCGCCCGAAGAAACCGGCTTTTTCAGCGCGCTGTCCGACAATATTGGCCGCTATGTCGGGGCAACCATTGGCGGCACTTATGGCGGCAGTGAGGGGGTAGACAAAAATCTGCAAGCGGTAAATTTGCAATTCAACATACCCGCCTTCAAATCGGTCAAAACCGTGCTGAATGGCGATATTGGCACTTACACCAATACTTACACGCTGGAATTAAGCGACCAGGACAAGGCCACTCTTGATGAGTGCCGGCGCAATAGTTTTGACCCGGCTTGGGCCAATGAGCCACCCGATGGCGATAGCGGGCAACAGGCTTTGCAGCAATTCCAGCAATTTGTGAATCTTGGCTGCTATCGGGTGATTGTTGACGGTAATTATCTGGTGCCAAAGCTGGAGCGCATTGTGCAAGAAGATTTTGCCGAGCTGAATGAGGCTTATGTGCAATGGGAGCCGTTTTCCTTTGCCACGCTGAAAGCCGGTCGGATGCCAATTGTGCTTGGCCAGTTTGAGCTGTTCTCGCCGCTTGGCTTTTTAATGCCGCTTAAAGCGACCGGCACCAAGACACGCAGTTCGCGCGCCGATATGACTTTGGCGCAAGACGGTGTGCAACTCAGCCTGTTTCCGTTGCAACAGCTTGAAGTGCAATTGACCGCCATTCCCAAAACACGGATTGACCGGGCAACCGAAAAGCGCAACCGGCAATTTGTTGATTTGGAAAGTGAGGGGCTGAATTATGCGCCCGGCCAAAGCGTCTCGCAAGCATTTGAAGATATTGGCGAACATGACACAATGGTGGCGCGTATTTTATATGTCGGCAATCGTTTCACATTGGGTGTGACGGCAATTGAAGGGGCCGAGACCGGTGAGGATATGGTGCGCGATGCGCGGCTGTCCAAGCGGCCTTGCGAATATGACATTAACTTCAATCCGAATGATTTTAATTTCGGCTTTTACAATAATGACTGCACAGAAAGCTTTTTCCGCGACGGCTCGCGCTTTGACATTTATGAGCTGACCGGTGATGAGGGCTTGCGTTATTCGGAAATGAGCGCGCAAGCTGTTGAGCTGAATGTGCCATTTTTCAATAAATGGAATTTCACTTTTGAGTATTCGGTGTTTGAGCATGAGCGCCAGATTGACGTTATGCCGCGCTGGGATGACAGTTCGCGCCCGCGCGATTATTTCCCTAGCTTTAATGACAAGCTGCGGCCGGGCAATCCGAATGTGACTTGTGCGCAAGACAATCCCAATGATTGCCAATATGACTTTAGCGGCACTTATGAGCGCATTTTGAACGAAAATAATGGCAGCATTATTTTTGACATGCGCACCCAGCGTGTCAGTGCCGGTATTTCCTATAAGGGCGATAAATGGTTGATGAATTTCCAAATCGCCCATCAGATGCAGGAAGGCGTTGAAGCGTTGGACGAGTATTTGCGCGAATATGCCAGCTATGACTTGTTCTTCGACGATGACATGATTGACGCGATTCCGATTATCAATGTGGCGCGCCAACTTGGCCCGGAAAATCAGGGCTATCTCGGCGGCGGCTTCGGGGCCTTCACCCAAAGCTATGGCATGGGTGTTTTCGGCGGCTGGCGGTTTTTTGAAAGGCTGGAAATTGGCGGCTTTGCCGGCATGGCGCTCGATGTGACCGGGGCTGATGAAATTGAGGCGCGCGGCTATGAAACGCCGCAAGACAGCGTTTTTGTTTCGGTTGGTGTCAATTATCTTTTCTAGCCTGCTTGACACAATCGCCGGTCGCGCTTGCGGCATGAGCCATAATGCATGGGGGATGCGATGACCAAACGTTATTCTATTCTGGCTGTTGGCTTTGCCCTGTGGCTGGCTTTGTTTGGCGGGGCCGTCCATTTGCTGCAAGGGCTGGGCTTTGACAATGACACATGGCTGGAGGCGGACAATCCTTATCAGCAGGCGCGCGACATGCTGGTTGACCAGTTCAACCAGAGCGAAGCGACCATGTTTGTGTTTGATGCAAGCGCCTTATTCACCGAGCAAGGCTATGCCCAAGCGACCCAATTCAGCGATGCGGTAGCGCGCATTGACGGGGTGGATGATGTGGTCTCGCCCTATGATGCAAGCCTTATCATGTCCAGTGACAGCGGCACTTTGCTGATTACCACTTACCGCGAGGCGCTCGATACCGGCCAGCTTAAAGATTTGGCGGAATTGGAGCGGCGTTTTCTCGACAGTGACTATATGGGTAAATTGCTGTCGCGTGACCGCAAGCTGGCCATGTTTGTCGTCAACCAGAAGACCGGCGGGCAGCCGGAAAAACGCGTTGCCGTCATTGAGCAGATTTTCGAGGTGCAGAAAAATATACCGCTTTTGCAGGGCGCGCGATTGGCCGGGGACGCCTATCTGAAATATACGCTGGACGTTAAAACCCGCACCCAGCTTGTGCCGGTTTTGGGACTGGCCGGTCTGGGGATTTTGCTGTTTTTGTCTGCTCTTTTCGGCAAATTATGGAAGACTGTTTTGGTGTTGGCTTGCGCGGTGACGGCGGTGGCGGTCGCGTTGGCCGTGATGGTGGCACTTGGCCATAATCTCACTGTGATTGCGCTGGCTCTGCCGGTCATGCTGTCGGTGATTGTGGTGTCGGACAGCCTGCATATATTGCGCTATTGGGACAATGCGATTGATATGGCCGAAGACGAAGCCACAATCAGCATGATTTTGAACGATACATTCAAAGCCACATGGCTGCCTTGTTTGACCACCAGCCTGACCAGCGCGGTCGGCTTTGGGGCCTTTATGACATCCGACCTTGTGCCGCTTTCCGATTTCGGTCTCGACAGTCTTATCGGCATTCTGCTCGGCTATGGCATTATGATGAGCGCGCTGTTTCTTGGTCTTTTATGGCGCACACCAATTGCCTTGGCGCGCCGTGGCGGGCAATATCGCGATGTTGAAGCGCCGCGCATGGCCGACCGGGTGGCCGATGGTATTTTGCATTTTGACTGGGCGGTGGTGACGCGCAATCGCCCGCTGACTTTTGCCTTGGCCTTTGGCTTGGCCATTGTGTCAGGCCTGGCGCTGACCTTTAATGCCAAATCGGAGAGCAATTCGCTCGATGTCTTTTTCAAGCCGGATTCGGAAATGTATCGCGCTTTCACGCTTGTCGATGATGAGCTGGGCGGCTCCGGCGTGGTGTCCATGATATTTGCCTCCGATATGCAGGATTATTATCGCCAGATTGACCCGTTCAATGAAGTGCGCGCGCTTGAAACGCAATTGGCCAGCCTGGCGCAGGTCAATACTGTGGACAGCTACACCAAGCCGGTCGGGCAAATCCATCGGGCGCTGGTCAATGACGGCACGCAATATCCGCAAACCGATGAACAATTGGCGCAAGAGATATTATTTTCCGAATGGTCGCGCAGTGCTGAAAGCCGCGATGTGCTGGCTGATACGGTGAATTTCGGCTTTGACGCCAAACATGTGCGCGCCCATACGCCCAATCTCAGCTCTACCAAGCTGGAGGCTTTGGTTGAAGAAATTGACGGGCAACGCCGGGCGCTCAATCCACAAGCCCTGCCGGAAGTGATTTATAGCGGTCATTCCGTATTTTTTGGCCAGCTGAGCGGCTATATTCTCGAAACCCAGCTTGTCACCATCATCCTGACTTTCTGCTTTATATTTGTCATTTTGATGCTGGAATTTGACTTTCGCTTGGCCATGGCAGGCATGTTGGCGTGTTCTTTGCCCATTCTCATCACTATGGGCAGTATCGCCGCGCTTGGCCTGCCTTTCGATTTTGCGACTGTCATTATTGCCAGCGTGACAATGGGGCTGAGCATTGATGACACAATTCATATTTTGCACCGCTACCGCTTTCATTTGGTCGATGAGCATCGCAGCCAATTTCAGTCATTGCGGCAGGCTTTGTTCATTCCGGGTCGGCCGATTGTGCAATCGACTTTTTTGTTTTGTTTCGGTGCGGGCGTATTTTTGATTTCCGATTTGGTGATGCTGCAACGCTTTGCCATATTCACCATGCTGGGGCTGGTCTTGGCCTTGCTCGGCGCGGTATTGCTTTTGCCGTCATTGTTGAGCGTTCCCTTCTTTACCAAAACCGCGCAAGCGACCGCCAAGGCAACCGAATAATAAATATGTGATTTCCGGTCGCATGGGGCAGGGCAGACTTGCAAAACTCATGGGCGCCCGCCTAGACTGTCTCGCAAATAGGGAGATACAGGCAATGCAAGAATTAATGCATTTCATAAATGGAGAAATGTCGAAAGGTGCGGCGATGACACAGCCGCGCTTTGGCGATGTGTTCAATCCCTGCACCGGTGCAGTGCAGGCGCGGGTGCGACTGGGTGAGGCTGAAGATGTTGCGGCTGGCGTGGCGGCAGCACGGGCGGCGCAACCGGGCTGGGCGGCGACAAATCCGCAAAGGCGCGCTCGTGTCATGTTCAAATTCAAGGAATTGCTGGAAGCCAATATGGATGAATTGGCGGCCCTGTTATCGTCTGAGCATGGCAAAGTGATTGCTGATGCCAAGGGTGATATTCAGCGCGGGCTGGAAGTGATTGAATTTGCCTGCGGGATACCGCATTTGCTGAAAGGTGAGTTTACCGAAGGGGCCGGGCCGGATATTGACATATATGCCATGCGCCAGCCGCTTGGCGTTGTTGCCGGTATCACGCCGTTTAATTTTCCTGCCATGATACCGATGTGGATGTTTGGTGTGGCGATTGCCTGCGGCAATACATTTATCCTGAAACCCTCGGAAAAAGACCCGTCCGTGCCATTGCGCTTGGCTGAATTAATGATGGAAGCCGGGGCGCCGGAAGGCGTGCTGAATGTGGTGCAGGGCGACAAAATCGTCGTCGATGCCATACTCGACCATGAAGATATTAAAGCGGTCAGCTTTGTCGGCTCGTCGGATATTGCCCATTATGTCTATATGCGCGGCACAGCCAATGGCAAGCGCGTGCAGGCAATGGGCGGGGCGAAAAATCATGGTGTCATTATGCCCGATGCCGATATGGAGCAGGTGATTGCCGATTTTGCCGGTGCCGCTTACGGCTCGGCCGGTGAGCGTTGCATGGCGCTGCCGGTTGCCGTGCCGGTCGGGCAAAAAACCGCAGATGAATTTGTCGAGCGCATGATGGCGGAAATCGGCAAGTTGAAAGTCGGCCTGTCCACTGATGCAGAAGCTCATTTTGGCCCTGTTGTGTCGGCGGCGCATCGCCAACGCATTGAAGATTATATCGAGATGGGTGTGCAGGAAGGCGCGGAACTGTTGGTTGACGGGCGCGGCTTGAGCCTGCAAGGCCATGAGGACGGATTTTTTATCGGCCCGTCTTTGTTCGATAATGTGCGCCCTGATATGCAAAGCTATCAGGAAGAAATTTTCGGCCCGGTTTTGCAAATTGTGCGCGCCGAAACGCTGGAAGAGGCGGCGCGTTTGCCGTCCGAGCATCAATATGGCAATGGCGTGGCAATTTTCACCCGCAATGGTCTTGCCGCAAGAGAGTTTGCGGCCAAGGTAAATGTTGGTATGGTAGGGGTGAATGTGCCAATTCCGGTGCCGGTCGCCTATCATACATTTGGCGGCTGGAAACGGTCGGCCTTTGGGGATGTCAACCAGCACGGGCCGGAAGGTGTGCGGTTTTACACGAAAATAAAAACCGTGACACAGCGTTGGCCATCAGGGGATGTGCAGGATTCATCCTTTATTATACCAACAATGCGCTAGAATAACGGGCGCAAAGGGGAGAGAACCCATGCAACACACAGATGTGTTAATTATCGGTGCCGGTATTTCCGGCATTTCTTCGGCTTTTCATTTGATGAAACATTGCCCGGACAAATCCTTCGCGCTGATTGAAGGACGCGGCGATATTGGCGGCACATGGGATTTGTTCCGCTATCCCGGCATTCGCTCAGACAGCGATATGTATACGCTCGGCTTTTCCTTCCGCCCATGGCGCAATGCCAAGGCGATTGCCGATGCGCCCTCCATTATGGAGTATCTGCGCGGGGCGGTTGATGATGGCGGCTTTGCCGATAAAATTCATTTCAACAAGAAAATGGTACGCGCGGCATGGAATGGCGGCGACGCCAAATGGGTGCTGACTTTGCGCGACAGCCAGACCGGCGAAGAAGAGCAAAGAAGCTGCTCCTTTCTGCATATGTGCGCTGGCTATTATAATTATGACCAGGGCTACCGGCCGCAATTTGACAATGAGCAAGCTTTTGAGGGCCAAATTGTCCATCCGCAATTCTGGCCGGAAAAGCTGGATTATGAAAGCAAAAAAGTGGTGATTATCGGCTCCGGTGCCACTGCTGTGACCTTGGTGCCGGCCATGGCGCGCAAAGCGGCGCATGTCACCATGTTGCAACGCTCACCAACCTATATTGTGGCGCGTCCGGCTGAAGATGCGATTGCCAATTTTTTCCGCAAATGGCTGCCGCGCAAATGGGCTTATGGGCTGACGCGGTGGAAAAACATTCTCTTGGGACGCTGGTTTTTCTGGTATTGCCGCACCAAGCCGGAACAGGCCAAACAGCGCATTCTTGACGAAGTGCGCAAGCAAGTGCCGGAAGGCTTTGATGTCGAAAAACATTTGACGCCGAATTATAATCCTTGGGACCAGCGCCTGTGTCTGGCGCCGGATGCGGATTTCTTCACCAGCCTGCATAAGGGCAAAAGTTCAATCGTCACCGACCATATTGAACGCTTCACCAAGAATGGGATTGAACTGAAATCCGGCGAAAAACTGGAGGCTGATATTATCGTCACCGCGACCGGGCTGGATTTGAATTTCTTTGGCAATGCCGACATTATGGTCAATAACCGCTCGGTCAAGACCGGCGATTTGCTCAATTACAAGGGCATGATGTTTTCCGGTATTCCGAATATGCTGTCGTCTTTTGGCTATACCAATGCGTCATGGACATTGCGTTGCGACCTGACTTCGGCCTATTTGTGCCGCTTGCTGAAATATATGGACAGGAAAAATTATGCGCAAGTGACGCCAACAGCAGATGCGGACACGATTGAGCTTGACCCGCTTCTTGATTTCAGCTCCGGCTATATCACCCGCAAATATGACGAATTGCCCAAACAGGGCAAACAAGACCCGTGGCGCATGTATCAGAATTACATCAAGGATATATTTTTGGTGAAATATGGCAGCGTTGCCGATGACGGGCTGGTCTTTCATCGCCGCGACAATGATGGCGGCAGCGCCGACAGGGCCGGGCCGACTGATGCCGCCAATCGGTCTGCCGATTCGTCTGCCAATTCTGTTGAGGCCCCCAAAGCGGCTTAAAGCGAAGCGGCAAGCGCGCGCGTGCCGGCCAGCATTTGCTTGAAACTCGGCCGCAGCATATTGGCGGTAACCTCCGGGCTGGCGAAATTGGCAATGACCAAGTTTTTGGCGCGATTGACGTAAATCACTTGGCCATGCACGCCCATGGCCAGTCTTTCGCCCATATTGCGGTCGAAATTCCACCAAAAGCTGCGATAACCTGAAAAGCCGTCATAATAGCGTTCATGGGCAGGGTCGGCATTGACGCTGGCCGCGCCTGCGCGCGCATCATCGTCAGACAGCGTATATGTATCCTGCATCCAACCTTGCGGGGCGATGCGCGTGTCGCCGATTTGACCATCGCCCAAAGCCATCAGGCCAAAGCGCGCCGCATCGCGCAATGTGGTGTTAAAGCCGCCTGTTGCAATCGGCGCGAAGGCAACATCTGTGGTGAAGACGGCATCATGCTCGGTGCCAAGCGGCCCCCAAATATGGCTTTGCACGAAATCCTTGATTGGCTGTCCGGTGACGGTTTCGACCAGCCAACCAATCACATCAA
Organism: Parvibaculales bacterium; assembly: GCA_049597955.1. Lineage (GTDB taxonomy): Bacteria > Pseudomonadota > Alphaproteobacteria > RS24 > RS24 > JAYPAN01. The sequence goes on from JBMYND010000014.1 coordinate 18,761, forward strand.
CATTGGGTGATTGATATTGAAAGACCGCGCCGGTTTCCCCGTCCGGGGCTTGCCGGAAGCGGGGCAGCATATCGCGCACACCGCGTGGCGTGTCGGATTGCAGCGGGTTAATGGCCAATAGGTCGAAATCGGCAAGAAAGCCAAGCCGCCGGAAATACTCAAAATGCACACTGCCCGGTGTCATTTCTTCATATTCTTCCGTGTAGTCCAGCGCCGTTACCATATTCAGCACATCGCGGATGCGCACAGTGGCAAACACGCTGTCGGCCAGGGCGGGCAGGTAATGGGCCGGGCTTTGGGTTTCGTCAATGCCGAATTTCTCGGCGGCAATGCCATAAGCAGTTGAAATCAGCGATTTGGTCATGGATGCCCATAAATGATGGTCGGATTGGCGAAAATTATCGAAATATTTTTCATAGATAATCGCGCCATCCTTAATCACAATATAGCCATCCATGGCATCGGCCTGCATGGCAGTGCCGAGCGTGACATCTGCCCCCTGCCATTGATAGGTGAAATGCTCAATATCGCGCGCTGTGCCGCTGGCCAATTCATAAACCGTGTCGCCGCGCGGCACCATGACCGAGGGCAGAATGGCGAAATTGCGCAACGACCAGCGTATATTTTGCGGTGCGCGCCAGCCGGTAAAGGAGGCAGTATCGGGGGTCAGTCTTGGTGTGTCAGTCATTTTATGCCTTTCCTGGCGCTTGCCTATTGGCTTTGTTGCTTGCCACGCGCGCGCACATTTTCGCGGCGTTGCTCGACCGCGCGGCCATCCACCTGCCGATTGGCGGCGCGCCCGCGCTCGGCTTCCAGCGACATGGCCTCGCCGAAATTCGTGGCATAGCCATCATCAATCAATGCCTTATAGGCGTTCAGCGTTTCCGGCACGCATGACAGCATATCCGTGGCCAATGCGCGCGCCTTGTCGAGCAGCGCCTCGGCCGGCACAATATGATTAATCAGCCCCCATTCAAGCGCCTGCTCGGCGGAAACAAAATTGCCGGTCAGCGAGATTTCCTTGGCGCGCGATGGGCCAAGCAGGCGCGACAGTTTCTGGCTCAGGCCCCAGCCCGGCATAATGCCGACGCGGGCATGGGTATCGGCAAAGCGCGTATTGGGCGTGCCAATCAGCACATCACAGGCCAGCGCCAGTTCAAACCCGCCAGTAATGGCCACGCCGTTAATCGCGCCAATGACAGGGCCGGAAAATCGCGACAGCGAGACCACCGGGTCATGTGTGGCAATGGTCAGCGCGACGCCTTCATCACGCGCGCCCAATTCCTTCAAATCCAGCCCGGCGGTAAACGCGCGCTCACCGGCACCGGTGAGGATAAGCACACGCACATTGTCATCGGCTTCCAACCGGTCGACAGCTTGCGCCAATTCGGCGCGCAGCGCATCGGACAGCGCATTCATCGCTTCGGGCCGGTTCAGCGTCAACGTGGCGATGCCATTGTCTATTTCGGTTAAAATCAAATCACTCATTATTGTCTCCCTTTGGATAGCCTAATTGTTGCAGGATATTTTCCATTTCGTCCATAATGGTTGCATCGTCAATGGTCGCCGGCATGGCCCAGTCCTCGCCATTGGCGATTTTGCGTATCGTGCCGCGCAGGATTTTGCCGGAACGGGTTTTCGGCAGACGTGCCACGCGCGCCGCCAATTTGAAGGAAGCCACCGGGCCTATTTGCGCGCGCACCAATGCAATAGCTTCGCTCAGAATTTCGTCATCGGGCCGGTTCACCCCGTCATTAAACACCAGCAAGCCCAGCGGCACTTCGCCCTTCAGCGCATCGCGCACACCCAATACCGCACATTCGGCAATGTCGGCATGTCCGCCCAGCACTTCTTCCATGCCGCCAGTGGACAGCCTGTGGCCCGCCACATTGATAATGTCATCAGTGCGCGACATGACATAGAGATAGCCGTCTTCGTCGAGATAGCCGGCATCGCCGGTTTTGTAATAGCCGGGATAATCCGCCAGATAGGCAGTTTCAAAACCGTCGCGATTGTTCCAAAGCGTTGGCAGACAGCCGGGCGGCAGCGGCAGCTTAATCACAATCGCGCCAATCTCACCGGGCGGCAAAGCCTGACCATTATCGTCCAGCACGGCGATTTCATAGCCCGGCATGGCCAGCGCCGGTGAACCCTTTTTAACCGGCAAAAGCTCTATACCGACCGGATTGGCGCAAATCGGCCAACCGGTTTCAGTCTGCCACCAATTGTCAATCACCGGCACGCCGAGGCAGGCTTCGGCCCAGTCTATCGTATCCGGGTCAACGCGCTCACCGGCCAGATAAAGTGTTTTGAAAGATTGCAAATCATAATTATCGACCAGCCTGCCTTGCGGGTCTTCTTTTTTTATCGCGCGAAAGGCGGTCGGTGCGGTGAACAGGGCTTTGACTTGATGCGCTTCTATTACCCGCCAGAAAGCACCGGCATCGGGCGTGCCGACCGGCTTGCCTTCATAAATTATGCTGGTCGCACCGACACAAAGCGGCCCGTAAAGAATAAAGCTGTGGCCGACCACCCAGCCAAAATCAGAGGCCGACCAGAACACATCACCGGCACTGATATTATAGACATTCTGCATCGCCCAGCTCAGCGCCACCAAATGTCCGCCATTATCGCGCACGACGCCTTTTGGAATACCGGTCGTGCCGGATGTGTAGAGAATATAAAGCGGGTCAGTGGCGGCGACCGGCACACAGTCTGGAAACTGCCCGGCCGCGCGCGCGGCTTTTTCGGCTTTGACCCAATCGACATCGCGCGCATGGTTCAAATCGGCCAATGCGGCGTCGCGTTGCCAGATGAGGCAGTTTTGCGGTTTGTGAATGGCTAAATCAATCGCGGCATCCAATAAAGGCTTATAAGGGATGACGCGGCCCGGCTCCAAGCCGCAGGAAGCCGCCATTATGAGTTTGGGTTTGGCGTCATCAATGCGGGTGGCCAGTTCGGCGGCGGCAAATCCGCCAAAGACGATGGAATGCACCGCACCAAGCCGCGCGCAAGCCAGCGCGGCAATGGCGGTTTCGGCTATCATCGGCATATAAATGATAATGCGGTCGCCTTTTTCAACGCCATGGGCTTGCAGCATGGCAGCGACCGCCTGCACGCGTTCAAGCAGGTTTTGATAGCTCAATTTTTCTTGGGTGCCGGTGAGCGGGCTGTCATATATCAGTGCAATACGCGCGCCATTTCCGGCCTCGACATGGCGGTCAAGGCAGTTATGGCAGCTATTGACCACCCCGTCCGGATACCAGCGATCGCCGAAATTATCGCCCTGTTCAATGCGTTGAAAAGCGGTTTGCGGTGCTTTGTGCCAATCGAGCCGCGCCGCTTCATTCAGCCAAAAGCCATGACTGTCGGCTTGCCATTGCCGGTAAATTTCGCGATAGCCCAATTTGTCCTCCCCGCTCAAGCCCCTGCCTTGCCGCACATGCCTTGCCGCACATGCTTTGCCGCACATGCTTTGCTGCCTTGGCCGCAGCCTATGATAGCGGGCATAAGCATAACCGCAAGCCGGTTAAATCACCCGACTTGCGCGCGGCGGTGATTTCGGGCAAATTACGGGGCTGGGAGGAAGTCAAAATGGCTAAAAATATCCACGTGCTGCGAGTGGGTGCGCGGCTTGTCTGCGGCGCAATGATTGGCGCATCGCTTATCGCAAGCGGCGCCAATGCCGGGCCGGAACAGCGCCGCGCCCTGTTTGGCGAAACCCATTTGCACACAAATTATTCTTTTGACGCATTTATTTTCGGCAATCGCAACGGGCCGGACAAAGCCTATGAATTTGCCAAGGGCAAAGTCATAAAACATCCGGCCGGATTTGATATGAAAATGCGTGTGCCATTGGATTTTCAGGCGGTAACCGACCATGCCATGTATCTGGGCATGGTGCCGGCCATGTTTGACGAAACCAGCAGCGTAGCCAGCCACCCGGTTGCCAGGGGACTGCGTGCCGCCACGACAGCAACCGAGCGACGCAGCGCCTTTAACAGTATGATGCCCTATCTCGGTCAGCAGGTTGAAGATGATTTGCTGGATATGGATATTGTGCGCAGCGCCTGGGCCAAAATCAAGCAAGCGGCAGAACGGCATAATGAGCCGGGCAAATTTACCACTTTCATCGGCTATGAATATACCAGCTCACAAGTTAATTTTGAAAATCTGCACCGCAATGTGATTTTCAAGGGCGACGCGCCCGATGAGCCCTATTCGCGGCTTTTGTCGCGCAATCCGGAAAATCTCTGGCGCTGGATGGACAGTGTGCGCGAACAGGGTATGGACGCGATTGCCATTCCGCATAATTCAAACGGCTCGGACGGTTTTATGTTCTGGGACAAAACCTATGACGGCAAGGAAATTACCAAGCAATACAGCGATTTGCGTATGCGCAATGAGCCGATTGTCGAGGTCAGCCAAGTCAAAGGAACATCGGAAACCCATCCGCTGCAAAGCCCGAATGATGAATGGGCGGCGTTTGAAATCATGCCCTATCAGATTGCGACATGGAATGACAGCAGCATTAACGGCTCCTATGTGCGCCAAGCCTATCGGCGCGGGCTGGAAATGCAGGCGCGCGGGCAGGGCAATCCTTATAAATTCGGCCTGATTTCAGCCTCTGACACACATGTCTCAGCCGGTGGTTTTGACGAATATAATTACTGGTCGAAAATCGGCATGGTGGATGCGACAGGGCGTTTGCGCGGCTCGGTGGAGTTGAGTTGGCGGCAAAGGCTTTTGGCGCAATATGCGCGTATCCGAAATTGGTGGGCGCAAAGGCAGACTTTGCCCGCCGCGCGCACCGGTCTGCCGGGTAAAAATCCGGCGCCGGGCTATTTGCACATGCAATGGTCAAGCTGGGGCGCATCCGGTCTGGCCGGTGTCTGGGCGGAAGAAAATACCCGTGACTCGATTTTTGCTGCAATGCGGCGCAAGGAAACTTTTGCCACATCCGGCCCGCGCATGCAGGTGCGGTTTTTTGCCGGATATGGTCTTGATGCGGCGCTGCTCAATGATGCGGGCATGGTCAAAAAAGCCTATGCGACCGGCGTGCCAATGGGCGGTGATTTGAAAGCGCAAGGCGCGGCCTCGCCGGACTTTTTGCTCTGGGCAATACGCGATGCGGGCAGTGCGCCTCTGCAACGCTTGCAAATCGTAAAGGGCTGGATAGACGAAAGCGGCAAAACCCATGAACAAGTTTACGATGTCGCTTGTGCCGGCGGTGCGGCAATTGACCCGGCCAGCCAACGTTGCCCCGACAATAATGCGAAGGTTGACATTACCACATGCGCCTATCAGGCCGACAGCGGTGCCGATGAATTGAAAGCCCATTGGCGTGACCCGGATTTCACGGCGGGAGACAATGCCTTTTACTATGTCCGCGCCTTGGAAAACCCGACTTGTCGCTGGTCAACTTGGGATGCTGTGCGGGCCGGTTCGCCGCCCAACCCGTCTTTGCCGACCACGATTCAAGAGCGCGTCTGGTCGTCTCCCATCTGGCTTGAACATTAGACACGGATAAAATGAAAGACAAATTGCTGCGCCTATTGAAAGACCGGCTGGTCTGGTTTGTCGCGCTTGGATTATTGCTGTTCGCCTTTGACTGGCTGGCCGCACGACGCGATGCACAAATTATCCGCATTGACTTGCCAATGGTTGAAAAACTGGTCGCCCAATGGGAGGGGCAAACCAAAAGGCGGCCAAATGCGGGTGAGCTTGATGCTTTGATCGAAGGCTATATACGCGAGGAAATATTGGTGCGCGAGGCACAAAAACTCGGGCTGGACAAGGATGATGTGATTGTGCGCCGCCGGCTGGCCCAGAAAGTTGAGTTTTTGCTGGCCGAAAACAACCCAACGGCCTTGCCCGATGAGACGGTTTTGCGCGCCTGGTTTAATGACAATCAGGCCGCTTATAACACGCCGGAGAATATAAATTGGCGGCATATATTTGCTGCCGACCGCGCGCAAGCCGAAAGCTTGTTGCGTCGGGTGACGGACAGTCCCGCCGCTTGGCAGGATATGGGCCAGCCATTCATGCTGAGCCGCAGCTATATGCGCCAGACACACGCCGAGTTGAGCCAGCTTATGGGCGGTGATTTTGCCGATGCGGTTTTTGCCGGTCAGACCGGTGGCTGGTTCGGGCCGCTGCGCTCGGCCTATGGCTGGCATGTGATTGAGATTGAAGCGCGCCATGCGCCGCTTGCTGCGCGATTTGAGCCAATCGCGGAACGCATTGCCAAGGATTGGGCGAATGCCATGGCCGAACAGCAAGGCGCGCGCGCTTGGCAGAAATTGCGTGCCAGCTATGATATCCGGCTAATGCCGGAAACGCCGTAATGGTCTGGCCCGCCCGTTTCGGTGCCTTGGTGCTGTCGGCAATGGCGTTTTTTCTGCCGGCCGGTGTGGCGGTAAAGCCTGCGCAGGCCCATGAAGTGCGCCCCGGCCATATCGGCATTACAGAAACCGCCAGAGACCGTTTTGAGATTATTTGGAAACAACCGGTTCGCGATTTGGGGCCGGGGCAAGTAGCCGGTCTGGGGCTGCGTCCGGTGTTTCCGGAAAATTGTGTGCGGCAAGGCGACAGCAATATGCAACGCCGTCCCGGCTTATTGGTTGAACGCTTTCGTCTGACTTGTGCGGGCGGGCTGATGGGCCGCGACATGGGTGTAGAAGGGCTGCAACGCACCATTACCGACGTGTTTGTCGATTTGCGCGCGCTTGACGGCGCTCAGGCCGGTATGCGTCTGACCGCGGAACAGCCAGTGCAGAAAATCGCCGGTGGCGGCGCCCATTTGCGCGCCTATTTCGGCCTCGGTGTTGAGCATTTGATATTTGGTTTTGACCATATTTTATTCGTTTTGGGGCTGGTCATGCTGGTGCGCGATATGCGGCGTCTGGTCTATGTGATTACCGCTTTTACGCTGGCCCATTCCCTGACATTGGCGCTGTCCATGCTGGGCAATGTGTCGGCACCGTCCAGCGTGGTGGAAGCCATTATTGCCCTGTCCATTCTGTTTCTGGCGGTTGAATTATCGCTGCCGGAAGAAAAACGTTCACCATTGGCGACGCGGTTTCCGCAAGCTGTCGCTTTTGGCTTTGGTTTGTTGCACGGTTTCGGCTTTGCCGGAGTGTTGGGCGATATTGGCTTGCCGCGCGATTTGGCTCTGCCGGCTTTGGCATTGTTCAATATCGGTTTGGAAGCCGGGCAGCTTTTGGTTGTCGCTCTGGCGCTTGTCGCCGGCCATTATCTGGCCCCGATAACAGACGAGCGACCGCTTATCGCCGAAGCACCAATTTTGCTGATTGGCGGCATTTCGGTCTATTGGCTGGTTGAGCGCAGCCTTGCCATCATGCCGGGCTGATTTACTCAGCCGCCTCTGCCTTGTTCTTGTCGGTCGCGTAATCGGCCGGGCGGCCTTCCAATTCAGCCAAAACGGCCTCAATCTGGTTGGGCTTGCCGATAACCTCATCTTGCAAAACGCTTTCCAGCATCAGCGTATCGTCAAGGAAACGGTCAGCCGGTTCATTGAACAAACGCTTCATGCGGCGCGTGGCATCGGGATTGCGCGCGGCAATCTGGTGGGCCGTCTCCATGGCGGCGGCCAGCGGGTCGTCGCAAATGCGGGTTAAAAAGCCATGCTGCAAGGCTTCCTCAGCCTCGAAAATCCGCCCCGTATAGGCCAATTCCTTCAGCACATCTTCGCGGCACAGGCGCGCCATGACATGGGTTGTCCCCATATCCGGCACAAGCCCCCATTTGATTTCCATAATGGAAAATTTGGTTGCCGGCGCGGCATAGCGAATATCGGCCCCCAGATAAAGTTGAAAGCCGCCGCCCACGGCAAAGCCTTGCGCCGCAGCAATTACCGGCACATCAATATCGCGCCAGGCATAGGCCACTTGCTGCGGGCGATTGGCGCGCCCATGCGTGCGCGTGGCCAGCTTTTCGCGTGGCTTGGCCGGTTTTGCATCCGCTTCTTTATTGCCTGCGCTGGCCATGCTGGCAAAATTCGCCATGTCCAGACCGGCACAAAAGGCACGCCCCTCGCCTGACAGCACAGCAGCGCGCACGGATGTATCGGCTTTCAGACGGGCGCTGGCTTCAATCAAAGCGTCCATCATATCATTATCCAGCGCGTTCATTTTCGCGCCGCGCACCATGTGGATATGGGCAATATGCCCGTCAATACGGTAATCAATCCGGTTTTCCATTGCTCTCCCCTTTCCGCCTGTCGTCAAATCCAAACCGCCTCAGCCGGTTCCGGTGAGATGGCGACGGGCGATGAAATCTGCATATATGGCATCATAACTGTCATTTTGCGCCTTGTCAGGCAAAAAGACAGCCTGTTCGCGATAGGCCAAATCAGCCGCTTGCGACAGGCTGTCAAAGCGCCCATGTGCCTGCGCGGCCAATAGGGCAGTCGCAAAAGACGCATCGCGATATTGGCCGCAAACCAGCGGCATATTGAGAATATCGGCCAGCATTTGCAGCCAGAGCGGATTTGCCGCACCGCCGCCCAATACATGCAAAGATTGCGGCCGGTCAGGCAATTTCGCCGTCATATCCAGCCATATTTCGCGCAGCGCAAAGCTCACCCCTTCAAAAGCAGCGCGCGCCAAATCTGCGGATGAGGTGGCGCGCGTCAGACCGGTCAATGCGGCGCATATATCGGTGCGCCAAAGCGGTGCGCGCTCGCCATTCAGATAGGGGTAAAAGCGCACACCCGCCGCGCCCGGCCGAGCCGTTGCGGCCAATGCCGTCATTTGCGCCCATGCCATGCCGCCCAGCCAATTTTGCCGCACCCACTCCAATGCGCCGGTGCAATTGCTCATACCGGCGGCGTGATAGACGCAATCGTCAAGAATATGCGGATAGCGCGAAACCGGCGGATAGGTGGTTGACGCGGCCCGCGCGCCAAAAGACAAGACACCCGCGCTGGCCAATTTCAGGCTGGCTGTTGTGGCTGACAGCGGCGCGCAACAAAGCCATTCTGTGCTGGTGTCAATGCTGCCGACATAGACCGGCACATTGGCAGGCAGGCCAAAGGCGGTGGCCGCTGCAGGGGTGACACGCCCGGCCATTGCGCCGGGTGACATGATTTGCGGCAAGGCGGTTTTTTCCAGACCGGACAGCGCCAGTAAATTGTCGTCCCATCCGGTCATGACGGCATCATTCATCATTGCCCCGACCACTTCGCCCATATCCGTGGCATGGTCGCCGGTGAGTTGCGCGCGCAGCCAATCTTTGGCGAAATACAGCTTTTGGCATTTGGCCAGAATGTCGGCTTCATTTTCGGCCAGCCAGCGCAATTGCGGTAATGTCCAAGTGGCATTGGGGCGATTGCCGGTAATGCGCGCGCATGTGCCGTCATTGTGCAATTGCCGCGCTTGTGTGGCGGCGCGCAGGTCGCTCCACATGATTGCCGGGCGCAAAGGCGCGCCCGCGCCATCGCATAAAACGCCAATATGCGCGCCGCCGGAAAAAGCAATGCCGGTCAGACCGCGCATAGCTTCGGCATGGCTGGCGGTCAGTTCAGCCAAAGCCTGTTGCATGGCGCGCCGCCAGTCTTGCGGGTTTTGCTCTATATGGCCGGGTGCCGGTTGATATGTCTCTACCGGCGCGCTGGCCGAAGCAAGCAAGGCATTTTGCCCGTCGCTTAACCGGTCACCAGCAATCAATGTCGCTTTCAGGCTGCCAGCGCCTAAATCAATGCCGAGAAAAATATCCATTGGCTTTATATCGCCCAAAAGCGGCAAATTGCCAATTTTCCTGTCACTGAAAAAATAGAGGAAAAATAGACAAAAAAATAGGGCGCCCGACTGGCGGGCGCCCCGTGATTGGGTTTAAGGCCAATCCCTGATTTATTTTCGTGCGCCCGCGTAACGCGAAGGCTGCTCCACGTCCGCTATTGGCTGCCGGATTGAAAACCTTAAAATAGACCGTTCACTAGACAATGGATCACCTCCTTTCAATGGTTAAAGATACGAATCAAAGTTTAATGCGTTTTGATTCCCACACCAAAAGGTTTATGCTGCTGGCTGCTAAAAATCCTTTACCGCTTATGGAGGCGCGTCAATGATACGCTATCAGATAATTCCGGTGACCCCGTTTCAGCAAAACTGCACAGTGTTCTGGCATGAGGAAACAAAAATCGGCGCGATTGTTGACCCGGGCGGCGATATTGAATTGCTCGACAAGTTCATTGAAGAGCAGGGCCTGACCATTGAGAAAATTCTCGTCACCCATGGTCATCTCGACCATGTGGGCAGTGTGGCGCAAATGGCCAAGGCGCGGAATATACCGATTATCGGCCCGCATATTGGCGACAAGTTTTGGATTGATGGCCTGCCGGAAGCGGCCAGCCAAATGAATTTTCCCGCTTCCGAAGTTTTTGAGCCTGACCAATGGCTTGAAAATGGCGATGTCGTCGAGGCGGCCGGCGTGAAATTCGATGTTGTGCATTGCCCCGGGCATACGCCGGGCCATGTGGTTTTCATCCAGCAGGAAGATAAAGTGGCAATGGTTGGCGATGTGCTGTTTCGCGGCTCTATCGGGCGCACTGATTTGCCGCAGGGCAATTATCAGGAGTTGATTGACTCCATCACCCAGCGCCTGTGGACACAAGACCTCGACATTACTTTTATTCCCGGCCATGGGCCGACATCGACTTTCGGCTTTGAAAAACAGACCAATCCATTCGTATCCGATGTCGCCCTTGGCTGACCCTGCCGGTTTCACGCTTGACCCGCAATTGGCCGCCGACACGCTGGCGGTCGGCCTGCGCGATAATATTGAAATCAGGCTGATGAATGATGCGCGCTATTGGTGGCTGGTGCTTGTGCCGCATTTTCCCAATACGGTGGAGTGGCATGATTTACCCGCAATGGAGGCGCGCGCTTTGCATGAATTGGCGCTCACTGCCGCCCAATATATGCAGCAGCTTGCCGGTGCCGATAAGATGAATATCGCGGCGCTTGGCAATATGGTGCGCCAGCTTCATGTCCATGTCATTGCCCGCCATATTGGTGATACGGCCTGGCCGGGGCCGGTTTGGGGCATTGGTGCGGCGCAAGCCTATGGCGAAGAAATGGCGGCCGACCGCCTTGCCGACCTGCGCGCTGCTCTTGCCTGTTAGCGCGCGCCGCGCTTGCCTGTTAGCGCGCACGCGCTATCTCCTGTTCATGCTGAACACTTATTCCTCTCCGCTTCATGCGGTTATAATGGGCGGTGGCGGCGGCCTTGGTGCCGGCTTTGTGGATTGCCTGCAAACGGCCCTGCCGGATGCCCATATCAGCGTCTTGGCCCGCAGGCCGGATGCCGGTCATATTGCCTGCGATATTACCAATGAGAAAAGTCTTGCCGCCGCCGCCGAAAGGCTTGCCGCGCAGTCGCCGGTTGATGTGCTGGTCAATGCGACCGGCCTGTTGCATGACAATGAAGCGGGCATTGCGCCGGAAAAATCCCTGCGCCAGATAGAAGCCGACACAATGGCGCGGGTGCTGGCCGTTAACGCCATTGGCCCGGCGCTGGTTTTGCGGCATTTTTTGCCGCTTATGCGCAAGGATGGCAAAGCGGTGATGGCGCATTTATCGGCGCGGGTCGGCTCGATTTCCGATAATCGGCTTGGCGGCTGGTATAGCTATCGCGCGGCCAAAGCGGCGCAGAATATGATTGTCAAAAACGCCGCCATTGAAGTGGCGCGCCGCCATCGCGATTTGCTTATCGTCGGCTTGCATCCCGGCACGGTGGACACAAAATTATCAGCCCCGTTTCAGGCCAATGTGGCGGCAGGCAAATTATTTTCGCCACAGCAATCAGCCGGTTATTTGTTGCATGTGCTTGACGGGCTAAGCGCGGCGGATAGCGGCAATGTGTTTGACTGGCAGGGACAGAAAATTCCGGCCTGATTTTAGCTGGTTTCCAGACGGCGGAAATCAGCTGGCAGACGATTGCCCTGAAAATCAATATGCACAACATTGACCTGATGCCGCCGACACCATATTTGCAGACCATAATCGGTAAAACCGGCATCCAGCCTTGCATAATCCTGCAAAGAGGCGGGTGGGTCGCTTTGGCCCGCCTCATCGGCACATTTGCTGCAAGCAATATAGCCGGTAATGGACAGGCTCAACGCCTCCAAGGGCAGGCTTTCGGCATCGGACATTATAAATTCTCCAAAAAGTCGCGGGCGCTGTCGCGCATGGCAGCACGTTTTTCAGCATCCATTTTGTCGAGTGTGCGGTAAATCATGCCCATGCGCGGGTTTTGGCCGAGACTGTCGCGGCTGCGCTCCATGAAATCCCAATAGAGATAATTAAACGGGCAGGCCGTTTGGCCGCTTGATTGTTTCACCTGATAGCGACAATCGCTGCAATAATCGGACATGCGGTTAATATAAGCACCGGAAGCGGCATAGGGTTTGGAGCCGACAATGCCACCATCAGCAAACAGCGCCATGCCTTGCGTATTGGGCAATTGCACCCATTCATAAGCGTCGGCATAAATCTCAAGATACCATTGATTGACCGCTTGCGGGGCAAGACCGGCCAGCAGGGCGAAATTGCCGGTCACCATCAGCCTTTGAATGTGATGGGCATAGGCATAATCGCGCGTCGCGGTCAGCGCGGCACGCATACAGGCCATATCAGTCTCGCCGCTATAATAAAAATCCGGCAAAGCGCGCGCATGGTCGAAAAAATTACCCTCGGCATATTGCGGCATTTTCAGCCAGTAAACACCGCGAATAAATTCGCGCCAGCCAATGATTTGCCGGATGAAACCCTCAACCGCATTGAGCGGGGCTTGCCCGTCATGATAGCGATGCTCGGCGGCGCGGCAGACTTTCAGCGGGTCAAGCAGGCCAAGATTTATCGAAGCGCCGACCAGCCCGTGATAGAGAAAAACCTCGCCGCTTTTCATGGCGTCCTGATAATCGCCAAATAAGGGCAGACAAAAGTCGAGGAAATGGTCGAGTTGTGCTTCTGCCTGCGCATGGGTGACGGGCCAGGCGAAATTATCGAGCGTGCCGGGATGGTCGGCAAATTCGGTCGCTACCAATTTCATGACTTCGCGCGTCATGCTGTCGGGCGGGCAGCCTTGGCGCATTGGCACAATATGGTTGCGCGGCAATTTCTTGCGATTGTCGCTGTCATAATTCCATTGACCGCCAAGCGGGTCATCGCCCTCCATTAAAATGCCGGTGCGGCGGCGCATGTCGCGGTAAAAATACTCCATACGCAATTGCTTGCGGCCTTGCGCCCAATCATCAAAATCGGCATGGCTGGCGATAAAGCGCGTATCGGGCAAAATATCGACGCCAATGTTAAAACGCGCCGACCATTGGCGCATCTCGGCCAGCAGACGATATTCGCCCGGCTCCGTGACATAAAGCTGCGTGATGCCGCGCCGGTCAATCTCGGCAGCCACCGCATCGGCAAAAGAGTGTATCGCGGCTTGGGCGTCATATTGGTGATAAATCGTTTCGCGCCCTTCTTTTGCAAGCTGTTGGGCAAAATGGCGCATGGCGGCGAAAACCAGCACGATTTTTTGTTTGTGATGGCGCACATAGCTGGCCTCGTCGGTCAGCTCGGCCATGAGCACGGGCGCATTTGGGGCGGCTTGCAGGCTCGACATATCGGGGGAAAGCTGGTCGCCCAGCAGCAAAACCAACTCAGACATGGCGCTCTTCCATTGCGCTGACACCGGCGCGTTTGCAGCGTTGCGAGCAGAAACGCACATTGTCCCAGTCGCGCGCCCATTTTTTGCGCCAGCTAAATGGGCGATGACAGGCCGCGCATATTTTGCTCGGCAAATCAGATTTTTTTCGCATGGCCATAACGCGCTGCCTCCTCGTGCTGAAATGGGTTGTCGCAAGCCGAGGTCAAGGCAATTCCAACCAATTCGCGCCTTTCTAGCCCCTTGACTTGCCGCGCCTTGCCGACCATTCTTGGGCGCGACGAAAAAAGGGGGAAATTATGGCATTTCGCGTTGGGCCGGTTGTATCGGCGGCCATTACCAGCCAATGGGTGAAAAAATTGCGCTTCGGGCTTCACGATGTGCAAAGGCGGGTGAGTGGCACCGGCCATGAAGTTTATTTCTTTTTGCAGATTGATGACCCTTACAGTCATTTGCTGGCGCAGCTTTTGCCGGATTTGGTGTCGCGCTATGACATAAATCTACATGTCGTGCCGGTTAATGAACCGGAAGATGATGTCGCGCCAGAGCGCAAGGCGCTGGAAGATTTTTCGCGCCGCGATGCGGCCAAAATCGCACCCTATGCCGGTTTGACATTTGACGATATTGGCCACCAGCCATCTGCCGCCAGCCTTGGGCTGGCCAAGCGGGCGCTTGCGGCGTCCAGCAATGCGGTCAATGTGGCGGCCGATATTACCGCCGCGTTCTGGCGTGATGATGCGATGGCGCTGGAACGCATGGCGCTGGTCAGTGAAGCGCAGGCCGATGGCGTGTTTGAGGCGGGCACACAACAGCGCGATGCGCTGGGGCATTATTTGGGCGGCACGCTTTATTATGGTGCCGAATGGTATTGGGGCATTGACCGGCTGCCCTATTTGGAAGAACGCTTGAGCAAATCTAAATTGCGCCATAGCGGCTGTCGTCAGATTTCGACTTTTCAGGCGCGTCCGGCCTTTATGTCGAAACCGGCGCAGGGGCGCTTGACGGTTGAGTTTTTCCCATCCGCGCGCAGCCCTTACAGCTATTTGGCCATGCCGGAAACATTCGACCTGCCCAATCACTTTCCGGTTGATTTGGTGGTGCGTCCCGTGCTGCCCATGGTGATGCGCAATCTGCCTGTGCCGCGCCGCAAAGGCATGTATATCATCGCCGACTCCAAACGCGAGGCCAATCGGATTGACGTGCCATTTGGGCGGATTGCCGACCCGGTAGGTGAGCCGGTGCGCCGGTGCTATTCGCTGTTCAATATGGCGCGCGAAACGGGGCTGGAAAAGGAATGGCTGCTGTCTTTCTGCCAAATGGCTTGGTCGGAAGGTGTTGATATGGGCAATGATGCCGGTCTGAAAAAAGCTGTGGAGCGCGCTGGCCTTGATTGGTCGGTCGCTGAGCCGCTTATCGGCAATCGTGATTGGGAAGACGAGATGGAAGAAAATCGTCTGCAAATGATGGCATCCGGCCTGTGGGGCGTGCCGAGCTATCGCTTGCTTGACGATAAGGGCGAGGAGATTTTTGCCACTTGGGGCCGCGACCGTATCTGGCTGCTGGCCCATGAAATCCAGAACGCCTTGGCCGGTTGAGCCTTGCGGGGGCCATCACAGTGTCCGATTGTGCGTGCGGACACTGTGATTGAATATCGGATATGAGGGACCATGACGGAAAACCCGACATCCAACAGACACATTCATACGCCGTGCATTGCATGACCTGAAGTCTCGAAATGTGCCTATAACCCCGGCAATGCATGGGCAAGATAAAAGCCGTGACAAACACAGCGCAAAAACAATCCAATGCTGGCTTTGGAATTTGATTTCATGTTCTATATTGGACACAAGGCTGGTGCGCATGGCGCTTTGCGCTCAATGAAGTAATGGCGCTTTGCACCCAATGAAGTAATGGCGCTTTGCACCCAATGAAAGTAATGGCGTGGCTGGCAAATCATGGTGTAAACAGGCGAGATGGTTGGTGTTTGGGAATTTCAATGCTGATTGACGAGTTCAGTTTTGCGGCGCCGGAATACTCGCTACCGCGTATTTTGGCGATACGGGCGATAGAGCTGGCCAGCGGGCAACCGCGTCTGAAACGCCTCTATCGCGGCTATCAGGCGGAAAACCTGCCCCATTCGGCATTTTGGAATGAGGCGGTGCGCCTGCTCAATCTGGATATGCGTCTTTATGGCAGCGGCTTTGACAAAATACCCGAAACCGGGCCGCTTGTGGTTGTCGCCAATCACCCTTATGGCGTGCTGGACGGTATTGCGATTTGCTGGCTGGTGGCGCAAAAACGTCAGGATTTCAAAATCCTTATCAATAATGTGCTGTGCCGCGCGCCGGAAATTGAGCCACATGTCTTGCCGGTAGATTTCACCGAGACGCCGGAGGCTTTGACGACCAATTTGGCGTCGCGCAAACAGGCGCGGGACATTCTTGACGCGGGCGGTGTGGTGATTGTTTTTCCGGCCGGCGGCATATCCACTACCCGTCGCTTGTTCGCGCGCATTGCCGAAGATGACCCTTGGGCGCCGCTTGTTGGCCAGCTTGTTCGCCGGTCAAAAGCCAGTGTCCTGCCGGTGTTTTTTGACGGGCAAAACAGTCTGGCCTTTCAAATGGCCAGCCATATCAGCTATGCGCTGCGCGTTGCATTGATTTTCCGTGAAGTGTGTCGTCGCATTGGCACACCTTTGGATATGGTGGTTGGTGAGCCGCTTGATTTTGCGCAAATGGAGCCGCATTTGCCGCCCAAAAAGCTGGCCAATTTTTTGCAAACCCATACCCATGCGCTGCGCCGTTTCATAGATGGCGCGACCGATTGACCGACCTGACGGCTTGCTGTGGGCGGCAAGGCGATTTTGCTTGATTGGCCTTCAAAATCTGGTTTCATAGGCGCAGGAATGATAATCAATGGGAGGGCATAATGGAAAATTGTTTGAAATTCTATATTGACGGTCAATGGGTGGATCCGGTGGACCCCAAGCCGTTTGATGTGATTAATCCGGCCAATGAACAAATTATTGGTCAGATTATGATGGGGAATGAAGAAGATGTGAATAAGGCGGTGGCCGCGGCGAAAAAGGCATTTGCCAGCTATTCGCGCTTTAGCGTGCAGGAGCGGCTTGACCTGCTTGATGCGATTATCGGCGCTTATCAAAAGCGTTTGGACGAAGTGGCCCAAACGATAAGCGCAGAAATGGGCGCGCCAATATGGCTGTCCAAAGCAGCGCAGGCGGCCATGGGCATTGCCCATTTGACAACCGCGCGCGGGATTCTTGAAAAATATGAATTCCAGAAGGAAGAAAACGGCACGCTGATTGCCAAGGAGCCGGTCGGCGTGTGTGGGCTTATCACGCCGTGGAACTGGCCAATCAACCAGATTGCTTGCAAAGTGGCACCGGCGCTGGCGGCAGGGTGCACAATGGTGCTGAAACCGTCGGAAATTGCGCCTTTGAACGCTGCTTTATGGGCCGAAATTCTTGACGATGCCGGTGTGCCGGCCGGTGTGTTTAATCTGGTCAATGGCGACGGGCCAAGCGTTGGCGATGCCATGTCGCGCCATCCGGATATTGACATGATGTCGTTTACCGGCTCGACCCGTGCCGGCGTCATGGTCGCCAAGTCAGCCGCCGATACGGTCAAGCGGGTGGCGCAGGAATTGGGCGGCAAATCAGCCAATATCATTCTTGATGATGCCGATTTCAACAAGGCGGTCGCCCAGGGCGTGCAAAGCTGCTTTATGAATTCCGGCCAGTCCTGCAATGCACCGACGCGGATGCTGGTGCCGGCCAGTCGCCATGATGAGGTTGTTGAAATTGCCAAAGCGGCGGCGGCACAAGTCACCGTTGGCGACCCGATGGCGGAAGGCACAACAATCGGCCCGGTGGTCAGCGAAATGCAGTTTGAAAAAGTGCAGGGGCTTATCGAAAAGGCGATTGAGGAAGGCACAGAGCTGGTCGCCGGTGGCCCGGGCAAGCCGGATGGGCTGAATGCGGGCTATTATTGCAAGCCGACGATTTTTGCCAATGTCACCAATGATATGACAATTGCGCGGGAAGAAGTGTTTGGGCCGGTTCTGTCTATTTTGAAATATGAAACAGAAGAACAGGCAATTGAGATAGCCAATGACACAGTATATGGCCTGTCGGGCTATGTGCAGTCCGGTGATATTGACCATGCACGCAATGTGGCGTCGCAAATGCGCACCGGTAATGTGCATTTGAACGGAGCCGGGCCAGACCTGATGGCACCTTTCGGGGGCTATAAGCAATCGGGCAATGGCCGCGAATGGGGGCCGCATGGCTTTGAGGATTTCCTCGAAACCAAAGCGGTTCTCGGTTACGCCGCAGAATAATGAGTGACCGCCGACCCGATTGCGGGTTGGCGGTTTTCATTTTAAGGGGTCAGGCCATGTTGTCGAACAGCTATCCAATGCTGCAATTCGCGCTGGGCGAAGACATTGACATGATGCGCGACACATTGCGCAGCTTTGTCGATGATAAAATATTGCCGCGCGCCGATGAGATTGACCGCACGGACAGTTTTCCGCGCGATTTATGGGAGCCGCTGGGCGCGCTTGGTCTGCATGGGCTGACCGTGTCGGAAGAATATGGCGGCGTCGCGCTGGGTTATTTGGCGCAGGCCATTGCGGTGGAAGAAATAAGCCGCGCTTCTGCTTCGGTTGGCCTGTCTTTCGGGGCGCATAGTAATCTGTGCATTAACCAGATTTTTCGTTGGGGCAATGAGGCGCAAAAAGCGCGCTATTTGCCAAAGCTGGTATCGGGCGAACATTTGGGCGCTTTGGCCATGTCGGAAACCGGCGCGGGTTCCGATGTTGTGTCGATGAAATTGCGCGCCGAGAAAAAAGGCGACCGCTATATTCTCAATGGCGGCAAATTTTGGATTACCAATGGCCCGTCCGCCGATGTGCTGGTCGTCTATGCCAAAACCGAGCCGGATGCAGCCTCGCGCGGGATTACAGCGTTTTTGATTGAGAAAGATTTTCCCGGTTTTTCCTGCGCCCAGAAGCTCGATAAATTGGGCCATCGCGGCTCGGAGACGGGTGAACTGGTATTTGAAAATTGCGAAGTGCCGGAAGAAAATGTCATGGGGCCGCTCAATCGCGGTGTCGAAGTATTGATGAGCGGGCTGGATTATGAACGCGCCGTGCTGGCTGCCTGGCCGGTTGGCATTATGCAAGCCTGCTTGGATACAGTGCTGCCCTATATGCATGAGCGCCGCCAATTTGACGCGCCGATTGGCACTTTCCAGCTGGTGCAGGGCAAGCTGGCCGATATGTATACGCGGCTCAGTGCCAGCCGCGCCTATGTATATGCGGTTAATCAGGCTTGCGACCGCGGCGAGACGACGCGCAAGGATGCCGCCGCCGCCATATTATTTGCCGCTGAAAACGCCACGCAATGCGCGCTCGATGCGATACAGCTTATGGGTGGCTCAGGCTATGTGAATGATAATCCGGTGGGACGTTTTTTGCGCGACGCCAAGCTGGCCGAGATTGGTGCCGGCACGTCAGAAATCCGGCGCATGCTTATCGGCCGCGAATTATTCGCTGAAACAAGCTGACTGGCTTCTCAAATACGGGGCGTCTCAAATAGGAGGTGTCTCAAATACGCGATTGCCGGTCAAGCAGGCGCAGCATAAAACCAACCGGCACCAGACCAACAGCGATAATAATAAGCGCCGGCAGGGCGGCATCATCCATCGCGCCCAATGAGGCATAGCTGTAAACCGAGCTGGCCAGTGTTTCAAAATCAAATGGCCGCAAAATCAGCGTGGCCGGTAATTCCTTCATCACATCGACAAACACCATAAGGGCGGCGACAATAATGGCGGGGCGCAAAAGCGGAATATGCACATGACGCAAAACCGAAAAGGGCGCATGGCCAAGGCTGCGCGCTGCCATATCCATAGCATTGGGGATGCGCCCGAAACCGGCCTCTATCGTGCCGAAAGCCAGCGGCATAAACCGCATCACATAGGCAAACAGCAGGGCGGTCAGCGTGCCGCCAAAGGCCAATACGCCGTCGCTAATCGCTTCTGCGCGCGCCAGCACCACCATCACGCCAATCGCCAGCACCGCCCCCGGCACGGCATAGCCGAGCGAGGCGGCATTGCTCAGCAGCGTCATGGCGCGCCCCGGGTGCAGCCGCGCCGCATAGGCCATAACCATGCCAATCAGGCAGGTGAGCAGCGCGGCCAGCATGGCCAGAAACACTGAATTACGGGTGGCGGCGGCAAGGCCGTAATGAATTTCGGCGCGCGCAGCATGGTCGAAAAACAGCATGACCGGCACAATGAAACCGAGCAGCACCGGCAACAGGCAGGCCAGCAGAGCTGCCATGCCGCCAAGCCGACTGAGCGCAAGACGGCTGCTCGGCGCGCTGATTGCCGGTTGACCGGCACGCGCCGCATAAGCCTGTGCGCCGCGATGGCTGCGCTCAAGCGCCAGCAGCAAGGCGATAAAGCCGAGCAGCACCAGCGCCATTTGCGCCGCCCCGGCCAGATTGCCGCGCACCAGCCAAGTATCGTAAACACCAATTGTCAAAGTGCGCACGCCCAAATGCTCGACCGCGCCAATATCATTCAGACATTCCATCAGCGCCAGCGACACGCCGACAATCAGCGCCGGTCGTGCCAGTGGCAGGGAAATGCGCCAAAAACAGCTTGCCGGCCCGTGGCCAAGGCTGCGCGCCGCTTCAACCGGCCCGCGCGCTTGCTGGATAAAGGCAGCGCGGGTGGACAGAAAGACATAAGGATACAGCACCAGCGACATGACAAACACCGCCCCGCCAAGCGAATGCAGCGACGGATAAGCAAGGCCGGGCAGAAGCGCCTGCCACAGGCTGAAAACCGGCCCGGCATCATCGAAAAAATCGCTATAGGCATAGGCCAGCAAATAAGTGGGCATGGCGAGCGGAAATAACAGGGCGACGGCCAGCATGTCGCGCCCCGGAAAGCGGCAAAATGTCACCAGCCAAGCCGTGCCGGTGCCGATTGTCGCGGTTACAAACGCCACCCCGCCCATCAGATATAATGTGGTGTTTATCTGGCCGGGCAGCACGCTGCGCCATAAATGCGGCCAGATATTATCCTGCGGATTGGCGGCCAGCCAGAACAGCGCCCCAATCGGTGCCAGCAAGGCAAGCGCCAATGCCGCCGCCGCCCAGACATACCATGGCGCGCTTTTTATATAGCGGTCAAACAGCGATGGCGCATAAGCCCGGCCTGCCACTTATCCCTCCTCCTGTCGCCTATTGCTTGCGACAGCTTGCGGCGGCGGCCTGCAATTCGCGGGCAATTTCTTCGGCCTCCTCGGCGGTAAAATCCATCGGGATTTCAATCTCGCCCGTGGTGACGAAAATCCGCACCATGGCGCGGTCGGTTGGCCCGACGGATAATTCCGCCTCAATTTCTGAAGGTGTGTTTATGCCCATCTCATACTCCGGCTTTGCAAGCCTTATGCATAAAGAATTGCCGGTCATGCGGCAAGTCTTACCGGCTGGTCGGGAAAGGCGAGTTGCTCGGTGGCGCGCCAGTCAGCGGTGACATAATTGACAATCAGCGATTTGCGAATGCCGGTAATTTTGCGCGGCTCAAAGCCGTGATAGCTGGTCGGCGACGGCACAAAGCCCATCGCCGCGCCGGGGCGGAAGGGCGCGCGCGCCACGGGCTGTTTATCGGCGTCATAAATATCGGTGCCCAAATCGGCCAAATCGCCCGCGCCGGACAGATAGACCAGCAGGGAAAACTTTTTGGCACCAATATCAGTATGCGGGGCCAGCCAAAAGCCGTCCGTGTCTTGCGCATATTCGATGCGCAAAAACAATTTTTCGCAAGCCAGCCCGAAAGCCTGCGCCAGCGCCGCCAGCACATGGGCGTGCTGAAAGGCATGGGCCAGCCGGTCATAAACCGGATATTGGGCGCGTTCGGCCGGGCCGAAAAATTGCCGCCCCTGATTATGCAAAGCGCGCTCGCCCGACACGCCGCCCATCTCAATCAAGGGCAGGTCAATCGCCGTTAAAGCCGCCAAATCTTGCGTTTCGAGCAAATTATCCATCAGGCAATGCGGATAGGGGCGGGTGATTTGCCGCCGGTTCCAAATCGCCTTGAGCAGCCGGTTGCGACAGCCCGCGCGCCGCGCCGCCTCAATGGGGTTGATATGCTGTGTCTTCGCATGCTGTTTGCTCGCTTGCTGTGTCTTCGCATGCTGTGTTCTGGCATCCAGTGTCATGGCCCGCTTTCCGTTTATTGTTGGCCCGGTTGATACGGGGGTCCGGCCGAGCTGGTGTCGGGGCGGATTTACTGTCGCGGCGCAAATTGGGTTGCGGCCCGATTTTTAACTTTGGGCACTATGGCGACGTTACACATCTTGTTTTTTTTTGTAAAGGCGACTATTTTCCCGCCATCGGAAGTGCATGCACGCCGATGCCGGTGCAGCCTTAGCTCAGTAGGTTAGAGCGCTTGATTGTGGATCAAGAGGTCCCCCGTTCAAATCGGGGAGGCTGTACCATTTTTTCTTTGGGGGTTTCAGCTACTTATCTGTTCCGGCCAATTTCGACATTTTGCGCGGTTTTGGCTTGGGGTGCATATGGGGTGTAATGGGCGCTGGACTTTCAGGAATTGAGACCCTATATTTTTTTGGTCTGCAGGGGCAAAGCTCCGTGAGTGCGACCCGTAAAGTATCAGTAAAAATAGTTTGAGTTGTTCCAAGCAATGGTTTTGGCGATGTTGTCGCCTGCCAGATTTTGTCGAATGAGCAATTTGGAGAAGAAAAATTGGCGACATTACCCAAATATAAAACGCGTGCCGTCCCCGCTGCGTTTTTTCAACGCGAATATTCGTCGCAATTGCAGCCTAATGTAGAGGTTAGAAGAGATGCCCGACGCAAGGCAAATGAGCGAGTGGCTGAGCAAACGGATGAGACCAGCCTCGAATTTCATAGCTGCATTGGCAGATTGATAAGAATTGCGGGTAATATTACTGATACAGTGACTGCAGAGCATAGCCGACAAAAAAATAATGCTGCAAACTACCTGGAAACCTATGCGAGGGAATTGAATGAAGTTTCTAGGAATAATAATGAACGATGGACACCGGATGCTTTTAGAAGAAATCAATCAGTGCAAGATTTTCGAGAGAAATTAACTAAGAAATTCAGAAGAAATGGGGAACTAAACGACTTCCAAATTGAAAATGACTTGGATGAGGCAACAATGACTGGAGACAATGCTTTTTTCAGTTATGGGGCTAAGTTTTCTATGATTTTATTCGAAATCATTTTCATTTTCTGGTTGCTCGAAGAGTACTACTCGCCCGGCGTCGGGGTTGGTATGGCATTTGCCTTTTCCATGGTTACTGTAATCTGCGGTTTGTGTGCAGGCCGTTGCTGGGCCAACGCATTAACTCAACCCAGCGGAGTGTTGGCTGGCGTTAAGCCTTGGCATTATGGGGGAATTATTTGTTTTTTTGTGTTCGCCGTCACCAACTACATTATTTTGTTTTTGCGAATTAGAGAAAAACAGGCTGGGCTTATCTCCGGCGAAATCGATGCAATTCTGTTTTCTGATGTCCCTGCCGTATTTGCCAGCATAGAGACATTGGAAATTGCACTGCTGATTGTGGCATCCATTCTTTTCTGGCTTTGGGGACTGTCGGGTTATTTTTGGGAAGGATATGAAGCTTATCCTGGTTGGCGTGACAGGTTAAAAGCATATAAAAATGCAAAGCTGGCTGCTGATGAAAAGCGTGATGAAATCGTCAATAATACAGAAGAAAGAATAGAGTCGAATAATCTGCGTTTCAAGGAGACGTCTGATTATCTTAAAACCATTATCCAATCTGTGGACCTCGCAAAAATTGGTATAGAGCATGACGCGCGAAAGCTAAGAGAAGAAAAAGCGGATTTACAATTGGAGATTAGCGCCAAAATGGAAATTTACTTCCGTGCCTATGATGGTTTGAGAAGGAGAAATGGACGCGATGGCCTGACGAATGATGTATTGGAGACTTGGCGAATAGAGTTGGCAGACAAGATTTTTCCAAAAGAGGACGAAGATGACATTGAAAATCGGGAAATTGAGCAATTGATAGAGAAGTGCGAGGAATTGACAAAAAAATATGAGGTCGTGAAACAAGCTCTTGAAGAAAATCAGGAGAAATTTCGGGATGACACCGAGAAGTTTTTGCGTGACTTGCAGAATGATTTGGATAAAGCCGAGAATGATGCGCGAGAAGGGCAGTGGGGTGGTCAGGCCGCTGAGGTAGCCGAACTTTTTAACGTGGAAGAAAGTGTGCGCCGAGCATAAAATTATTGATGAACGCGCAAAAGAAGAAGAAAAATAATTGGGATAGGGCTATGCCAGCTGCCGTTATTTTGGCGGTGTCTCTGGTACTACTTTCCCTATTTGAAGTTTTCTCCCGCCAAGAGGCACCGAAGATAAATGATATTGGTGCGGATGCGGATTTGTGTCGGCAGGACAATTTTATACCGGCACACACAATTATATTGATTGATACAACTGACAGATTGCCGGAAGACTACAACAAGCAACTTGTTCAGTTTGTTGAGAAAACGCGGGAAGAGATAGGGGTTCATGAGAAAATAACCATATTGCACTTGAAACATGCACCGCCGGATGATGCTGACACTAAATTGATATTGCACGAAAAGCTTTCCATATGCAGCCCCGGCACACCGGAAGAAATGAAAGATACATCGGTTGCACGACGAAAAGCACGAAACTTGTATCACGGTCGGTTTGAAGTTCACTTGCGGGAGTTCATTGAAATTTTGACAAGCCTGCCGGAGGCGCCAAACACACCTCTGCTGGCTGCGCTTAAGCAAATCACCCAACGCCCTGACTTTGGACTTGAAATTCCAAATCGCCGCTTGGCTATTTTTTCCGACTTTTTGCAATATACCAATGAAATTTCGCATTATTGCCGGAACAGCTGGTGTATTGAATCGCCCGCCACTTTGCAAAGCAAGGGCGAGGAATTTGCCGATTTTACAGGAATTCACGTTGTTCTGTCTTACATCTATCGTGAACCCGAAGAGGGGGCGATAGCGCATGAAAGTCAAACCAAAAAGCATCGGAGATTTTGGCAGGATTATTTCAAGCTAACCAATGCTGCTTCAACTGCTTGGTTCAACAAACAGGATGAAATTGATTAGCCCCCCCTATTGCCCGTTATTGCGGGCGGTGATTTGCGCCTGCAAATCGGCCTGTCGCTGGGCGGTGAGGGGAAAGCGCACGGCTATCACAATGGCGAAGATGAAAAACACCGCCGGCACAATCGCATATAAAACGCGCAGCGCCAGCAAATCGTCAAAGCTGTTCTCCGACAATAATTTGGCATTGAAATCGGTGAAGGACAGCGCCCATATCGCCAGAAATGTGCCAAGCGCGGTCGAGATTTTCGACGTCATGCCGGCAAAGGCAAAATAGGAACCGGCGCGCGCCTTGCCGGTCTCGGCCGTCTCAACATCAATCACATCGGCCAGCATGGCCAGCGGCAGAAATTGCAAACCGCCAAAACACGCCCCCTTCAACATGAAGAAAATAACAAACATGGTGTAAGTCTCGGCATGAAACGCCATATTGATGGTGGAGATAATCGCCACAGTTATCAAAACGGCGGAAAAGGATAAATGCTTGCCGAATTTGCGCCCCAGCCACAGCCAAAACGGCACCGCCGCCAGCCCGGCCACGAAATAGCCGAAATAAAGCGTGCCAACCGCACCGGCCTGTATCACCGAGCGCATGAAAAACAGCGACAGCGCATTGCGAAACGCCTCGGCCAGCGTGACGATAAGCAAAATGCCGATAATCATCCGCATCGGCTTATTGGCCCAAATCCGCCGCACACCATCCCAAAAGCTGACATGCGCTTGCTTGGTGCCGCCTTGCGGCTCCGGCTCGGCAACAAAGACGAACAGCAGCAGCATGGCCAGCGGCGCGCTTATCGCAATGGCCAGCGCCATGCCGCGCATGATGGAGGCAGTGGTGCCATCGCCATATTGCTCAACCAGAAACGGCACAAAGGCAGCAACCAACAGGCCGATAAGGGTGAATTGCTCGCGCCAGGCGGTAACCCGCGCGCGCTGGTGGTAATCGGGCGACAGCTCTGCCCCCCATGCGCCATAGGGCAGGCCGATAAGCGTCGTGCCGATATACATGCCGGCAATGCATAAGAGCAGGTAATATTGGTCAACACCTTGCGGCGGCACAAACAGCAGCCAGACCGACACCGCCAAAATCGGCGTGCCGAGAAATATTAACGGGCGACGCCGGCCAAAAGGCGTGCGCATGCGGTCGGATATCAGGCCAACCGCCGGGTCGGTCACCACATCGGTCAGCTTGGCCAGCAACAACATGGTCGCCACCGCCGCCAAGGGCAGGCCAACATGACCGGCATAAAAGGCCGGCAACCATATCGCCACCGGATAGCCGACCAGCGCCAAGGGCAGCGCCATAAAGCCATAGACGCCCAGCACGCCCGGCGTCAGGCTCTGCATTTGTGATTGCGCCTTGCTGCTGTCGCCTGTTGCGTCAATGCCCGTATCTGTCATGTGAGCACCCTCCCTGCCAAATATTTTGGCCTATCAGATAGTTTGGCAAAATAGCCGATGATTTGCACCTGATTTTCGCGCTGAATACACGTCCTGCGTGTAGTGCCTGTTTCTGCATCCTATTGCTTGGTGTTGCGACAAATCCACGGTTTCACAGCTTTTTCGGCAATCTCGCGCGATTGACGGATTTTTCATGTTTTTTTGACAAAAACAGATTATTGGACAGAGCAAATGGACTGTCGGTCATCTGTTGATGTGTGTCGCAGTCGCGTTCCTGCCTTTGGGCGGGCCTGTTCCTGAAAAAATGCGTGAAATAAGGGGAACCAGATATGCATAATTTTTCACTTTTTCGGTCCAACAATAATGCGGCGACCAGCCTTTGGGCATTTATGGCCGTCGCGGCACTGGTGATGGGGTCTCTGATTGGGGCGTCGGGGGCGCGGGCGGCAGAGCAGGCAAAACCGGTCGGGCTTTCGGTTGGCGGCTTTTTCACCCAAGGCGTCGCCACAGTCGATATTAATGATGACCGGCTTGAAGAAGAGGTTTTGCTTGAAAATGCCGAGATTCATTTTCGCGGCAAAACCCTTCTCGACAGTGGCACGGAAATCGGCTTCCGCGTTGAGCTGGAGGCTTACACAAAAGACGACCAGATTGACGAGACCTATTTTTATGCCAAGGGCAATTGGGGCAAAATCATTCTCGGCGCGGAAAATGGCGTCGCCTATTTGGCCGGTGTGCATGGCCCGCGCTTTGTGCCGGGCATTGACATGACCAATAATGACTTAATGGCCGACGCCATGGCCGGTGCGCTGAAAGCCATGTATCGCAAAGGCGATTTGGTCGGCGATGCGCATATGTCGCCACGGCTTGAGCATATTACCGGTGACGCGCCGAAAATAAGCTATTTCACGCCCAAGCTGGCCGGTGTGCAAGTCGGGGTCTCCTACACGCCGAATAATAAACAGCGCGATGGCGGGGCAAGCAATTTCACGCTGTTTGAAGGGAAAGAACAGCGCGAGATTTATGAGTATTCCATGAGCTATGATGCGGCGCTGTTTGGTGGGCGCATTGAGATTGGTGCGACCGGTGTGGAAACCCATCGCGGCAAGGGCGACAAGCCGCAAAGCCGCGCGCTTGGCCTGAAATACAGCCTTGGCGATTGGTCGATTGGCGGCAGCCGCGCCATTTTCAACCATCTTGATATGGTGGATGCGCGCTATAAACACCATGCGAGCAATAATAATCGCGGCACTGATGCGCGCGAGATTGACACGGCCAATTACACCCTCAGCTATCGCCTCAGCGATGACAGCCGTGTCGGCCTTGGCTTTACCCGCAGCGATGAAACCAGCCCGCAAGCGGCGCAAGTCTCGCAATATCGCGAATATATGCTTGGCGGCGGCACGCGCATCGCGCCCGGCGTCAGCATTGGCTATTTCGTCCAAGATGTTGAGTTGAAACGTCCGGGCGTGACATCGGGCAGCAAACGCGAAGAGTTTCAGGTGCTTGGCTTGACATTGGACTTGAAATTCTAGGGATCTGAAATTCCAGCCATCATTTGTCGGCATTTGTCGGCATATGAGGAAGGGCGGACTTTCCCCCAAAGTCCGCCCTTTTTCCGATTTCAATGTGGTGCGGCTTAACCGGCGGAGGCAGCCTCGCGGGCAGCCAAATCTTCGCGCAGGCGACGCCCGGCGATGAAATAATGCACTGACCCCCATATATTGAGCAGCGATACCAGCACCAGCGCATAGCGCAGACCATCTTGGCCGTAATCGGGCTGGAACATATCAGACAATACACCGACCAGATAGGGGCCGAGGCCAAGGCCCAATATATTGATGCAAAAGAGCAGCAAAGCCGCGCCCAAAGCGCGATTTTCCGGCGGCAACAAGCTTTGGTTCATGGCAAAGCTGACAGACAGATAAAACCCGCCAAAAAACGACACAATCACCAACAGCCCGGCGACAAGGTAAATATCGCCGGCCAGGTAATACCAAGCGACAAACGGCGCCAAGGCGGTTTTGACAATAGCGGTCAGCCAGACATAAAAGCGTTTGTCGCGTTGCGCCAGCCTATCGGCCAGCCAGCCGCCGAAAAATGTGCCAATACCGCCAATCACCCCGCCAATCAGCGCCAGCAAAGTGCCGGTTTCGCCCGGTGACAAGCCGTGAATCCGGCGGAAATAAACACCGTTCCAATAGGTTGTGCCATAGCCGACAAAGACAACAAGCGTGCACCCAATAACAATATGGCGCAGGCTGGGAATGCTCATCATCACCCCGAAAGTCTGCCAGATTTCGCGGAATATATTGCGCGATAAGGGTTTGGGCGGCTGGCTGCGCGGCGGCTCTTTCACCGTGGTCAGCAATAAAATGCCAAGAAATATGCCCGGTATGCCGACCACGAAAAAGGCAATGCGCCAGCCATACCATTCGTCAATCCAGCCGCCGACAAGAAAACCGATAAGCACGCCAATATTGATACCGGCAGCGTAAATGCCCATGGCCGCGCCGCGACTTTCAAGCGGGAACAAGTCGGATATCATGGAGTGGCTGGGCGGGCTGGAGCCGGCCTCGCCAATGCCGACGCCAATTCGCGCCAAGGCAAGCTGGGTGTAATTCACCGCCAGGCCACACAGCGCCGTCATGCCCGACCAAACAATCACCGAAGCAGCGATAATGTTGCGCCGCGAATAGCGGTCGGCCAGCATGGCAATCGGAATGCCGAGCGTGGCATAAAACAGCGCGAAAGACAGGCCAATCAGAAAGCCAAGCTGGCTGTCGGAAAGCAGGAGGTCTTGTTTAATCGACTCGGCGAGAATGGATACAATTTGCCGGTCAACATGGCTGGAAGCGTAAATGGCAACCAGCATGGCAAGCGTGTAATTGCGTGTGCGTGGGCTTATGCTCGCGGCAGTCTCACCAGATGCGGCGTTCTCATTTGGCGTTGTTTCCAGATTTGACATTTACTGTTCCTCCCACGACAACACTAGGAAAAGAAACAGCTTTTGGCGAGAGGAAATGGACGCCGCCCGCTATTTTCATCAATCCCCGCAATTTTTTATCAATCATTGTCGTGATGGTGACGCATATGGCGCGCAATTCGGGCGCGCGCCTCCGGCGACAAGCCGCCCGCCAAATCGCGCATCAATCCGTGAAATTGTTCATTGACCATTGCCGCCCCGGCTTGCGAGCGGTCAAAAGCGGCCTTGAGAGCCTCTGCTTGCGGTATTTTGGCGTCGAAAGCGCGGGCCAAATCGCGCCTTGCGGCGGCAATCTCGCCAAGCGCCTCGCGCACAATCGGGCGGCGCGCGTCAAATGCGGCGCGCGCCACTTCGCGGTCAGCCCCTTCCAAATGGCCCAAAACCCGTTCTTGCGCCCGGTCGAGACGATTTCCAATCCAGTCGCGGTCGCCCATATTGCGCCATTTCAGGCCATAATATCCGGCGGCACCGAGAATAATCAGATTTACGGCAAGCGAGAGGGTCAAAACGATATGGAGCGGTCGTATATTCTTCAGCATTTGGTTTCCTTTCCGGTTCGGTGTTGGTCAATCATTATCAGTTCAAAAGCATTTCATCGCCGACCATGGTGAGCATGGTCATCGGGTCGGGCGCGCCGAGAATGAACTCTATTATTATCGGCGCATTGACAATGCCGAGCGTCAAGCAAGCGGCCATCGCGCCGAGTGCAAAACCGGCTTGCCGGAGGCGCGGATAGGCGCTGCGCATTTGCGGCATTGCGGCAGGCCTGCGGGCTGGCGCTGCTTGTGTCGCGGCCAGCTTTTCACGCATATCGGCGCTGATGCGCGCCTGCACATGATTTGGGGCATCGGGCAGCCGTGCCTGCAGCCAGTCATCCAATGCCGCAGCAGAGCTGACAATCGCACGCGCCTGCGCGTGAGTGTCCTGAAAAGCCTGCATGGCGGCGCGCTTGTCTTCGGGCCAGCGGCGCGCATCGCCACCATAGGTGGCGACCAATAACTGAAAACTTTTCTCATCCATATCCATCATCTTTGCTCTCTTTGTGATTCCTGTCCGGTCGGTCAAACCGCTTGCAAATCGGCGCGCATGGCGGCCAGTTTTTCATGCAGGCGCTGCCGCCCGCGACGTAAGACAGATTCCAGCGCGGCGAGGGAAATACCCATTATTTCGGCCGCTTCGCGCTGGCCTATCTCGCGATAATAAACCAGCTCTATGGCCCGTTGCTGGTCGTCACTCAGCGCGGCCAAGGCGCTGCGGATGATGCGGTTGCGGTCTGCCGCCTGCATCAAGGCTTCGGCATTCTCAGCATCATCTTCAGGCTCGGCAATTTCATCCAGACCTGATTGCGGTCGTTTTTTGCGCAATATGTCAATGCAGCGATTGACGGCAATGCGATACAGCCAAGTGGTCACTTTGGCCCGGCCGCTTTGCCAATGCGCGGCATTTTTCCAGACCGAAGCGAAAACATCCTGTGCCGCATCCTCGCCATCTTGACCGTTGCCCAGCTTGGATGTGCAGATTTTCAAAACATAGGAAAGATGCCGGTCTATCAGAATTTGCGCTGCCTGCTGATTGCCGCGCCCGATTTCCGCCATGAGTCGGTCATCATCCCAATCAGGCGCGGGAGTGCGGGTTATATCGGGCTTGAATATGGCGCTCATGCCTGGTTTCCACCGATTTTGCGGCCCCATTCGGTCGCGTAAAAAACTTTCCTATTGGCCGTTTTGAGCCAATCCAAATTATTATACGCAGCGTATATAAAATACTGTCGCAAAGACAGTTTTCTGCTGGGGTCTCCAACCCCCTCTTGGGAGACACGCAGAGGCCTCGCCAGTCTATGGCGAGGCCTTTTTAATATGTGGCCGCCCTAATATGAGACCAGAGTCCGGCTCAAACACCGGTTTCTTCAATCCAGCTTTTCAGCGCAGCGCCAATTTCATGGGGGCTGTCTTCCTGCAAAAAATGCAGCCCTTTAACCGTCACTTCGCGCTGGTTTTTCCAACTGCGGCAGAAATCGCGCTGACGGCCAACCAATATGGAGCCGGGATCAGCGTCAATAAACAGTTTCGGCATGTCACTTTCCGACATGAAACGGGCATAATTTTCGGCAATTTCGACAATATCGGCCGGTTCACCGGCAATCGGGATTTGCCTTGGCCAGCTCAGCGTTGGGCGTCGGTCTTCGCCCGGCTCGGCAAAAGGCGCGCGATAAACCGCCATTTCCGCATCATCAAGTTGGCGCATCACCGAATTGGGCAAAACCCCTTCGACAAAGACATTTTTTTCCAACACGACTTCCTCGCCCGCCGGGCTGCGAAAGGCTTGAAATATATTGCGCGCCCCTTCCGGCCAATCATCCCAGCCAGCCACTGGTTGGACGATGGCCTCCATATAGCAAATGCCGGCCACCGCTTCAGCATGTCTTGCGGCATAGTGAAAGCCCAATGCTGAGCCCCAATCATGAATCACCAAAATCAAATTGTCGGTGGCGCCCAAGGCTTCAAGCGCGGCCTCGAAATAGCGGTTGTGCTCGATAAAGCCATAAGCGTCCGGCCCGCTATTATCCAGCTTGTCGCTGTCGCCCATGCCTATCAAATCAAGCGCGAGGCAACGGCCAAGCGAGGCGGCATAGGGCATGATATTGCGCCACAAATAAGATGATGTCGGATTGCCATGTTGAAAAATAATTGGACGGCCATTCGGGTCACCGATTTCCACATAGGCCATTTTCTTGCCAAGCACGTCGATATATTGCTTCGGATGGGCTTCGCTGCTGATATTCATATTATCCTCCCCTTTTGGTCATG
This sequence comes from Parvibaculales bacterium, assembly GCA_049597955.1. GTDB lineage: Bacteria > Pseudomonadota > Alphaproteobacteria > RS24 > RS24 > JAYPAN01. The sequence continues at coordinate 50,837 of JBMYND010000014.1, forward strand.
CTGACATGCCGGGCAGGCTCTTGCAATAGAGATGGCAATAGAGATGGCAATAGAGATGGCAATAGAGATGGCAATAGAGATGGCAATAG
>JBMYND010000015.1:0-7198 GCA_049597955.1 Parvibaculales bacterium
ATAACGCCTAGAGGCGTATTGCGCCCTCATCAACCTTGGCTTGTAAATCTGCCGTCAACGGTTCGACGCCATCCGCATCACGCGCCAGCAAGAACAAATCATCTTCGACTTCATCAACGTGATAGGAGGCATTTTTCAGTTTCGACTTCTGGAATTTGAACGTGCCGGTAACATCGACTTTTTGGCCGATACGGATAAAGCGCGGCACGGCATAAGGTGGCAGATTTTCGCGCATATGCGCGGCCAGACCGTTCAGGTCAATATCGCCCGCTTCTTTTTGCGTCAAATACAGCATGCCGCAACGACCGTCACGACCCGGCACAGTGACGCCATAAACCACGGCGTCCTCAATTTCTGGCCATTTCATAATCACGCTTTCCACTTCCGTGGTTGCTACATTTTCACCCTGCCAGCGGAAGGTGTCGCCAATGCGGTCACCAAACTGAATATGGCCGTGCTTTTGCAAGATCACCAAATCGCCGGAATTGAACCAGGCATCGCCCTTTTCAAAAACATCGCGAAGGATTTTCTTTTCACTGGCTTGTGCGTCGGTATAGCCGTCAAACGGGTTCTTTTCGGAAATTTGCATAATCAGCAGGCCCGTATCACCCGTCGAGACGCGGTTCATATAATCATCTTCACCCCGAATGGGTTGGTCTTCATCGACATCAAAAGACACGACTTCCCAATCCTTGCCATAACCCGGTGACCAACCGACGGTCTTGTCAAAATTGAAAATATTAACAAAGCCACTATTGCCTTCAGACGCACCATAAAACTCATGAACACGCGGAATGCCGAAGCGGTTTTTGAATTCCATCCAAATATCAGGCCGTAATCCATTGCCCAAAACGCGGGTCACATTGTGCGCGCGGTCACTTTCGCGTTCCGGCTGAGCCAACAAATAGCGCAGCAATTCGCCGATATAAATAGCAGCTGTTGCCTCAAATTTAATGCAATCTTCCCAAAATTGGCTGGCCGAAAATTTGCGCCGCAAAGCCAAGGTCGCGCCGCCGCACAAACATGAACCAAAGCCAACGACCAAAGCGTTGGAGTGATAAAGCGGCAAGGCGCAGTAATAAGTATCTTCCGGCGTGAGTGTCATCACATTAACGCCAAACTGCGTGCCGGCGCGAAACACCTTCATATGGGTGGTAATGCTGGCCTTGGGCAAACCGGTCGTGCCGGAGGTGAAAATATAGTAAATCGGCGTGCCGAGGGTCAGCGTTTTGCTCGGCACCGGATTTTCTACCGATTGGTCAGCCGTCAAAGCCATCAAATCTTGATAATTTTGCGGTGGCCCCGCATGCGCACCATCGGCGACATAAAGCAACTTATCGGCGTGCTGCTCTTCCAATATATCGCTTACCGTTTCCATATTGCCGAGGCATTCAGAGCCGACAACAATCAGTGCGGGGTCGATGAGCCGCAAGCTGTGCGCCAAGGCTTCATTGGTTTGACCCGTATTGACCATTCCGGCAATCGCGCCGAGCTTCAGACAAGCTGATACGGCGACCAATAATTCGGGCCTGTTTTCAACATTCAGCGCAACGCTATCGCCATATTTCAGGCCGCGTGATTGAAAATAATGCGCCATTTGATTGGCCATGGCGTTTAACTCGCCCCAGCTAATTTGCTGGTCTTCATATTTGACGGCAATGCCATCGGGGCGCTCTTCCGCGTGGCGTTCCAAATAATCAATCATCGACATTTCATCGCCGGGCCGTGTCGTCAAAAGCGACTTCAAGCGTCCAATTGAGCCGGGGGTTACGAGGAATTTCAAAAAGCGGAAGAGATATTTCCCCGTGGTAATTTTTTGTTCGGCAAATTCCATTTTATACAAAAACCTTTACTTAAACTGTGTCGAATTCGAATGCTTTTTGCAGACTCGGACGGGCTTTCAGCCGCTCAATATAGCCAAGCAAATTTGGATGCGCGTCATTCACAATGCCCATGCGATTTGCCATCATGATGGAATGGCCAAGCATGGTGTCAGCCGCCGTGAAATCGCCTGCCAAATAATCCTTACCGACCATATCCTCTTCAACCGGTTGCACTGCGCGTCCCAATAGGCGTTGCGCCTGACCAAGGGCTGTTTCATCACGGCGTTCCGGCGGCAGTAAAATCGTGTGCACAACAATCGTGTTAATCGGCGGCATGACCATGCCCTCGCAATAGTGAAACCATTGCAAATATTTCGGATAATTCGAAGCATCGGGGGACGGCTTCAAACCGCCGTTTTTATGACGTTCCAAAATATATTCGGCAATCGCACCGGATTCCCAAATCGTAACGTCACCATCTTCCAAAACCGGAATCCGGCCCAGCGGATGGCGCGCGCGATGCGCGTCAGATTTCAAATCCTTAGGGTGAAAATCCATTCGGTTCAATTCATATTCAAGACCCAATTCTTCAAGCAGCCATAGCGTCCGCACGGCGCGCGAATTGGGGGCAAAGTGCAAAGTCAACATGTTAGAATCTCCCTGTCTTGATGGGGATATTGGCAATTTAGATGTCAAAAGTCCAGTGCAACAAACTCACCCCATAATCGTTCGAAAAGTCAGATTGATGCGTGCCGTTTTGGCAAGTTTCATGACCGGCAGGCTGTGCTCCCAATGGCTTTGTGTTGCGCCACGCATAAGCAATAGGCTGCCATGTTCCAGCATAATTTCGGCCTTTTCTTTATCTTTCTTATGGCGAAACACAAAGCGCCGCGCCGCGCCCAAACTGACCGAGGCAATCGCGCCATCGGGCAGAAGCTCTTTTTCGTCATCGGCATGCCACGCCATGCCTTCGTCGCCCGAATGGTAAAGATTGAGCAAGCAACAATTAAAACTGTCACCGCTTTCGGCCTCGACATCGGCTTTTATTCTTTCCAATGACGGCGTCCATGGCAGTGCCGTTTTGGTGTTGTGGGAATAGGTATATTGAAATGGCGCATCGCCATGCCAAGCGACTTCGCGCTTTGTGACAATCTCGCGACCATATAATTTTACGCGATCATGCTGCCAATCAATTTCTTCCATCAGCGCATCAAAGAGCTTATCTGCTTCTTCCGCGCCATAAAGCGCGCCAAAATAGACCGCCGCGCCATCGCGCGGCAGCACATTCCGGCTTTGGGGGTTGAACAAGTCCATTAGGGCGATGTGCGCCGCGCGCCGACAAGGGCCAACAGACAAAGCACCAACAATATCACCGTCCCGTAAATTCCGGGTGGCGTGTGTCCACTCCCTGTCGGTTTCAACACTATGCCCAGCCCTATCAATGATTTTTCGGCAATCGCCAGCACCAGAAACGGCAAGGTGAAATTACGGTGGCGCCAAACAATAAGTGCCAGCACCAATGCATAAATGACCTGCGTCGCCCCCAAACGGGCAGCCATGCGTATCATTTGCAAGCCGCCCTCATGCGACAGATTGAGGCCGGCAACGCTGATGAGCCCACTATCGGGCAGAACGACATGAACCATGCCGCCGACAAAATTTTGCAGCGCGACCAATGCCAAGGGCACACAGGCCCATAGCTGGCCTTGATATTGCTCATTGGTCGGCGGTGGTAAAAAAGTCATTCCGCACTCTAGCCCTGCGACCGCCCTAGCGCAAACGGCGCGCGTCTGCGTTGGGGGAGAACGGCGCAGCATTTATTTCCGCCGCGCGCCCGATCATGGTGTCGGCCAAAATGCGCGCCGAGCCGACCGCTTTCGTCCAGCCCAAATGGCCGTGCCCGACATTGAGCCACAAGCCATCAATGCCGCTTGGGCCGATAAACGGGCGCCCGTCAGCGCTCATCGGGCGCAAACCGGCCCAGCCTTCGGCCTTTTGCCAATCTAATTTCTCAGCCAATTGGGGCAGTAAATCGGCAAAAAACCGGCGTAATTGCTGCAAGCGTTTCGGGTCAATATGGCGGTCAAACCCGCTAAATTCAGCCATGCCCAATATGCGCAAACGCGACCCTAAAGGGGTGATGGCGATATGGGGCAATGGATCGACCAATAAATGCTGCGGGCGATCGTCCTGCCCCGCCGCATCCAGCGTTAAGGAATAGCCTTTGGCCGGACGAATAGGCAGATTGAGCCCAAGCGGTCGCGCCAATTGCGCAGCGGCGACACCGGCTGCCAGCACCACTGTGCCACGAATTTCTTCATCCTTAAGGCGGACGCCGCAAACCTTGCCGTTTTCAATCAGCAAGTGCTCGACTTTTGTGTTGAGGCGCATTTTGCCGCCGCGTGATGCCGCCGCTGCCGCCAGCCCTTCGCAAAAGCGACGCGCATCACCAATGCCGTCACCGGCGAAACGCAGCGCCCCAATCAAATCCGGTGCATCGCGCAATGACGGCTCGCGGGTCAAAAGCGCGGCCCGATCCAATTCCTCATAGGCCAGGCCTTTTTCAGCCAACATATCAGCCAGTCGCAATGCCTCATCGCGGTCACCTGCGCTGCGGAGTAATTTCAAAGTGCCCGGCGCCGCCGCGTCATAATCCAAATTCAGAAATTGCTGCAAAGCTTGGGTTTGCCGCGTTGAATATTCAGCCAAGTCAAAATTGGCGCGGGTAATCGCTTCATAAGCGCCGCGCCGCGAATTACGGATGAAGGACATACCCCAGCCGATAAGCTTTGGCAGTTGGCTGACATGCAATTTCATGGCCGCATCGCGCTGAAACAGTGAGGCGAAAAGATGTCGCCCGATACCGGGATTGTTCCACGGGTCGGGCAGGCTGGGATGCAGGCCGCCGCCATTGGCAAAGCTGGTGCCTTGTGCCACGGCGCTTTCACTGTCGAGCAACAGGCACGGCTTATCGCGTGCGCTGAGTTCATAAAAACTCGTAACCCCCGCCAGACCACCGCCGATAATGATTGTCAAATCCGTCGTCATTGGCGGCAAAATAGCAGCAATCTGCGTTCTTAATGGGCGCACCCGGTTCGCCTTACACGCGCAAAATGCTGGCATTGATGCGCTATCGCCATATCACCTATCGGATTTCATGGCAAAGTTTTACGTCGCAGGGTGACATTAACCACAAAGACCGCCCCAAGCCCAAAGTGTCGCTGCTGCCGACTTATTATTTTCCCGATGAGAATGGTGACATACAGGCCGTTACCGACAGCACGCCGATTTTGCGCCGCTTTGAAGAAGAATATGAAGGCCGCAGCGTTATTCCGAATGATGCGGTTTTGAGTTTTCTCAACTGGCTGCTTGAAGATTATGGCGATGAATGGCTAACCAAAGCCATGTTCCATTATCGTTGGCATTATGCGGCCGACATCAAAAAAGCCGGATCGATTTTGCCACGCTGGGGCAATATATCGGCCAGCGATGAAGAAATTGAACCGCTGTCGAAATATGTCAGTGATCGCCAAACCGGCCGCCTGACCTATGTCGGTTCCAATGAGGTGACGAAAGAAACCATTGAAGGCAGTTTCAAGCGTTTCCTGACCTTGCTGAATGAGCATTTGCAGACAGCACCTTATATTTTCGGCCAGCGACCAAGCTCCGCCGATTTTGCAATTTACGGGCAATTGACTTGTTTGGCGCTTTTCGACCCGACAGCAAGCGCCATTATCGTTTCGGAATTCCCGCGCATTTACGCTTGGGTTGAACTGATGGAAGATTTGTCAGGTCTGACTGTAGCCGAAGATAATAGCGGCTGGCTCAATCTATCCAGCGGTCTGCCCGCGACCTTGCGCCCACTCATCAGCGAGTTGGCGACGCTTTACATTCCCTATCTGAAACTCAATGCCGAGGCCGTGCTGAGCGGCGCAGAAATGGTCGATGGCGAAGTCGATGGTCGTCCCTATCAGCAAAACCCATTCGCCTATCAGGCCAAATGCCTGCAATGGATTGGCGAGCAATATGCGACGCTGTCGGATGCCGACAAAGCGCGGCTGGCTGAGCTAACAGCGGAAACCGGTTTGGTAGAGGCGTTGGGCTAAAGCGAAAGACCACCGTCAGCGATAATCGTTTGCCCCTGCACATAGGCGGCAAGCGGCGATGCAAGGAATAAAGCAACGCCGGCCATATCTTCGGGCGTGCCGGCGCGGCGCAACGGAATGGCGCGCAGCGCGCCCTTCATGCGTTTTTCGTTTTCAGTGGTTATCGCCGTAAGCTTGGTTGGCACCAGGCCGGGCGCCAAACCATTGACGCGAATGCCGTCGCGCGCCCATGCTTGGCCCAGTGTTTTGGTCAGGCTGATGGCGGCAGCTTTTGACGCCGCATAGGCCGGATTGCCAATATTGGCCTGCATACCGGAAATAGAGCTGACAATAATGATGGCGCCATTGCTTTCAGCCAAAAACGGTTTGAACTTACCGGCGCACGCCATGACACTGTCAATATTGACGTCCATGACATAATCCCAACCCGGCTTTTCAAACTCTTCTTGGTGATAGCGCACCACGCCTTGCGACAATACCAGCACATCGAGCTGGTCAAAATCGGGCTGATGCGCGTCAATGGCTGCATGGTCGGCAACATCGACACAGCTATAGTGCAGACCGCTTAAATCAGAGCCGTCAGCCGCCTCATAATCATCAGCCGAGGCGCGCGTGCCCCACACATGAACATCAGCGCCGCGGCTTAAAAAGCCATGCGCAATACCATTGCCAATGCCACTGGACCCACCGACAACGAGAACGGTCTTACCGCTAAAATCAAGTTCACTCATGAATGTCTCCCTGCCCCATTAGGCAGAGAAAACGCATTTATTGCAAGGCTTCGGGGCCGAAATCATAATCGAAAAGCTCAACCGCCACTTGAATGCTTGTGCGATTCAACAAAGTGACCGAACCCGATTTCAGGTTTTTCATTTCCGATTTGAGCAACACCGGCACACCGTCAACTTTTTCAAAATCAATATTGGTCAGACGCTTTAAGGCCGCACCTTTGCGGTCGTAAAAAGTGATTTCGCGAATGGTATTGTCAGATTTGGCGATTTTATAATCGAGCTTTGAATACAGGTCTTTCTTGCTTTTAGGCGTGCTGGTAATGGCATAAAAATCTCCATCTTGGCTGACCAGCTTATGCATATCTTGCTCGGCATCGCGTCCCATCAAATCGCTATAGGAAAAGTCAGAACCGAAAAAGCTTTCATGCTGTTGATTGCCTTTCAATTCACGCACACCGCCAAGCGAAGGCAGATAAACCCAACTTTGACGCTCATCAGAAGCGATATCCAATTCTGTCGAAAAGCCGACACCGCGCAC
>JBMYND010000016.1:0-6344 GCA_049597955.1 Parvibaculales bacterium
CAGTCATTTTTGTGTAAACAGCCTCTAAATCTGCCTGAAAAGCGAAAAAAAAGCATCTCTATAGGGCAGAAATTAATATTTTTTGCGTTATATATAAAGCGCAAACGGGGATAATTATTTCAATGGACTTCGACCCTGACAATCATGACAGTCAACCGATTGTTGAGAGCAAGCCTCGGCGGCGGCTTTTCAGCCCTGTCGGCACGGCAATTTTGGTGTTTTTGGCGCTTATTGGCTGGCTGGCCAGCGGCATATTGTTCAATACGGACAAAGTAGAAGCCGCCAAGCCGATTAAGACAAGCAGCGAGCTTAACCGCGCTTTCAAAGTTGTGGTGCGCGAGATTTCGGCACAGGCCTTCCCCAACACCATTATTTTGCAAGCGCGCAGCGAGGCCGATAAGGTGGTCACCGTGGCGGCCGAAACCGGCGGCACCATAAGCCAATTGCCGGTGGAAAAAGGCGCTTTTGTGCAAAAAGGGCAAATCATTTGCCGCATTGATGTCGGCGCGCGCGAGGCCAATCTGGCGCAAGCCCGCGCCCAGCGCGATGCCCGCAAAATCGAATTCACGGCGGCGCAAAAATTGGTCAAGCAAGGGCATATGTCGAAAAGTCAAATGGCAGCGGCGCAAGCCGGATATGACGCCGCCGTTGCCGCTGTGAAGGCGGCTTTGGTAGAGCTTGAGCGCACGAAAATTCGCGCCCCGTTTGACGGTATTCTCGATCGCCAGCCGGTGAAAATCGGTCATTACATGTCGCCGGGCCAGCCCTGCGGCATGGTGATTGATAAAGACCCGCTGCTGATTGTCGGCTATATCGCTGAAAATCAGGTCAATCGCATTTCCGTCGGCGATGGCGGCACCGCCAAATTATCGACCGGCGAATTGGCGCAAGGCAAAATCCGCTATATTGCCGAAAGCCCCAATCTGACAACGCGCACATTCCGCGTTGAATTGGAAGTGGCCAATAAAGATTTGGCTTTGCGCGACGGCATGACCGCCGAATTGGCCATTAATGCCGGTGAGGTGGTGGCCAGCCGCGTGCCGCAAAGCGTGCTGACGCTGGCCAATGATGGCCGTTTGGGCGTGCGCGTTGTCGATAATGGCCGCGTCGCCTTGCGTCCGGTGCAGATTATTTCCGATGACCAAAACGGCGCGGTGGTGACCGGCCTTGCCGCTTCTGAAATGGTAATCGTGCGCGGCGGTGAATACACCCGCGACGGGCGCGAAGTTGAATTCGAGATGGAACAGACGGCCAATGCCGCCTTGCCATCGCGCGAGGCGCAATAATGTATCGTTTCGTCACAGCCGCGATGGGGCGCAGCCGCGCCGTGCTGACCATTTTGGCGGCGCTGCTCTTGGGCGGCCTGTCCTCTTACATCTCGCTGCCGCGCGAAGCTGACCCTGATATTCCGATACCGATTATTTATGTCGGCGTTGTTTTGCCCGGCATTTCTCCGGCTGATGCGGAGCGACTTTTGGTCAAACCGATGGAGTTGGAACTGCGCACGCTGACCGGGCTGAAAGAAATGCAATCGGTTTCAGCACAAAATTATGGTGCCGTGCTGCTTGAGTTTGATGTCAGCTTTGACGAAGACCAAGCGCTGCTCGATGTGCGCGAAAAAATGGATCAAGTGCGGCCTGAACTGCCTGATGATGCCGAAGAACCGGACGTACGCGAATTCAATGCCGGTTTGTTTCCGGTCATTATGGTCAATCTGACGAGCAATGACAGTGAGCGCGAGCTTTATCGCCATGCCAAAATGCTCAAGGAAGAAATTTCCGGCATGCCCAATGTATTGGAGGCCAAGCTGGTCGGCCAACGCGAGGAAGTGCTGGAAATTGTCATCGACTCGCGCGCGATGGAAAACTACAACATCACCGCCAATGAGCTTTATTCGGTTTTGGCGCGCAATAATCAGCTTATTCCGGCGGGCAGTATTGATAGCGGTCAGGGGCGCTTTTCGCTCTCCGTGCCCGGTCTGGTCGAGAGCGAGGCCGATATCGGTCAAATCCCCATTAAATCGCGCGGCGATGCGGTGGTGCAGCTCAGCGATATTGCCGAAGTGCGCCGCACTTTTAAGGACCAAGATATTTATGCCCGTTTCAACGGCGCGCCGACCATTTCCATTGAAGTCGTCAAACGCCTCGGCTCGAACATTGTTCAAACGACCCAGCAAGTGCGCGATCTGACCCATGAATATACGGCGGACTGGCCGGACACTATTGAAGTCGATTTTTCATCTGATATTTCCGATTTCATTTTCGAGATGATTGGCTCGCTGGAGACCTCAATTTCCAACGCCATCATGCTGGTGATGATTTTGGTCATTGCCGCGCTCGGCTTACGCTCGGCCTTATTGGTCGGCTTGTCCATTCCCACTTCTTTTCTCGTCGGCTTTTTGATTGTCGATTTGATGGGCATGACGCTGAATATGATGATTATGTTCGGCTTCATCTTATCGGTCGGTATTCTGGTCGATGGTGCCATTGTTGTGGTCGAATATGCGGACCGCAAAATGGCTGAAGGCATGCATCGGCGCGAGGCCTATGCGATGGCATCATCGCGAATGTTCTGGCCCATTTTATCGTCAACCGCCACAACATTGGCGGCTTTTGGCCCGATGCTACTTTGGCCGGGCGTCAGCGGCAAATTCATGTCCTATTTGCCGATAACGGTGATTATTCTGCTCAGCGCCTCTTTGGCCACGGTGATGTTGTTCCTGCCGGTCATTGGCGGTTTGTTCGGCAAATCAGAGCAAGAAGGCGATGAATTATTGAGCAGCCTGTCCGGCGAAAAGCGCATTAATGTGCGCGACATGAAGGGTATGACGGGTCGTTATTTACGGCTTTTGAAAATGTGCATGAACTGGCCTTTGACGACCATTGCCACCGCCGTTGCCCTGCTGACCACAGTCGTTATTTTGTTTGGCGAATATAATAATGGTGTTGAGTTTTCCGGCTCAATTGAACCGCATCAGGTCAATGTGCTGGTCAAAGGGCGCGGCAATCTCTCTGTTGAAGAAGCCGATTTCGCCACCAAGCTGGTGGAAAGCATTATTCTCGATATCCCCGGTGTCGATAACGCCTTTTCGCAAGCAGGACCGTCAATCGGCGGCGGTGACGGCGCACCCAATATGGGTGATGGCCGAATACCGGCTGACACGATTGGTATAATTCGGGTCGAATTCACACATTTCTCGACCCGTGTGCCGGCCTCGCAAATTGTCCGCGAGATTAACGAGCGCGCTGACCGCTTTGCCGGCATTGAGGTTGAAATCAAAGAACGCGAGCAAGGCCCGCCGCAAGGCAAAGGCATTGAGATTGAAGTGAGCGGGCAAGACCTCAGCGAATTGACCGAAGTGGCCGACTTGATGACGCAATATATGCAAAGCCGTGACGAACTTTATATTGACGTTGAAAACACGCTTCCCCTGCCCGGCATTGAGTGGAATTTGAGCGTTGACCGCGAAGCGGCAGGTCGTTTCCAAGCCGATATTGTAACCGTCGGCAATGTTATCCAATTGGTGACCAATGGTATTCTTATCGGCCATTACCGCCCTGACGACAGCGACGATGAAATCGAAATACGCGCCCGATACCCTTATGGCGCACGCTCCTTTGACAGGCTTGACCAATTGCGCGTGCTGACCCCGGCGGGCAATGTGCCGATTACCAATTTCGTCAAACGCGAGCCGGCAGAAAAGCGCGACGCAATCAGTCGCATAGACGGACAGCGCGTTATTCAAGTGCAAGCCGCTATGGCGGTAAATCCGGAAACCGGCATCGAATATTTGGCCACTGATTTGGAAAATGATTTCAAACAATGGATGGCGACACAAGACTTCGTGCCCTCAAGCGTGAAGTGGCGCCTGCGCGGTGCCAATGAAGAAGCCGAAGAGGCTGCCGCCTTCCTCGGGCGCGCCATGATTGCTTCGCTCATGTTGATGTTCATTATTCTGCTGATGCAGTTCAACAGCTTATATTGCACCTTGCTGACGCTCTCTACCGTGGTGTTGTCCACCATTGGTGTATTGCTGGGCATGATTTTGACCGGCCAGGTCTTCTCAGTCATCATGACCGGCACAGGTGTTGTCGCTTTGGCCGGTATTGTGGTCAATAATTCCATTGTGCTGATTGATACTTATCAGCGCCTATTGGAGACTGGCATGGATAAGGTCGATGTGATTTTGAAAACCGCAGGCCAGCGCTTGCGGCCGATTTTGCTGACCACCGTTACCACCATGATTGGCCTTTTCCCAATGGCCATTCAAGCGTCGATTAAGGTTATCGATCGGTCGATTGAATTTGGCGAACCGACGGCCGCTTGGTGGGTGCAGCTTTCAACAGCGATTATTTTCGGCCTCGGATTTTCAACTTTGCTGACACTTATTCTCGTGCCTGTCATGTTGCATTTGCCCGATTATTTGCGCACCAAGCTGAGCCGTCTTCCCGGTTCTTCGAGTTTGCGCGATGCCATGCGTGGCACCGATTCCCCTGCTGAATAATAGAGCGGCGCAATCAACCCTGTTTGAAACGCCAATAGGCATAAGCGCTGATCGGCAGAACCGCGTAATAGGCGACGCTCATGGCTGTCAGGGTAAGCCAGGGGAAGGTGAACAGCATCACCGCCATAAGGCCGATAAACAACATAAGCGGCAGCACCAAGTCGCGGCGAATATGGGTCAATCCCTTGCCTGAGAAAGTCGGCAAGGTTGAAACCATGAGCAGCCCGACAATAATCGTATTGGCGAGAATGAATGAGGGATATTTAGACAAATCAACAATCTCGGCCACTTGCAGATAAATCGGCAACATCACTAGCCCACCGGCTGAGGGAGACGGCACGCCGATAAAAAACCTTGTCTTCCATGCAGGCCGGTCGGCCTCTTCCATATCGACATTAAAGCGCGCCAAGCGAAGCGCACAGCACACGGAATAAACCAGAATAATGGCCCAGCCGAGACGGCCCGTCGATTGCAGCGCCCACAGATAAACCAGCAAAACCGGCGCGATGCCGAAATTTACAAAATCGGTCAGCGAGTCGAGTTGCGCGCCAAGCGGGCTTTCTGCTTTCAAAAGCCGCGCCAAGCGTCCGTCAAAAGCGTCAAGAAAACCGGCAATGACAATGCACATAACGGCCAGTTCAAAACGCCCTTCCAGCCCTTGCCGCACGGCCGTCAAGCCGAGGCAAAGTGCCAGCAAGGTCACCATATTCGGAATAATGCGCCGAATGGGAAAACGCCGACTCTTCAAGCTTTCAGCCACTCTCTGGCGGCGCGGCGCCTCTTTTGCCTTGTTCTCGCTCATTTTACGTCGTCAGCGTCTCGCGCTCTTTCTCTTTTGATTTCAAATCCGCTAGCACGGTTTCACCGGCAATGGCCGACTGCCCGATGGCCACACGCGGCACGCCATCTTTCGGCAGATAAACATCGCAGCGACTGCCGAAACGAATAAGCCCAAAACGCTCACCGGCATGAAATTCCTGCTCTTCATGCGCGAAACACAAAATACGCCGCGCCACCAAACCGGCGATTTGCACGACGACAATTTGCTTGCCGCCTTCGGCTTCCACCAAAAGTGACTGGCGCTCATTGGCGTCGCTGGCTTTATCCAAATCAGCGCTTAAAAACTGACCGGTGCGATACAGCGATTTCACCACCTTGCCGCTCACCGGCATGCGATTGACGTGACAGTTAAACACATTCATGAAAACAGAAATGCGCGGCAAGGCCTCATCACCAAGCCCCAATTCGGGCGGCGGCACGGCTTCGGTAATCATATTCACCACACCATCCGCCGGTGATACGACAAGTCCGCGGCGCTGCGGTGTAACCCGAGCCGGGTCGCGGAAGAACCACGCGCACCACAAGGTCAAGATAACCCCGACCCAACCCAATAAGTCCGACACGAAAAACAACAGCAGTGTCAGAAAGGCGAAAATCGCAATAAAGCGGAAGCCTTCAGGGTGAATGGGAAACAGCACTGATTTCAATGCGCGCATTATTTATCTCCTATCAGGCGGTTTCCGGCACAGCCGAAACGCCGTCTTTGAAAAGCTTATACACCACTGCATCGTTTAACGCTTCAAAAGAAGCGACAACAATGTTCGGGTTAACACCAATGGTGCGCCAGCTATCGCCAGCATCATCGACACTTTCAATCGTCACGCGCGTGACGGCTTCCGTGCCGGTGTTCAAAATCCGCACCTTAAAATCAATTAGGCGCATGGTGTCGATGGTCTTGGCATAGCGTTTTAAATCGCCGCGCAAAGCCATGTCCAACGCATTAATCGGGCCATTCCCCGTGCCCTTGCCCTCAACCGTCTCACCATCAATGACCAGCGAC
>JBMYND010000017.1:0-2800 GCA_049597955.1 Parvibaculales bacterium
CACATGGCGCGCGCAAAGGGGCTGTCGTCAAAGCCGACAACGCTTAAATCCTGCGGCACTTTTTTGCCATTGCCCAATGCCGCAACAATTATTCCGACCGCCATTTCATCATTGGCGGCAAAAATGCCGGTGACATTTGGTGCTTTTTTCATCAGCATGTCAAAAGCGGTAAACCCCGATTGCATGGAAAAGTCACCGGCCAGGCGCACGGCATTTTTCTTCGGCAATTGCGCCGCCTCAATGGCTTCCCAAAAGCCGGCTTCGCGCTGGCGACTGGCCGCATGACTGTCCAGCCCACTGATAAAGGCCAATCGGTCATGGCCGCGCGCAATCAAATAATCTGTAATGCTGCGGCCGGCGTTTTTCTCGTCAATGAAAACATTAATGGCGCTTTTCTTCTTCTTCCCCGGGGAGATGAGCGCATAGGGAATATTGCGTTTTTCAATTTCTCGGATCACCGCATTATCATCACTGACCGGCGGCGATAAAATCACCCCGTCGACCTCAAAGCGCAGCAAATAGTCAAGCAATGCTTGTCGATAGGAGCTTTTATGCGGCGCCAGCTTTTCCGCCACCGCATAATAGCCCTGTTCGGAACAGGCGCGGCGCATGCCTTCATATATTTCCGAGAGATAATCTGTATTGGGATTGTCGTGGAAATGCGAAATGACAAAACTGCGCTTGCTGGCCAATTGGCGCGCCGAAATATTAGGGCGGTAGCCCAAATCGCGCGCCACGCCCAAAACCAAGTCGCGCTTTTGCTGGCGCACATTCGGGGCATTGTTGAAGACGCGTGAAACCGTCTTTATCGACACACCGGCGGTCTCAGCAATATCCTCAATGGTCAGTTTCTTTTTCGCAGACATGACCCCTCCTCACTGCAACTTATGCATTATTCGCAAAGCTGCAAGCCCATTGCCCCTCCCGGCAAGTTGGACTGCTAAGGTCGCGGGCACGCATGCTTGCCATTTGTCACCTCAATTTGCGAAAGGCTCAATATCATCGTGCCATTGGTTTCCAATATCATTGGTGCATTTATCGCATCAGCATCGGGCGCGGCCCCGGCGAAGCAGCGCAGCGGTACGGTCAGCTTCTGCCATGTGCCTTCGCCGCCCTTGGTCAGGGCATTGGTGATGTCGAGCTTACCGTTACAATCATTGCCGCAGCCAAGGCTCCATAAAACCGGCGCATCGGGCTTTTTGTCGAGACGATAGGTTACCGTCATATTGAGATTGGCGGTCTTGCCCAGAGTGGTGAAATCGACATTTCGTTGCGTTTGCACGCTGGCCAAAGCGCGGCCATTGCCGCGCCAGCTCAATTGTCGCGCATCTTCTTGCGCTCGATAATCGACGCCGCGCGAGCTGATGGTTTCACCAAGGCTAGTTGTCAGAAATGATTTGGCCGGGGTTTTCCAATTGGAACTGTCACCGAGGAAAAAATCGAACGGCGCCTGCACCGCACCTCGCGCCATAATGATACCGTCAAAAGCCCCGCTCGGCGCCTCAATACCAGCATCTTCCGAAAGCGCTGCCAATTGCAGCGGTGCCGATGAATAGCTCAAGCCGAAGCCTATAGGGAATTGCACGCCGCTAGTACTGGCCGCATCAATCGGCGCGCCGCGCCCGTCAGCCGGCCATGAAAAGGATAATCTGCCGGTGAAATCATGCACCGCTGCGCCATTGGCGTCTGCCGCCAAAACATCGGCAATGCCGCCGGCTTGCGTACCCGGCAACCAGCCGACCACAAATGCGTCGGAGCGGTTAATATGCGGGTTGACCCATAAAGGACGCCCTGTCAGAAATAGCGAGACGACCGGCACATTGCGCTTTTTCAGCGCCGCCAAATCAGCCAAGGCCGTGCCGTCATCAAATTCGAAAACCAAATCGCTCATATCGCCGAAAAATTCGGCATAAGGTTTTTCGCCGAACACATAAATCACCAGATCGGGATTGCCGCGCAGCGCGCTGACCGATTTGGCATAGCTGATTGTGCCACCCGCGGCTGTTACTTTTTCTTTCAGGCCGGCATAAATGGTTTGGCCTGTTTCAAATTCCTCATTGGCGTTATTGTCGCCCTGCCATGACAAAGTCCAGCCGCCGGTTTGCTGGCTCATGGAATTGGCCGCTTCGCCGACCACAGCAATATGGCCGCGCGGATTGAAGGGCAAGAGGCCATTGTGGTTTTTCAAAAGCACCAGCGATTTACGTACCGCTTCGCGGCCGACCGCCTGATGGGCGGCGCTGCCCAGCTCGGTGCGGTCAACGGCGGGGCGCGCCGAAGGCAGACCGGCTTCAAATAATCCGGCTCGCAATTTCACCGTCAAAATGCGCGTCACCGCTTCATCGAGGCGCGCCATCGGCACTCTGCCGTCTTTCACTTGCGCCAGCAAAGAATCGTAAAGCCCTTTCCAGCTATCAGGGGCCATATACATATCCACACCGGCGAGCAGCGATTGCGGGCAATCGGTTGCGGTGCAGCCGGGGATTTCAGCATGGCCGTTCCAATCGCCAATGACAAAGCCGTCAAAACCCATCTCGCGACGCAGCACATCGGTCAGTAGCTTTTTCGAGCCGTGCATTTTTTCGCCGTTGACGCTGGAGAAAGAGGCCATCACGGTTTGCACATTGTTTTGAATGGCGGCGCGATAGGGGAAGGCGTGGGTTTTCTTAATATCGCCCAAGCGACCGATTGTGTCGCCCTTATCAATGCCATATTGCGTGCCACCGTCGCCCACAAAATGTTTTGCCGTGGCAACAACATGGTTTTCGTCGAGAAATTCGCTTTCCCCCGGCAAACCTTG
>JBMYND010000018.1:0-2231 GCA_049597955.1 Parvibaculales bacterium
ACAGCGCATAAAAGCTTCGGATAATAATTGCCTCCGGCGCGATGAAACGCATCAGCCCAGCCATAATCGAAAATATATTCGCCCTGACTGTGGTTTTTCAAATAAAGCGGCATCACGGCTTGCACTGTGCCGCTGCCGTCTTCCAGCACCAAATGCTGGCCTAGCCAGCCGGTTTCGGAAACTGCCGAGCCGCTTTCTTCCAGTGCCAATAAAAACGCATGGCGTAAAAACGGATTGTAAATTTGGCTGTCCGGATTGGCGCAAGCGTCCCAATCTTCAGCCGCCACGGCGGAGAGGCTTGAAATCACCTTCAGTTGAACCGCCGGTGCGTCGTTCATTCGGCGACCTCAATCACCGCGTCAATTTCCACCGCCCAATTCATCGGCAGGCTGGCCACACCGACGGCGATGCGCGAATGCACGCCGCGCTCGGCGAATAAATCATGCATCAGTTCTGATGCACCATTGATGACGGCAGGGTGATGGGTAAAATCTGGCGTTGAATTGACAAAACCGTTGAGGCGCACAATTCGCACCAGCCTGTCAAAATCCCCGTTCAGAGCCGCTTTAAGCTGTGCGACAATGTTCAGTCCGGCCATTTGTGCGGCGCGCGTGCCGTCTTCTATTTCCAAGCCGTCGCCCAAACGCCCGGTTACCACGGCACCACTGGCACCGATAGGCCCTTGCCCGGAAATCATCAGCAGATTGCCGCTTTGCACATAAGGTACATAAGCACCCAAAGGTGCTTTAGCCTCAGGTAAAGTCAGGCCGTGTCGGTCGAGAATTGTGTCGATGTCGCTCATATCTTTCTCATCTTCAATTTAGGGCATTCAGCAGCATAAGCTAACGCGGCATTTCGTGACATTAAAGGCTACGCCCCTTTTTAATGCTGCCATCGCCGAATTTGTCGCGCAGATTGTCCATTGCTTGTTCGGCCGCTTTGCGGCGCGCCTTGTCAGGATCGGCCAAATCGGGCGGGTCGGCCAATTGCGCGTCAACCAAGCCGGACACGCCGATACCGATAAGGCGAAACTTTTGTTGCGGCCGTTCGGCCAAAACTTGCCGTAAAAGCTGACTGCCTTTCTCGAACATGACATCGGCCAGCTGTGTCGGGTCGGGCAGGGAGACATTGCGCGTCAGCGAAGACAAGCGGTCGGCTTTCATTTTCAACACCACGGTCCTGCCCGCCACGCCTTTCGTTTTACAACGTTTGGCGGTTTTCTCGCTGAGCCACCAAAGATGTTTTTCCAGTGCTTTCACATCGTTCAAATCTTCATTGAAAGTGGTTTCGCTGGAGATTGATTTGGCAGGAGAGCTAGGCACGATTTTGCGATTATCTTGCCCGCGCGCCAGTCGTGCCAAGCGTAAACCCATTGAGTCATAGCGGCGCGCCAGTTCGCTCTCATCAATAGTCTGCAATTGCGCCACCTGTCTGATGCCGTCACGCGCCAGTTTGGCTTGCATGGCTTTACCCACACCCCAAATGGCGCTGACCGGTAATTTAGCAAGAAAATCAGTGGTTTCTGCCTCACCAATAACGGAAAAGCCGCGCGGTTTATTGAGGTCGGAGGCCAATTTGGCGAGGAATTTATTATGGCTCAGACCGATGGAAACGGTGATGCCGATTTCCTTTTCGATGCGATTGGTCAGCTTCACCAGGCTGAGGGCCGGTGCGCCACCATGTAAGCGTTCCGTGCCGCGCAAATCCATAAAGGCTTCGTCAATCGACAGCGGTTCGACCAATGGGGTTAAGTCGCGCATCAAATCACGCACCTCGCGGCCGACACGACCATATTTTTCCATATCAGGCTTGATGATAACCGCATCAGGGCACGCTTTGGTGGCCTTGAACATGGGCATGGCGGAATGCACCCCGCGGATACGCGCAATATAGCAACAGGTTGAGACAACACCGCGTCGCCCGCCGCCAATAATCACCGGCTTGTCGTTCAATTCAGGATTATCGCGCTTTTCAACCGCCGCATAAAACGCATCGCAATCAAGATGTGCGACGCCAAGCCGCAACAATTCGCTATGGCGGATAAGGCGCGGCGAGTGGCACGACGGGCAACGCGACCCGTCTTCAGCACGCAGCGCCGTCGCTTGCGCGCAATCCCGACACAGCGCCGTTACCGGCTCATTTGTGGGTGTTGATTTTTCCTGTAATCCAGTCATGCACCTCGACCCAAACATCAATGCGGGCAGTGGCGCCGTCGGCCTTGCCAATCAGCT
>JBMYND010000019.1:0-2091 GCA_049597955.1 Parvibaculales bacterium
TCGGCTTCGCTGCGCGCTTGCAGAATGATGGTATTGGCGACGCTTTGCGCGTTTATCTCACGCACCACCACTTTGAAGGTGCGGCTTATTTCATTGCTTGTTTTAATCGGTTTGGCCGCTTCAACTTTTTCCGAGTTGAAAATAATGCCGCTGATGAGCCAGCCTGCCAGTGCCAGCAAAACAATAATCGCTGTGCCGACAGGGCTGAATAGCCGCCGTCGCGGCCTGCTCGAAACAATCGGCTGACTGTCATGATTATCAGGGTCGAAGTCCATTTATTTTTTATCCCCTTTTGCGCTTTTAATATAACGCAAAAAATATTAATTTCTGCCCATCTGAAGTGCTTTTTTTCGCTTTTCGGGCGACGTTAAAAGCTGTTTACACAAAAATGACGCATAAGTCATTTTTTTTGCGCGGTCGAAGCGCCGCAGGAGAATAAAATGAAATATGAAAACGCGGTTATTCCGAATAAGGAGCAAATGAAGGGCTTTTTCGAAGATAATCACGGCAAACCCATCAGTATGGTCAATTTGCTGAAGTTTAAAGATAAGGCCGAGTTTCCTGAAGACCATGAACTGCATGGCGCGGAGATGACCGGCGAAGAGGCCTATAAGATTTACGGCGTGGCGGTGGCCAAATTGCTGGAAAGTTTGGGCGGTGAAATGAGCTTTTCCGGCGATGTGCAGCGGCTGGCGCTGGGCGAGGTGGAAGAGCTATGGGATTATGTGGCGATTGCCAAATATCCGAGCCGCCAAGCCATGATCGATATGATGATGTCGGAAGAATATAACGCCATCCACGCCCATCGCGACGCCGGTCTGGCCGGTCAGCTGAATATTGAAACCACCAGCGATTAGGGTCTAGGGCTCATAATTTGGCGGCGATCAGCCGATTGAGGCTAACGTTTTGCTCCGCTGCCTCAATGCTCAAACGCCGATGCGTTTGCGGCGGCACGCGCAGCATAAATTTGCCGCTATATTCGCGTTGAGAAAACGGCACGGGCGGCGCTTCGCCCGTCGCCAGCATATCGTCGACAATATCGCGCACCAAAGCGGCGATGCCGCGCAGGGCCGCCTCGGGTTTGGCCGCCAAATGCGACAGGCTGGCAAATTCTGCGCATCGGGCTACAAATTCGCCGTCTTCTTCTGACCACATGACGCGGTAAGTGTAATGGTCTGCGTTGATTTTGCTCATGTTCACGTCTCGCTTTCTGCTTCCAGCTTGGCAATGGCGGCCAATACCTGCCTCACCTGATAGGGTTTGGCCTTGCCGCCTTTGCTGCGCGCTTTTCCAAAATAATGCTCACATAGTGCCGACAAGTCTTTGAAAGACACATTGGTCGGCGCGGTTTCCATTTTTTGGCGGATTATTGTTATTTTCGCCATACACCGATATAGCATCAATATTGATACTATGCAATAATCCAAGTGGGTTGATTCCCGAAAACAGATATTCTCATTCAAAAGCAATAAGTTAAATCAGATTTTGCTTGCTTTTGCGCTTCACGATTTCCTAACCTTTCTCTGTCAATTCAATACGAGTGACCCCGTCGGGGTGCTCGCTCAATAAAAGACCTTCGGGGAATAGGCGAGGATTTCTTTACTCGTATTGGAATTGACACAGCCCGGCACCTGATGCCGTGCTGCGCGATAACAATAAGAGGAGCGCGCCATGCCGGAAATCATCAACGCCTATAATAATAGCTGGCCGTTTGTGCAGATAGTCATGCTGGCAACTTTGTTGGGGCTGTTTACGCTGCCCATATGGCTGACGCATCGTTGGTTGAGCCTGCGGAAGAAGCTGCCCGATAATATTGTGCTGGCCTTGGCGCAAGAGGGCGATGTGATGACCCTGACCGTGCGGAAGGGCGCACCGATTACGCCGACACAATTAACCAATCTATTGGCTGAACCGACCTCGAAAACAGATATTCACACCGAGCCGGTGCGTGACGATTAAATTTTCGCCGCCAACTCGCTGGCTTGCTTAATCGCCGCTTTGGCGTCCAGTTCGGCTGCCTCATAGGCGCCGCCGACCAGTTCGACAGATGCGCCTTTGGCTTCCAGCGCATCATGCAATTCGCGCAAAGGC
>JBMYND010000020.1:0-1980 GCA_049597955.1 Parvibaculales bacterium
TGCTCCTTGCTAAAATCTGCAGGGGGCACGTTACCAGCAGCCGCTGATGGAACGAGGCCCCTGACCAATTCAAGAAACTGTGATTTGCCATTGGAAGCCGATGGACCATAAAGAACAAAGGCCTTTGGGTCAGAGAGTGTCGCAGAGGCTCCCATGGCCGCAATACCCAACATTTGCAAAGCAAGACGCTGCTTGCCTTCGCAAACCTCTCCAAATGTTGTGTCGAGGAAGTGCTTCAGCAAACCAGTTGGCTCTGTTGTATCGCCGCCGCTCCAACATATATCGACGGTGGCGCGCTGGGCGAGCTTGGGGTCGTGTGAACGAAAGCTTATCTCACCGACTTGGTTGATCTCTACAAAACCATTTTTAGCATTTACACCCGTCGGTGCGTGCTTAAAGAAACCTTTCTGCTCAGCCATCGCTGCGAGCTCGGTGAGTACGCCCGTTATAAAAGGTTTATTGGCGGAAATTGTTTTGTTTCCTACCGGAAGGCCGTCTAGTTCCTGAACTATTCTCCGCTGCGTATTATGGTCCATCTCTTCCCAATGACTTCCGACATATCGATACAAGTGTCCTTCATCGAAAATATATCCGGGTCCGTCCGCCTTGCTGACTTCAAGAATATAGCGGGCAATCGCAGTGTGAGTGGTCGATGGTAGGCGGTAAGGACCGCCCTCCCAACCGTGTCGCTTGGCTTCAGCATAAATGGCAGAAATGCCGGTTCTATTTGGCTTCATGCCATCCCAGGTTTGCTTTACGTCTCCGTCAGAAAGGAAATTATGCGGCACTGAACCGTCCGGCCTTTTCTTCGACCAGTCCACGAATAGCTTAAAAGCAGCCGGATCCCCTGTTGCTCTGAGCGCGTGTCCAACCTTAATCCATGTTTCACGATCCTGTGGGTCGAGCACTGAGAGCGCGCTTTCTACCATAGCCGGGTCAAACTTTTGTGGCTGTCTCGCAAAGGTGCTAGTTGCTTTAGAACTGTTTTCTGAACCGGCGGGCTTAATCGCACCGAATTCCGAAATAAGGAGCTGCTCGGCCGCCGACAAAAAGGCATCAATGTCGGCCTCGGATACTTCGGTGAGGTCCTCAAGTGGGATATCCAATGGACTTTCATCTTCCCACTCGTAGGGCTGTGAGGTGTCGGGGTGGATATTGAAAGCCACCATTTGGTTGCCGTCTGCGAGGACTTCGACTTGTGCCTTTGTATTCATCAGGCTGAGGGCTGCTGTTGCTTTCTTAGGAAAGGCAGACCCTTTCCGTTGAAATAATAGTGCCTGTTTTGGCCTATTCCCAAAGCGGATGAGTGGTGTATCTCCCAAGTGCTCGATCGCCAGTTCTCGCATCGCGTGACTTGCCGTCGGATCCTTTACATCGATATCGAGTGCGACCAAGGATCCACACCTCAGTCCAACTCCAGCTGATGAGTGGGCCTCTATTAGATGCTCAATAACTCTGGGGTTATGCAGATCTTGGTTGGTCCAGTCTTTTATAATTGGGTGTTTGGCGGCAACAGCAAGCGGAAGCGGTTCATAGCCATTGTCGACGAGTTGCTCGGCAGTTTCGGCAAATTTGGGAAATTTTCTGCTCATTTTATCTCCTTGGTCAGACGATCGTTGGAGACAAATCAAGAGTGATCCCCAACGTAAGTTTCGTTGAAGACCATTCCTTTGCTGCTCGCAGAGCCTAATGCTGCAGCCTCCCTGTGGAGGAGAGGAGGGTCGTTGCCTTGTCAGGGCTTTTTTTCTAGGACCAATCACTCAGTCACGAAATTCCACGGTACATAGGACGCGGTGTGACTAGCCACAAGATACATGATTCTCTCTTCCGGGAAGCGCAAATTATAAAATCATACAATGTTTTCAATAGCATGGGATATTATAGGATAAGTTGGGAGTTGGTGGTTGGAGATGTTCCCAATCGCTTCCACCGACCCATGAACCAAGCCCCATGTTTCGAGCCGCAGCCCGCAAACTATTG
>JBMYND010000021.1:0-1864 GCA_049597955.1 Parvibaculales bacterium
CTTAAGCTGTCTGGTGGTCGGTTATGTCGCTTCAAATCTCGATAAGGGCGATGATGTGCGTGCCATTAATCTGGGCGGCATGAATTTCGTGACGACCCAGGGTTTCAATCGATCGGCTGTGTCGCTGACGCTTATTCTGGTCGCCATTTATGTGTATTTCTGGTAGGCGAAAACCTCTAGGAGGCTTTGCTAAGTTGAAAAAACATGTCACTGCGTTTCTGACGCTGATTTGCTTGTCGGCGGAGGGATGGGCTGAAAATGCCGCAACGTCGTCAAACCCGCCATTATGGGGCGGCGTGGCCGTGCAAAAGCTCGATATGGCCGATGATTTTCGGAGCCTCAATATCGCCGTGCCGCTGCCGCCTTTGCCCTATATGCCGCGGCTGAGCTATCACCGCCATGCCTATGAGACGCAAGAGCGTTACAGCGGGGCATGGCAAAGCGGCGGGGCTCATTCGGTGCAGGCCCAATTGCCTTTCGGGCTGACTTTGGAGGCGGGAAACCGCCTCGACCCGTTCGGTCGGCGGGATAGTGAATTTGTCGGTCTGACCTTTACCTATTCGCGCTTGCGTCATCACAATGAGCTTATTGCGGCCTATAAAGGTAGTCCGCAACCGGGGCCGATTTATGATGAAAAAGACACGACCGGCACCGATGGCAAACCGCAAAATTCAGCTTTCTTGTGGAAGCTTGCCGGATCAGTGGCGCTTGTCGCCGTGCTGGCCGGTGGCGGCGGCAGCGGTGGCGCGTCAACCACCGTGACCAGCAATGATGGGGATATCGAATTGCCTTATTTTGTGGCCGGCCAATCGGGTGAGTGGCAGGAAGTTTGGAGCGATGAATTTAACGGCGCCGTGTTGGACACCGATAAATGGAGCACAAATGATATGTATGGTCGCGATGAGAACCCGTATCAGCAAAATGTCGGTGGCCCCTGTTTTGGCGGCGGAAGCAATGAAGAACAATGTTATACCAGCCGCCCGGAAAACATATTTTTGCAAGATGGAAAGCTGGTTCTTCGGGCCGCTTTCGAACCCGGTTACACGGCAACAAATAATCATGACTCTGAGACGAAAAATTATACCTCGGGTCGTATTCACTCCAAAGGCAAAGGCGATTTTACCTATGGGCGCTTTGAGGCGCGCATAAAGCTGCCAAGCGGGAAGGGGTCATGGCCGGCATTTTGGATGCTGCCGACGCCAAGTGAGCCGAACGGTTCAGGCGGGGTTTATGGAACCTGGGCCGCATCGGGCGAAATTGATATTATGGAAGCGGTTAATTTGGGCGGCGAAGACCCGTCCAAAAACTGCTTTTCGCCCTGCCAGAATATTTACGGAACCCTGCATTATGGCGGTCAATGGCCGAATAATCAGGGGTCGCAACAATCCGGTTCGGCGCAGCTCAGTGACATTAATGCGTTTCATGACTATGCCATTGAATGGTATCCTGATGAAATGCGCTGGTTTTTGAACGGGCAACAATATTATAGCCGAAGCCAAACCAGTTGGGGTTCTAACAGCGCTCCGGATGACCCCAATGCACCGTTTGACCGCAATTTTCATATGATACTCAATCTCGCCATTGGTGGGGCATGGACCGGCAACACCGACGGCCAGAATTTTCCGCGACAAATGGAAGTCGACTATGTGCGTGTGTCGCAATGCGGCGGTGATGACCCGCTCGCCTGCAAGCAATAAGGCTCACACCTTCTTATAAACCTGCGCCCCGCCGACGCGGAACTCGGTGGATTTTTCGGCCATGCCTTTTTCAAGCGCCTCTTCGGGCTTCATATTCAGCTTGGCGGCATAGTCGCGCACATCTTGGGTGATTTTCATCGAGCAGAAATGCGGCCCGCACATGGAGC
>JBMYND010000022.1:0-1726 GCA_049597955.1 Parvibaculales bacterium
GCGTAAATCCCGATAACGGTAAGATCAAGTGATGAAAGCATGGGTCCCCTCCCCCCTAAAACCGCCACAAAAGGAGACCAATGTGACAGCGTTGTCATTAACTCAAATCATGGCGCAATCAACGGCCAATTTCAAGCCGCTATTTGCCTCAATAGCTGAGACCGAACCCGCGCTTGAAGCGCACCGGTGCGGCCTGCTCGGCCGTGCCGCCATTGGCCGGCCAGGCAAATGGTAAACGGCCTGAAAAATCATAGCTTGATTGGCCGTTATTATTGCTCACCAGAAGATCGGCGACGCCGCCGCCCTCACTGCCCGGCAGCCATGCAACAACAAAAGCATCGGACAAATCGATCAGCTGATCGACGCCGGACGGGCGACCGGTCAAAAATACCGCGACGGTTTTGACGCCTTTGGCCTTCATATCTTCAAAAAAGGCCACATCTTTGGCGCTCAGCTTGTCGTAATCCGTGCTTTCCTTATCGCCTTCAAATTCGGCATAGGGGGTCTCACCAAATACATAAATGGCGGTATCCCCGGCGCGCAATGCGTCGGCCTTTTTCACCACGCGCACATCGTTTTCGGCCAGCGCGCTACGCAAGCCTGCGCCAATCGTGGTGAACCCTTTATATTTCTTTGCCGCCACATCGCGGCCTTGCCAATCCATGGTCCAGCCGCCCGCTTGCATGCGGACATTATCGGCACCGGCACCGGCGATAAATACGCGCGATGAGCGCACCGGCAAGGCGCCGTTATTTTTCAACAGCACGAGCGATTTTCGGACCGCCTTGCGCGCGACTTTGCGGTGCGCCGCAAATCCAATCAGCGCATCACGGCCGGCAAGAAAACGCTCACTGGGCGCTTTCCCTTTCATAAGACCGGCACGGAATTTGACGCGCAAGATGCGACGCACCGCATCGTCAAGGCGGGCACGGGAGATGCCGCCACGCTTGACCTGCTGAATTGTGTTTTCGAGGAATTTCTTCCAATCATAAGGCACCATAATCATATCGACGCCGGCATTGATGGCATCAGCGCAATTTGACGGCGAACAGCCCGGCACTTGCTCATGGCCGTTCCAGTCACCGACCACAAAGCCGTCAAAGCCCATGCGGCCTTTCAAAATATCGGTCAGCAAATATTTATGATGGTGCATTTTCTGACCGTTCCAGCTGCTGAAGCTGGCCATAACGGTTTGCACGCCGACGCCCAAGGCGTCGATATAGGGCCGCCCATGAAGGTCAGCCAAAAGTTTTTCATCAATCGGCACATCGCCTTGGTCGATTTTATTGTTGCGGCCAGTGCCGTAAACAGGGCCGCCATCGCCAACAAAATGCTTGGCTGTGGCTATCACTTTTTCTTCGGTCAGGAAATTATCCAATGACGGATGCCCTTGCAGACCGAGCAAAATCTCTTTTGACAGATTGGCGACGATTTCGGGGTCTGAGGAATAGCCTTCATAAGTGCGACCCCAGCGCACATCTTGCACAATCGCCAAAGTCGGCGCAAATACCCAGTCAATGCCGGTGACCGCCACTTCGCGGGCCGTTGCGGTGCCGATATCGCGCATCAAAGCCGGGTCATTGGCTGCGCCCAAGCCGATATTGTGCGGAAAAATCGTGGCACCGGCCAAATTATTGTGGCCGTGCACCGCATCCGTGCCCCAAATAATCGGGATGCGCGAGGAAGATTTGGCACTCTCTTTATAATATAGATCGGCCATTGCCAG
>JBMYND010000023.1:0-1618 GCA_049597955.1 Parvibaculales bacterium
CTTAAGCTGTCTGGTGGTCGGTTATGTCGCTTCAAATCTCAATAAGGGCGATGATATGCGCGCCATTAATCTGGGTGGCATGAATTTCGTGACAACACAGGGTTTCAATCGCTCGGCCGTTTCGCTGACGGTCATTCTGGTGGCAATCTATGTATATTTCTGGTAGGTGAAGCCTACAGGAGGCTTGGTTGCATTGAAAAAAATTTTCCTCGCGCTTTTGGCTCTGACTTGGTTCAGCAGCGTGGCGCGCGCCGAGCCGTTTCATGCGCCAATGCCCGTCCCGCTATGGGGCGGCGTCGCGGTGCACGGGTTGAATTTGGATGATGATATGCGCGCGATAAACGTCGGCGTGCCTTTACCCGCCTTGCCTTATTTGCCGAAATTGAGTTTTTATCGTCATGCCTACGAAACCCAAAGACGTTTTGGCGGCTGGCAAAGCGGAGGTGCGCGCACCATTCGGGCGCATTTACCATTTGGCTTCACTTTGGAAGCTGGCCATCGGCTTGACCGCTTCGGACGGCGCGATAATGAATTTGTCGGCCTGACCTTTACCTATTCGCATTTAAGCCAGCACCATGAAAATTGGCATCATGGCCGCCTCGGTGCGGACCGCGGCGCGCCCATTCCCGAAGACTTACGAAAAAACGAAAGCGACGGCCGGTTCTGGAAGATAGCCGGTTCAGTGGCGCTGGTCGCAGCGCTTGCCAGCGGCGGTGGCGGCGGTGGTGGCGGTGGAGCTGTCGATGGTGGGCAGGACCAAGAGCGAGGTGACATTGATGCTGACGGCTGGCAAATGATTTGGCGGGATGAATTTTCGGGAACAGCGCTGGATACAAATAATTGGAATACTGATGACAGCTATGGTCAAAGTTTGTGTTGGGGCGGCGGAAATGAAGAACAACAATGCTACGCAGACATTGCAGATGAGACACAGGACAATATATCCGTTGTCGATGGAAAGCTGATTTTCACAGCGCGCGCGGCGACTGGATCCTCCCAACCCTATACCTCCGGCCGCGTACAATCAAAGGGCAAGGGTGATTTTACCTATGGCAAATTTGAGGCGCGCATTAAATTGCCTACGGGGCAGGGTTCATGGCCGGCTTTTTGGATGCTGCCAACACCAAATACCCCGAACGGTGGTGGCGGCGCATATGGAACTTGGGCACAATCAGGAGAGATTGACATTATGGAGGCGGTGAACCTTGGCGGCACAGCTGACAATTGCGCAGCACCGTGTAAAGATATTCACGGCACTTTGCATTTCGGCGGAGAGTGGCCCAATAACACTCAAACGCCCTCCAGCACATTTACGCTAAACGACATAAACGCTTTTCATACTTATACACTAGAGTGGTATCCCGACGAGATGCGTTGGTTTGTTGACGGCGCCGAATATGGCCGCAAAACCCAGGATAAATGGTTTTCATCATCGCCTGACGCGGCAGGAGATCCCAATGCGCCGTTTGATCAAGATTTTCATCTCATTTTAAATTTTGCTGTTGGGGGCAAATGGCCAGGAAATACTGACGGGCTTAATTTCCCGCGTCAGATGGAAGTGGATTATGTGCGTGTCTATGAATGCGCCGACGGTCCCTCAGCTTGCAAGCAATAGCGG
>JBMYND010000024.1:0-1487 GCA_049597955.1 Parvibaculales bacterium
GGGGGAGGGGACCCATGCTTTCATCACTTGATCTTACCGTTATCGGGATTTACGCCGTCGTTTTATTGAGCGTTGCCCTTTATGTATCGACCCGCAAAAGCACGGCGGATATGTCGAGTGAAGATTATTTTCTGGCCGGTAAATCATTGCCGTGGTGGGCCATTGGCGCCTCGCTGATTGCCGCCAATATTTCGGCCGAGCAAATTATCGGCCAATCGGGGCAGGGCTTTGTTGTCGGCCTTGCCATTGCCGCTTATGAGTGGCAAGCGGCGATTGTGCTGCTCATTGTTGCCAAATATTTCCTGCCGATTTTCTTGGAAAAGAAGATTTACACCATGCCGCAATTTTTGGAATTGCGCTTTGGCAGTGCCATTAAATCCATGATGGCGGTTTTCTGGGTGGTGCTTTACACCGCCGTCAATCTGACCGCCGTGTTATGGCTGGGCGGGCTGGCTTTAACCGCCTTGACCGGCTGGAATGTGGTTGCCGCGATGATGGGTCTCGCCGCCTTTGCGGTGATTTACTCGCTTTATGGCGGGTTGAAAGCAGTGGCGCTGACCGACATTATCCAAGTGGTGGTGCTGATTGCCGGCGGTTTTGCCATTACCGGCATTGTGCTGTCTCTGGTCGGCGATGGGGCCGGTATTTTTGCCGGTCTCGGCACGCTAATGGGCGAAATTCCCGGCCATTTCAAAATGATATTGGCACCGGAAAACCCGAGCTATAATAATTTGCCGGGCATTTGGACGCTATTGGGCGGCCTGTGGGTGCTGCATTTCTCCTATTGGGGTTTTAACCAATATATTATTCAGCGCGCGCTGGGTGCGGAAAGCCTGGCCGAGGCGCAAAAAGGTCTGGCCTTTGCCGCCGCGCTGAAATTGCTGATTCCGATTATTGTCGTCATTCCCGGTATTGCCGCGCTGTATCTGGCGCGCGAAGGGCAATTGGATATGGCGCGTTTGGCGGCCAGCCCGGACTCGACCTATGGCATTTTAATGGGGCTGGTGCCGGAAGGCCTGCGCGGTCTGGTGTTTGCCGCACTGATTGCAGCGATTGTCTCATCGTTGGCGTCGATGATGAATTCCATCTCCACCATTTTCACCATGGATATTTATCGTGACCTCATCGCGCCCGACCGCACGGAAGCGCATTATGTCACCATTGGCCGCCTTACCTCAGCCATTGCCATTGTCATTGCGGTGATTTTGGCGCGGCCGTTTCTCGGCGGCATGGAAAGCGCCTTCCAAGCCATTCAGGAATATACCGGCTTTATCGCGCCGGGCATTGTCTCGGTGTTTTTGCTCGGCATGTTCTGGAAAGGCTGCAATGCGCAAGGCGCTTTTGCCATGCTGGTTGTCTCGGTTGTGGCCAATATTGCGCTGAAATTCATCACTCCGGATTTGGCTTTTGTCATCCGCATTTGGATTGTTTTCTTAAGCTGTCTGGTGGTCGGTTATGTCGCTTCAAATCTCGATAAGGGCGATGAT
>JBMYND010000025.1:0-1247 GCA_049597955.1 Parvibaculales bacterium
TCAGGATGCCAATCGACCCGATAGTCATGCCACTGATCCACCGGCACTGCCGGGCTGGGGCCACTGAGATAAGTGTGCTCATTAAGACCGCTTTTGGTCGGGTTTTTAAAATGTATGGCACCGCCCAAGCGCGCGGGGTCGCCATTGGCATTTTCGATAATATCAATTTCGCCTGAACGCGGCCAATCTTGCCCGTTTACCGCATAGGCCGTAGGCGCTGTCGGCAGCATCCAAAAGGCCGGCCAAGCGCCCGAAGCAATGGGAAATTGCATGCGCGCCTCAAAACGCCCATAGGTGAAGTCACCCTTGCCTGATGATTGGATGCGCCCTGACGTATAGGGCTTTTCAGGCGCCGCTCCGCTTGCCGGGCGCGCCGTCAATACCAAATGGCCGCCATTGACTGAAATATTTTCCGGATTATCCGTATAGCATTGTGACTCGAAATTGCCGCCGCCAAAACATTGCGAGCGTCCCCAGCTATCATCGGTATTCCATTTCGTTAAATCGAGACTATTGCCATCAAATTCATCATTCCATACCATTTGCCAGCTGCCGTTTGCGCCGCCGTCACGGCCGCTATCGCGTGAAAACTGTGGTGTTTGATTGTTTTGGTCTTGTCCCGAACTGCTGCCGCTGCTACCGCCACCACCGCCACCGGCCAGCACGGCGACAAGCGCCACAGATCCGGCAAGCGTCCAAAAGACAGATGCATTTTGCGCTTTGCCATCAGCGCCGGGCATATCTTTTTCTTTATAGATCGGCCCCGGTTGCGGGCTGCCCTTATAGGCGGCGAGAAGATGATTGTGATGGCGCAAGCGCGAATAGGTAAAGGTCAGACCGACAAATTCACTATCATGCCGCCCGAACGGGTCGAGACGATTGCCGACCTCAAACGTCAGCCCGAAAGGCAATTGGGCCTGCACCGAATGGGCGCCACCGCTGTGCCATGCCCCGCTGTGACGCGCTTGCGTCTCATAGGCATGGCGGTGATAGCTCAGCTGCGGCATATAGGGCAAAGCGGGCAAAGGCACGGCGACATTGAGGCTGCGAAAATCATCGCTCATATCGAGCCCCTGCACCTCCACACCGCCCCATAAAGGCAGTTGTGAGGGCGTCGCGGCATTCTCAGCCCAACCCTCAGCCGTCAGACAAATCAGCACCAGAAACGCGGTGACATGGTTTTTCAATTTAGCAAGGCCTCCTGTAGGCTTCACCTACCAGAAATATATATAAATTCCGACCAGAAT
>JBMYND010000026.1:0-612 GCA_049597955.1 Parvibaculales bacterium
GCCGCTCTCCTGTTTGTTCTGAACCAATAGGGAGCAACGGGTGCGACGGTTCTTCGGGTTGCTGGGGTCGCAATCGCCCCAATTGCCGTCCAAACGCGGCACGCCGCCGGAAGAGCCGCAGCCCAAAATCCGAAAGCTTAAGCTCATGCGCCGCTCGGTCGTTTTGCTTTGGAGAATAAGGTGAAAAAATTATCGCTGGTGATGTGTGCCAATTCTTCGGTAGAAACCCCCTTCAGCTCAGCGAGCATAGCGGCGGTTTCTGCAACAAAGGAAGGCTCATTGCGCTTGCCGCGATGAGGCACCGGGGCGAGAAACGGCGCATCGGTCTCGACCAAAAGTCGTTCCAGCGGAATCGATTGAATGGTCTCTCGTAACTCAGTTGCATTCTTGAATGTCGCAATACCGCTTATGGAGATATAAAATCCGATATCGAGGGCGCGGCGCGCTAAATCAGGCCCGGCCGTGAAGCAATGGATAAGCCCGGGATAGTCGCCCTTCCCCATTTCATCTTCGAGAATAACAGCCGTGTCTTCATCGGCATCACGGGCGTGCACAATCAACGGCAGTCGGCTTTCGCGGCATGCTTCAATATGGGCGCGAAAATTGCGCTGT
>JBMYND010000026.1:622-928 GCA_049597955.1 Parvibaculales bacterium
TTGCGCGTCGCGCGGACTGTGTTCGTAAAAATAATCAAGACCAGTCTCGCCAATGCCGACCACTTTTTCGTGTTCGGCCAGGGCGACAAGCTGAGCGGCATCGGTCTTCGGCTCGCGCCCCGCCTCATGCGGATGAATGCCGACCGAGCACACCAAAGCGTCGCTGGTTTCTGCCAGCGCGATGATTTTCTCGGCTTCGGTGATTTTGGTTGATATGGTCACCATCAAGTCGACACCCGCCGCTTTGGCGCGCGCCAATACGTCGTCGCGATCGGCGTCAAAGTCTTTAAAATCCAAATGGCAATG
>JBMYND010000026.1:938-1216 GCA_049597955.1 Parvibaculales bacterium
GGCAATGGCTATCAACCAGCATATCAGCCTCTAAATATATTGTCCGTCATCAACCGTGATGGTTGTGCCCGTCATGCCGCTGCCTTGCGGTCCGGCCAAGAGCAACAACGCGCCATCCAAATCTTCTTCACCGGCCAGCCGACGGCGCGGCCAGCTCGCTATTTGCTTTTTACCGCCATCGGTCTGCCACCAGTAATCATTTATTTCGGTTTCAATATAGCCCGGACAAATCGCATTTATATTAATTTCGCTGCGCGCCCATTCGCGTGCCAACCCAC
>JBMYND010000027.1:0-801 GCA_049597955.1 Parvibaculales bacterium
CGTCGGGATACCACTCTAGTGTATAAGTATGAAAAGCGTTTATGTCGTTTAGCGTGAATGTACTGGAGGGCGTTTGCGTGTGATTGGGCCACTCTCCGCCAAAATGCAAAGTGCCGTGAATATCTTTACACGGTGCTCCGCAATTGACAGCTGTGCCGCCAAGGTTCACCGCCTCCATAATATCAATCTCTCCAGATGCCGCCCATTCGCCATAGGCGCGGTCGCTAGGTAACATCCAAAAAGCTGGCCAAGAACCCTGTCCCCCTGGCAACTTAATTCGCGCTTCGAATTTGCCATATGTGAAATCACCCTTGCCCTTTGATTGAATTCGCCCCGAGGTGTAAGGCTGGGAAATGCCTTCTGCTGGGCGAGCCGTCAAAAGGAGCTTGCCATTTGAGACTGAAATATTTTCAGCATTGCTGGTGTAACACTGCTGCTCACCATTGCCCCCGCCGAAACATTGATCCCGGTCGTAGCTGTCTGTCATATTCCATTTATTTCCGTCCAGTTCAGTTCCGTCAAACGGATCAAACCAAACCTCTTGCCATTCCCCCGGGTTGCCTTCTACGAAATAGGGCTGCTCGACATCCACTCCATTATCAGTTGAGGGTGTTAATGTTGAGGAAGTATCGCTTCCGCCTCCACCTGCTAAAATAGCGACAAGCGCCAACGATCCGGCAAGCTTCCATACAGCCCCTGAATTTTGCGCTTTGCCATCAGCGCCGGACATATCTTTTTCTTCATAAATCGGCCCCGGTTGCGGGCTGCCCTTATAGGCGGCGAGAAGATGATTGTGATGGC
>JBMYND010000028.1:0-791 GCA_049597955.1 Parvibaculales bacterium
GGCTGGAGCGCGATATTGAAGCGCATGGCTGGCGCGAAAAAGCGCGCCGCGCCCCCAGCGATGCCGGTTGGACGGGCGGCGGTATGCGGCTCGATGAGTGGCAGGCGATTTGTCCGGTGACCGGCCGTTTGGGCGGTGTCAGTTGGGGACGCCCAACCCCCGAAGCCGCCCTACTGACAGCTTGATCGCCTAGTTTTCAAGGTTAATTATCAAGGTGTCGACTGAAGCAGCTGGCGAGTAGACTTATTCCTTCAGGAACGGTGCCTTATTTTCTCACCCCGCAACGTTTCGATGGCTTTAGTTAATTTTGCAAAACGAAGCCAAAAAGGATTTCGGCGGACGCAGTTGAAGGAATGGTGCCGCTTGGGTGATTTGAACACCCGACCCCATCATTACGAATGATGTGCTCTACCAACTGAGCTAAAGCGGCGTACCGTTTCGGATTTCTAAGCCTGTTTGCTTTACAAAAATCATCGCCGCCTGTCCAGCCTTTGGCGCATTGAAAACGCCGCGTGCGGCGCAATTTTCGGGTGTTGCAATTATGCACCATAAATTTTAATCGACTTAAATTATCTTCTTTTACTGAAATTATTGTTGACGAAGGCAAAATTTGTTTTGCATGCTTTTTAGGTTGTGAAACTTTTCGGGAGAAGCGTATGGGAGTGCGCGGGAAAGTTTTTAAGTAGAGGGCGTTTTGAGGAGGGCTCTATGTTTAAAAGTAAATTGCGTTTACTCGGTGTGAGTGCGCTTGTGGGTGCGGGGCTAATCGCTGCCGGCCCAGCTGATGCGCA
>JBMYND010000029.1:0-789 GCA_049597955.1 Parvibaculales bacterium
TGAAAACCATCGGCAACTGAGCCTAACGCTTCACCCGCGCCTGGCTTTCATAAAAACTGTAGACCACAACCATGCCGCCGCTATAGGCGATATCTTCCTTGAATAGCGGACTGTCCTGATTGGCCGCGCCATCATAAAGCTCGACATTGCCACCAATAAAAAGCCGCAAATTATCATTCACCGGATAAGACAGGCCGAGGCCGATTTCCGCCCCGATATAACCGGCTTCGGCCGCATATAGAGGCCGTGACGGCGTCTCATAGGCCTCCGCGACCTCAAAGAAATAACGATTGAGGCGCTGATTACCGTAAAGCAATTCAAGATCGGCTTGCCAGCTTAAATGGCGATGCGTTTTGGATTGCAGCTCATAGACAAAACTCGGCTCAAACAAGAACCCTTTCGTGTCAAAATCAGCCAATGAGATGACCGAGCGGGCGCGCAATTTAACGTCAAAAAGCCC
Organism: Parvibaculales bacterium; assembly: GCA_049597955.1. GTDB lineage: Bacteria > Pseudomonadota > Alphaproteobacteria > RS24 > RS24 > JAYPAN01. Next base: position 461 of record JBMYND010000029.1, read on the forward strand.
CTCCCATTTGCCATAGTCATGACGCCGCGCATGCCAGATAAGTTGCGGGCCAATCTCAAACAGGAAATCCAAATCAGGCATGTCCGTGCGGTCGGCATCATCTTGTGAATTGGCGGGTAGTGACGCGCCCAGCGATAAATCCAATTCAATGCGGTCATTGGCAAACGCCAAGGCACGAAAGGCGCCCTCATCGCCGACAGAGAAGATATCGCCGCGATAAATCACATAGGGGCTGATAAAGGCAGCGGTGGTTTCATCATCAGCTGCCGGATAGGCCGGTCCGCTAAAAGCGGCCGTCACGAAACCGGCTTCCCATAGCGGTTCGTCAA
>JBMYND010000030.1:0-285 GCA_049597955.1 Parvibaculales bacterium
CCGCCGCGACCTGTTACATTTGGTCATGGACGGTGACTTTTCCGACAGTCATATATTTAAAAAGGCGGCGCTTTCCGCAACATTGGCTACGCCGGTTGGCATCCGTTTTGGCGCGCTTTTATCGCCGCGCCTCTGGGTCGCCTTGTTACTGCTCGCTTTGGCGGCGTTAGCACAAATCATGGTTCTTTCGCGAAAAGGCAAAACATGACCGATAAATTCAAATTCTACAGTTGGAGCGTTTCGCTTTATTCCGGAAAGGCGCGAGCCTATCTCATAAAACAGCAT
>JBMYND010000030.1:295-786 GCA_049597955.1 Parvibaculales bacterium
CGCATATAAGACCGGCCATTGGACGCTGGATTATTCCGGTGATGGAAACCCCTCAGGGCGAGATTGTGCAGGATGGTGTCGATATTATTGACTGGTTTGAAAGCCGCAATTTGGCGCGGCGCCCGGCCTATCCTGAGACGCCCAAACATCTCATTACATCCCTGATAATGGAAATCTTTGGCGGCGAAGGGATGTTGCGTCCAGCAATGCATTATCGTTGGAATTTTGACGGCGATAATCTCGACTTTATTTTGCAGCAATTCGGCCTCTTCGCCATGCCGCATTTGCCGGTTGAAGAGCGCCGCGATATGGCGCTGCACGCAGCCGGTCGCATGCGCAAAGCGGCCGTGCAATTCGGCGTGACAGAAGACACGGCGCCTGAAATTGAGTCAGCCTATCACGAGTTGATGGCCGAATTGGACGCCCATTTCGCTGCCCAGCCCTATCTCTTAGGCGGCGCCCCTACCATTGGGGATTACGGCCTGTTTGCC
>JBMYND010000031.1:0-773 GCA_049597955.1 Parvibaculales bacterium
CAAAAAAGCTTGATGATTTTGGTCGCCTGGTTGCTGAACTGGAAATTGCCTAGATTATGGGTTTCCAAAAATTATTTTTTTCTGCTTTGCAGGCAGGTGATGGGTGGGCGTGGTCACTTGTCATATTGACTATTGCCATTGTCATTTGGGTTACTTGGGTGACCTTGTGGCTGAAAGATTTAAACAATGTCAGGCTCGAATGGCGCGCCACTCAACAGAGTCTCATTGATGTCAAAAATCAACTGACCGAACTTCGCCAAAGAAAACCCTAGCGGTCTTCATAAGGGTTTTTGCCCTTACGAATAAAAATGCGTAAGGGTATGCCGTCCAGCGCAAAGGTTTCGCGCAAACTATTGGCGAGATAACGCTGATAGCTTTCCGGCACGGCATGGCCGCGACTGGAAAAGCTGACAAATGTCGGCGGGCGCGATTTGGCTTGCGTGATGTAGCGCAGTCGCACCGGCCGGCCCTTATCGGCAGGCGGCGGATGGCGGTCAATCACCTCACCCAACCAACGATTGAGCTTGGCCGTGCCGATGCGGGCATTCCACAATTCATATTGCCGCTGCACGGCGGGCATCAGCTTTTCAACGCCCTTGCCGGTTTGCGCCGACAGCATAATCACCGGCACCCCGCGCAGGCGCGGCAGCGCGCGCAACAGCGCATCATTCACCGTTTGGCGCACTTCCTTGCGGTCGAGTTTCAAATCCCATTTATTGATGGCGATGACGAGGGCGCGCCCTTCGCGCTCCACCAAATCGGCCAGCTGGATA
>JBMYND010000032.1:0-771 GCA_049597955.1 Parvibaculales bacterium
TCATTCGAACCGGCATAGATCGATGTTTTGCGATAGTTGAAATAACGCGGTGTGACCGGCGCAACACCGGCCATGCCGATATCGCTCTCATTGGTGGAGGCCAGCGTATCTTCAACAAAGGGCAAGCCATATTGGCCGACCGCTTCCATGCCCAATTGCGACAATTCTTGCTGCAATTCAGAGCCGCGTGTCTTCAACATGGAAGACGAGCCGGGGCCGATATTTTGACCGGCACTAATCTCGGAGAAAATGCGCAATTCGGTTGCTTCCATGACCATAATCTGACGCTCAAGATCGGCCATTTTTGATGCAAAGTCATCATCTTCCAGTAAAGATTTGCCATTGCTGACAATATCACCGGCCAATTTTTTGACTTTTTCCAAGCTGCGATACAGACCACCGGAATAGGGATTGCCACGCTCAAATTCCAAAAGATATTTGGCGCAAGTCCAGCCCTCGTTCAAATTGCCGACAAGGTTTTCTTTCGGCACTTTCACATCTTCAAAAAATACTTGGTTAATCTCTTGCGCGCCTTCAGCCGGCCCGTCCAGCGTTACCAATGGCGACACAGTGACACCCGGCGTGTGCATATCAATCAACAGAAATGAAATGCCCTCTTGGCGTTTGCCTTCATTGGAAGTGCGCACAAGACAGAAAATCATGTCGGCATGCTGCGCCATGGTCGTCCATATTTTGGTGCCATTACACAGAAAATGATCGCCCTTATCTTCGGCTTTCATTTGCAATGAGGCGAGGTCGGAACCTGAACCG
>JBMYND010000033.1:0-488 GCA_049597955.1 Parvibaculales bacterium
ACCACTAAGTGGGAAATTCCAACAGGTTCTTCTTGGATTTGTAAAACCATCTGTGTGTGGTGGCATTCTATCATTAGCATTGATTTTTAATATCAATATAGAATAATCTGTTCTTGGAAGTTTTGTGGTCTTATCCGCATCCCATTTTGGATTGCGCGTAGGAAATTTATATCCCCAATAATCACTAGGTTGATATTTAAATTTTTCTGGCCTGATAACAGGAGAATACCAAATTTCTGTTGTTCTGTTGCTTTTTGTAGATTGATGATTAATCCAATCTTTGTCTTCTAGTATACTAATGTAATGTAAAATATAATCTTTGTCGATATCAAGCTCTACATTAGTAGGATAATAGTGCGGTTCATCTAAAAATTTCATATTTTACCTCATTTAATGGAGCGGGCGATGAGATTCGAACTCACGACATTTTCGTTGGCAACGAAATGCTCTACCACTGAGCTACGCCCGCAATTAAATTACTACTTTAT
>JBMYND010000033.1:498-745 GCA_049597955.1 Parvibaculales bacterium
GAGCTACGCCCGCGTTAATGTTTTGTACAGACCGCAATTAATTAATACTGTTTTGTTGTCTGTTAAATTGTTAATTATATTTATTTTACCAGAGATACACTCTTTTCGGTGTATTAATGGATCGATATGGAAATACAGTTCCCAAAAATTGACATCGTCTAATATACTGTTATCTAGAACTTCAATATATATGTCGTTACTGTTGACATTAGAAAATATTGTTTTTAGACCATCAATGTTTCTTATT
>JBMYND010000034.1:0-740 GCA_049597955.1 Parvibaculales bacterium
ACCAATTTCGGCTGGTCGCGCTTTTGGGGTTCCGACCAAGTCGATGCCGATTTGCGCGACGGTTTTGGCGGTGGCGTGGCTTATGGGCGCGGCCGCGTGATTGCCACCACCGGCTTTGGCGAAATCATGGCCCTCAATGGCGATACCGGCGAAATTCTCTGGCGCGTGCAAAACAGCGTGCCGTTCTCCAATGCGCCGACCGTGCGCGGCAATCAAATTTTTGTGGCGTCGCAAGACAGTCGTTTGCAGGCTTTCAATATTGAGACCGGCGAGCGCATTTGGGAGCATTTGGCGATTACCGAAGAGGCGACGATTATCGGCGCAACCAGCGTGGCGGTGAACGAGCAAATTGTCGTTGCCGGGTTTAATTCCGGTGAAGTTGTGGCGTTAAACTCAGTCAATGGTGCGGTGCTATGGACTGACAGCTTGACCAGTCGCGGCACGCAAGTGACGCCGCTGTCAAAACTCAATGCCATTGTCGGGCGTCCGGTGATTGACCGCGACCGCGTTATCGTGACCAGCCATGGTGGGCGCACGGCGGCGATCGATATTCGCTCGGGCGAACGCATTTGGACAACCGATGTCGGTTCTATCGAAACCCCGTGGGTGATGGGCGATTATCTTCTGATCATGTCGCTGGAAGGGCAGCTTGTCTCGCTGTCGCGCGAGCAGGGGCGGGTGCGTTGGCTGACGCAATTGCCGAGTTTTGAAGATGAAGAAGACCGCGATGGCCGCATTCG
>JBMYND010000035.1:0-324 GCA_049597955.1 Parvibaculales bacterium
AAGAGATTCGTAGTTTGAATCTAGTCCAGCCAATTCCTGCACATGCATGAAGCGGTTTTCAAATATCGTCTCGCGAATGCGCGACACGCCATCGGCGCAACACATCAGCCCCATAAACGGCGCTTGCAAATCAGTGGCAAAGCCGGGATAGGGCTCGGTGGTAATCGGTGTCGCTTGCGGGCGGGTTTGCGGACCTTTGACATGCAGACCCTGCGCGCTGTCGGTCAATTCAGCACCGGCCAACCGCATGGCCGGTGCCAGCGCCCCCAATGCCGCTTCATCAATTCCGGTCAGGGTGACATCGCCCGCCGTGGCGGCAACGGC
>JBMYND010000035.1:334-718 GCA_049597955.1 Parvibaculales bacterium
CTCAATGCGGTCGCGCGTTACCGTGTGGTCAGCGCCCGACAATCTATCGACCCCTTGAATGGTCAATATGCGTGTGCCGAGCCCGTCAATTTTGGCTCCCATGGCCTGCAAACAGCGCCCGACATCGACCACTTCCGGCTCGGTTGCGGCATTGGTGATGACGCTTTCGCCCTTGGCCAAACACGCCGCCATCATCAGCACATGGGTCGCGCCGACCGAGACGAAAGGAAAATCGACGCGCGCGCCTTTTAGCCCGCCTTGCGCCGTAGCGTTCACATAGCCGCCTTCGACATTTATATCGGCTCCCATGGCGGCCAGCCCGTTCAAATATAAATCGACCGGCCTTGTGCCAATGGCGCAGCCGCCGGGCAATGAGACTTGCGC
>JBMYND010000036.1:0-425 GCA_049597955.1 Parvibaculales bacterium
CCGCTAATGACCGCAACTTTATCCGTGAAATCTTTCATGCCTGCCCCCTATTGCAATCGAATGCTAGCCTTGTGCAGTTTCACTTGCAACGCCCGACCAGCAATTTATAAGGGCTGAGGACGGAGAGGTGCCGGACGCTATAAGCATTTATCGAGCCTTGGCGAGATAAAGTGCGCCTTGCGCGAAAGCGTTCGTGTCTTTCCACGAGACGGAGAGGTGCCGGAGTGGTTGAACGGGGCGGTCTCGAAAACCGTTGTGCGTGCAAGCGTACCGAGGGTTCGAATCCCTCTCTCTCCGCCAGTCAACACCGAACCCGCCCCTTGTGCGTCTCCGGCTGGCGCGCTAGCCTTGCAGCTCTTTGTGGAGGGGCAGTCATGAAAAATTTCACGGATAAAGTTGCGGTCATTAGCGGCGGGGCCAATGGT
>JBMYND010000036.1:435-708 GCA_049597955.1 Parvibaculales bacterium
CGAAAACCGTTGTGCGTGCAAGCGTACCGAGGGTTCGAATCCCTCTCTCTCCGCCATAAATTTTCTCTCCAAATATTTTTCAGTCGCTTCTATTGCCTCACTGCCTTACCCATGCCACGATTTCCGGTGTCAAAAGGGAGAAGGGCTATGAGCTTTTATTTACTATGGGCGTCAGCTTTGGTTTGTTTCGCCAGCGTATATGTGCATGGCGTTTGGGGCCGTCGGCTCTATACCGGCTTTATCAGCGACAGTAATTTGCCGGTGCGTGAAAAA
>JBMYND010000037.1:0-693 GCA_049597955.1 Parvibaculales bacterium
CGAACGCGCTTCTTTTCAGGTTTACCATAAGGTTCAATCATAAACGCATGCATGGAAGATGACTTTGCGCCAGTGTCCACCTTCGCCTTGACCGCAGGCAGTCCAAGTTCTGGCAACTCAACCCACTCTTCCCAACCGAAGACAAGTTCCTTGTCCTCAGTGATGGCCTCATGCTTTTTAGGCTGGTTAGTAGGTTTTTTCTTCTTTTCCGTCATAGGTATACACCTCGCTGCTACAATAACTTTCAACAATTATTACATTGAGAAGCAAAAAAAACGAGCAGGTAATGGCGGACAGAGAGGGATTCGAACCCTCGAGACGCTATAAACGCCTACACGCTTTCCAAGCGTGCGCCTTCAGCCACTCGGCCACCTGTCCATCCATTCGACGGAGGCCAGCGCAGACTAAAAGCACTTAGCAGTTTTGCTGCCTTAGTGCGCCTTGTCCAAGCGTCGGCCGGTTGTCCATCCGTTTCGATAATGGCTGTTATAATTTGCCGAACCGCAAATGCAAGTGGGATTAGTCTTTCATCTTCAAGGCTTGGGCTAAAAGCACCTGCCCACTTGCGGGCTTTGGTGCGCCTTCCGCCTCGGGGCGGTCATTCTAATCATCCATCTTCAAAGCTTGGATGAATGCATCTTGCGGAATATCGACCTTGCCGAATTGGCGCATTTTCTTTTTGCCCTCTTTTTG
>JBMYND010000038.1:0-686 GCA_049597955.1 Parvibaculales bacterium
TGCCGCTGCTGCCGCCCTTCATGCGCAATTATTATATGCTGGCGCTGATTGCCTTTTCCGGCTGGTCGGTTTGGCAAATCGCGCCGGGCGTGCATATGACGGCCAATCTGGCCGCTATTGACATTATTCTGGTGCGCGCCGAAGCGATTACCAAACCCTTTGCCTTGGTCTTCCATATCGCGGCGGCGTTGAACGTCATTTATGCCATGCATGAAGACGTCAAAATTACCGCCACGGCGGGGCTGGCCTATGCCGGTGCGGCCATTGCCGCTTTGTTCGCCGGTGATTTCCTCACCCTCTTTATTTATTGGGAATTGACCGCTTTCACTTCAGTGTTTCTGGTGCTGGCCGGAAATACGGCGCGCTCCATGTGCGCGGCAATGCGCTATTTGCTGATGCAAGTCGCCTCCGGCGTTATTTTGCTGGCCGGTGCGGTGCTGCTATGGCGCGACGGTGCGGGCTTCGCTATCACCGCATTGGACGCAACCACGCCGGCCGGTTTCTGCGTGCTGCTCGCCTTCGGCATAAAGGCCGCCTTCCCGTTCTTGAACGGCTGGCTGCAAGACGCCTATCCCGAAGCCTCGGTGACCGGCACGGTTGTTTTGTCGGCCTTCACCACCAAGCTATCGATTTATATGCTGGCTTTGTGCTTCGCCGGATTGACACCGCTGATTTGGGTCGGCGCG
>JBMYND010000039.1:0-679 GCA_049597955.1 Parvibaculales bacterium
GCGGCGCTGTCGATTAAAATACGGCTTTGTTCGAGCTTGCTCAGTTCCTTGCGCGCCAGCCATAAAATCAGATTAACGATTTTCGACAAAACGAAACTGCGCTGGTCAATGCGCTGTTTGAGCATGGATAAGGCCAATTCGCCGCGCGCCACCAAATTGGCGGCAAAATCCAAAGTCGGCAAAACCGCTTCGGTAATGTCGCGGTCATAATCCATGGTCAATTGGCTCTGCGCGACGGCACGATGGAACATTGTGTATGTATGGCCGCTTTTGGCCATCACACCGCTGACCCCGTCTTTGACAAAATAGTCAACAACGACCCACACAGCGTCTTTTTTCATCGCCGCAGTGAGCACCGGAAACAGCTTGTCGAGCTTAATATATTGGCAAGACTCGCTCATAATCACCACGTCATATGGGCGCTGCGGTGCAAAATCTTCAAAAACGCAATGATGAAACGGTTGTCCGACTTTCGCGGCATAACTGTCGATATGATTGACGTCAGGCGACAAGCCCTCTACCTCATAGCCGATTGATTTCAGCGCTTTTGACAATTCGCCCGTGCCACAGCCGACATCCAAAATACGCGCCGGCGGTGGCGGCAAAAGGTCGATAATCGCTTGCTGGTAGCGTGTCTGCGCTGCTTTCAAATTGGCCAAGGTCAATTCCTCATCGCGCT
>JBMYND010000040.1:0-678 GCA_049597955.1 Parvibaculales bacterium
CACAATATCGCGCACCGCGCCGGCACTGTCATAATATGCATCGCGCCCTTCCGCGCCCAGTGTTTCGGCCACGGTGATTTGAATATGGTCAATTGAACGATTGGACCAAAGCGGCTCAAACAGCATATTGGCAAAACGCAAAATCAATAGATTTTGCACCGTCTCTTTGCCGAGATAATGGTCCATGCGGAAAATATGATGTTCGTCAAAAACCGCGCCAACGCCCTTATTAATCTCATCGGCACTTTGTAGATCCGACCCAATGGGTTTTTCCAGCACCACACGGGCGCCGGCATTTTTCAAACCAGCCTGGCCTAGCGCTTCGCAAATCGGCACATAGAGTCGGGGCGCAACGGCAAGGTAAAAAATGCGCGGGCGCGCATCTTGTGACAATGCCGTTTTGACACCGTGCCAATCAGCTTTTTCATCGGTTGCGTCAATATCAAAATAGCCCAATAGGGCGGCAAATTTTTGCCATTTTTCTTCGACGAAACAATCGGTGGCAGCGCTGCAACTTTGCCTGACCAAATCGAGAAATGCCGCCGCGTCCATGGCGCCGCGCGCCACGCCAATGATACGGCTGCTATCATCAATCTGGCCGTCGCAATATCGGTGAAACAAGGCGGGCAAAAGTTTTTGCCGCGATAAATCACCGGTGACGCCGAAAATCACGATATC
>JBMYND010000041.1:0-675 GCA_049597955.1 Parvibaculales bacterium
ATTCGCGCCGTGCCGGTCGGTGAGGCGATGATGGCTTGCGTGCTGGCCGACCATAAGCTGCGCCATTTGGGGCAAGCATCGGGCATGGGTGACGGCAAATAATGGCCGCAAAAAAGCCGCAAGGCCGCGCCCGCACGCGGCTTTATCTCATCACCCCGCCACAGATTGACTTGCAAGCTTTCGCGCCACGTCTCGATGAAGCTTTGTCCGCCGGCGATGTCGCTTGCCTGCAATTGCGTTTGAAAAATACTGACAATCATCCGGCTGATGAAGAGCTTATTGCCGAAGCGATTGCGCAACTCATGCCGGTCGCGCACCGCCATGATGTGGCGTTTATTTTGAACGACAACCCCGAATTGGCCGCCAAATATGACTGCGATGGGGTGCATATCGGGCAAGATGACATGGCCTATGCGGCGGCGCGCGCCATAATGGGCGACGATAAAATCATCGGCGTAACCTGTCATGACAGCAAGCATTTGGCGATGGAAGCGGGCGAAGCAGGCGCCGACTATGTCGCCTTTGGTGCGTTTTACGACACGCAAACCAAACAGGCCAAGAGCAATGCCGATGCGGATATATTGAGTTTTTGGCAAGAATTTGTCGAACTGCCCTGCGTCGCCATTGGTGGCATCACGCCCGATAATGCCGCACCATTGGTTACCGCCGGTGCCG
>JBMYND010000042.1:0-674 GCA_049597955.1 Parvibaculales bacterium
GAGCAACTGACTTTTAATCAGTGGGTCGAAGGTTCGAATCCTTCCGGGCTCACCATTATCCTATAGTTGCGTATTTTGTTTGTTGACCGCAGAAATGCGGCTTTTTTTTGAGTTTCCCGCGTCTTTCAGAAGTTTTGCAAAGTAGTCAGGAGTAGACAAAATCAACAAATTATCAGCACCGCTGCGCTAATTGACGGCCATTTAGCGCAGCAATTAGCGCAGTCAACAACTACCTATCGACGACTTGGCGAACGTAAACTGGCAATAGTGGAGTCAATCTTTACTGCGATTTGCAGCAGTCATTGTGGCAAGAGGGCGTCGATAAAATCAGCGATAATTTTGCCTTGTATAGGTTCGCGCGGCCACGCAGCGCATATATTAAACCACAATGGCCCAGGAAAAACGAAACTGTCAAACGCTCGCGACGGCGTTAATAAATGCGCGCTGCGTTGCGGAACGAGCGTCAGCACATCGCTTTGGCGCACCATGTCAAGGCAAGCCGTCTGGCTGAGTAAGCGATATTTGGGAAAATCCTGCACTTGCAACGCATCGGCCAAATGGGCGGGCAGGGTTTGCGCGAAAAACATATCGAAGCCGGCAATGGCCCAATCATAGGGAATAATGTCGGCCAACTGTTTTTCACTGGCTAGTACCGGGTGGTCTTTTTGGCAGAC
>JBMYND010000043.1:0-638 GCA_049597955.1 Parvibaculales bacterium
TCGATTGGCGAAGAGGTCGATAAAATGAGCTGGGGCATTCGCTGGGGGGCTGACACGATTATGGATCTGTCGACCGGCAAACATATTCACGAAACCCGCGAATGGATTTTGAGAAATTCGCCTGTGCCCATCGGCACAGTGCCGATTTATCAGGCGCTGGAAAAAGTCGACGGCAAGGCGGAAGAACTGACTTGGGATATGTTCCGCGACACACTGATTGAACAAGCCGAGCAAGGGGTTGATTATTTCACCATTCATGCCGGTGTGTTGCTGAAATATGTGCCGCTGACGGCGGAGCGCATGACCGGCATTGTCTCGCGAGGCGGCTCGATTATGGCGAAATGGTGCCTGGCGCATCATGAAGAAAGCTTCCTCTACACAAATTTCGAAGAAATTTGCGAGATTATGAAAGCCTATGATGTCTCCTTCTCCTTGGGCGACGGCCTGCGCCCCGGCTCGATTTATGATGCCAATGATGCGGCGCAATTGGGCGAGCTGGAGACGCTGGGCGAATTAACGCAAATTGCGTGGGCTCACGATGTGCAAGTGATGATTGAAGGGCCCGGCCATGTGCCGATGCAATTGATTAAAGAAAATATGGACAAGCAATTGGACTGGTGCGATGAAGCGCCGTTTTA
>JBMYND010000044.1:0-632 GCA_049597955.1 Parvibaculales bacterium
TTCTCTTCGCCGGTCATCAGCGCGACATCAGCCTTATGCACGCGGCCGAAATCGCCTCTGAGGCAGCGATCATAGGTTTCGCGTGCCAAAAGTCGCAAAGGCAGGCCAATCATGCCGCTTTGATGCGCCAATAGGCGTTCCATAGCGAGATGGGTTTTGCCGGTATTGGTCGGCCCTAAAACGACGCGCACTTGGGGAGAAAATCCGCTCAAAGACATGCCATCAGAATGACCAAGCGGGTGCGTTTTGGCAAGCGAAAGCGGCCAATATGCGCTGTTTTGCCCGTGTTTTATGAGGCTTGGCCGAATCGATTCGCCGAATCGGCAAAACCGACTCAAAAAACCCTTTTATCCTGAACAGTTAGAGAACGAAGCATGGCCGAATCACTTACATAGTAGCCGTGCCGTTTCTGTTCACGCCTATATATTGTGGGTGCGCCATTTGTCTCGCCGCGCGCTTATGGCTTGCCAATAAAGCGCCGCTTCGCCATGATAATGGCCAAGTTCAGCGCATTTGGGAGGCGTTTTCATGGATTTTGCGATACCTGACGATATCCGCACCTATTTGGCCGCTCTGGATGATTTCATCGATAAAGAAATCGTGCCGCTGCAAATGCAGGATGACAATAACCG
>JBMYND010000045.1:0-631 GCA_049597955.1 Parvibaculales bacterium
AATTGATATTATGGAAGCGATTAATCTGGCGATGAGCTGCGAGGTTTGCCAAGGCGGTCGCGAAGACCGCGTTTACGGCACGCTGCATTATGGCGGCCAGTGGCCGAAAAACGAATATACCGGCAATAGTGTGCATTTGCCGGCACCGGCGGATGGCTTTCATACCTATCGTGTTGATTGGAGTGCCGGGCGCATGGATTGGTATGTTGATGATGTTCATTTTTCAACCAAAACACATGACCAATGGCATTCGCAAAATGTGAAGGGCGATCCCGGCTTTGATGCGCCATTTGACCGACCTTTCCACATTATCTTAAACCTCGCTGTCGGCGGTAAATGGCCGGAAAGCGAAAATAATGTCGGTTATTTCGCCTCGGATTTTCCCAAAGAAATGATTGTCGATTATGTGCGTGTCTATCAATGCGCGGCCGACCCGCAAACCGGCAAAGCCTGCCAAGCGGCGCGCCAAGCCAAAAAATAGAGGCTTGAATGTCGCCATTATTTGCGACACTATGCGGATTAATGACAACGCTGTCACATAGAGCTTAAAATAAGATTTTATTCGTGGCGGTTTAAGGGGGAGGGGACCCATGCTTTCATCACTTGATCTTACCGTTATCGGGATTTACGC
>JBMYND010000046.1:0-624 GCA_049597955.1 Parvibaculales bacterium
CGCAAGCCCGTGGCGATGAGTTTTTTATAATAGGCATGTGTGTCCAAAGCCATGCCGGTCATTTTATTCTCCTTATTTGCAACAGGTCAAAGACAATCACCCCCTCATACCAGTTCAAATTGGGTGAATGTCAAATCCGTCGCCACATCTTCCAGCACCATCACCACCATATCGGCATTTTCGCCCGTGCCGCCAAGCGCCTTGTCAGCGCCGAGATAGCTAATCACCGTATCATTTATGGTCGGGTCATTGCTGCTTGTGCCAGTGTCATAATCGGCATCATTGCTGATGCGGATATTGGCATGGGTCAGCAAGGCGGCCAGCTTGGCGGCTGCGCCCTCAAGCGCGGCAATATCGGCGATTTGCGCCGCCGTCAAATCAATGCGGATTGTGTCACCGGCGCTGAAATCAGTCACCACATCAACCGCTCGGAAACCGTCGCCCAATTCCAGCACAAACACATCATCGCCGGCACCGCCGACCAATATATCGGCCCCGGCACCGCCATGCAGCACATCATCGCCCGCGCCGCCATACAGCACATCATGACCCGCGCCGCCGCGCAAAATATCCGCCGCTTGCGTGCCTTCAAGCGCATCATTGCCATTGGTGCCGATAATCAGA
>JBMYND010000047.1:0-617 GCA_049597955.1 Parvibaculales bacterium
TATGAAAATAAGACATCGAGATTGGTTTTGGCTCGGATGGAAAAATTGGAGTTTTGAGTGGGGAACTTTTCGGTACAATAGCGGTAATCCTTACTTAAGTTACCGTCTTGGTCCATTATTCATTCGGGCTTTTGTAAGATTTAAATAAGCCGGTATAGCTCAGTTGGTAGAGCAGGGGTTTTGTAAACCTCAGGTCGGGAGTTCAAGTCTCTCTGCCGGCACCATTATTTTATGAGGTGATAAAAAATGCATATTGAGAGTGATACTAAGTTAGACTATTCAGACGTTCTTCTAAGACCAAAACGATCTACACTAGAATCTCGTAAAGAAGTCAAGCTTACTCGGTCATTTAAGTTCCGACACTCTCAAAGAGTTATTGATGTTCTTCCTATTATTGCTGCCAACATGGATGGTGTTGGTACAATTGAAATGGCAAAAGCGTTTTCAAAAGAAAACATGATGGTTGCCATGAATAAAAGTTACACTATTGAGCAACTTAGTAATCTACATCTGCATGCAGACATTTATGACAAAGAACGGATGAGAGAAAGTCTTTGTCTGACTATTGGTATGCAAGATGCAGACTATGAAAAGGTTCGTATTCTCAAAGGCAAGTA
>JBMYND010000048.1:0-588 GCA_049597955.1 Parvibaculales bacterium
CAACACGTCAATGTCACGGGTCCGGCGATACCAGTACCGAACCGAGTCAGCCTGGTACTGCGAGGCCGTGGTGAGCTGAACGGGTTCAGGAGCAGGCTCAGGGGCAGGCGCGTCTTCCTGGGCTTCTTGCTCGACCTCCACGACAGGAGGCTCTTGCACTTCGGTCGTACGCCGGGATGTCCGCTTGGATCGGGCCATCGACACCACATGGGCTACCCCTCCATGTTATGGAGAACCCTCTTCAGAACCCAGTCCAAAAGTAGTCCAAGCGGTTTTCAAGACAAATCAATCCGCTTGCGGGGCAGTCAATCTCCCCGAGCACGTCACTCTTTGGGGTAGTGGGGGTCGTGGGTTCAAATCCCGCCGCTCCGATCACCGTCAGGGACTGAGATCCCAGTCACAGAGCGGCCTCCGGGCCGCTTTTTTACTGCCCGTCCACCCCTTACAACCCTTCGCCACCACGCAGTAAAGAGGGGTATAAATGGGCTGTTTAGTCCAGGTTTAGTCCAGGGCCTTGCTCGAAAAGCTCAACCGACGACTGAAGGAAGACGGCGTCCGGGTCCGCATTGAGGACCGGGGCAAGTCCCT
>JBMYND010000049.1:0-576 GCA_049597955.1 Parvibaculales bacterium
ACGATGTCGTAACAGATCAAACTACAACTGAGTTCAAGAAACTTGGATCAAACTTTACAGACCCTGAATTGTTTGATGGTTATGCTATGAGCGAAGATGTAGAGCGTTTGCTGGTTATTCATCCAGTATCAAATGCTAAGAAGCCTTTGAAGCGCAGTCAGTATGCATGTACACATACTACTGAATGGAGAAAGGCTTTCTATCATCGTGGTAAAGCTGGTACGCTCGCGTTGGTAGCCTAAATAGTTTGGAGGGCGGATGTTCAACTCGGTTCAACGCCGCCCTCCATTGTTCGATGAAGCGAACTAAACGGTAGGCAGGACCCGGGGGCAGTACCCGGCGCCTCCACCATAAGCACAGGTCATGGACCCGAAGAGATTCGAGCACAGGCGTAATAGCCGTGCAGACCTCCTGGCCAGGAAAGTCCTTTACCTCTTGTAGGTGCAAGTTGGGGGTCTGTGTTTATGATGGGGGCGAACAAGGATCGACTGGTGCTTAATAGGTTAGTGGAGGACAGGTGCGGAAGCCACCTTAAGCGCAACAAACTCGTAACTGCAAACGATAATAACGCAGACT
>JBMYND010000050.1:0-568 GCA_049597955.1 Parvibaculales bacterium
CCGCCCCGCCGGTCAGCGTATTTGTGCCTTGGCTGTCGCCATCCAGCCGGTCATTGCCGGCGCCGCCAAGCAGCGTATCATTGCCCCAGCCGCCAATCAGCGTGTCATCGCCGGCACCGCCGCGCAGCGTGTCATGGCTCTGCGTGCCGGTAATATGGTCATTATAGGCGGTCGCTTCGCTGGTCGTGACATCGCTGTCGCCGCTAATCGTCCTGCCCGCCGTCAGCGTGACCGCCGCCGAATAGGCCGTGTCGCTGCCATTCACCGCTTTCAGCTTGAGGCTGTAACTGCCCGCATCCGTGCTTTCCGGCGCATCATCACCGGTGGTGAAATACAGCGTGCCATTGGCCGCAATATTCAACCAATCAACCGTGCTATTGTCGCTGGCCTTGACAATTGACAGGGTCGGGCTGTTGCCCAGACCGGACAGGGCAAACGCCCCGCTTTTGATAATATCAACCGATAAAGACTGCCCGATCGTCGCATTTATCTGCGCCTGTGTGCCGGTTATCTCCGGATTTCCGGTTGGGGGGAAGGCGATTGTGTAATTACTTGCGAGTGTGAGTGT
>JBMYND010000051.1:0-562 GCA_049597955.1 Parvibaculales bacterium
GCCTGCCCGTCTTCGTCAAACGCCATGACAATCACCGCCGCGCCATAGCGCAAACAAGCGCGTGCTTGCTGCAAAAACGGTTCTTCGCCCTCTTTCAATGAGATGGAATTGACGACGGGCTTACCCTGCACGCATTTCAGACCGGCCTCGATGATTTCCCATTTCGAACTGTCAATCATCACCGGCACTTTGGCGATATCCGGCTCAGTGGCGGCAAGATTGAGGAAGCGCACCATTGCCGCCTCGCTGTCCAACATGCCTTCATCCATATTCACGTCGATAATTTGCGCGCCGTTCTCGACTTGCTGGCGCGCAATATCCAGCGCCGTATCGAAGTCGCCCTCGGTAATCAGCTTACGGAATTTGGCCGAGCCGGTGACATTGGTGCGCTCACCGACATTGATGAAGGGAATTTCATCGGTTTTGGTAAACGGCTCCAAGCCCGACAAACGCATATGCCTTGCGGTTTGCGGAATCGGTCGCGGCGTATTTTGCGCGGCAGCACTGGCCATGGCGCGAATATGGTCCGGGGTTGTGCCACAGCAGCCACCCAAAATATTGA
>JBMYND010000052.1:0-560 GCA_049597955.1 Parvibaculales bacterium
CGAAAAAGAATGCGCCCATATCGCCAATCATGGAATTGCGTCCTGGGCCATCCAATAAGCTCATTTGAATCGCTCCAGCAGCACCGGCCGGGTCAAACACCCAACGCACGGCCATCACCAAAAGAAGAGCGCCGAAAGCGCCGGATAAGATTTGCAGAATTTTGTCCATGATTTACTCCCTCAGAAATTTAACGGAGATTGACGCGATAAACAGGTCAGCGCAAGCGGATTTTGCGCGTCTTGTGTGCCTGCCTTCAAGACTTTGGCGTCGGTTTATGGTAAATAATCATCAACATTGTGTTGGGAGAGCATGCGATGGCCATTCCTTTTGTCACTGAATTCGATTTCGAATATGGACGCTGCGATGATTTGAGTCCGCTCATTCGCCGTGTTATTTGCAATAATCCGGGTCCGTTTACTTTTACCGGCACCGGCACTTATATTATCGGCACAGGCAATGTCGCCATCATTGATCCTGGGCCACTGGATGATGCGCATCTCGATGCCATTATGGCGGCTTTGGCACCTGACGAGAAAGTCAGCCATATTGTCATCACCCA
>JBMYND010000053.1:0-549 GCA_049597955.1 Parvibaculales bacterium
GTCGTCCCGCCGTTTTTTGTCGCTTTTCGGGCTGCAATTTATGGTCGGGCCGCGAAGAAGATCGCGCCACCGCACAATGCACGTTTTGTGACACTGATTTTGTCGGCACGGACGGACAAAATGGCGGCAAATTCGCCGATGCCGAGGCGCTGGCCGATGCCATCGCCGCGCTATGGCCGGAAGACCCGCCCGGCCCTGATGCCTATGTCGTCTTCACCGGCGGCGAGCCGTGCCTGCAACTTGACGCAACGTTGCTGACGGCGCTGAAAGCGCGCAATTTTGAATGCGCCGTTGAAACCAATGGCACGCTGGATGTGCCGCAAGAAGTCGATTGGATTTGTGTCAGCCCCAAACCGCAATCAGACCTCAAGCAAACGCGCGGCCATGAATTGAAACTCGTTTATCCGCAGGAAGAATTATCGCCCGACCAGTTTGCTGAATTGGATTTCGAGCATTTTTATTTGCAGCCGATGGATACGGGCGAGGCCGAAACAAGCTGGCACAATGTGCAAGCGGCAATCGCTTATTGCCTGCAAAACCCGCAATGGC
>JBMYND010000054.1:0-541 GCA_049597955.1 Parvibaculales bacterium
CGAGCAGCAATAATAATTTGCCCGAAGCGGCCAAATCGGCCAAATCCGGTTCGGGCAGAGGTGCGGTTTCCAACACCATACCCTGATGAACCGCATCCGGCGGCAAAAGCGACGCCAATTTCTGCGGTTTGCTTATTTGCGCCTGAATGTTGCGCTTTGCCAGCGTTTCCGCCAGCTCGTGCGCTGCATTTTCGGTCAAATAGAGGTTTTTGATATGTCGCTGAGGGTTATCCACTGCTGCGCGCACAGCATGGCTGCCATAGATATACAGCTGTGACGAATCTGCTAGAGTTTTTCTGTCTTTATGAGGATTCTTGTGCTTGCGCTTGGCCATGCAATTCCTTATAAGACTGTTGACATTGCAGTGCAATCGTTCCGTCGCTGGACTGGTTTTCGTAAGAAAATGGAGTTAGCGGACGGCCTTTTGTGCTTGTGATTAATTGTAAAATGGCAGATTTCTGCGGAATTTGGATTTTACAACTCTTAGGGCGGAGGGATGCCCGAGTGGCTAAAGGGGACGGGCTGTAAACCCGTTGGCTAT
>JBMYND010000055.1:0-534 GCA_049597955.1 Parvibaculales bacterium
TGCGCTGGCGCTGGCGCATGATGGCGACTTCAACCGCGTGCTGGCCGATGTGAAGGAATATCCCAAGCTCAATACGGAAAATCTGTTTTTCACCGATCACGCCAAGCTGTTCACCGATGGCGCGTTTTTCTCACAGCTGATGATGGTCGGCGAACCCGGCTATCTCGACGGCCATGAAGGCGAATGGCTGATGGTGCCCGAGCGTTTTGAAGAGGCGGCGCGACTGTTCTGGCATGAAGGCTATAAAGTGCATGTGCATTGCACCGGCGATATGGGGCTGGAATTGGCGCTCGACACGCTGGAGAAATTGCAAGCCGAAAAGCCGCGCTTCAACCATCGCTGGACGATTGAGCATTTCGGCCTGTCGACGCCTGAGCAAGTGCGCCGCATGGCCGATTTGGGCGCGATTGCCTCGGTCAATGTCTATTATCTGCATGAATTGAGCGCGATTTACGCGCAAGACGGCATTGGCACGGAGCGGGCGCATAATATGGCGCGGCTCGGCACGCTGAAGCGCAACAACATCCCCTTCGC
>JBMYND010000056.1:0-523 GCA_049597955.1 Parvibaculales bacterium
ACCGGCCGGCACTTTATCAAATTCCGTGCCGAAATCGGTAATCAGACGGGTGAAGACGTCAATGCGTCCGGTTGAACTTTTCGGATTGGCAAAACCGGTCGTGCGTTCCGGCAGGCTGACCGCTTCCATAAGTGGCACCAGATACACACATCCGGTTTCCAAAACCGCACCATGCGACAGATCGATTTTATGATAAGCGCGCGCCGCCAACTTATCGGCCACCGTGCCTTTTTCACCGGGCAGAAAACTGGCGCGAATGCGATAGGCGATATCGCCGAAGCGCAAATCAAGACTGGCCGGTTGTATCTGGTCATCCAGCACACCGCCTGACGCCCAGATTTGTTTTTCGCGCACCATATTTTGAATGCCATGCGCCGGTAAAATGCCGACGGCATGTGTTTGACCTTTGGCCATGACTGGGTCTTGGCGTTCCTCATCAGGGAATAATGCGCCGGTTCCTGCCGCTTCGCTCATGACCGGACCGCCTGTGAGGCTGCATAACGAATCTCAAACATGGGGCGAG
>JBMYND010000057.1:0-295 GCA_049597955.1 Parvibaculales bacterium
ATTGCGGTGCATATCCATTTTATCGGGGTTTTGAAAAACCTCCGGATCGCGATTGGCGGCACCATAATACATGACGACTTTCTCACCCGGCATAATTTGCTGGCCTGAAAACTCAGCCTCGGCCAAAGCGGTGCGGCGCATATACATGACCGGCGAGACCAAGCGCAAAGCTTCTGGCACCATGGCCGGCACCAGATTGGGGTCATCCAACAGCATTTGCTTTTGGTCTTTAAATTGCGTCAAGAGCCGCATGGTGCCCGATAGTGAATTGCGCGTCGTGTCATTGCCGGCGAAA
>JBMYND010000057.1:305-516 GCA_049597955.1 Parvibaculales bacterium
AGCAAATCATCGCGCGGATTTTTGCGGCGGTCTTGCAAAACCTTTTGCCCGTAATTGAACATTTGCCTGATATTCCAAAGGAATTTCATAATGAACCACGGGCTCACCTTGGCATCGGGATTGCCGATAATATATTGCGCGTTTTCCAAATAATGCATCCAACGGACGATTTTATGCCGGTCTTTTTCATCAATGTCGAGCATTTCGCACA
>JBMYND010000058.1:0-514 GCA_049597955.1 Parvibaculales bacterium
TCGGTGCTTAAAGCGGTTGTTTCGCCATGCGCCGGATGTGCCGGAATAGGGTCACCTTCTTCTTCCGCATGTTCCTGCTCAACAGCCACTTGGTGGTCGCTTTCGGCATGTGTCGGAATGGTGATATTGCCGGCTCCTTGCGAGATGGCCGACAGGCTGAACCGCCCCTGACGGGTGAAGAAAGCGGTGATGCTCTCATCGGCATTATCGCCAAATCCGAACAACACATCCGTGCCTTCATCGGTGTCCGCATTCAAATGGCGGTTGAAGCTGTTGACCACGCCGGTGGCGGCAAATGCGCCATAGCGCAGCGCGGCCGGGCCTTTCAGCACCTCCACGCGCTCGGTATCATAAAGCGACAAGGCGTTGGTGTGGTCGCCGCCGGTGGCGGCAATGTCGCCAATCGTCATGCCATTTTGCATGACATCAGCCCGATATCCGCCGACGCCGCGAATGACCGGCTGGCCGACGGCAGGGCCGTAACCGGCACTGCTGACACCGGGGAAGGCGTCCA
>JBMYND010000059.1:0-513 GCA_049597955.1 Parvibaculales bacterium
TCGCGCGCCATGTTGTTGACTGGCCGCTATTCCACCCGGTTCGGATTTGAGTTCACCCCAGCGCCAGATAGTTTTGCTCCCATTTTAAAACAATTGGCGAAGACCGATGCCATGCCGCGTCGCTTTCAATTTCGCGCGCCGTCCGATGATGCGGCAGGCCACGAATTGAGTTTCTGGCAGCGTGGCCTGCCAGTGGAAGAGATTACATTGGCGGAAGAATTGCGCGCCAAAGGCTATCGCACCTTGCATATCGGCAAATGGCATTTGGGGCGCGAGGGCGATTTGCTGCCGCTGGGGCAAGGGTTTGATGAGAGCCTGCTCATGTCCAGCGGCCTTTATTTGCCGATCGATGACCCGAATGTGGTTAATGCGCGCAATGGATTTGCCGTCCTGGATAAGGTGCAATGGGAAGTGCTGGATTATGCAACCAGCTTTAATGGCGGCCCGCGGTTTCGCCCCGACGGTTATTTGACCGATTATTTTACCGATGAGGCCATAAAGGCCATTGCGGCC
>JBMYND010000060.1:0-512 GCA_049597955.1 Parvibaculales bacterium
GCTACATTTACGGCGACCCGAGCCCCGGCAATAAGCTTATTCTCGCCGCCAATCCTGATATGCGCCAGGACATTATCGATCAAGCGATTGAACAAATTCGCCAGCGCGGCATGCTGGCCTCGCCCGATACGGAAAAACACGGCCTCGGCGCGATGAGTACGGCGCGCTGGCAAAGCTTCTTCAAAACCATGTCGGAAAACGGGGTTTATCCGACAACGCTGGACTGGCAAAACGCCTTTACGACCGACTTCACCAATGCAGGTGCGCCATGAGTGTACTGGCTCTCAATGCAGCCAGCCTGAAATATGACAATGGCTTCACCGCGCTCCACAATGTGACGGCGCAGTTCGACAGCGGCAGCTTCACCGCTTTGGTCGGCCCGTCCGGTTGCGGCAAATCAAGCTTGTTGCGCCTATTGGCCGGTCTTGAACAACCTTTTATCGGCAGTGTGACAGGCTTGGCGCAAAGCCAAATCGGCTTTGTTTTTCAAGAGCCGACTTTGCTTGCTTGGC
>JBMYND010000061.1:0-510 GCA_049597955.1 Parvibaculales bacterium
GCTGGGGAAAGCAAAACTGGCACCGACCTCTTCGACAATCTGCTTAATGGCCAGCGCCAAATCCTCTTTGGCCGACAACCAGTCAAACCATCGCGTGGTTTCGGTAAAGCAATAGACCAGCATATCAATCGAGCTGTCATTAAAGCCTTCAATATGGACGATATTCGGCACGTCATGGATTTCCGTGACAAAGCGCGGGTCGCTGTCGAGCCAGCTCAAAATACCGGCGCGAATGGTTTTCAGCTGTTCCGATGTGGTGCGATATTCCAGCCCGATAATCCATTTAATGCGCCGCCGCGTCATATTGGAATAATTGACCAGCGCATGGTCGGAGAACATGTTGTTGGGCACCACTACCGGCACTTGATCAAAACGCCGCACGCGGGTCGAGCGGAAGCCGATTTGCTCAATATTGCCTTCGACCACGCCTTCGACTTCAATCCAATCGCCCAGCGCGAAACGTCGCTCAATCAAAATGGAAACACCGCCGAGCAGGTTTTTGAACAAATC
>JBMYND010000062.1:0-271 GCA_049597955.1 Parvibaculales bacterium
GCATTTATCAATCGGCTCAGGCGGCGTGACGCTACCGCATTACAGCCCGATGAAAGTGGCCGAACAATTTCGCATGCTGGCCAGCCTGTCGGGCGGACGCATTGATTTGGGATTGGGACGCGCACCGGGTGGCGACCCAAAAACCACCGCCGCTTTACAACCGGGCCCGAAAGCATGGCCGCCGGACGTGTTTCCACAACAGGTTGAAATGCTCATTCAGTTTTTGGAAGACGCCAATGGTTTAAGCGGCGAGCAAGGCGGCTTTCCCGAA
>JBMYND010000062.1:281-502 GCA_049597955.1 Parvibaculales bacterium
CCCCTATCAAGGCATTCACGCGCAACCCATGGGCGATGAAAGCGTGCCCGTCTATATGCTCGGCTCGGGCGGTGACGGCGCTTATCATGCGGCACAATTCGGTCTGCCCTATGTCTATGCGCATTTCATCAATCCCGACAATCTCGACACCGCGCTTGAGGCCTATCGCACAAATTTCAAACCGTCACGGCAATGCGCCGAGCCGAAAGTCATGTTGGCGA